>NZ_JBWKKJ010000002.1:0-919044 GCF_056431605.1 Streptomyces sp. NPDC045846 | reverse complement strand
CCCCCCCCCCCCCCCCCCCCCCCCCCCCCCCCCCCCCCCCCCCCCCCCCCCCCCCCCCCCCCCCCCCCCCCCCCCCCCCCCCCCCCCCCCCCCGCGGCCGTATTGTTTGGGGGTCACCGCTCGCCTTAGGGTCGGTCCGGCGGATCAGGTCGCCGTTGAGCTGCCCAGGCGTCGCGTCCGGACGAGATCCGCCGGGCAGACCTTAAGGAGCCCCCATGACCGTGCCCGTCGTCCACTCGCTGCGCGAGCAGATCCGCGAGCACATCGTGGAGGGGATCGTCAGCGGGCGCTGGAAGCCCGGTGAGCGGATCGTGGAGCGGCGCATCGCGGTGGAGCTCCAGGTCAGCCAGACGCCGGTGCGCGAGGCCCTGCGGGAGCTGGAGAGCCTGCGCCTGATCGAGTCGGCGCCCAACAAGGGCGTACGGGTGCGGAATCTGAGCGCCGCCGACCTGGAGGAGAGCTACCCGGTGCGGGCCGGTCTGGAGCAGATCGCGGCGGAGCTCGCGGCCGGGCGCCTGGCCGAGGACTGCTCGGCCCTGGAGCCGCACGTGGCGGCGCTGTACGAGGCGGACCGGGCGGCGGACGGCACCGCGCAGGTGCGCCACACGGTCGGCTTCCACCGCGAGCTCGTGCGGGCGGCCGACAACAGTGTGCTGTTGCACACATGGGAAGGCCTCGGCATCGAGGTGTTCACCGCGCTCTCCATCCGCTGGCTCGGCACCGTCCAGAAGTCCTACGCCGAGGAGCACGAGGACCTGGTCGCCGCGTTCAGGCGGCGGGATCCGGCCATCGGGGCGCTGGTGAAGGCCCATGTCCTGGGGTGCGCGCCGCGTAGCGCCTGACCTGCGGAGCGGCCCGCCGGGCACCTGGCATTCCAAGGCACCGGGTGCCCTTTTTTGCGGCACCCTGTGCCGACTTTCTCGATTCGAAGAAGTTTTTGGCTCAACGCTTTGATCGATCATCGATCGGCGGCTTACAGTCGACGGCGGACTCACCGGTCCAAGGCCCCGTCCTGCCAGACAAAGGCCCCTTTTTCTCCACCCCCCTCCTGTCCGGAAGGCGGCGATCATGATCGACCCCGTAGCCAAGTTTCCGAGCGAGCTCGACCAGCTCCCGGACCGTGACACCGAGGAGACCGCCGAGTGGGCGGCCTCCCTCGATGCCGTCGCCAAGGCCGCCGGCCCGCACCGGGCCGCGTATCTGATGCGCCGCACGCTTCAGCACGCCGAAGGCGCGGGCCTCGCCCTGCCGAAGCTGCTGGAGACGGACTACGTCAACACCATCCCCTCCTCCTCCGAGCCCGTCATCGACGGTGACGAGGAGATGGAGCGCCGGATCACCGCGTGGAACCGCTGGAACGCGGCGGCCATGGTGACCCGCGGCTCGAAGTACGGCGTCGGCGGCCACATCGCGACCTTCGCGTCCGCGGCCTGGCTGTACGAGACCGGCTTCAACCACTTCTTCCGCGGGAAGGAGGGCGACGGCTCCGGCGACCAGCTCTACATCCAGGGCCACGCCTCGCCCGGCATCTACGCCCGCGCCTTCCTCGACGGCCGCCTCACCGAGGCGCACCTCGACAAGTTCCGCCAGGAGTCCGCGGGCGACGGCCTGCCCTCCTATCCGCACCCGCGCCGCCTGCCCTGGCTGTGGGAGTTCCCGACCGTCTCCATGGGTCTGGGCCCGCTCTCCGCCATCTACCAGGCGCGCTTCAACCGGTACCTCACCAACCGGAACATCAAGGACGTCTCCAACTCCCACGTGTGGGCGTTCCTCGGTGACGGCGAGATGGACGAGCCCGAGTCGACGGCTGCCCTCGCGCTCGCCGCCCGCGAGGGTCTGGACAACCTGACCTTCGTCATCAACTGCAACCTCCAGCGCCTGGACGGCCCGGTCCGCGCCAACTTCAAGATCGTGCAGGAGCTGGAGGCCCAGTTCCGCGGCGCCGGCTGGAACGTCGTGAAGTCGCTGTGGGGCGGCGCCTGGGACGAGCTCTTCCAGCTCGACACCACCGGCGCCCTGGTCCGCCGCCTGCGCGAGGTCCCCGACGCCCAGGTGCAGACGTACCAGACGCGCGACGCCGCCTACATCCGCGAGGACTTCTTCGGCAAGGACCCCGCGCTCGTCGAGATGGCGAAGCTGCTGTCCGACGACAAGATCCTGGAGTGCTTCCACCTCTCGCGCGGTGGCCACGAGCCGCGCAAGGTGTACGCCGCCTACAAGGCCGCCCTGTCCCACAAGGGTGCGCCGACCGTCATTCTGGCGCAGACCGTCAAGGGCTTCACCCTCGGTGAGGGCTTCGCGTCCAAGAACGCGAACCACCAGATGAAGAAGCTCACCAACGACGAGTTCAAGAACATGCGCGACCTTCTTGAACTGCCCATCTCCGACGCCCAGTTCGTCGACGGAGTGGTGCCCTACGGCCACCCGGGCGCCGACTCCCCCGAGGTCCGCTACCTCCAGGAGCGCCGCGCGGCCCTCGGCGGCCCGGCCCCGGCCCGCCGCAGCCACGCGATCGCCCCGCTGCCGGCCCCGGCCGACAAGTCGTTCGCGGCGTTCGACAAGGGCTCCGGCAGCCAGTCCATGGCCACCACCATGGCGTTCGTCCGGCTGATGAAGGACCTGATCCGCGACAAGACGACCGGCAAGCGCTGGGTTCCGATCGTCCCGGACGAGGCCCGCACCTTCGGCATGGAGTCGCTGTTCCCCTCGCTCGGCATCTACTCGCCCAAGGGCCAGACGTACGAGCCGGTCGACCGCGACCAGCTCATGTACTACCGCGAGGCCAAGGACGGCCAGATCCTCAACGAGGGCATCACCGAGGCCGGCTCGATGGCCGACTTCATCGCCGCGTCGTCGTCGTACGCCACGCACGGCGAAGCGATGATCCCGTTCTACATCTTCTACTCGATGTTCGGCTGGCAGCGCACGGCCGACCAGATGTGGCAGCTCGGCGACCAGCTGGGCCGCGGCTTCCTGGTGGGCGCCACCGCGGGCCGTACGACGCTGACCGGCGAGGGCCTCCAGCATGCCGACGGCCACTCCCCGGTGATCGCGGCGACCAACCCGGCGGCCCTGTCGTACGACCCGGCCTTCGCCTACGAGGTCGCGGCCATCGTCAAGGACGGTCTGCGCCGCATGTACGGCGAGGCCGCCCCGGGCGAGGACCAGGACGTCTTCTACTACCTGACGGTCTACAACGAGCCGATGCCGCAGCCGGCGAAGCCCGCGGGCATCGACGAGGGCATCGTCAAGGGCCTGTACCGCTTCAACACGGCGGAGACGGCGGGCGTGACCGTCCCGGTCAACGCCTCGCGCATCCAGCTCCTGGGTTCGGGTACGGCGATCCACTGGGCGCTCGAAGCGCAGAAGCTGCTCGCCGATGAGTGGGGCGTGGCCGCCGACGTGTGGTCCGCCACCTCCTGGACCGAGCTGCGCCGCGACGCCCTGGAGGCGGACGCCGCGCTGCTGCGCGGCGAGGAGCGGATTCCCTTCATCCGCAAGGCACTTGAGGGCGTGGACTCCCCCGTCCTCGCGGTCTCCGACTACATGCGCCAGGTCCCGGACCAGATCGCGCAGTGGGTCGAGCAGGACTGGTCCTCGCTCGGCGCGGACGGCTTCGGCCTCTCCGACACCCGTGAGGCGGCCCGCCGCCACTTCGGCGTCGACGCCCAGTCGATCGTCGTCGCGGCCCTGGCCCAGCTCGCCAAGCGCGGCGAGGTCCCGGTCACGGCCGTGAAGGAAGCGCGCGAGCGCTACGGCCTGTAGGTCCCGAGCGGTCACCCGCGCGTGCCCCGTCCCGATTGCCGGGGCGGGGCACGCGTGCGTGAATGGTCCCCCGGGGGCGCCACGACTCCGGGAGCACCGCATGAAGATCTTCAACCGCCCGTCCGCGCCCACCTGGGCCGACCTCTCGACGACCGACGTCCCGGCCGCCAAGGCCTTCTACGGAGGTCTCTTCGGCTGGCAGGGCGCGGACGTGCCGATGCCGGAGGCGGGCGGCTACGGGATGTTCCTGCTCGGCGACCGTTACGTCGGCGGGTACGGCCCCTGCATGGCCCCGGGGCAGCCCGTGGCGTGGCTGGCGTACTACCAGGTCGAGTCCGCCGACGCGACGGCCGCCGCGGTGACCGGCCACGGCGGTTCGGTCGTCGCCGGTCCCATGGACGTCTTCGAGTCGGGCCGGCTCGCGGTGTTCGCCGACCCCGAGGGCGCGGTCTTCGGCGTCTGGCAGCCGAAGGAGCACCCGGGCTTCGGCATCGCGGACCAGCCGGACAGCATGTGCTGGTTCGAGCTGCTCACCCGGGACGCGGACCGGGCCAAGGACTTCTACCGGGCGGTCTTCGGCTGGGACTGCGACACCGAGCCGTACGGCGGCTCCGAGTACACCGAGTGGCGGCTCGACGGCGCGAGCTTCGGCGGCATGATGCGGATGAACGAGGACTTCCCGCCGGAGGTGCCGCCGCACTGGATGGTGTACGTCCAGGTGGCGGACTGCGACGCGACGGCGGCGCGGGCCCGGGAGCTGGGCGGCGAGGTGCACGTGCCGCCCACGACCATCCCACCCGGCCGCTTCGCCCTCCTGCGGGACCCGCAGGGCGGCGTGTTCTCGATCATCGCCCTGAACGAGACACACGGCTAAGCGCCCCCCGCCTCGCCCGGCGACACCGGGCGCCCTACAGAGGCGCGGGGAACTGCGCGACCAACCACCCACGACCCGCAGTCGGCAGCAGGCCCAAGGGCGCCGGGGGACCAGCCACGGACAGCCCGCACCCGAAGCGGGCTCCAGGGGCGCGAGGAACTGCGCGAGAAGCGGGCACGGTCCGCGGACGAAAGCGGGTTCGAGGGGGCGCCGGGAACTGCGCGAGAAGCCACCCACGACCCGCACCCGAAGCGGGCCCGGGGCGCGGGGCGACCAGCCACGGACAGCCCGTACCCGAAAACACCCCCAGGGGCGCGGGCGGCACCGCGCCCACCCCGCACCGCCCGAAGCCCCCACCCTGCATCATGACGGCATGCGCGCTGCCCGCCTCATCAAGATGGTGCTGCTCCTCCAGGCGAGACCCGCCATGACCGCCGCCGAGCTCGCGCGGGAGCTGGAGGTGTCCGAGCGCACCGTCACCCGGGACGCGCAGGCGCTGGCCGAGGCGGGGGTGCCGGTGTACGCGGACCGGGGCCGCGCCGGGGGCTACCGCCTGGTCGGCGGGTACCGGACGCGGCTGACCGGGCTCGCCCGCTCCGAGGCCGAGGTCCTGTTCCTGTCCGGAGTGCCGGGCGCGCTGCGGGAGATGGGTCTTGAGGACGCCGCCTCGGCGGCCCGCCTGAAGGTGTCGGCGGCCCTGCTGCCCTCCCTCAAGGACGCCCCGACCGCCGCCGCCCAGCGCTTCCACCTGGACGCCCCCGGCTGGTGGCAGGAGCCCGAGACGCCCGAACTGCTGCCTGCCGTCGCGGAGGCGGTGTGGGACGACCGCCGGGTCCGGGCGGGCTATCGGCGCCCGGACCGCTCCGAGGTGGAGCGCGAGCTCGAACCGTACGGCCTGGTCCTGAAGGCGGGCGTCTGGTACCTGTGCGCCCGCCCGGTGGACGAGGGCGGCTTCCGGGTGTACCGGCTCGACCGGTTCACCGCGGTCGCGGTCGGCGAGGACCGGTTCGCCCGGGACGGGGACTTCGACCTGCCGGGGTTCTGGGCGGCGCGGTCGGCGGAGTTCGCCCGCTCGGTGCTCCGCGAGACGGTGGTCGTACGGGTCTCACCGGCCGGGGCCGCCCGGCTGCCGTACACCACCGGCGACCGGGACGCGGTGCGCGAGGCCCTGGCGGAGCAGGCCGGGGAGCCGGACGAGGAGGGCTGGGTCACGGTCACCCTGGCGGTCGAGTCGCAGGACGTCGCGTATGGCCAACTGCTCACCCTGGGGCCGGAGTTGGAGGTGCTGGAGCCGACCGCGCTGCGCGAGCGGTTCGCCGACGCGGCGCGCGCCCTGCGCCAACTCTACGCATAGGTCGGCGTCATTGGCAGATACTGGCAGTTCGGTAGGACAACTCGCCGTCATTGGCAGGAAGTTGTAGGATTCGAAACGTGCCTGGTAACAGCGGGTCGACCGAGGGACAGCGTCGTCCGCGGGATGTGGTCGCGGACGGCTTGCGCGCGCTCATCTCCGGCGGGGAGCTGCGGGCCGGTGAACACCTCCCGACCCAGGCCCAGCTCAGCGAGCGGTTCGCGGTGCCGCGCGGCGCGGTCCGCGGCGCGGTGGAGCTCCTGGAGAGGGAAGGCCTGATCAGGCGGGCCCAGCAGGGCACCCCGCCGACGGTCGCCCGCCCGGCCGCCACCCGGCCGCCCGCGAGCAATGGACACGAGGTGCCGGGGCCGCGCCGCCATTCCCCGCGCCCCGCGGGGATCTTCCTGGGCGAGCGGGTGGCGCAGTGCTTCCGCCAGGAGGAGGTGACCATCGACGCGTACTGCCTCAATGGCGAGACGCTGGCCGCCGCGCTCGCGGGCCCGCTCGTCACCGTGCAGGCCGAGGGGGCCGGCCCGCGCCGGGTGGCCGTGCGCATCCTGCTGCCCGACGCCGAGGCGCCCCTGGCCCTGCCCCAGGTGGTCGGCGATCTGCACAACAGCCGCCCGCGCGAGCGGCTGCGCATCACCAGCAACCACATCTACGGCTCGCTGCGGCACTCGCTGCGCATGCTCAAGGTCCGCGACCTGGTGGAGGACGTGACGGTCGAGGCCCGCAAGGTGTCGATCACCCCGACGCAGAAGGTGTACATACTGAACGGCCGGGAGGTCCTGGCCGGCCACTACCAGGTGACCGAGCGCACGGTGGACCTCGACCGGAACCCGATCGAGATCTACGACATGCTCGGCGTGGAGGGCATGCTCTTCCGGCACACCGTGGTGGACGACGACCAGGTGACCCGCAGCTATGTCGAGCAGACCCAGCAGTGGTTCGACTCGCTGTGGAACACCATCGCCCGCCCCATGGACCC
Source organism: Streptomyces sp. NPDC045846 (assembly GCF_056431605.1). Taxonomy (NCBI): domain Bacteria; kingdom Bacillati; phylum Actinomycetota; class Actinomycetes; order Kitasatosporales; family Streptomycetaceae; genus Streptomyces; species Streptomyces sp. NPDC045846. The sequence continues at coordinate 912,066 of NZ_JBWKKJ010000002.1, read as the reverse complement.
GAACGCCCGCCCCGTGGACCCGAGTTGAGCCGGATCAGGAGCGGGCCCGCCCGAGGGCGGTGATCAAGCGGTCCGTTCAGACCGCGGCGATGAGCAGGAGCACCAGGATCACGGCCCCCACGCACACCAGGTTGGTGCGCGGCCCGGCCGGTACCGGCCCCGGTTCCCCGCGGACCGCGCCACCGCCGCCCTTCGTGAGCAGTACACCCAGAGCCAGCACCAGCAGGCCCGACGGGCCGAACAGGGACACCACACCCGCGTTCGACAGCAGTTCGAGGACGATTTGCACGCGTGTCTCCAGTCCCATGGAACACCTCCTCCGGTGGTCGCCGCCGCGGCCCGCACGTACTGACGATCGGTACCCTCATTGGCCGGCGATTGTGTTCCCTCCTCCTACCCGTGCTGAATGGCTGCCATCTATGGTCAGCCGCCTGCATATCGGGCAACACGACTATGCCAATGGGAAATTGAGCGCCCATCCGGCCCAACCAACCGGTCAACTGGGCGAGTTGACCCGTCCTCGCAGCCATCTGTCCTGTCCTGACCGCGAGTTGTAACCTCTCCGGGTGACGACCCACACCACCGGGACCGACCGGGACGACGTCGGGGAGATCCCCCGCTACCGGACGGTCGCCGACGCGCTGCGCCAGGACATCCAGAACGGTGTCCCCGCGCCCGGCGACGCGCTGCCCAAACAGGAGCAGCTCATGCGCCGGTTCCGCTGCGGGCGCGGCACCGTACAGAAGGCGCTCCAGCTGCTGCGCGCCGAGCAGCTCCTGGAGGACGGAGTGTCGGGCCGGGGCGCCCGGGTGGCCCGCCAGGCCGCCATCGGACGGCCATTGGTCTACTACATCTCCCGCGCCTTCGAGGCGCGCCACGTCTCGCTCGACGTCTGGTCGCTGCACACCGAGGAGCTCTCGCGCGCCGTCCAGCAGCAGGCCGAACTCATCCGGCTCGGCGACCGGGCGGCCCCTGAATCGGTCCGGGTACGGGTCCTGGTACCCGATCTGGACACCGACCACCCCTACCCCCGCCCCCTCGACGACCCCAGCGACCCGCGCCCGCTGCGGCGGCTGCGGCGGGTCATCCGGATGTACGCGGAGGCCCTGCACCACTCGCTCACCCAGCTGGCCGAGGAGGGCACGGTCGGCACCGTGTCCGTGGAGATCCGGAGCCTGCCGACGGTGCCGGGCGAGAAGCGCTACCTCATCAACGGCACCCAGATGCTGACCGGCTACTACTTCCTGCGCAGGACCCGCATCCTCGTCGACGCGGAGGCGATAGAAGTGGTCGAGCTGCACAGCGACACCCTGTTCCCCGCCACCCTGGAGGGCAACGGGGCGCGGTCCCTGGAGCGCGCGGAGTTCCAGCAGGTGCAGGCCTGGTTCGACTCGCGCTGGGAGATGGTCGCCACCACGCTGCCCCTCGACGAGTAGCGAGCGTGGGGCGACAGATGTGCCAGGGGTGAGCCAGGAGCGGCAACCGGACGAAAAGCGCCGCTCCGCGTGCGCGGCCACCCCCTACCCACGATGCTGGTTCCGTGATGGACGAGACGGAGTTCTGGGAGATCGTCGACCGTACCCGCGAGGCCGCCGACGGCGACCCCGAGGAACAGGCCGACCTGCTCGTGGAGCGACTGCTTCAGTACGACCCCGACTCCGTGCTCGACTTCGCCCGGCACTTCGAGGCGCGCTACAACCGCGCCTACCGCTGGGACCTGTGGGGCGCGGCCGCCGTGCTGCTCGACGGGGCCAGCGACGACGCCTTCGACTACTTCCGCTGCTGGCTCATCGGCCAGGGGCGGGAGGTCTTCGAGGGCGCGCTGCACGACCCCGACGCGCTCGCCGACCTCCTCGGCGAGTTCGACGAGGAGGTCGACGGCGACGGCGAGGAGCTCGGCTACGCGGCGGACGAGGCGTACGAGCAGCTCACCGGCGTCGTGGCGCCGGACCTGGGCATCCCCGCCCAGCCCGACGAGCCGGCCGGAACCCCGCTGGACTTCGAGGACGAGACGGCCCTCGCCGAGCGCTTCCCCCGGCTGTGGGAGCGGTTCGGCACCGGCTGAGCGGGGCCGGGCCGCGGATCAGAAGTGCGTGCCGCCGTCGACGCGGACCTCGGTCCCGGTGATGAAGCGGCCGTCGTCGCTCGCCAGCATCGCGACCACCGACGCCACCGTCTCGGGGCCCGCGAAGCCCTGGCCGATGGCCGGGGCGAGCTTCGCGAAGAGCGACATGTCGGCGTCGGCGGGCAGGCCCGGGCCCACGCTCGACCGGGAGGCGCCGGTTCCGTCGGTCATGCCGGACGAGATCGACCCGGGCTGCACGGCGGTGAAGCGGATGCCCTGCTTGGCGTACTCGGCGGCGAGCGCGTGCGTCATCGACTGGATGCCGCCCTTGCTGGCCGCGTACGCCGCCATGTAGGGGTGGGCGAACATCGCCGAGGTCGAGCTGAAGTTGACGACGGCCGCGCCGTTGCCCTCCAGGAGCGCCGGGACGGCCTCGCGGATCATCAGGAACGTGCCGGTCAGGTTGACCGCGACGACCTTGTTGAAGTCGGCCAGGCTCGCCTCGTGGGTGTGCGAGGAGCGCAGGATCCCGGCGGCGTTGACCAGCACGTCCAGACCGCCGAGCGCGGCCACGGCGGCGGCGACGCCCGCGCGCACCGAGTCCTCGTCGGCTATGTCGACGACGAGGGTGGTGAGCCGGCCGACGGTGGCGCCCGCCTTGTCGGCGGTGTCCTTCAGGCCGGCCTCGCTGACGTCGGCGGCGACGACGTGGCCGCCCTCCGCGAGCAGGCGGAGCACGGTGGCCTGGCCGATGCCGGAGCCACCGCCGGTGACCAGGGCGCGGCGTCCTTCGTAGCGGTCGGTGACGGTGTTCGGGCTCATCGCGGTCCAGCTTTCTCGCAGTCGGGGGATGCGTGGTTGCCACCACCGTACGCCCAAGTGGCACGTTTTGCCACGACGTCATTCCATGCCGGTACGGAGGTCGCAGGCGTACGCTTGCGCGGTGACCCAGCCCGATCCCCGGCCCGCTCCCCCGGCCAAGGCCTCCCTGACCGAGCGCCGCAAGGCCGCGACCCAGCTCGACATCGCCCGCGCCGCCGCCGCGCTCTTCGCCGAGCACGGGCCCGACGGCACCACCGCCGAGGCCATCGCCCGGCACGCCGGAGTCGCCCTGCGCACCTTCTACCGCTACTTCCGCTCCAAGCAGGACGCGGTCGGCCCGCTGCTCTCGGGCGGCGCCGAGCGCTGGCGGGCGCTGCTCGAAGCCGCCGAGCCGGGCCCGCTGGCGAAGACGCTGGAGGCCGCCGTGCGCGAGGCCCTCGCCGCGCCCGACGCGCACGGCGCCGAGCAGCTGAGGTGGACCCGGGGACTGCTGCGCGCGGCCGAGCACGACCCGGCCCTGCGCGCGGTCTGGTACCGGGTGAACCAGGACTCCGAGGAGCGCCTGCTGCCCGTCCTCGCCCGGCTGGCGGGGCCGGGGGCCGACGCCCTGGAGCTGCGGCTCGCGGCGGCCGCGGCCACCGACGCGATCCGGGTGGCGCTCGAAGCGTGGGCGGCCACCGACGCGCCGGCGTCCGGCCCCGGCTCCCCCGCCGAGCTCGCGGTGCGCTGCCTGCGCGAACTCACCGGCGCCATGCGCCTGTTGGGCCGCTGAGCCGGTCCGCTAGCGCGGGTCGAGCCAGGCGAGGGCCGCGGTCGTCAGGGCGGTGACCCCGGTGGTGAGCGTGGGCTCGATCTGCGGGGCGAAGAAGGGCGAGTGGTTGGAGGGGACGTCCTGGTCGAGGGTGCCGGCCGCGAACGCGGCACCGAACGCCTCGGCGTCCGCTCCCCCGAACAGCCAGTAGCAGACCGGGACCTGCGCCTCGGTGCCGAACAGGCCGACGTCCTCGCTGCCGGTCACCGGACCCGGGTCGAGCACCTGGTCGTCGCCGATGACCGCGCCGACGGCCGCCATCGTCCGGGCCATCGCGTCGGCGTCGTTGACGAGCACCGGGAAGGAGTCGATCTCGGTGATCTCCGGCTCGCGCGTGGCCCCGGCGACGGCCGCCTCGCCCCGCACGATCCGCTCGACGGCGGCAAGGACCCGGGTCCGTACGTGCTCCTTGTACGTCCGGATGTTGATCTTCAGCTCGGCCTCGTCCGGGATGATGTTGTCCTTGGTCCCGGCGTTCAGGGCGCCGACGGTCACCACGGCCGTCTCGCCGCCCGGGATCTCGCGCGAGACGATCGTCTGGAGCCGCAGCACCGTGGAGGCGGCCATCACCACCGGGTCGACGGACGTCTCGGGCCGCGAACCGTGCGCCCCCTTGCCGTACATGACGACCTTGAGGGCGTCGGTGGCCGCGAAGGCGGGGCCCGCGTGCGCCCCGATCATCCCGGCGGGGAAGGGCGCCACGTGCTGGCCGAGCACCACGTCCGGGGTGCCGAACCGCTCGTAGAGCCCGTCGTCGAGCATGGCCCGCGCGCCCTGGCCGATCTCCTCGGCCGGCTGGAAGACCCCGAGGACGGTGCCGCTCCACAGCGAACGGGCGTCCGCGAGCAGCCCGAGCGTGCCGAGCAGACAGGTGACGTGCATGTCGTGCCCGCAGGCGTGCATGACCCCCTCGGCGGTGGAGGCGTAGTCGAGGCCGGTCCGCTCGGTCACCGGCAGCGCGTCGAAGTCGGCCCGCAGCAGCACGGTGGGCCCGGGCCCGTTCGCGAGCACGGCGACGACCCCGGTGCGCCCGACGCCCTCGGTCACCTCACACCCGAACTCCCTTGCCCTGCGGGCGACTTCGGCGGCGGTGCGGTGTTCGGCGAAGGACAGCTCGGGGTGCGCGTGCAGATCGCGGTAGATCCCGGCGAGATCGTCGCTGATCGCGTCGAGCCCGCGCAGGGCGAGGGCTGCGGCGTCGGCGGTGGCCTTGGCGGTGGGATGGGACACGGGTGCCTGCCCTGCTTTCGGAGGTCTGGTCTCGGTCGTCAGCTGTCGAGCAGGGAGCGCCCCATCAGGACGTCGTCCACGTACGCGCCGTCCAGGAGGAACTCGCCCGGCAGTACGCCCTCGACGGCGAAGCCCTCGGCCTCGTACAGCGCGCGGGCCGGGGCGTTGTGGCCGAGGACGCGCAGCGTGATGCGGGTGGCGCCCTGGCGGCGGGCCATCTCGTAGGCGCCGCGCAGCAGGGCCCGGGCGACGCCCCGGCCGCGCGCGCTCTCGCCGACTTCGAGGCCCTGGATCTGGCGGACGTGCCGGTTGCACGCGAGCGGGGTGGCCGGAACCAGCCGGATGAACCCCACGACACGGCCGTCGGTCTCCGCCACGAGATGGTGCGCGGGCTCGTGCCGGTCGTCGAAGAAGGGCGCGTACGGGGGTGCCGGGCGCGGCTGCACGGAATGCAGCGGGGACCAGGCGGCCCGGGTGAGCTCGCCCAGCGGCTCGCCGTCGGAGCGCTGGGCGGCGCGTATGAGAAGAGGAGGAGAAGTACTGGGCTGGGTGTACGACTCGGGCATGCGGCCACTGTGCCATGTGGGCCCGGGAGCGCAAGGATGGGCTCCATGAAGATCGCGGTGACGGGTTCGACGGGACTGATCGGTGCGGCGCTGACGCGCTCGCTGCGGGCGGACGGGCACGAGGTGCTGCGTCTCGTACGGCGCGGGGCCCAGGCGCCCGACGAGGTCGAGTGGGATCCGGCGCGCCAGTACGTGGACGCGGCGGGCCTCGCCGGCTGTGAGGCGGTGGTGCACCTGGCCGGGGCGGGGGTGGCCTCCCACCGCTGGACGGCGGCGTACAAGAAGGAGATCCGGGACAGCAGGGTGCTCGGCACGGCGGCCGTCGCCGAGGCGCTGGCCTCCCTCGACACCCCGCCGAGGGTGCTGGTGAGCGGCTCGGCGATCGGCTACTACGGCGACACCGGCGGCCGCCCGGTGGACGAGTCGGCGCCGCCGGGCGACGGCTTCCTCGCGTCGGTGTGCGTGGAGTGGGAGGAGGCGGCGGCCCCGGCCGCGGAGGCGGGCATCCGCACGGTGTTCGCGCGTACGGGTCTGGTGGTGGCCCGCGAGGGCGGCGCCTGGGCCAAGCTGTTCCCGCTGTTCCGGGCGGGGCTGGGGGGCCGGCTCGGCAGCGGCCGCCAGTACTGGTCGTTCATCGCCCTGCACGACGAGGTCGCGGCGCTGCGGTTCCTGGTGGACACGGAGGGGGTGTCCGGACCGGTGAACCTGACCGCTCCGGAGCCGGTGACGAACCGTGAGGTGACGGCGGCGATGTCCCGGGCCCTGCACCGCCCGGCCCTCCTGCCCGTCCCGGCGGCGGCGATGCGGGTGGCCGTCGGCGAGGCGGCGGAGGATGCGCTGGCCAGTACGCGCGTGCTGCCGGCGCTGTTGCTGTCGGCGGGGTTCAGGTTCGCGTTCCCCGGCGTGGACCAAGCGATCGCAGCAGCGACCTAGCCCGCCCCCGGGGCCCCGCCCCAGACCCCGCGGGTTCTCCCACCCACCCGCCCGTGCAAGGGATCGAATGGCCCGGCCCCCTGGGGGCTCCGCCCCCAGACCCCCATTCGCGCCTGACCGGCGCTCGTCCTCAATCGCCGGACGGGCTGAAGATGCCAGCACTGGCCCGCACCAGTACTGACAGGGGCGCGAGGAACTGCGCGAGAAGCGAGCACGGTCTACGGACGAAAGAGGGTTAGGGCACGACGACCTACGCGAACCCCCCAGGGGCGCGAGGAACTGCGCAACCAGCCACCTACAACCGACGGACGAAACGGGGGTAGGGGCGCGGGGAACTGCGCGAACGGCCACGTACCGCGGACGGACGAAACGGGGATGGGGGCCGGGGGCGTAGCCCCCAGAGGGCGGGGCCCGGGGTGACCCAGGTGGCGGGGGCGGGGGCACCCCGAGTGGAGGGGGCAGCCCCCGGAGGGGGGTCGTGCGCCCGGTGTGCCTCGACGCCCACCCCCACGCGCGGCGGAGCCGAGAAGCCAAACGTACCTACTCTCTCCACGAACTCCGGCATTCCGTGGGCCAGTTGGGGGCATGAGGCCTCCACCTACCGCGCCTACCTCGGGGAGGGCCACGTGCTCAGCACCGCACACCATGCGGACGTACTCATCGTGGGGGCCGGGCTCGCGGGCCTGTCAGCGGCTCATCAGCTGACCGGCGCGGGAGTCACGGTCAGCGTCCTGGAGGCGGCCCCTTCCGTGGGCGGCCGCATGTCGACCGCCTCGGTCGACGGGTTCCGGCTCGACCGGATCGGACAACTCCTTTCGACCTCGTACCCGGAACTGACCCGCACCCCGGGCCTGGAGGACCTGCCGCTGCGCCCGTTCTCGCCCGGCGTCCTCGTGCACAGCGAGGGCCGGCACTACCGGGCGGGCGCGACAGGGAGCGCACGGGGCGCACTGGCCGCCGCGCGCGCCCGCGCGAGCGCCCCTCGGGGCACGGCCACCCCGCTCGGCGGCGCACTCGATCAGGCCCGGCTCGGCAAAGCGCTCGCCAGGCTGGCCGCGACCCCCGTCGAGCGGATCGTCGCCCGGCCCGAACTCCCCATCGGCCAGGCCCTGTCGGGCCGGGGCCTGCCCGCCCGCACGCTGGACGGCTTCGTGCGCCCCCTGCTGTCCGCCCTGCTCTGCGACCCGGACCTGACCACGTCGAGCCGCTGCGCCGACCTCGCGCTGAGGGGCTTCGCGCGCGGCCGGCTGTGCGTCCCGGCGGGCGGCGCGGCCACGCTGCCGGAGCTGCTGGCCCGGGCGCTGCCGCCCGGCACGGTGCGTACGGACGTGAAGGTCACCTCCGTCGCCACCACCTCGGTCACCACCGCCGACCACGGCGTGCTCGGCTGCCGCTCCCTGCTCCTGGCCACCGACGCGCCCGCCGCCGCCGAGCTCCTGCCGGGCCTCAGGGTCCCGGACTTCCACCCGCTCACGGTGCTGCACCACGCGGCGCCGCACACTCCGCTCGCCGACCCCGCGCTGCTCCTGGACGCGGACCGCAGCGGGCCGGTGGCGTACAGCTCGGTGATGAGCGAGGTCGACCCGAGCCGCGCGCCGGACGGCCGGGCGCTGATCACCTCGACCGTGCTCGGCACCCCGCCCGCCGACCTGGAGCGCGCGGTACGCCGCCAACTGGCGCGCCTGTACGCCACGTCCACGGCCGACTGGGAGCCGCTGGCCGTGCACCACACCCCGCAGGCCGTGCCCTCGATGCCCGCCCCGCACGATCTGCGCCGCCCGGTCCGGCTGCTCGCCGGTCTGTACGTCTGCGGCGACCACCGCGACACCAGCACCGTCCAGGGCGCCCTGTACTCGGGCCGCCGCGCCGCCCAGGCGATCCTCACCGACCTGGGCGTCCCGTCCTGGCAGGCGCCGGCGGAGGTGATCCGCAAGGCGGCCTGACCGCGGGACCGCCCTGCGGAGTCCGTGGCCGGATGCCGCCCGGCCACGGACTCACCCCAGAGCGGCCACCCGGTCCCGGTAGGTGCGCACCGCGGCCGCGTCCCGGTACGGCTCCAGGCGGCGCTCGAAGTCGCGTACGTACTCGACCGCGCGCGCCGACCTCATCTCACTGGCCTGCTGGGCCGCCTCCGCGCCCAGCGCGCAGGCCTGGTCGAGCTCGCCGAGGCCGAGCCGGGCCGTGGCCAGCACGACCCGGCAGAACAGCCGCGAGCGGGCGTAGCCGGGGGCGCGCAGTTGCAGGGAGCGCTCCGCGTGCTGCGCGCAGGCGCGGTACTGCTGGAGGTCGCGGTGGCAGTGGCCGAACTCGTCGGCGAGCTGCGCCTCGTCGAAGAACCGCGCCCAGTGCGGCACGTCGTCACCGGGCCGCGCGCTCTCCAGCGCCCGTTCGGCCCGGACCAGCGAGGCGGTGGCTGCCCGCACCTCGCCGAGCACCCCGTGCCCGCGCGCCTCCACCGCGTTGAGCAGCGACTGCACGACGGGCGGCGCCGCCGATCCCACCCCCTGCTGGGCGACCCGGGCGAGCTGGACCGCCTCGCGGCCGTGGCCCAGATAGACCGCCTGGCGGCTCATCGTGACCAGCACGTACGAGCCGTACGCCCGGTCGCCCGCCGCCTGCGAGAGCCGGAGAGCCTGCACGAAGTAGCGCTGGGCGAGCCCGTGCGCCGCGATGTCGTACGAGGTCCAGCCGGCCAGCCTGGTCAGGTCGGCCGCCGCCGCGAACAGCCGGCGCCCCACGTTCTCGCCGTAGGTGCCGCGCAGCATGGGCTCGGCCTCGTGCTCCAGATAGCGCACCAGTGCCTGGCGCGCGTGGCCGCCGCCGTAGGCGTGGTCGAGCGTGCGGAACAGCTCGCCGACCGAGCGGAGCGCCGCGATGTCCCCGCTGGTCACGCGCTGGCCGGGGCCGCGGTCGGTGGTGCGCTGGCGGGGTACGGAGGGGCGGCCCTGGACCGGGATGCGGGTCACGTTGCCCACGGGATTCGGCTCACCGCGCCCCACCCGGTCGTCGGCCCGCCCGATCAGCCAGTCCCGGCTGGGGACCACCAGGCCCGCCGGGGTGAACGCGATCTTGCGGAGCTCGGCGTGGCTGCCCGAGTCCTTGCGCCAGAGCCCGCTGACGATGTCGACGGCCTCCTCCGGGGTCGCCGCGAACTCGAGACCCGCGTACACCGGCGCACAGGCGTCGAGCCCGAGGTCCTGCGCGGAGAGTCTGCGGCCGAGGCGCCGGGTGAACACCTCGGCGATCAGGGCGGGCGTGGTGCCGCGCGGTTGCTGGCCGCGCAGCCACCGGGTCACCGAGGTCTTGTCGTAGCGCAGGTCCAGGCCGTGCTCAAGGCCGAGCTGGTCAACGCGGCGGGCCAGCCCGGCATTGGAGAACCCGGCTTCTGCGATGAGTGCGGCGAGCTGGCGGTTGGGGGTGCGCTGCGAGGGTCGTTCCGTCATCAGCTCTGCGTTCTCCTGCCTTCCGGGCCAACCTTGCAGCCCTCATGGAACGGCGAGAATTTAGCGGTCAATACGGCCGGTGCCGCCACCTTCGCCCCGCATTCATCCGATCGTGTGGTGAGGTGCCGTTTCTGCCCGGGTCTGGGGGGCGTGCGAGGGCCCTCGAACACGGTCGTACAGTGAGGGAGGGCTGCATGCATCCGAGAAGTTCGACAGGGGAGCTGGCGTGAACGAGCTGCGATTTGTCCGGCTGGGGTTCGGCGCGGACGCGGTCGAGTACCAGGAGGCCTGGGACGAGCAGCGCCGGGTGCACGCGGCCCGGTTCGCCGACGAGGTTCCGGACACCTGCCTGCTCCTGGAGCACCCGCCGGTCTACACCGCCGGACGGCGCACGCAGGACAGCGAGCGCCCCCTGGACGGCACCCCGGTCATCGACGTCGACCGCGGCGGCAAGATCACCTGGCACGGCCCCGGCCAGCTCGTCGGCTACCCGATCCAGAAGCTGCCCCGCCCCGTCGACGTCGTCGCGCACGTACGCCGCCTCGAAGAGGCCCTGATCCGCACCGCCGCCGACTTCGGTCTGGCGACCACCCGGGTCGAGGGCCGCAGCGGCGTGTGGGTCCTCGGCGACCCGGTGGAGCAGCGCCCCAAGCTCGGCGGCCTGTCCCTCGACTTCGACCCGCGCCTGACCGACGAGGAGTTCGACGCCCGCCTCAACGGCCCCGAGTACGCGCCCTCCAACGCGGGCCAGCGCCGCGAGGACCGCAAGCTGGCGGCGATCGGCATCCGCGTCGCCAAGGGCGTCACGATGCACGGCTTCTCGTTCAACGTGAACCCGGACAACACCTGGTTCGACCGGATCGTGCCGTGCGGGATCCGCGACGCGGGTGTGACCTCGCTCTCGTACGAGCTGGGGCGCGAGGTCACGATCGAGGAGGTGCTCCCGGTGGTGGAGCGCCACCTCAAGGACGTCCTGGAGAACGCCGACCTGGCTCCGCGCGAGATCGAGCGGCCTCAGGCCCCCGCGGTGGCCTGACCCGCCCCGGCGCCCTCCCCCGAGGGAATGCCGCCGGGCCCCGGCAGGTTGCCCCCATGGCAACGGGCCGCACCCCAGCCGTCCAAACAACGGGCGTACCCTAAGGTTCGCCGAAGAATCGAAGTCACAGGGAGCCGGACGTGTCCGCAGTCGCACCCGACGGACGCAAGATGCTGCGCCTGGAGGTCCGGAACAGCCAGACCCCCATCGAGCGCAAGCCCGAGTGGATCAAGACCCGGGCGAAGATGGGTCCCGAGTACAACCAGCTGCAGAAGCTCGTGAAGAGCGAGGGACTGCACACGGTCTGCCAGGAGGCGGGCTGCCCGAACATCTTCGAGTGCTGGGAGGACCGCGAGGCGACCTTCCTCATCGGCGGCGACCAGTGCACCCGGCGCTGCGACTTCTGCCAGATCGACACGGGCAAGCCCGAGGCGCTGGACCGTGACGAGCCCCGCCGCGTCGGCGAGTCGGTCGTCACCATGGACCTGAACTACGCCACCATCACCGGCGTCGCGCGCGACGACCTGGCCGACGGCGGCGCCTGGCTGTACGCGGAGACCGTGCGCCAGATCCACGCGCAGACCGAGGGGCGCGCCGAGGGGCGCACCAAGGTCGAGCTGCTGGCCCCCGACTTCAACGCGGTCCCCGAGCAGCTGGAAGAGGTCTTCTCCTCCCGCCCGGAGGTCTTCGCGCACAACGTCGAGACCGTGCCGCGGATCTTCAAGCGGATCCGCCCCGGCTTCCGTTACGAGCGCTCCCTCGACGTGATCACCAAGGCCCGCGACTACGGCCTGATCACCAAGTCGAACCTCATCCTCGGCATGGGCGAGACCCGCGAGGAGATCAGCGAGGCGCTGCAGCACCTGCACGACGCCGGTTGCGAACTCATCACGATCACCCAGTACCTGCGCCCCTCCGTGCGCCACCACCCCGTCGAGCGCTGGGTGAAGCCGCAGGAGTTCGTGGAGCTGAAGGAGGAGGCCGACGAGATCGGCTTCTCCGGTGTGATGTCGGGTCCGCTGGTCCGCTCCTCCTACCGGGCGGGCCGGCTGTACCAGCAGGCGATGGAAGCGCGGAGCGCCGCCGCCACCGCCTGAGCCCGGTCGCGTACGACCAGGGACTGCGTGAATCCCCTCACAAGCGGCTACTGATCAGTAATGGCCGATTCGACGCGGCCCGTACCTTCCCCGCAGGTCGGGGCACGCGTACGGGCCGCGTCAACGTTTTGCCCGTCCGCATCAAGGTTTCATTGGCGTTTGACCGCTCGGACACGCCCTGGTAACACCAATCAGTGACATTGGCTTTACGCACCGCGCATGCCCCCACACCCACCGCCCGTTCCTGACTTCCCGTCCCGAGGGGGGACCTCGACGATGCAGGCCGCTACCGCTCCGCAGACCGTGCGAGCCACCACGCTTCCGTCCGTCACCGGCGCGTTGCGCGTCATGGAGTCGCTGATCATGGGCTCCGGGCAGCGCACCGCCCGCCGCAACGCCTGGACCGCGGTCCTGGAGGACCGGCGCCGGGCCAAGGACCGCGTCGAGGCCCAGCACGTACTGGAGGCCGTGGCCACCCGCCGCTCCTAGGCCACGTAAACTTCCTGGTATGGCGAGGAAGGCAACCGCAGAGAGCGCTGCGAACGATGCGAATGCGGGGCGACTGAAGCAGATCGCCCTGACCTACAAGATGACCCGTAAGGCCGATTCCAAGATCGGACTTGTCATCGCCGGCGTGGGAATCGTCGTCCTCGGCGTCTTCCTCGCGATCGGCTTCCTGCTCGGGCACCCGGTCTACCTGGGCATCCTGGGCCTCCTGGTGGCCGTGCTCGCGATGGCGATCGTCTTCGGGCGGCGTGCCGAGCGGGCGGCGTTCGGTCAGATGGAGGGGCAGCCGGGCGCGGCGGCCGCGGTGCTCCAGAACATCGGGCGCGGCTGGACCACCACCCCGGCCGTGGCGATGAACCGCAGCCAGGACGTCGTGCACCGGGCCGTCGGCCGGGCGGGCGTCGTGCTGGTGGCCGAGGGCAACCCGAACCGGGTGAAGTCCCTGCTGGCCGCGGAGAAGAAGAAGATGGCCCGCATCGTGGTGGACGTACCGGTCCACGACGTGATCGTCGGTGACGGCGAGGGCCAGGTGCCGCTGAAGAAGGTGCGCACCACGCTCCTGAAGTACCCCCGCGTGCTCTCCGGCCCGCAGGTCACCGCGGCCAACGACCGGCTGCGCGCCATGGGCGACCTGATGAGCAACATGCCGCTGCCGAAGGGTCCGATGCCCAAGGGCACGCGGATGCCGCGCGGCGGAAAGATGCGCTGACCTCACCTCGTACGGCCACGGAGCCCGTACGCACACGAAGGCGGCCCGGACCGATGTGGTCCGGGCCGCCTTCTGACGTGTCAGCGGGTCCGACGTTCCAGCGGGTGGGGGGTTCAGATCCGGACCTGGACCGCGCGGGCCAGCCGGTCGTGCAGGCCGCGGCCGTCGCGGTCCCAGATCAGCGCGGGGATGGCCAGGCACAGGAGCACGGTGCGGACGGTGACCCGCACGATGCCGAGCCGGCCGCCCTCCTCGGCGACCACGCGCAGACCGAGCAGCCGCTTGCCGGGCGTGAACCCCACGGTCCCGACCGTCAGCACGCCGAGCACGAGGAACAGGAGGAGCGCCCAGTTGCTCGCGCTGTGCGGGTTGCCGCGGGCGATCAGCTGGTACGCGATCAGGGCGCACAGGCCCCAGTCGATGAAGATGGCGCCGAAGCGCCGGCCGAGGGGGGCCACCGAGCCGGGCCCGTCCTTGGGCAGACCGAGCCGCTCGCCCCGGTAGCCGAAGTCGACGCCCATCTCCTCGGCGGCCGCGCGGGGCCCCGAGAGCCACGATCCGATTGCTTGCCTGTTGTCCACGGCACCACGGTACTGCGCCCGTTTTCGATCACTTCGACCCGGGTCAGTCTTGGCGGCGTCGTCACCAGGCCGGTTAACTTGGGCGAAACAAACGGGTCACGCTTGAGAAATCCCGCCTGCCTATGGTCGGGTCCAGCGTGTGCCACCGCACTGGCCGCACGACCGAGCTGCAACCCCGCCCCTCCCCGGGTGGGAGTAGGAGGAGTTGGATGTTCCAGAACGCCGACGACGCGAAGAAGTTCATCGCGGACAACGACGTGAAGTTCGTCGACGTCCGGTTCTGCGACCTGCCGGGCGTGATGCAGCACTTCACGATCCCCGCGAAGGCGTTCGACCCGGCGGAGGAGCTCGCCTTCGACGGCTCGTCGATCCGCGGCTTCCAGGCGATCCACGAGTCCGACATGGCGCTGCGCCCGGACCTGTCGACGGCGCGCCTCGACCCGTTCCGCCGGGACAAGACGCTGAACATCAACTTCTTCATCCACGACCCGATCACGGGCGAGCAGTACAGCCGCGACCCGCGCAACATCGCCAAGAAGGCCGAGGCCTACCTCGCCTCCACCGGCATCGCGGACACCGCGTACTTCGGCCCCGAGGCCGAGTTCTACGTCTTCGACTCGGTACGTTTCGAGACCTCCGCGAACCAGGGCTTCTACCACATCGACTCCGAGGCCGGCGCCTGGAACACCGGTGCGGTCGAGAACAACCGCGGCTACAAGGTCCGTTACAAGGGCGGCTACTTCCCGGCCCCGCCGGTCGACCACTTCGCCGACCTGCGTGCCGAGATCTCCCTGGAGCTGGAGAACTCCGGCCTCCAGGTCGAGCGCCAGCACCACGAGGTCGGCACCGCCGGCCAGGCCGAGATCAACTACAAGTTCAACACGCTGCTCGCCGCGGCCGACGACCTGATGCTCTTCAAGTACATCGTGAAGAACGTCGCCTGGCGCAACGGCAAGACCGCGACCTTCATGCCGAAGCCGATCTTCGGCGACAACGGCTCGGGCATGCACGTCCACCAGTCCCTGTGGGCCGGCGGCGAGCCGCTGTTCTACGACGAGCAGGGCTACGCGGGCCTCTCGGACACCGCCCGCTACTACATCGGCGGCATCCTCAAGCACGCCCCGTCGCTGCTCGCCTTCACCAACCCGACGGTGAACTCCTACCACCGCCTGGTCCCGGGCTTCGAGGCGCCGGTCAACATGGTGTACTCGCAGCGCAACCGCTCCGCCGCGATGCGCATCCCGATCACGGGCTCCAACCCGAAGGCCAAGCGCGTCGAGTTCCGCGCCCCGGACCCGTCCTCGAACCCGTACCTCGCGTTCTCCGCGCTGCTCCTCGCGGGCCTCGACGGCATCAAGAACAAGATCGAGCCGGCCGAGCCGATCGACAAGGACCTCTACGAGCTGGCTCCCGAGGAGCACGCCAACGTCCAGCAGGTCCCGACCTCGCTCCCGGCCGTCCTCGAAGCCCTGGAGGCGGACAACGAGTACCTCCAGGCCGGCGGCGTCTTCACCTCCGACCTGATCGAGACCTGGATCGACTACAAGCGCACCGCGGAAATCGCCCCGATCCAGCTCCGCCCGCACCCGCACGAGTTCGAGCTGTACTTCGACCTCTAAACATCAGGTCTGGGGCGACCTGGGAGGGTTGCTGGAAGCAGGCATTGACCTGCGAGAACACTGCTCAGCAGTGCTCGCTTTTCCCGCTTGCTCTCCGCCTTCCTGTGCAACGCGTGTGCACTGCCGGGCCGGCCTCCTGGCCTAGCATCAGTAACAGTGAGACCGCCACTCCCCGTCGGGGTGGCGGTCTCACTCGTTCTCTTTCGTAGCCTGTAGGAATCTTGGGAGCGAGTCGACTCGCAGTCAGCTCCCGAGGAGCATGGAAGGGCCACGCCCCCATAAAGGCGGGTCATACCCGCGACCCGCTCCGTTCGCGACCCCATGCTGAAGGATCTCATCACCCCGGAGTACGAAGCCAACTACCTTGTCCAAGGAGCCGGGGAGATCTGGCGGCACCTGAACCACCGGAACGTCGCGGCGGCCCGCTGCGCCGTAGCGCGCCTCATGCGTGAAGGCGGTCGCCTCCGTCCCCGACGTGACCGCGGATCCGGCTCCGGACCTCCTGGACCGCCCGTTCGTCGGTCCCGCCCTTGAACCGCTGCTGGGTCACCCACTTCACGCACATCACCACGTTCGGCAGCGTCGGCCACGTCGCTTTCGTCGTGGACACCTTCTCCCGCCACAGCGACCGGTCCGGTCGGCGACGCCTACGACAATGCCCGGCTGGAGTCCAACACCGGCCTGTGCAAACGCGAGTTGATCAAGCCCCCGCCAGCCCTCGAAACCCCTCACCGAGGTCGAGCTGGCCGCCCGCGGACTGGATCGGCGGGTACTGCCACCGCCGACTGCGTCGTGCGATCGCCCGTCCGGCGAATACGGGACCCTCTACTACAGCCCAAGCACGAAACGCCAGTTCACAACCAACATCTGAGCTCTACCGAACCTGGAACGGTTCAAAAACAGTGCTGCCCCCACGCTAGGCACCCACGGGAGCCTGTCGCCCATCAGCACTTGCGCCCGGCCGTCACCCTCCTCCACACTCAGCTGTATGGCCTTCAGAAGGCCACCCCCGATCCTGCTTCGCCCCGTGGCCGGATCAATCAGGGGTCAAGGAGCCATAGCCCCATCTGCGCAGCGCATCTCACTGTCCACCTACGCCCTCGATCAGGGCGCGCAGATCAGTTGTCGGATGCCGAGGGGCGGCGGTATTCCGGGGACGGATCACATATGCCCAGTGGTGGGCGGCTCGAGAGGCTCGCGCGGACACGTCAGCTCTACACAGGCGAGCCCTTCGCCGTGGCGAAAAGCGCTATGCGCGGCAGGGACAATCTCCACCCGATTCAATGCGGACCACGGTTGCAAGCGCATCTCGAAGCTGAGGTGTTCGCCAAACTTTGCGGCGGAGGCCAGTGGTGGGCTCATCCACTCGGGCTTTCGCACGTGCAGTCCACAACCGAGTCCGCCATCGTACATCTCGACAGCCACACCACGTTCAGAAGCGGCGCCCCCTACAGTCGTAGCGGCCATGCCCTCGACCAGTTGCTGCCCATGGCCGAGCCGGGCCTACAAGTAAATGGCGTCGCTGGGCTTCGAGTTGTTGGCATCGATGGAGCAGATCTGCACCTCACGCTCGTTGACAGCAAATGCCACCTTGTACTGAGCGGCGTCCCCGGGACGGATTGGGCTGAGGAGCTCGACGAACGTTGGCGTCGATACGAGAAGGCAGAAGCTCCGCCTCTGTGGCAGCAGTCAACGCTGACCAGCTTCGAGGAATCGCACATCCGTGACTATCCAGAGACGTGGAAGGGCGAGCGTAGCCTCGACTGGCTTGGATCAGCGTTGCTGCGTCGCATCTCGATCTTCCAGTCATCCAGCACCGCATACTCAACCCGCTCCTGGATCACCGGAGACGAATGGATCTTCGAGCTGGACACAGTGCGCGGCATCAGGCTCGAACACGATGTCTTCCTGCGACGACTCATGGACCCCGTGTGGGGGTTGCCTCTCCGCATCAAGCACCGGCACTGCTCTTGCCGACCGGAGCAGGAGTTAGGCGACAACACATACACCCTGCAATGCACCTATAACCTCGTGCACCGCGGTACGAACAGCGGCTGCTTACAATTGCGTTTCCGCCATGGACCAGGCGTCTACGCGGGCGGCACACGGATCAAGCTTGAAGAATTGGGTTCTCCCGGCAAGTGGCTCGATCGGGTTCTGCCAGAGCACAGCCCGGACGTAGCATCGCCCTCAGATTTCTTGGGCGCAGCTCGGCCCTCTGGCAAGGAGAGCCGCTGATGAACTGGGATGCCGTCGTGCTGACCATCCTGGCCGCGTTCGGAGCCATCAGTATCGCTCTCTCACAGCTACACGAAGCGTTGGGGAAAGTGCGGACGATCATCCACGCATGGCATGAGCTTCGGCGTACATGGCGTGAGACCGGAGATGACCAGCCGTAGCCGGGGTCCTGGATCGCTGACCGAACCAGGCACCACCGCCCGCTTGGAGGGCCTCCACCCTCATACCAGCCCTCCCCACGACGTACATCGGGAGTGCATCGCCCCCATCGACCGGGACTGAACAGGGCTGGCCAGAAGGACTGCCTGTCCCTACTTCGACATCTAGCAAGTAAATCTCGAACTCGGTAGGTCGGCGACTTAATGGCTCCCTGAGCGTCTACTTCCGCCAGATCCTACTAGAAGTAGACGCTCATTCTGCTTAGAGAACGGGCTGCCGGTGTGGGTGGAGTCAGTCTCTCTCCGGCGTTGCCCACCACGGATCGTATTCGCGCACGAGCGGCTGGGTAGCTGGATGATGGCGCAACCCGTGAGGCCCTGAAACGGAGGATTCTGGCATGTCGATAAGCCACTCCAACACCGCGTCGGACTGCATGTCAGGGTGTTCCAAGTCTTCGATCAAAGCAGCAGAGCCACGGCAGTCGTACGGCTGCGGCAGCGCAAAACCAGCTTCGACAGCATCTTGAACGATCTCTTCGCAGATCGCACGCCACCGCCCTTGGCCCCACCAATGACGTGTGTAGCTTGTCGAGCCCCCGATCGTCATCAGCCTCAAAGTGGTGTCCGGACCGAGAAGTTCGTCGTCGAGGCGTTGCCACTTCCGCACCTGCTCGCGCACTGTCGACTGCACTTCCGACCATCCGCCGCCGAACAGAGAGGAAACCGTCCGACCGTTGGGAAGTTTCCAGTCCGGATCAGTCAGTGACTCCTCAATCCCGTCCCAGTCGATACCTTCGTACGGACAGACATGGGGCAACACGGCACGGGTTACCGCAATGTTCACTCGAGCCATCAGCACGTCCGAAGGAAGGTGGTGAGCCTCCACAGCCGTTTCGTTGCGCCAGCACCACGCCGCGATCCCCAGAGCCGCAGCATCGGGGACCGGATCCGGGTGCACGTCGCGTCCTGCCATACCGATAACCCAGCGCAGATAGGTGCTGAGATCAGGATGCTGTAGGGCTTCCTTGACGATGTCGTCAACGGGCATCTCCCGGTACGAGGCTGCCGGGCTGAAGAGGGACCTGAGTGCCTCAGCTCCGAACGCCTCCGCGGCCTCCGGATCAGCCCCCTCCACCACACGGACGCGAGTTGCGTCGAGCAATCCCAACGCGCCGGCTCGATGTTGGACTGCCGTGACGGCCTCGTCGCCCTCGCCGGAGATCGCGATTTCGACCTCTTCATCGAGTACGGCAAAAGACTCCGGGAAGTCGCCGCATACGTCCTCGTAGGGAAGAAGCCGGAGGCGACTTTCACGCGGGTAGTACTCAACGTCTAGCGCGGCGCCGGTACGCCACAGCGTGGCGAAGAGCATCGGGCCGGTTTCGGCGTCCCAGTCCGAATCGTATTCATCCGGGACATCCCAGCCAGCCCAGTCGAGCGAGCCGAGCACTTCTATGAGTCGGTCTACGTACTCGCCCCACTGTTCGGCACTCGGGCGACCCGCTTGCTTCACAGGTGCTGCTTCCACCTGGCTGCCCAGCTGGCCAATGAGAGCTGCCGTACGCCTTGTGAAGAGCGATTCGGCGGACTCACCTTCCTCTGGGGTGACGCCGGTGACGCTGTTGAGGTACGCCATATCGTCTGTCAATTCCTGCTTGCGGCAGCGCGCGCACAAGTATCTGTATGGCTTGCCCCACTTGGCGGAGTAGCGCGTCAGTGAGCGCGGCTGTCGGCAGTCACGACACGGACCATGGCCCTTCTTGGGCCACCACAACCACCAGTCGCCGTCGTAGTCGCCGGGCGCGGGCACTATCCCGCGGGCCAGTAGCGCTTCGGCGAGTATCTCCAGGTAGCCTCCGTGCCGGTACGGCATCCTTGCGTGCAGGTTGTCATGTGCCTCAAGCAGTTCGTCGTCCGCGACGGCCCCCTCTTCCTGCGAGCGACGCTGCACGGATACTGCTGCGGCAAGCGCTTGGGCGGCGGGATCATCCCGCCGAAGTGACTTTCCGCTGCTCCCGACGACGGTCATCGCCTTGTCGACATCGGCTTCGGTGACTCCATTACTCCCCATGGGGCAGAGCTTACGAGAGGCCTCTGACACCTTTCGGGCCCTGAGGAACCCGTTGTGAGACCTTGCTCGCCAGCGCGGGCAAGCCCTCTCACAGCGCCGAAGATACGGCGGGCACCGCTTCGCCGGAACAGCCACCGCACATGTGCGTCCTGAGACCGATCGCTCGGATCACGTCCCCCCTGTCCTGGGCGCGTGCAGAGCATGGGCTGTGATGCCCTTTTGGCCAGCAGCTCGGTCGTTACAGCGAAAACAAGCCCCAACTCCGCGACACCCGAGCCCCGCCGCCCCACCCGGGCGGCGGGGCTCGCCGCTTTTCCGCTGTGGCCCCCCTATTGAGTGGATCACCGCGCATACCACCCCCCTTGGGCGATTCATGCGGGAAAGTGGGCGGATTCCCACCGTGGAGGGGGTCGGTATGACGGAGGTCGTGGACGGGCGGGCGGATGAGCAACTGCGGTACCGGTCGGGCTCGTTGGAGGTGTTGCAGCGGCATCACGTGACCACGCGGAGCATGGCCCGGCGGCTGCCGCAGCTCGTGCGCAAGGCGTTGGCGCTGGCCTGGCGGGTCGACCGGCGGGCGGTGCTCGTGCTGCTCTGCTGTCAGGGGCTTTCGGGGTTCTTCGAGGCGTTCGGGCTGCTCGCCACGACGCGTACGATCACCGCGCTGATCGCGAGCGGGGACATCGCGCACCGGCTGCGCGAGGCGCTGCCGTCGATCGCGGTGCTCGCCGCGGCGGCCGGGCTGCGGGCGCTGCTCGGCATCGTGGTCGTGAACATCTCCGGCCGGCTCTCGCCGCGGATCTCCCGCGAGGCGGAGATGCAGATGCTGGCCGCGGCCGTGCGGGCGGAGCTGTCGGCGTACGACCAGCCGGGGTTCAACGACAAGCGGGAGGCGGCCGACCGGGGCGCCGAGGTCGCCCAGCAGCTCCTCACCGACTCGCAGGACCTGATGGCCTGCGTGGCCTCGCTGGTGGCGGCGGCCGGGGTCGTGACCGTGCTGCATCCGGCGCTGCTCCCGCTGCTCCTGCTGGCCGCGCTGCCGCAGGGCGTGGCCGGGGTGAAGGCGGCGCGGGTGCACTACGAGGCGTCCCGGGCGATGAGCGCCGAGCGGCGCACCCTGAGTCTGCTGCGCTGGTTCGTGATCGACAAGGACACCGCCGACCAGCTGCGCTCGTGCACGATGGCCGAGTTCCTGCTGGAGCGCTACCGGGCGATCGGGCGGCGGGTGGACGCCGCGACCGACAGGGCCGTGCACCAGGGCGCGCGCTACTCGGTCGTCGGGGCGCTGGCGGGCGGGGTCGCGGCCGGGGTGGTGTGGGCGGCGCTCGCCTATCTGCTCGGCTCGGGGCGGATGTCGGTGGCCTCGGCGGGCACCGCGGTGTTCGCGCTGCGTACGGTCGCCTCCTCGCTGCGGGGCGTCGTCGGCTACGGGACGCGGCTCTTTCGGACCGGGCTCTACCTGGACGACTGGGCGGAGTTCATCGAGGAGGCCGGCGGCCACCGGATGGCGCGCGGCACGCTGGCGCCGGCCGCCCCCGAGGTCGTACGGGCCGAGTCGCTGACGTACCGCTATCCCGGCAGCGAACGGCCCGCCCTGGAGAAGGTGACGGTCCAGGTGCGCAGGGGCGAGGTGCTGGCGCTCGTCGGCGAGAACGGGTCCGGCAAGACCACGCTCAGCAAGCTGCTCACCGGGCTCTATCTGCCCAGCGAGGGGGCGGTGACCTGGGACGGGGTCGCGGTGGAGCGGTGCGATCCGCTGGCGCTGTGGCAGCAGACCGCCGTCGTGCCGCAGGGCTTCGCGCACTGGCCGATGTCCGCGCGCGACAACATCACGCTCGGGCAGCCGCACGGCGGCGACGAGGCGGTGCGCCGGGCCGCCGCCCACTCCGGCGCCGCGGAGGTCGTCGACGGGCTGCGCAGCGGTCTTGACACGCTGCTCGCCCGGGAGTGGTTCGGCGGCGTGGAGCTGTCCGGCGGGCAGTGGCAGCGGATCGCCATCGCGCGGGCCTTCCACCGCCCGGCCGGGCTGCTCGTGATGGACGAGCCCACGAGCGCGCTCGACGCCCGCGCCGAGCACCGCATCTTCACCGGGCTGCGCACCGTCGCGCGGGACCGGGCGGTGGTCCTGGTGACGCACCGCCTCGCCAACGTCGCGGTCGCCGACCGCATCGTGGTCCTCGACCGGGGCCGGGTCCTCCAGGAGGGCACCTTCGCCGAACTGGTCGCCGCCGAGGGCCTGTTCAGGGAGTTGTGGCTGTTGCAGAACGACCGGGGGGTGCCGGGGCCGCGCGCGGGTGCGTGAGCCCCGGGAGCCTCAGGCCCCGGTCCGGGCCCACTTCTGCTCGACCTTGCCGAGCCGCCAGTACGCCAGCGCGATCGCCCACACCACGACGAACAGGCCGACGATGACGAAGCCGACGTTGTCCAGGTTGAGGTCCGCGATCCAGCCGCTGACCGGGTCGGTGAGGTCGAACTTCTCGTGCAGCACGCCGACGAGTTCGATGGTGCCGATGAAGAAGGCCACCGCGATCGACAGGCCGGTGATGGTGAGGTTGTAGTAGACCTTGCGGACGGGGTTGGAGAACGCCCACTGGTAGGCGAAGTTCATGAAGGTGCCGTCCAGGGTGTCGAACAGGCTCATCCCCGCCGCGAACAGCAGGGGCAGGCACAGGATCGCGTACCAGGGCAGTCCGGCGGCGGCGCCCGTGCCGGCCATCACCATCAGGGTGACCTCGGTGGCGGTGTCGAAGCCGAGGCCGAAGAGGAAGCCGAGCGGGAACATCTGGCCGGGCCGGGAGATGGACTTGGTGAAGCGGCCCAGGATGCGGTTCATGAAGCCCCGCGAGTCCAGGTGCGCTTCGAGTTCCTTCTCGTCGTACGCGCCCGCGCGCATCGCCCGGAACACCTTCAGGATGCCGAACAGGGCGACCAGGTTGAGGGCGGCGATCAGGTAGAGGAAGGAGCCGGACGCGGTGGTTCCGACGACGCCGAGCACCTGGTGGGCGCGCGAGTCCTCGTTCATCAGGGTGCCCGCGAGCTGCGCGCCTCCGGCCACCAGGCCCGCCATGACGACCACGACGCTGGAGTGGCCGAGGGCGAACCAGAAGCCCACGGAGACCGGCCGCTTGCCGTCGGCCATCAGCTTGCGGGTGGTGTTGTCGATGGCGGCGATGTGGTCGGCGTCGAAGGCGTGCCGCATGCCGAGGGTGTAGGCGGTGATGCCGAGGCCGATGCCGTAGGTCTTGGTGCCCACGGCGTAGTGCTCGGGGGCCACGAGCAGGAACAGCACGCCGAAGGCGACGACGTGGAGGGCGGCTATCACCGTGAGGAGGACGGCGGTTCGGACGGTGTCCTCGCGCCGCCAGTGGAAGGACGGCGCGGCGGCGCCGGGCTCGGCGGACGTGCGAACGGGCAGGGTCATGCGGGTCACGCTCCAGCACCTCGTGGATCACTTCGTGAGATGCCGCGGCCGGTCTCCTGGCTGACGGGTGGGTGCGGCCGCCCGGCCTTCCCAGCCAGGTGGATCCTGGCCAGTGGCGTCGCGAGGGGACGGCAGCTCCCCGGCAGCCGGGGAACCCGATCACAGTGGCGAGGGCCGCTCCGGTTTCACACCGGTCTTCCCGAACACCACGGCCCGGTCACCCTAGACGCCGACGACTCGCCTGCCTACCTGCACAGCTGTGCAGGTATCGAAGATCACACGGGGCATCGCGGCGCCCTGCTGCGAGGATGCGGGCATGCATCTCGTCCCCGCCGAGCGCGTCGGCCACCGCACCATCGACGGACACCGGGTCTGCGACGCCATCGCGGCCATCGGTGACCCGGACCGGGTGCGGGCCTGGGCCGACCGGTTCTCCCTGCTCGCCGACGCCAACCGGCTCGCGCTGCTGCTCGCCCTGCACCGGGCCGGGCCGCTCGCCGTCTCCGACCTGGCGGTGGCGACGGGCATGCGCGACCCGGCCGTCTCGCAGGCCCTGCGGCTGCTGCGGGCGGCCGGGGCGGTCATGGGTGAGAAGGAGGGGCGGGTGGTGCGCTACCGCGTGGTCGACGAGGCGACCGCTCGCCTCCTCGACGCGTACGCGGCGGACGTACGCGGTTAGCGGTACCGGTACCGGCGTGCCCGACTCGTGCCGACGGCTTCCCGCCGGCACGAGTCGGGCCGGGCGCGGTCAGCGCCCGTCGTAGATCAGCGCACGCACCATGCGGCACGTCGTCTCCGACGGCGGGTGCACTCCGATGAGCGCGGCCACGGTGCGTATCGTGCGGTCGGGCGCCTGCTCGGGCCGGTAGACCCCCGTATCGAGCAGGGCGATGGCCAGGCGCATGGCCTTCAGGCGCCGGTTGTGGGACTCGTACCACACGCGCGGACGCCCGGCGGGCAGCGGGACCTTGCGAAGGGGCTGGAGGGACAGCTGTTTCGGGGCGTGCGAGGTGAGTACGGCAGCGGTCATGGGCATCCTCCTGGGCAGTCGGGAACCCTCACTTACTGCCTCCATTTTACTGGGGGGCACTGACAATCGGCCCTGGCCAGCGGGGCTTTGGGGGCTCGGCGCGGGTAGCCTGGCGGCATGGAGATCTGGATCAACCCGGCCTGTTCGAAGTGCCGCGGCGCGATGAGTCTGCTCGACGCGGAGGGCGCCGAGTACACGGTGCGGCGCTACCTGGAGGACGTGCCCTCCCCCGACGAGATCCGGGCCGTGCTCGACCGGCTCGGCCTCGAACCGTGGGACATCACCCGCACCCAGGAGGACGCCGCCAAGGAGCTGGGCGTCAAGGACTGGCCGCGTAACGCGGACGCGCGCGAGCGCTGGGTGACGGCGCTCGCCGAGCATCCGAAGCTCATCCAGCGCCCGATCATCACGGCGGACGACGGCACGGCCGTGGTGGGCCGCACCGACGAGGCCGTACGCAAGGCCCTGTCGCGCTAGTCCCGGCCGAGCCGCGCCTCGGCGTCGGCCAGCAACTCGGTTATCCGCGCCCCGAACCGTACGTCGCAGGGGTGCGCCACCCCCGTGCGGGCCGCCTCAAGCAGGGCGTCGAGCGCCCCGGCGAACGCGTCGAGCGCGCCGCCCCATTCGGGCATCACCGCGGCGCCCGCCGCGCCCAGCAGGGAGACCTCGACGCCCGCGGCGGCCGGCGGCGCGGTGAAGCTCAGGTCGGCGGTGCTGGAGGCGCCCGAGGCGTGCCGCAGGACCAGGTGGGCGGTGTCGCCGGGGCCCGCGGCGGCCGTCAGCGAGGTCACCTCGCCGAGCACCCCGGCGAGCACGGCGAGCGCGTGCGGGCCGACGTCCCAGAGCGCGCCCTTCTCCCCCCGCCAGGGCGAGGCGGCGTACGGGCTGCGCGCGGCGCTCGGGGTGAACAGCGACCCGTACCACCGGGCGTGCCCGGTGAACCAGCCGTCCACGGCGGCCTGTTGGGCCACCCACGCGGCGGTCTCCGGCGCGAACCGCAGCGTGAGGAAGACGACCGAGGCGACCTGGGCCCGCTCGGCCGCGGCGGCCAGTTCGCGGGCGCCCGCCACGCTCGTCGCGACCGGCTTGTCCAGGAGCAGATGACAGCCGGCCTCCGCGGCCCGTACCGCCAGCGGGGCCTGGACGTCCGGCGGCAGCGCGAACGCGACGGCGTCGCAGTCCCCGAACAGCGCGTCCGCGTCCTCGTACACCGCCACCCCGTGCTCCCCCGCGAGCGCGGCCGCGGCCTCCGGGCGGCGCCCCCACACGCCCGCGAAGTCGACGCCGGGGTGCGCGGCGAGCGCCGGCGCGTGGGTGGCGACGGCCCAGGGGCCGGTGCCGAGGAGGCCGATACGGGTGGTGCTGGCGGTCTGGTTCATGAGGACCAGTCTGCCCGGAGCCGCCGACGGCACCCCACCGGCGGGGGCGCGCCCGGTATACGGGACGTGCGGGCGCCGCCCCGCGAGCTCCGCTTCGGACGAACCGCCCGGGCCGTCGGGGCGCTTCTCGGAGGAACCGCACAAGCCGAGGCCTGCGGGCACCCGCGCGGCGCCCTCGGTAACACCGGGTTCACACACGGGCAACGGACGGGAAATGCCGGGGTGTGAGGCTGCCGCCATCGAGACAGCGCCGCAGCGTGGCAGCGCGCAGGCACCCCGCAGCTCCCGCGAAGGATGGCTTCCGTGACGTACAAGGCCGAGTACATCTGGATCGACGGCACCGAGCCGACCGCCAAGCTCCGTTCCAAGACGAAGATCATGGCCGGTTCGCCCGTCGCCGTCGCCGAGCTGCCCGTCTGGGGCTTCGACGGGTCCAGCACCAACCAGGCCGAGGGTCACGCCTCCGACCGCGTCCTGAAGCCGGTGTTCTCCTGCCCGGATCCGATCCGCGGCGGCGACAACGTCCTGGTCCTGTGCGAGGTCTTCGACATCGACGGCACCCCGCACGCGTCCAACACCCGTGCGCTGCTGCGTCCGTTGGCCGAGCGGTTCGCCGCGCAGGAGCCGATCTTCGGCATCGAGCAGGAGTACACCTTCTTCGACGGCGCCCGCCCGCTCGGCTTCCCCGTCGGCGGCTTCCCCGCCGCACAGGGCGGCTACTACTGCGGTGTCGGCGCGGACGAGATCTTCGGCCGCGAGATCGTCGAGAAGCACCTCGACCACTGCCTCGCCGCGGGCCTGAGCATCTCCGGCATCAACGCCGAGGTCATGCCGGGGCAGTGGGAGTTCCAGGTCGGCCCGGTGGGGCCGCTCGAGGTGTCCGACCAGCTGTGGGTGGCGCGCTGGCTGCTCTACCGCACCGCCGAGGAGTTCAACGTGTCGGCCACCCTCGACCCCAAGCCGGTCAAGGGCGACTGGAACGGCGCGGGCGCCCACACCAACTTCTCCACCAAGGCGATGCGCGAGGGTTACGAGGCGATCATCACCGCGTGCGAGGCGCTGGGCGAGGGCTCCAAGCCGATGGACCACGTCAAGAACTACGGTGCGGGCATCGACGACCGCCTCACCGGCCTGCACGAGACCGCCCCGTGGGACCAGTACAAGTACGGCGTCTCCGACCGCGGCGCCTCGGTGCGCATCCCGTGGCAGGTCGAGGTGGACAAGAAGGGCTACATCGAGGACCGCCGCCCCAACGCCAACGTCGACCCGTACGTGGTGACCCGGCTCATCGTCGACACCTGCTGCACCGGACTGGAGAAGGCCGGCCAGGTCTGAGCCGCCCGCCGGTCCCAAGGGCGTCCCCCGCTGCCGCGGTGGGCGCCCTTCGGCATGGGAGCGCGCCGAGTTGGAGCGATGGATTCCGGTCACGCTGTGCCAAGGATCCGTATCAGTCCGTGGGAGGGGGCTGCTGCGCGGGGCGAATCGTCTGGTTGAATGGGGCCATGTCCAGCATCCAGAACCCCGCGACAGGTCGCAGCGACCTCGAGCCGTTCTGGCCGTCCCGCCAGGACCACGACTTCGACCGGGTGTGTTGCCGCGCGACGAACGCGCCGGCCCTCTAACGCCTCGATCCACTCCAGGCCTTCGGCCGCCGCGCAACGACGTACGTCCCCATCGACGACTCCCGCGCGAAAGAGCTGACCCCTCATGGCGAACACCCGTACCCTCCCGAACTCCGACGCCCCCGCCGCCGTGCCGCTCGGCCGGCACCGACTGCGGGCCGTGGACCGCGACGAGGTGGCCGTCCCGGCCGCCGGTCAGGTCGTCGACTTCCTTCCGCCGGGCGCCACGTGGCTGCCCGCGCCCCAGCACACCCTGCCCGCCCTGCCGGGCCGCCCGCCGATGGTCGGCTACCTGGTGCTCGTCCCGGCCGACCAGCAGCCCGCGCTGCTCGCCGCGGCGCCCGAGCCCCTGGCGGCGGTGCCGGTCGAGCCCGCCGCGTTCGGCGGTGACGCGCTCGTACGGATCGACACCGTGCGCCGCACCGCGGAGGTCGACGGGGAGCTGCTCGATCTGACCTACCTCGAATTCGAGCTGCTCGCCCACCTGGTGGCGCATCCGCACCGGGTGCACACCCGCGACCAGCTGGTCACCACGGTGTGGGGCTACGGGCACGTCGGGGACGGCCGCACCGTGGACGTCCATGTGGCCCGGCTGCGCCGCAAGCTGGGCGCGAAGCACCGCGGGGCGATCCAGACGGTGCGCCGGGTGGGCTACAAGTACGCCCCCTGATGGGCCAGTTGGGCAGGGCGGGGCGCCGGGGGGCGTCCCGCCCTTCCGCGTGCGGCGGCCCTGCGGGCCGGTGACGCCCGAGGCCAGGGGTGTTGCCAGCCCCACCCCGGGCCGGGGGATGAACCCCGTGACGCGGGGCGGGCGCCCGGCGACACTGGTGACCGGCCCCACCGGCGCCTGGCACCCCGCGGGGAGTGCGGTGCTCCGACCGCGGGCCGTGGGGCTGGACGCGACCGCACGTGCCCACGGCCCCGCGCCCCGGAAGGAGCGCGCACCGCAGCGGAACTCAGGGAGACGGGAACGTACATGAACGCGGCCAAGGCACGAGACGCGCTGCTCGCGGGGGTACGGGGGTTCGCCCTCATGCTCATCTCGCTCGTCGGGTCGATCCTGCTGTTCACGCTGACCGTCGTGTCCATCGCCCTCATACCGATCGGCGTCGGCGTGCTCACGACCCCGCTGATCGTCGGGCGGGTGCGCGTCCACGCCGACTTCCGGCGCGAGCTGGCCGCCCGCTGGAGCGGGGTGCGCATCGCCTCGGCGTACCGGCCGGTGCCGCGCCGTCCGGGTCCGGCCGGCTGGGTCGCTCGGTGCACCACCCTGCTGCGCGACCCGGCGACCTGGCACGACCTGCGCTGGATGCTCGCCGACATGACGGCGGGGTTCGCCACCTCGCTGCTGCCGCCGGTCCTGATCCTGTACCTGGCGTACGGCTGGGTCCTCGCGCTCGGTGTGTGGCGGCCGATCGCCGACGCGGGCGGGATCTGGTTCCTGTTCGTCCACGTCGTCAGCCAGGGGAGCGCGTACGCGGCCGCCGCCCTCGGCACCGCGCTGTTCGTCCTCGGCCTCTTCGTCAACCCGGCCCTGCTGCGCGGCCACTTCCAGCTCGCCCGGGCGCTGCTCTCCCCTTCCCGCGAGGCCGAGCTGGAGCGGCGCGTCGACCGCCTGACCGAGACCCGGCACGACGCCGTGGACACCTCGGCGGCCGAACTGCGCCGCATCGAGCGCGACTTGCACGACGGGGCCCAGGCCCGCCTGGTCGCGATGGGGATGAACCTGGGCACCATCGAGGCGCTCGTCGAGACGGACCCGGCGCAGGCCAAGCGGCTCCTCGCGATGGCCCGCGCCTCCTCGGCCGAGGCGCTGACCGAGCTGCGCGACCTGGTGCGCGGCATCCATCCGCCGGTGCTCGCCGAGCGTGGACTCGCCGACGCGGTACGGGCGTTGGCGCTGCGGCTCCCGGTCCCGGCCGAGGTGTCGGTGGACCTGCCGGAGCGGGCCCGCGCCGAGGCGCCGGTCGAGTCGGCGGCGTACTTCGCGGTCAGCGAGCTGCTCACCAACGCGGTCAAGCACGCGGAGGCGGACAGCATCTGGGTCGACCTGTCGTACGGGACGGGCGCGTTGCGGGTGTCCGTCGGCGACAACGGCAAGGGCGGGGCGCGGGCCGGGGCGGGCGGCGGCCTCAGCGGGGTCGAGCGCCGACTCGGTACATTCGACGGCGTCCTGGCCGTCAGCAGCCCCGCGGGCGGTCCCACCCTGGTGACCCTGGAGATCCCTTGCGAGTTGTCCTAGCCGAGGACCTGTTCCTGCTCCGCGACGGTCTGGTCAGGATGCTGGAGGCGTTCGGCTTCGAGATCCTCGCCGCGGTCGAGACGGGCCCCGAGCTGAGCCGGGCGCTGGCCGACCTGGAGCCGGACGTAGCGATCGTCGACGTCCGGCTTCCCCCGTCGCACACCGACGAGGGCCTCCAGTGCGCGCTCGCCGCCCGCCGTGCCCGGCCCGGCCTGCCGGTCCTGGTCCTGTCCCAGCACGTGGAGCAGCTGTACGCGCGCGAGCTGCTCGCGGACGGCAACGGCGGGGTCGGCTACCTCCTCAAGGACCGGGTGTTCGACGCGGCGCAGTTCATCGACGCGGTGCGCCGGGTGGCGGCGGGCGGCACCGCGATGGACCCGCAGGTGATCCAGCAGCTCCTGTCGCGCCGGGCGCGGGACAAGCCGCTCGGCGGGCTCACCCCGCGCGAGCTGGAGGTGATGGAGCTGATGGCGCAGGGCCGCTCGAACGCCGCGATAGCCGAGCGCCTGGTCGTCACCGAGCGGGCCATCGCCAAGCACACCTCCAACATCTTCGTGAAGCTGGGCCTGCCGGTCTCCGACGACGACAACCGGCGGGTCCTCGCGGTGCTCGCGTATCTCGACCGGGGCTGAGGCGCACGGCCCCGAGCCGCGGCGGCCGGGTTCCCCCGCCGTTTCGGGTTAGCCTGGCGGAACAATGAACCGCATGATCACGCCCTGGGGCGAGCACGACCTGACCCGATTCCCCGAAGACCCCCGCGATCCGCTGCGGGCCTGGGACGCCGCCGACGACTACCTGCTGCGACACCTGGCCGACATCGCGGACCTGGACCTCTCCGGGAGCGTGGTCGTCGTCGGCGACCGCTGGGGCGCGCTCACCACGGCGCTGGCCGGGCACGGCCCGGTGCAGATCAGCGACTCGTTCCTGGCCCAGGAGGCGACCCGGGCCAACCTGGCGCGGGCGGGCTTCGCACCGGACTCCGTACGCCTGCTCTCCACCCGGGACGAGGTGCCCGAGCGGATCGACGTACTGCTCGTGCGGGTGCCCAAGAGCCTCGGCCTCCTGGAGGACGAGCTGCACCGCGTCGCGCCCTCGGTGCACGCGGGCACGGTCGTCGTCGGCACCGGCATGGTCAAGGAGATCCACACCTCGACGCTGAACCTGTTCGAGCGGATCCTCGGCCCGACGAAGACCTCTCTGGCCGAGAAGAAGGCCCGGCTCATCTTCACCACGCCGGACCCGGAGCTGGTCAGGCCGCACAACCCGTGGCCGCTGACCTACTCCCTCGAACTGGGCATCGGGCCCGCCTCCGGGCTCGCCGTGACCAACCACGCCGGGGTGTTCTGCGCCGACCGCCTCGACATCGGCACCCGCTTCCTGCTCCAGCACCTGCCCGAGCGCACGGGCCCCGACCACGTCGTGGACCTGGGCTGCGGCAACGGCATCGTGGGCACGGCCGCGGCGCTCGCCAACCCCGAGGCGCGCGTCACCTTCGCCGACGAGTCGCACCCGGCGATGGCCTCGGCCGAGGCCACCTTCCGGATGTGCGCCGGGCCCGCGCGCGAGGCCGAGTTCCGGCTCGGCGACGGCTTGGCGGATTTCCCGCCCGGCACCGCGGACCTGGTCCTGAACAACCCGCCGTTCCACACCCACCAGGCGACGACGGACCGCACCTCCTCGCGGATGTTCGCGGACGCCCGCACCGCGCTGCGCGAGGGCGGCGAGCTGTGGGTGGTCGGCAACCGCCACCTCGGCTACCACGAGAAGCTCCGCCGGATGTTCGGCAGCTGCGAAGTCGTGGCGTCCGACCCGAAGTTCGTGGTCCTGCGCGCGGTGAAGCAGGCCCGCTGACACGATCGGGAATTCCAACTCCCTTGAATCTCCTGAGCCGTTGAACGCCCCACCCTCCCCATCCGTATGGAACTGCGCGCTTCAAGCGAAGGAGTTCCATGGGACGCTCAGCACGCTCATCCCGAAAACGGCAGGCCCTCCCCCGCCGGATGACGCTGGCCGCGGCCGCGCTCATCCTGGGCGGCGGCGGGCTCGTCGCGGTCAATTTCTACGCCTCCGCGAGTGAGGGCTCATCGGGCGGCCCCGGCTCGTCGGGCCAGGACATGGCGCGGATGCGGATGGTGTCGACCATCGACTGCCCGGACGTCGGCAACGCCCTGTCCACCGTGCCCCCCGCGGCCAGGGCCCAGGTGGACCGCCGGCTCGCCGACCTCGACACGCAGATCACCAACGCGTACACGACGTTCGCGGACAACAAGGACCGGATCCAGCAAAATCCCCAGCTGGCCGACTCCATGGTCCTGTCCCCGCTGAAGCGGCAGCGCACCGATTCCATCGGGCGGATCGCGGACGCCACCGGGCAGCCGGACCTCAACGGCAAGGGGCTCGCCGCCTGCACGATGCGGGCCGCCGACGCCCCCGCGCCCGGCGACCGCACGGGCGCACAGGGCGACGCCCAGAACGCCACGAACGCCGCCGCCGCTTCCGCCTCCGGGCTCACGCGCGGCGACTTCGTCGACATCCGGTCGGTACGGCCGAACGTCGCGGCCCCCCGGCCCGGGCCGGGCGCCTCCACCGGCACCTTCACCAGCGACTGCGGCCGCAACCAGAACGGCAAGCGCAATCCCGACAACGTCATCGTCGCGCCCGGCGTGAGCAACGGCGCCCACCACATGCACGACTACGTCGGAAACCAGGCGACGGACGCCTTCGCCGGCGACGACGATCTCGCCAGGGGCCGGACGAGCTGCCGCAACCAGGGCGACAAGTCGACCTATTACTGGCCGGTGGTGCGGGTGCTCAACCAGGGCAACGACACGGACGCACGGGCCGACGGCGGCGGCAAGGACAAGAACCTCGGAAAGATCCAGACCCCGGCGCAGGCGACGATCCAGCTGGTCGGCAGCCCGGTCGCC
Source organism: Streptomyces sp. NPDC045846 (assembly GCF_056431605.1). Classification (NCBI taxonomy): domain Bacteria; kingdom Bacillati; phylum Actinomycetota; class Actinomycetes; order Kitasatosporales; family Streptomycetaceae; genus Streptomyces; species Streptomyces sp. NPDC045846. The sequence goes on along the minus strand of NZ_JBWKKJ010000002.1, from coordinate 879,559 downwards.
AAGGTCACCGCCATGCCCCGCTTCCTGCGGATCATCACGGGTGACGCCAAGGCGTTCACCAACGGCAATGCCAACGCCAACGCGTCCTGGAGCTGCACCGGATTCGAGAACCGCCAGCTCAAGGACAAGTACCCGCTGTGCCCCCAGGGCAGCAAGGTGGTCCGCACCTTCAAGTTCCAGAGCTGCTGGGACGGAAAGAACACCGACAGCGCCAACCACCGCACCCATGTCGCCTTCGCGGACCGCGGCGGTGCCTGCCCCGCCGGGTTCACGGCGATCCCCCAGCTCGTGCAGCGCATCGTCTACGACCTGCCCGCCAAAGCCGGCGCCTTCGCCGTGGACTCGTTCCCCGAGCAGCTCCACAAGCCCGTCACCGATCACGGTGACTTCATCGACGTCTTCAGCGATCAGCTGATGGGAAAGGCGGTGAACTGCATCAACACCGGGCGCTCCTGCGCCTGACCCCCCGCGCGTGAACGCGAGGAGGCACCTGCCGCTGCGCGGCCGATTCGGTCAGTGTCCGGAATGCATGGTCCCGGTCTCGACACTGCCACCGAGGCGGCCGTGCAGTGCCGTGACCACGGGCTGGTCGCCGACCGCCACCCACTTGCGCCCGACCAGGTAGACGCCGCCGTAGTCCCGCGCCTCGTTGATCCACTCCCGCTGGCCGCGGTCGGTGGCGAAGGTGGCGAGCACGTAACGGCCGTCCTTGGTCGCGCAGTTGGCCTGCCGCAGCTCGGCCGAGTCCGTCGAGACGACCGGCTTGCACGCGGCCCGCGCGGCCAGCTGCTCCAGGGTTCCGCTCGCGGTCGTGGGCGCGTGCGAGGACGCACCGCAACCCGTCATCACGGCGACGGCCACAACCACCCCGAGAACCCCTCGCGCATCGTTTCTCATCACCCCATCTTCCTCTCAACTCCCTTGCAAACAAGGCTACTTGGCGATTTTTTCGGGACGAGGAGGCGGCCGGGCCCCCGATGCCCGATCATGGACGCATGCGTGTCCCCACCCTCGCGCCCGCATACGTCGGCGGCGTCCAGCTCATCGCGTACGCGAGCCGTCGGCTGCTCGGCGAGCGGGCCCGGCAGGACCTGCTGCGCTCGTGCTCCACCAACGCCGACAACCTGTCCGCGGGGCGGTACGGCACGCTGGCCACCAGCGCGGCGCTCGTCGAAGCCCCGATGGAGCTGCCCTACGCGCTGCTCCTGCTCGCGGTGCTCGGCTACGCGGAGTACGCGCGGGGAGCCTGGTGGGCGGCCGGGGTGTTCCTGCTCGGCCACGTCGGCGCCACGCTGCTGGTGTACGGCGGGCTGCGCGCGGGCCGCCCCTCGCCCGCCACCCGCGCCGCCCTGGACGTGGGCACCAGCTACGGCTTCCACGCGGTCCTCGGCGCGCTGACCTCGGCCCTGCCGGGCGGGCGGCTGCGCGGCGGCGCGCGGATCGCCCTGCTCGCACTGGCCGCGCGGCCCCTGCTGCGGCCCGGTCGCACCTTCACGGACGCGGGACACTGCGCGGCACTGGGACTCGGTCTCGGGGTGGCGATGGCCGTGGACTACCGTTCGGTTCGAAACCGGTAGATTTCACCCCGCTCAGGAGCCTCCCGCACATGATCGCGATCCCCGCCACCTCCGTCGCCAACCTGCGCGACCTCGGCTCCACCCCGCTGTCCGGCGGCCGCACCGTCCGTCCGGGCCTGGTCTTCCGCGCGGGCCAGCTCGACCGCATGGACCCGGCCGGTGATCCGGCGGTGGCCGCCCTCGGACTGCGCACGATCATCGACTTCCGCACCGGCGCCGAGCGCGCCGACTACCCCGACCGGGTGCCGAGCGGCGCCCGGCTGCTGATCGCCGACGCGCTCGCGGACAAGATGTCGGCCGCCGGAGCGCCCGCCGCCGCCCAGCTCAAGCACATCCTGGCCGACCCGATCGTGGCCGAGGAGCACCTCGGCGGCGGCAAGGCGCAGGCCCTGTTCGCGGACACCTACCGCTCGCTCGTCTCCTCCGGTTCGGCCCGCGACGCCTACCGCACGCTCCTGACCGAACTGGCCGCCGAGGACGCGGGCCCGCTGCTCTTCCACTGCACGGCGGGCAAGGACCGCACCGGCTGGGGCGCGACGGTGATCCTGGCGCTGCTCGGCGCCGACGAGGCGACCGTGGAGCGCGAGTACCTCTCGGTCAACCCGGCGGTGCGCCAGGCCTTCGCCCCGCTCATCGAGGGCTTCACCGCACAGGGCGGCGACCCCGAGATCGCACTCGCCATCATCGGCGTCGTCCCCGAGTACCTGGCGGCCGCCCTCGACGAGGTCGCCACGCGGTACGGCTCGATGGAGAAGTACGTCCGCGAGGGACTCGGGGTGCCGGACGACGCGGTGGCCCGGCTGCGCGAACGGCTCATCGCCTGACGACGGCCCCGCCGTCAACTCCCCCGAGGCGTCGTCCGGTTGGGTACGGGGTGACCATCTCCACATTCGCTCGTTTTGCTGAACGTGGCCCCAGAGCAGGACATCCTCAACCCACCCGCCCCCTCCGTCGGCGTCGAGCAGGCCGAGGCCGCGCTCGTCGAGCACTATCCGCGACTGGTGCGGCTCGCCTACCTCGTGCTGCCGCCCTCCCTCGGGCGCAACCGCCGGGTGCTGACCGCCCACGCGATCGTGCAGCGCTCGCTGCCACGCGGCCGGGGCGCGGCCGCCGACGACGGGCTCATCCCCGGCGCCCGGCGGGCCGAGGCCGGCGGGGACCCGGGGTATGTGTACGTGCGGCAGCGGGTGGTGCGCCAGGCCCTCGAAGCGGGGCTTCCGCTGCGCCGCAGGGCGTGGCCCAAGCGGGCCCAGTTCCCGCCGCTGCTGCCGCAGGTCCGGGGGCTGCGGCTGTTCCCGCGCTCGGGCGGCGCCGATGAACTCGCTCTGGACCAGCGCCTTTCCGCCCTCTCGGGCCCGGCGCGGGCGGCCTACGTGCTGCGGGGTCTCGAACGGCTCGGCGACGACGAGGTGTGCGCGGAGCTGAACGCCGCCGGGGTCGGCGAGGCGCGCCGGGCGCTCGCCGAGGCCGACACCGTCACGGCGCGGGCCGGGCTCCTGGAATCCGCCGAGTTCGACCCCTGCTCGCTCCAGGCGCGGCCCACCGATCTGATGCGGCGGCGCCAGCACGGCCGGGCCGCGCTGGCCGCCGTGGCGGCCCTGGTGGTGTGCGGGGCGCTCATCGGCCTGCCGGGCGACGGCTGGGGCCCGGACGGCGCGGCCGCGCCGTCCTACGCGCAGAACCCGGTGGCCCGGGCCGCGCTCGATCCGGGCCGGCTGCTGCGGGTCGAGCCCACGGCGTGGTCGACCGCGACGCGTACGGACTTCTCGGTGTGGCCGGCCCGGGGCGATCTGCTCGGCGACACGGGGCTGTTGCGGCGGGCGCTCGCCGTGTGGGCGCGGCCGGGCGCGTCCGTGCAGGTGTCGGCAACGCCGGGCACCCCATCGGGCCCGCCGATGGGCTCGCCCCAACTCCTGTTCGCGGGCGCTGTGGACCGGGCCAGGGTCGTGCTGCTCTACGACGGGCTGCGGGTGGCCCGCTACGCCGAGCCGCGCGACGGCACGGCCGGGGCCGCGCTGGACTTCGCGCGCGTGGACGCCGCCGACGCCGCGTCCGCGGGCGCGCTCGTGGTGGGCCGGACCGACGGCAACGTGCGCTATCTGACCGCGCCCTGGGTGCGCGAGGCCTCCGTACGCGATCTGCTGACCCCGGACGCCGGGGCGCGGCCGCTGCACCGGGACCGGGACGGGGTGACCGCCCCGGTCGTCTCGCCCTCGCAGGCCCGCCAGTGCACGTCCTGGGAGGCGCTGGAGTTCCACGACGACAGCGGGGTGCGGCTCGTCACCGACCTCGGTGAGCTCGCCCCGGCCCGGCTCACCTGGGGGCCGCCGTCGGACGCCCGCGACGTCGGCGACCGTTCGGCGCGCGAGGGCTGGGCGCGTACCGCGTGCCTGCTGCCCACCGTCCGTTCGCACGGGGTGCGCTCGGTGAACGACTGGCAGTTCGCCGAGCAGGCGCTGCCCGAGGGCAATGGCACCGCCGACTGGATCTGCACCCGCGCCGAGACCTGGCGGGGCGCGGGCAGCCGGGTGTTCGCCCAGTTCCAGGCCCCCTCCGCCAAGCTCGCGCCGGGTGCCATCGCGGCCCGGGCGGAGAACTCGGCGGCCTGCGGGATCCGCGAGGCGCGCGTGCTCGCGGGGGTGCTGTGGAAGTCGCGCGGCGGCACCTGGTTCGTGCTCGCGGCGGGCAGCGAGCAGGTGGCGTCGGTGGCCCTGTCCGGCGGGATGACCGGCAGCGAGCGGGGCAACCTGCTGGCCGTGCGGGCCAAGGAGGGAGCGCGCGCCGAGCTCAACGGGAAGCTCGCGGACGGGAGTCCGATCAGCACCCTGCACTGACCCCGCGGGCCAACAAGTGGACGCACACCCCTGTCGCCGCGGCGTACCCGTCAGTACATTGACGCCATGTCTAATACGCCGCAGCCCGCTCCGGTCGCGGAGGAGCGCATCGAGCTCAAGGCCCGGAACGTCTCGTTCGCGTGGGAGAAGACCCCGCTGCACTGGATACCCGGCGACCCGTTCACCGGCCACACCATCAACGTGCTGCACCTGCTGCTGCCGGCCGGTGAACGCTGGTTCGTGCACGTGTACAAGCAGGTGCTGCCGTACATCACGGACGACCGGCTGCGCGAGGACGTCATCGGCTTCATCGGGCAGGAGGCGATGCACTCGGCCGCGCACGACGACGTGCTCCCCCACCTCAAGAAGCTCGGCCTCGACCCGACGCCGTACACCGCGCAGGTGGACTGGCTCTTCGAGAAGCTGCTCGGCGACCGGACGCTGCCGCCGGGCCGGGCGCGCCGCTGGTGGCTGATGGAGCGGGTCGCCACCATCGCGGCGATCGAGCACTACACGGCGTTCCTCGGCGACTGGATCCTCAACGCCGAGACGCTGGACGAGCGCGGCGCCGACCCGACGATGCTGGACCTGCTGCGCTGGCACGGCGCCGAGGAGGTCGAGCACCGGTCGGTGGCCTTCGAGCTGTTCATGCACGTCGACGGCGGCTACCGGCGCCGGGTGCGCACCTGGGCGACCGCGTTCACCGCGCTCGCCTTCCTGTGGCAGCGCGGGGCCCGCTTCTTCATGGCGAACGATCCGACGCTCACGGACGCAAGGGCGAGCTTCGGGGAGTTCTACCGGGCGGGCAGGAAGGGCATGCTGCCCTCCACCCCCGCGATGCTCAGGTCCATACCGCGCTATCTGAGCCGCACCTACCACCCCTCGCAGGAGGGCAGCACGGCCCAGGCCGTCGCCTACCTCGCCTCCTCGCCCGGCGCCAACGGAGGCCTGTGACATGCGCCGTGCCACCACCCTCGCCCTGGCCGCCGGGGCCGCCCTGCTGGCCCGCCGGGCCCTGCGCCGCCGCATCGAGGCCTCGCCGCTGTGGCCGCTGCCCGCCCTGGAGAACCCGGTGTCGGGGCAGGGCGCCCGGCGCTCCACCCTCGCCCTGAGACTCACCGTCACCGAGCGGACCGAGCCCGCCGAAGGCGTCGTACGGCTGCGCCTGGAGGCCCTGGACGGCTCGGAGCTGCCCGCCTGGGAGCCCGGCGCGCACCTCGATCTGGTGCTGCCCTCCGGTCTGGTGCGGCAGTACTCGCTCTGCGGCGACCCGGCCGACCGGACCTCCTACACCGTCGCCACCCGCCTCGTCGAGGACGGCCGGGGCGGTTCGCGCGAGGTGCACGAGCAGCTCCAGGAGGCCGTCGAGCTGTCGGTGCGCGGCCCGCGCAACCGCTTCCCGCTGGTGAGCGGCGGCCCGTACGCGTTCGTCGCGGGCGGCATCGGCATCACGCCGATCCTGCCCATGCTCAGGGCGGTTGAGGCACGCGGTCGGGACTGGCGGCTGCTGTACTGCGGGCGCTCGCGGGCCACCATGCCCTTCCTGGACGAGATCGAACGGCTCGGCGGCCAGGTCACGGTCGTCCCCGAGGACGAGCTCGGGCGGCCCGATGTCGCCGGATTCCTCGCCAACTCCCCCTCCGAAGCGGCCGTTTACTGCTGCGGCCCCGATCCGCTGATGGACGCGGTCGCCGCCGCGCTCGGCCCCGGCCGGGCCCCGCGCCTGGAGCGGTTCGCGCCCGGCGCGGCCACGGCGGGCTCAGCCTTCGAGGTCGAACTGCGCCGCTCGGGACGCACGCTCGCCGTTCCGGCGGACACCTCGCTGCTCGGTGTGTTGCGCGCGGAGCTGCCGGGCGTCTCGTACTCCTGCGAGCAGGGCTTCTGCGGAACCTGCCAACAGCGGGTCCTGGAGGGCGAGATCGACCATCGCGACGAGCTGCTCACGGACGCGGAGCGGGACGACTCGATGCTGGTCTGCGTGTCCAGATGCCTCGGTGAGCGGCTCGTCCTCGACCTGTAGGGGGCGGCGGCCGGGGCGGCCCGGCCTGCCCCGGCGGGCCACCCCCTGGGTACTCTGTTCGCATGACGACCGGGGTACGGCGCAGGATGGGCGTCGACGAGCGCAGGCAGCAGCTGATCGGGGTCGCCCTTGAGCTGTTCAGCCACCGCTCGCCCGACGACGTGTCCATCGACGAAATAGCGGCGGCCGCGGGGATATCGCGGCCGCTGGTCTATCACTACTTCCCCGGCAAGCAGAGCCTGTACGAGGCCGCGCTGCGCCGGGCCGCGGACGAGCTCGCCGGCCGCTTCGTGGAGCCGCACGAGGGCCCGCTCGGAGCCCGGCTGCTGCGCGTGATGGGCCGGTTCTTCGACTTCGTCGACGAGCACGGGCCCGGCTTCTCCGCGCTGATGCGGGGCGGCCCCGCCGTGGGGTCGAGCACCGCGAACGCCATGATCGACGAGGTGCGCAACGCCGCCTACCTCCAGATCCTGGCCCACCTGGGCGTCCAACAGCCGCCCGCACGGCTTGAGTTGGTCGTACGGTCATGGGTCTCGCTCGCCGAGTCGACGGCGCTGATCTGGCTGGACGGGCGCCGGATTCCGCGCGGCGAGCTGGAGTTGCAGCTGGTGCACGACTTCGCGGCGCTGGCCGCGGTGAGCGCCGCCTACGACCCGGAGATGGCCGCCATCGTGCTGCCCATGCTGGCGGACGAGCCCGCCGACGGGCCGTTCGGCGAGCTGGTGGACCGGCTCGGCGCTCTTCTCCCCCTGGTCCCCGCGCCCCGCCTCGGCTGAACCCTGCGGCATGATCGGCGCATGACGTCTGCTCTCGCCCTCGACCTCGCCACCCCGTCCGACGTGCCCGCGCTGACCTCGCTGTACGACGGCGCCGCGCGCTGGATGCTGGACCACGGCATCGACCAGTGGCAGCCCGGCGGCAAGGACGCCGACCACTTCCGGCTGCGCATCGAGGAGGGCGAGGTGTGGCTCGCCCGCACCGGGTCCGCGGTGGTCGGGGCGTACGAACTGTGGTGGCAGGACGAGGCCGCCTGGGGCACGCAGCCGCCGGTGGCCGGATATGTGCACCGGCTGATGGTGGACCGCGCGGCCGCGCCGTCCGGCACGGGCAAGGCCCTGCTCGCCCACGCCGAGGAGCGGGTCGCCGCGAGCGGGCGGGCGCTGTGCCGCCTGGACTGCCGCTCCGACAACACGGGGCTGCTGCGCTACTACCGGGCCGCCGGTTACACGCGGGTCGGCGAGCAGCCCGGCAAGACGGACGGCGAAGGCGGCAGCCCGTACGCGGTCACGCTGTGGGAGAAGACCCTCGGTCCGCGCTGAGGCGCAGCGCGAGGAGTGCCACGTCGTCCTCCGGGGCGTCGCCGAAGCGGTCGAGCAGCCGGTCGCACAGCGCCCCGGTGCCGGTCGGGGCGGCGGCCGCGGCGCTCCTGAGCTGTTCCAGGGAGTCCGCCAGGTCGGCGCCGCGCCGCTCGATGAGGCCGTCGGTCACCATCAACAGGCCGTCGCGCGGGGCGAGTTGGAGACGGGTCGAGGGCGGGTGGCGCAGGCCGAGGCCGAGCAGCGGGCCCCGGACCTCGACGAACGAGGCCCCGCCGCGCTGTGGCAGGAGCAGCGGCGGCAGGTGCCCGGCGCTCGCGATCCGGGCCAGGCCCGTGGCCGGGTCGATCAGGGCGAGGCAGAGCGTCGCGGTGGCCTCGGGGTGGTAGCGCTGGAGCACCCGGTCCAGGCGCCGGATCAGCGCGGCGGGTTCGTGGACGTCGGTGGCGTACGCGCGCAGGGCGTGCCGGAGTTCGACCATGACCGTGGCCGCGTCCAGGGAGTGGCCGACGACGTCACCGACCCCGACCAGGAGACCGGCGGGCGTGGGGAGCGCGGCGTAGAAGTCGCCGCCGATCTCGGCGCGGCTGGAGGCCGGGACGTAGCGGACGGCGATGTCGGCGCCGGGCAGCCGGGGCAGGCGCTGCGGCAGGAAGCTGCGTTGCAGGGTGAGGGCGATGTGGCGCTCCTCGGCGTAGGTGCGCAGGGATTCGGCGGCGACGGCCAGGGACTGGGCGAGCCGGGAGAGCAGCGCCTCGGTCTCCGGGCCGTAGGGCAGGCGGGCCGGGACCGCGAGGCAGACGGGCGGCTGGTCGGGCCCGCCCCGGGCGAGCACGAGCCGGGCCCCGTCCCGGCCGAAGGGCTCCGGCGGCCACAGCGGGGCCGGGGCGAGGACGGAACGCACACCGCCGCCGGCCGCCATGGCGCGGCGGAGCAGCGCGGCGAGCGCGGCGGTGTCGACGGCGCCGACCGAACGGGGCGCCCCGCCCACGTGCAGGAAGGCGTCGGCGGCGAAGACGAACGCGGTGACGGGGCCCGAGGTGAGGAGGGTGGCCTCGGCGGCGGCCGCGTCCGCGAGTTCCTGCGGGCAGCGCGCCCGGTGCAGGGCGGCGGTCGCCTCGGCCAGGCGGCTGAGCCGGCCGGCCCGCGCGGCCGACTCGTGGCGCAGCCGCGCGCCGCGCAGAGCCGCGCGGACGACCGCCTGGATCTCCTCGGGTTCGAGAGGCACGGTGAGATAGGCCTCGGCGCCCGCGTCCAGGCCCCGGGTGCGGTCGCGCGGGGTGAGCGAGGCCGCCGAGAAGTGCACGACGGGCATCGGCGCGATGCCCGGGTGGGACTTGAGGCGGCGGCACAGTTCGAAGCCGTCCATGTCGGGCAGTCCCACGTCGACGACCGCGGCGTCGGGCAGCGCTCCCGCGCGCAGCCTCGCGTCGAGTTCGATCAGCGCGGCCGAGGCGCTGGACAGCGGGACGACCCGGTGTCCGGCCCGGCTCAGCACGGCGCCCATCGCGCAGCGGTTGGCGTCGGCGTCGTCGACCACGAGAACCGTCGTGTCCCCGGATACGGGCATCCTCCGACTCACCGCCGATCGTCTCGGGGCCCACCGGGCGGGGTGTCGCTCCGTGACACGGACCCGCGACCCACCGTAGCGCCGGGCACCCGGCCGGTGCCGCCACATGCCACTTTCGTCAACTCCCGGTCGGCAAACCACCCTTGAGGGCCACGGCGAGGCCCTCGTCGACCCCGGTGGCCACGCCCCGGTCGAACGCCGAGTCGTACGCGTCGTCGCCGAGCGCCGCGCGCGCCCGGCGCTCGCACCGCTCGCGCACGGCGGTCAGCTCGGGCGCGCCCATCTGCGCCTTGCCGACCGTGCGCCAGCACTCCTGGCCGACGCCGAGGAACATCGCGCCGTCCTCGCCGGCACCTTGCGAGGTCACCGCGCAGGCCAGCAGGTCGAGGCCGATCGCGATGCCGAAGCTGTCGTGCAGGAGCCGCTTTCCGGCGAGCATGGCGCGGGCGTGGGCGGCGGCCTCGGCGGGCCGGTCGAGGCCGAGCGCGCTGACGGCCAGCATGTAGTCGGCGTACGCCCGCATCCAGCGTTCACCGCGCGCCGCGCACTCGTCGCGCAGCCGGACGGCCTCCGCGGCCGCCTCGGTGTAGCGGGCCAGGTTGTTGAGGGCGTAGATCCGGGCGAGCGCGCACAGGATGCGGCCCGCCGAGAAGCCGGTGTCCTGGGCGAGCGCGGGGTCGAGGATCGCGAGGGCCCGCCGGGGGTCGCCGGGCATCAGGACACTGGCGCCGTACAGATAGGCCGCACGCAGCCGCTGTTCGGGGGCGGTGGCGGCCCGGGAGCACTCCTCGCCCAGGCGCTCCGCGATGACGAGGTCGCCCTGGAGGAGCGCGCACATGCCGAGCGCCCACACCGCGGCGGCCCGGTGGGGCCCGGGGCCGGGGCAGCCGTCCAGGGCGCGCTGGAGGTAGGCGCGCCCCTCGCGCAGCCGCCCGCAGCAGAACCAGACGAACCAGAGCGCGCCCGCCATGTCGAGGGCGGCCTCGGGGTCGGTGGCCAGGAGGTGTTCGAGGGCGGTGCGCAGGTCGGCGTGCTCGGCCTCCAGGCGTACGTACCAGTCGAGTTGGGCCGGGCCGAGCCAGGCGGCGTCGGCCTCGTGGGCGATGGCCCGGTAGCGCTGGGCGTGGCGGTCGGCGACCTCGTGGGTCTCGCCGAGTTCGTCGAGCCAGCGCAGGCCGTACTCGCGGATGGTGTCCAGCATGCGGTGGCCGAAGCGGCCGGAGTCCGCGAGCCGGGTGCGGACGACGGACTTGTCGATGAGCCCGGCCAGAACCTGCTCGACCCCGCACGCGGGCAGGGGGCCGCCCGCCCCGATGTCCTGGGCGGCGGTGAGGTCGAAGTCGCCCGCGAACACGGAGAGCCGGGCCCACAGGAGCCGCTCCAGGGGTTCGCACAGCTCGTGGCTCCAGCCGATCGCGGTGCGCATGGTCTGGTGGCGGGGCAGCGCGGCGACCCTGGTGTCGGCGAGCACGTCGAAGCGGGAGCCGAGCCGGGCGGCGAGCTGTTCCACCGACCACAACCGCAGCCGGGCGCCCGCGAGTTCGACGGCGAGCGGGATGCCGTCGAGGCGCCGGCAGACGTCGGCGGCCGCGGCGGCGCGGGCCGGGTCGTCGAAGCTCAGGTGGGGCACGGCTTCGGTGGCCCGCTCCTTGAAGAGGGTCAGCGCCTCGCCGGACACGGGCAGCGGCTCCAGGGGGAAGACACGTTCCTGCGGCCTGCCCAGGCGCTGGCGGCTGGTGGCGAGCACGGTGAGCCCGGGCGAGGTCTGGAGCAGCTCCCCGATGAGGTGGCCGCAGGCGCTGATGAGGTGCTCGCAGGTGTCGAGCACCAGGAGCGGCCGTTTGTCGGCGAGCCAGGAGCACAGGGCCTCGCAGGCGGTGCGCAGGCTCTGGTCGGTGACGCCGAACGTGTCGGCGACCGTGGCGGCGAGTAAGGTCCGGTCCCGCAGCGGCGACAGCTCCACCCACCAGACCCCGTCGGGGAAGCGGTGCTCGATCCGCCGGGCGGCCCGCAGGGCGAGCCGGGATTTTCCGACCCCGCCCGGTCCCGTGACGGTGACGAGCCGATGCCGTTCGAGGAGGCCGTCCAGGCTGGTCAGTTCGACCGACCGGCCGATGAAACTCGTGCTCTCCGCAGGAAGATTCCCCACCACGGGCACAGTCTGGACCACAGTGCGGCCCATGACGGAACCCGAGGCGGGGAACAACCGGAATCGCTCGTCGCGCGACCTGGAATGATCGGTTCAGTGCCGTTTGAAGACCGCAACGGTACGGGCCGGGACTGTGAAGCTCCCCGAACCCTGATCGTAGGTGGCCGATTTGACCACCGGGTCGGCCCCGGCCGCCTGCCGGGGGTGCAGGGCGTACGCGGTGCCCGCGAGGGCGGGGACGCGCTGGGTCCGCGCCTGCGGGGTGGCGTTGAGGACGACGACCAGCGGACCGAGCCGCATGGTGATCACACCCGGCGTCTCGGCGGGGCCGGACAGCGGGAACGAGAGCGCCGACTGGACCTGTTCGGCGGTGGCGAGCCCGAACGCGCTCTCACTGCTCCGGATCGCGAGCAGGTCCTGGTAGGCGGCCGAGGTCCCGTTGATCTCGGCGCAGCCCGGAGTGAGCGAGGCGTTCGTCAGCAGGGGCTTGGCGAAGGGCCACTTGGCCTGGTTGTCGGCGGCCATCGGCAGCCCGCGGCCGAACCCGTTGCCCGCCCGGCAGTCCCAGTGCAGCGCGTTGAACCAGTCGCCGCTGTCGAACGAGTTGCGGTCGAGCGACTTCGAGCGCAGCAGGTCGCTTCCGGCCTGGGACAGGGCCGGGCCCTGCGAGAGGGCGGCGGTAGCCAGCGCCAGGACCTGCATGCGCGAGCGGTCGGCGGCCGAGGTGCCCGCGGGCAGCTTGTAGGCGAGCGCGTCGTAGAGCGACTCGTTGTCGTGGGCGTCCGCGTAGGCGACCGCGTCGCCGGGGGCGGCCGCGTACCCGGCCGGGGCTCCGTTGTAGTCGACCTCGGAGCCCTTGACCGTGCGGCCCGCGCTGTCGGTGAAGGTGTACGCGGCGAGGTTGCCGGTCAGGCCCACCTTAAGGAGGTCCTGGTAGTGCAGCAGGCGCGCCTTCTGCTCGGCCGGAGTGCCGTTAGCCCGCGAGGAGTTGGGGTCGGTGTAGAGGCCGGAGGCGAAGCCCTGCACACCGGGGTCGGCGTCGAAGGGGCTGCCGCCGCGCACCGCGTCGCGGGCCCGGTCGGAGAACGTGGCGATGCCGGTGCCCGCCATGTTCTTCTGGGTGGCCTGCACGAAGCGGGCGTCGTCGGCGACCTCGCCGAAGTTCCAGCCCTCGCCGTACATGATGATCTTCTTGCCGTCCACGCCGTCCTTGGCGGGGGTCAGGGCGTCCAGCGCCTGGCGCACCGCGAGGATGTTGGCCTTCGGGTGGTGGCCCATCAGGTCGAAGCGGAAGCCGTCCACCTTGTACTGCTTGGCCCAGGTGACCACCGAGTCGACGACGAGCTTGCCCATCATGGCGTTCTCGGGCGCCGTGTTGGCGCAGCAGGTGGAGTTGGCGACGCTGCCGTCGGCGAGGAGCCGCTGGTAGTAACCCGGCACGATCTTGTCGAGGACCGAGTCGTCGGCCTGCCCGGCGGCCGCGGTGTGGTTGTAGACGACGTCCATGACCATGCGCAGCCCGGTGGCGTTGAGCCCCTGCACCATCTGCCGGAACTCGACCGTGCGGCGGGTGCCGTCGGGGTCGCCGGCGTAGGAGCCCTCGGGCACAGTGTAGTGCAGCGGGTCGTAGCCCCAGTTGTACGCGTCCTTCGCGGCCGCCTTGGCGACGCACGCCTGCTGCTCCTCGGAGTCCGGCGCGTACACCTTCAAGTCACATGCGGGCACGGCCTGTTCGGACTTCTTCTCAGGAATTCCGGCGATGTCGAAGGCGGGCAGCAGATGGACGTAGGAGGTGCCGGACTTCGCCAGCTGGGCGAGGTGCTTCATGCCGTCCGAGCCGGTGTCGGTGAAGGCCAGGTACTGGCCGGGGTGGTGCGAGGTGGGGTCCGCGATGGAGAAGTCGCGGATGTGCAGCTCCTGGATCCGCGCGTCGCGCAGCGGCACGGCGTCCGGTTTCCTCAGGGTCGCCCAGCCCTTGGGGGCCAGCTTCGGATCGGCGAGGTCCACCACCAGGCTGCGGGCCGAGTCGGTGGTGAGCGCCGTCGAGTACGGGTCGGTGACCAGATTGGTGACCACGCGCTGGACGCTCGGCGCCCACACCTTCACCGCGTACCGGTACGGCTTGCCCGACCAGGACGCGGGGCCGGTCACCGACCAGACGCCGGAGGCGCCGTCGCGCCGCATCGCGACCGTGCGGCCGTCGAGGTCGAGGGAGACCCGCTGGGCGGTCGGCGCCCACAGGGAGAGGGTGGGGCGGCCGTGGTCGAAGACCGGGCCGAGCGAGGCCTTGACTGCCGCCGCGCTGTACAGGTCGTCGAGGATTCCCTGGGTCTGCACGCCAGTCGCGGCGAGCAGCGCCCCGTTCGCGGCGCGCTGGGTGGCGATGACCTGCCCGGTGAGGGACGTGCGGACGCGTGAGCGGTCGCGGGCGTCCACGGTGAACGCCGGATAGTCCTTCAGGTGGGGGTACTTGGCCTTCTGCGCGTCGCTCAGCGCCGACGGCGTGAGGCGCAGCCACTGCCCCTCGTCCGAGAGCGCGCCGTCCTTGACGGATATGCCGCCCCCGGGCGCGTACACCAGCTGCTGGCTGGTCGCGCCGGTCGCCCTGACCTTCCAGACGACCGTGTCCCGGTCGATCCACTGGGCCTCGGACTTGGAGAGGTCGAGCGAGACGCCCGAACCGGCCTGCGGCAGGAGGTACTTGGGCTGCCCAGCGAGCAGCCACACCTCGTGGCCGTAGGTGGCGAGGTCCAGGGACTGGTCGGCGGGCAGGTCCTTCTGGTCGCCCTTGTGCAGGATGTAGCTGAGCGAGGTCGCGCCCCGGGCGAGCGGCACCTCGAAGGTCAGTCCGTACGCGTCGCGGCCGGTCGGCATGAGGGGCTTGGACCAGTCGGTGGGCGAGGCGGCGCCGGTCCACGTGTGCAGGCCCCAGCCGTCGTAGTCGCCGTCGGGCCGGGAGTAGTGCAGGACCACCGTGGACTTGTCCTGCGGCGGGTACGCGCCCGCCGGGGCCTGGTCGGCCTGTGCGTCCTTGCCCTGCGCGATCCACACCTCGCCGGTCCGGCCGAGGTCGACGGTGCGCTGCGGCCCGTCGGCACTGCCGCCCTTGGCCACGGTGTACGCGATCGACCCGGCGCCCTGGGGCACCTTGACCCAGGCGAAGGCGCCGTAGGCGTCACGTCCGGTGAAGGCCGCGCTCTGGCCCTCGGCCGTCAGCCGCCAGCCGTCGTAGTCGCCGCCGGGGCGCTGGTAGTGCACGACCGCGTAGTCCCGTTCGACGGCGGTCGGTTGGGCGGGCGCGGGCGTCCGCCCCGCCGTGGTGGAGGCGAGCGCGCTCGCGGTGCGTCCGGTGCTGTCGACCACAACGGCCTTGTAGCGCACGGGAGTTCCGGCGGCCAGGTCCAGGTGCTGGGTGACCTTGTAGGGGGCGTGATCGGCGGAGCCGAGCGTCTGCCACTTCCCGTCGCCGCTCTGGGCGGCGAACACGACCCGGTCGAGCTGTCCCCCGCTGACGTCCGCGGAGAGTTCGACGGTCCCGGTGGCGCCGGGGGCGGGGGCCTTCAGGGTGATCGACGGCTTCACGGCGGGTGCGGGCAGCGGGGCCGCGGCCTTCAGGACCAGCGAGGACAGGGCGGGCACCGTCACCTCGACGGTGGCGTCCGCGCCGGAGTGCACGGAGCCCGAGCCTCCGTACAGGACCGCGAAGCGGGCGTCCGGCGTGCCGGTGGGCACGGAGACCGTCTTCGGCTCGGTGGCGTTGTTCACGGCCACCACGTACTCGGTGCGCGCCTTGGCGTCCGTGCGCGAGAAGGCGTACACGGAGTCCTTGGCGTAGCGCTCGGTCTGGACGCCGTCGCGCAGCGCCGGGTTGGCGCGGGTGAGGCGGGAGAGGTCGGCTATGGCGCGGTAGAGCGGATGGGTGGGGTCGTAGGCGTCGAAGGCGTGGGTGCGGTCGGTGCCCAGCTCGTCGTCGGCCAGGTAGTCGGGGACCTTCGAGGCGAACATCGTCTGGCGGGCGTCCTTGTCGCCGCCCGCGCCGGTGAAGCCCTGCTCGTCGCCGTAGTAGACCACCGGGTTGCCCCGGCTGAAGAACATCAGCTCGTTGGCGAGCCGGTCGCGCTGGAGCAGTTCGGCCTCGCTCGCACTCGGGTGGTCCTGCTTGAGGAAGGTGCCGATGCGGCCCATGTCGTGGTTGCCGAGGAAGGTGACCTGCTCGTAGGCGTTGGCCTTGTCGGTGGTGTAGCGGTAGTCGTCGGCGAAGAGCGCGGCGAGCTTGGCGGCGGGCGCGCCCTGGGAGGCGTACTGGCGGGCCGCGTCCTGGAAGGGGAAGTCGAGGGTCGCGTCCAGGCGGCCCCGGGTGACGTACGGAGAGGTGACGGCCGGGTCGGCGGAGTAGGTCTCGCCGAACAGGAAGAAGTCCGGCCGCCCCCGCTTCTTCGCGTACGCGTCGAGCGCGGTCGCCCACTGGGTCCAGAAGCCGAGGTCGACGTTCTTGACGGTGTCGATGCGGAAGCCGTCGACGGCGAAGTCGCGGACCCACTTCTCGTAGATCTGCTCCATGCCGGTGACGACCTCGGGCCGTTCGGTCCACAGGTCGTCGAGCCCGGAGAAGTCGCCGTACTCGGCGCTCTCACCGGCGAAGGTCGAATCGCCCCGGTTGTGGTACATCGTCGGGTCGTTCAGCCAGGCCGGGACCTTCTTCTCCGTGACGACGGGCGTGTAGGGGAAGGAGTTCGCGTCGACCTTCCTCATGCCCGCCCGGTCGTCGAAGGGGCGGCCGCTGGTGTCGAGGTAGGGGTAGGCGCCCTTGGGCCGGTAGCCGTACTGCTTCTCCGCGTAGTCCACGGTGTCGGCGGTGTGGTTGGTGATGACGTCGAAGAAGACCTTCATGCCCTTGGCGTGGGCGGCCGCGATGAGCCGGGTGAGATCGGCGTTGGTGCCGAAGTGCGGGTCGACCTGGGTGAAGTCGGTGATCCAGTACCCGTGGTACCCGGCCGATGCGTCCTTGCCGGTGCCCTGCACGGGCTTGTTCTTGAAGATCGGGGCGAGCCAGATGGCCGTGGTCCCGAGCCCCTTGACGTAGTCGAGCCGCTGGGTGAGGCCCTTGACGTCGCCGCCCTGGTAGAAGCCCTTGTCCGTGGGGTCGTAGCCGGTCTCCAGGCGCGAACCGGTCAGCCCGCCCCGGTCGTTGGAGGCGTCCCCGTTGGCGAACCGGTCCGGGAGCACGAAGTAGAACTGCTCGCGCGTCGCGTCGTGCCGGGCGGGCTCGGCGGCGAGCCGGGCGTCACTGGGCGGTGCGGGCGGCTTCGGCGCGGCCGTGGCGGGCAGCGCGGGGACGAGCGCGGCGCACAGGGCGGCCGCGAGTGCGACGGCCGTTCTTCGCAGGGGGATCACCGGGTGCTCCTCGGGCGTACGGGGTCTCGGCATGCGGACGGTGCGGGACGGGGGCCGCCCGACGCCCGGCGGGACGGGAGGGACGCCGGACGGCCCGGTTCGCGGTGACCAGGCTTGAATGTTCTTGCAGCAAGACTGAAAGCACCTCTGAGCAGGTGACCGTAGGAGGAGGCACGGATCAGGTCAATGGGTTGAGCAGAATCCGGGACGTCGGACGGCCCGTCTGCAAGGAATTGCGGCGCCGGTGAGCGCGGCGCGACCGGGGCTCAGGCGGGGGCGTATCCGCGGGCGCGCACCAGGTCCAGGGCGAGCCGGGTGAACTCCCGGGCGGCGGCGCTGCGGTAGGCGCTCTCGCGCCGGAGCAGGACGACCGTGCGGGCGGGCAGCGGTGGATCGAGTGCGACCGGCGCGAGCCGCGGGTGCTCGTGCGCGACGGCGTCGGGCAGCACGGTGGCCAGCGGTGTGCGCTGGACGATCTCGGTGAGCGCCTGGAGCGAGTTGGCCTCGACGGCGATGCGCGGGGTGACGCGGTGCCGACCGAGGTAGGCGTCGATGTGCCCGCGCGTCGCGAAGTCGCCGCGCAGCAGGGCGAGTTGGCGCTCGCCCAGCTCGCGCACGGTGAGGGTGGCGGCCTCCGCGGTCGGGGCCGCGACCACGAGGCCGAGGGTCTCGGTGAACAGGGCCGTCGCGGCGATGCCGGGCAGGTGCGGCGCGGCGAAGGCAATGCCGAGGTCGAGCTCGTCGGCGAGCAGCGCCGCCTCGATGCGGTCCTGCGCCAACTCCCTCACGTCCAGGGTGATTCCGGGGTGGCGGGTGTGCAGTTCGGCGACGAGGGGGCCGACGAGGTACGCGGTGAAGGTGGGGGTCACCGCGAGGCGCAGGGTGCCGCGCGAGAGGTCGGCGACGTCCAGGACGGCCCGTTCGGCGGCGGCCAGGTCCCGCAGGGCGCGCCGCGCGTAGTGGGCGTAGGTCTCGCCCGCGTCGGTGAGCCGCACCGCCCGTCCGGTGCGGTCCAGGAGCTGGACGCCGACCGTCCGCTCCAGCTGCTTGATCTGCTGGGACAGGGTGGGCTGGGAGATCCGCAGCTCTTCGGCGGCGCGGGTGAAGCTCCCCTGCTCGGCGACGGCGAGCAGATAGCGCAGATGACGGAGTTCCGGGGCCATGGCCCAACTATAGATGTGACCAATAGCAGGGATCGAAAGTGCGTCTTGGACTCTATAGGCGCAGGTCATGCAGGGTTGTTCTCGTCAGCCCCTCGGGGCCGACCACCATCGAAGGGAGTGACCATGCAAGACCTCGCCGAGGGCGTCGCGCGTTTCCAGCGCGGCGTCTTCCCCGCCAAGGCGGAGCTCTTCGCCCACCTCGCCGCCACCCACCGTCCGAGCACGCTGTTCATCGGCTGCTCCGACGCCCGGGTGGTGCCCGAGCTCATCACCCAGAGCGAGCCGGGCGAGCTGTTCGTCATTCGTACGGCAGGGAATCTGGTGCCTGCCCACACCCCGGGCCCGGACGGCGTCGCGGCGAGCATCGAGTACGCCGTGGCGGTGCTCGGCGTGCGCGACCTCGTGGTCTGCGGCCACTCCGCCTGCGGCGCGATGACCGCGCTCGCCGAAGGCCACGACCTCACCGGCACACCCGCCGTCGCCGACTGGCTGCGGCACGCGGACGCGGCCCCGGCCCACGCGGACACCGCGGACACCGCGGAGCTGGACGCCCTGGTGCGCGGCAACGTCCTGGCCCAGCTCGCGAACCTCGCGACGCACCCCTCGGTGGCCCGCGCCCTGGCCGAGGACCGGCTCACGCTGCACGGCTGGGTCTACGACATCCCGACGGGCACGGTCGAGGAACTCGACACGACGCGCCCCCGCGCCCGCGCCTGACCCCTCGGTCCAGGCCCCAACCCGACCACACCCCACAGGAGTTACCGTGATCCACGCCCAGTTCGACCCCACCGCCCGCCAGGCCCTCGCCGCCACCGCCGTCGAGGCGAAGGTCCGCAAGGACCTGTCGTGGCAGCAGATCGCCGACGCGGCGGGCCTGTCGGTCGCCTTCGTCACCGCGGCCGTGCTCGGCCAGCACCCGCTGCCCGCCGACTCCGCGCGAGCCGTCGCCGCCCTGCTCGGTCTCGACGACGACGCGGCGCTGCTCCTGACCACCGTCCCGAGCCGCGGCTCGATCCCGGGCGCCGTCCCCACCGACCCGACGATCTACCGCTTCTACGAGATGCTCCAGGTGTACGGCACCACCCTGAAGGCCCTGGTCCACGAGGAGTTCGGGGACGGCATCATCAGCGCGATCAACTTCAGGCTGGACGTGCGGAAGGTCGCCGACCCCGAGGGCGGCGAGCGCGCCGTGATCACCCTGGACGGCAAGTACCTCCCCACCAAGCCGTTCTGACCACGGGCGGGTTCCCGGGGGCCCTGCCCCCGGAAACCCGCTCCTCACCCCCCGGACGGGCGGTGCCCGGCCCGCGCCGTGGACCCGCGCACCACCAGCTCCGGCTGGAAGACGAACTCCGTGCGCTGCACGGGAGTCCCCCCGATCTCCTCCAGGAGGGCCGCGACGGCGGCCGCCGCCATCGCCTGCACCGGCTGGCGCACCGTGGTCAGGGGCGGGTCGGTGAACGCGATGAGCTGGGAGTCGTCGAAGCCCACCACCGAGACGTCGCCCGGCACGTGCAGACCGCGCTCACGCGCGGCGCGCACCACGCCGAGCGCCATCATGTCGCTGCCGCAGACGATCCCCGTGCAGCCCTGGTCGAGCAGCGCGCCCGCGGCGACCTGACCTCCCTCCACGCTGTAGAGGGTCGGTTCGACGTAGGCCGCCGCCTCCGGTTCGCGCAGGCCGAGCCGCTCCCCCAGCGCCGCCGTGAACCCCTCGGCCTTGCGGCGCGACGGCGAATAGCGCAGCGGTCCGACCGCGAGTCCGATCCGGGTGTGCCCGAGGTCGGCCAGGTGCCCCACCGCCATCCGGATCGCCGCGTGGTCGTCGAGCGAGACGAAGGGGCCGCGTACCTGCTCGTTGTACCCGTTGACCAGCACGTACGGGACGCCCCGTTCGGCGAGCCCCCGATAGCGGGCCGGGTCGGTGGAGGTGTCGGCGTGCAGTCCGGACAGGAACACGATGCCGTTGACACCGCGCTCCTCCAACTGCTCGACGAGCTCGTCCTCCGTCGCCCCGCCCGGCAGTTGGGTGCAGAGCACCGGGGTGTAGCCGTGGCCCGCGAGGACCTGCTCCACCGCCTGCGCGAAGGCGGGGAAGATCGGGTTCGTCAGCTCCGGGGTGACCAGGCCGATCAGCCCCTCGCTGCGCCGGCGCAGCCGGGCCGGGCGTTCCCAGCCGAGCACGTCGAGGGCCGCGAGCACGCGCTGGCGGGTGGGGTCGGCGACCCCCGGCCTGCCGTTGAGCACACGGCTGACGGTGGCCTCGCTGACGGCGGCCTGGGCCGCTATGTCCGCGAGGCGCGCCGGCTGCGCGGCCTGGCTCACACCGTCCACCACACCGTCGTGTCACCGGGGAGCTCGAACTCCTCGCCGTCCACGGCGAGTTGGGCGCTCGCCAGGATGACGCGGCCGGGCGTGGCGAGGCGCACCGCCCGGCCCGACAGGTTCACCGTGCACACGAAGCCGTCCCGGGCGAAGGCGAGCACGCCCTCGGGCCCGTCGAGCCACTCCACGTCCTCCCCGGCGCCGAGCCCCGGATGGGCGCGGCGAGCCGCGATGGCCCGGCGGTAGAGCTCCAGGGTGGAGTCCGCGTCGCCGGTCTGCGCCTCGACGCTGAGCCCGGCCCAGGAGTCCGGCTGCGGGAGCCAGCTGCCGCCGCTGCCGAACCCGTACGAGCTGCCCTCGACGGTCCACGGGATCGGCACCCGGCAGCCGTCGCGGAAGCCGTCCTGGCCCGCGGCGCGGAAGAACGACGGGTCCTGGCGCACCTCGTCGGGCAGGTCGGTGACGTCGGGCAGGCCCAGCTCCTCCCCCTGGTAGACGTACGCCGAGCCGGGCAGCGCCAGCATCAGGAGGGTGGCCGCCCTGGCCCGGCGCAGGCCGAGCTCGCGGTCGCCCGGGGTGCGCAGCTGGGTGCCCAGGCCCTGCGGGTTGGCGAAGCGGGTGGCGTGCCGGGTGACGTCGTGGTTGGACAGGACCCAGGTGGCCGGGGCGCCGACCGGCCGCATCGCGGCGAGCGAGACGTCGATGACCTCGCGCAGCGCCGCCGCGTCCCAAGGGGCGCCCAGGTACTGGAAGTTGAAGGCCTGGTGGAGTTCGTCCGGGCGTACGTAGTTGGCGGTCCGCTGGACCGTGGGGGTCCACGCCTCGGCGACGGCGATGCGCTCGCCGTCGTACTCGTCGAGGATGGTGCGCCAGGAGCGGTAGATCTCGTGCACACCGTCCTGGTCGAAGAACGGCATGGCGTCGTTCCCGAGCAGCTTGAGCTGGTCGTGGCCGCCGATGTCGGGCAGGCCCGGCGCCTTGACGAGGCCGTGGGCGACGTCGATGCGGAAGCCGTCCACGCCCATGTCGAGCCAGAAGCGCAGGATGGAACGGAACTCGTCGGCGACCGCGGGGTGGTCCCAGTTCAGGTCGGGCTGCTCGGGGGCGAACAGGTGCAGGTACCACGCGCCGTCCTCGGTCCGCGTCCAGGCGGGTCCGCCGAAGATGGACTCCCAGTCGTTGGGCGGCAGTTCCCCGTGCTCGCCCTTGCCGGGGCGGAAGTGGTAGCGGGCCCGCAGCGGCGAGCCCGGGCCCTCCTTCAGGGCGCGCTTGAACCACTCGTGCTGGTCGGAGGAGTGGTTGGGGACGAGGTCGGTGATGATCCTCAGGCCCAGCTCGTGCGCGTCGCGGATCAGCGCGTCCGCGTCGTGCAGGGTGCCGAACATCGGGTCGATGGCCCGGTAGTCGGAGACGTCGTAGCCGGCGTCGGCCTGCGGGGAGGCGTAGAACGGCGAGAGCCAGACGGCGTCCACGCCGAGGTCGCGCAGGTACGGCAGCCGGCTCCGCACGCCTGCGAGGTCGCCCATGCCGTCGCCGTTCCCGTCGGCGAAGCTGCGCGGATAGACCTGGTAGATCACGGCGTCCCGCCACCACTGTGTGCCGGTCTTCCCGGTCAGGCAGTCGGGGGCGGTGAAGTGCTGGGTCATGTCGTCCTTAGGGGTCTGGGGGCGGTCAACCCCCGAGCCTTTGCTGTGCCGGAGCCGGGCGGTGGCCCGGCTCAGCCCTTGGTGGCGCCCGCGGTCATGCCGGTGACCAGGTGCTTCTGCACCAGGTAGAACACGGCGGAGACGGGGATGGCGATGAGTACGGCGGTGGCGGCCATGTAGTTCCACTGGGCGTCGTGCTGGCTCACGAAGCTGGAGAGGCCCACGGCGAGCGTGTACTTGCTGTCGTCGAGCATGAAGGTGGAGGCGAACGCCACCTCGCCCCACGCGGTGAGGCAGGTGTAGAAGGCGGCGACCGCCAGGCCCGGCCGGGCGAGCGGCAGGATGAGGCGGAAGAAGGTGCCGAACGGGGTGAGTCCGTCGACCCGGCCCGCCTCGTCGATCTCGATGGGGATGGAGTCGAAGTACCCCTTGAGCATCCAGGCGCAGTACGGCACCGCGGTGGAGCAGTACACCAGGATCAGGCCGCCGTAGGTGTCGATGAGGCCGAGGTCGCCGAGGATCTGGTACATCGGCACGATCAGCACGGCGATCGGGAACATCTGGGTGACGAGCAGCACCCACATCAGCTTGCGGTAGCCGGGGAAGCGCATCCGGGAGACCGCGTAGCCGGTGGTGGCCGCGAACATCACGCCGATCACGCAGGTCAGCAGGGCGATCAGGGCGGTGTTGCCGAGCCAGGTGAAGAACTTGGTGTGCTCGGTGACGAACGCGTAGTTGGAGAAGGTGATCTTCGACCAGATGCGGCCGGGGTGCAGGTAGTCGTCCTTGTCCGGGCCGAGCGAGATGAAGACCAGCCACGCGATGGGAAACAGGGCGACGAGGCTGGCGACGCTCAGCGCCAGGTGCGACAGGACGGCGGTGCGGCGCCGGCCGTGGTCCCGGGAGACGACCTTGGTAGCCATGGGGGCATCAGACCTGTTCATTGCGGGCCAGCCAGCGACGGTAGAAGGAGGAGAAGACGATCAGGATGGAGAGCAGCAGCACGCCGTAGGTGGCGGACTGCGCGAAGTCGCGGGGCTGCTGTCCGAAGCCGAGCCGGTAGGCCCAGGTGACGAGGATCTGGGCGTCGGGGGCGCCGCCGTTGCCGAACAGCAGGAAGATGATCACGAACTGGTTGAACGTCCAGATGATGCCGAGCAGCACGACCGTGGCGCTGACCGGGCGCAGCCCCGGCAGGGTGACGTGGCGGAAGCGCTGCCAGGCGCTCGCGCCGTCCATCTCGGCGGCCTCGTACAGGTCGGCGGAGATCGACTGGAGCCCGCCGAGCAGCGACACCATCATGAAGGGCACGCCGACCCAGGTGTTGACGAGGATCGCGGCGAGCTGCTGGAAGTGCGGCTCCTCCAGCCACTGGGGCTGCGGCAGGTGGAGCGTGCCGAGCGCGGTGTTGACGATGCCGGAGTCGCTGAGCATCAGCCGCCAGGAGAAGACGGTGACGAAGGTGGGGACGGCCCAGGGCAGGATCAGCATCATCCGGTAGAAGGTGCGGCCGCGCAGCTTCTGGTTGAGCAGCAGGGCGAGCGCGAGCCCGATGACGTAGTGCAGGGTCACGCAGGCGATGGTCCACACGACGGTCCAGATGAAGTGCGACCAGAACCGGTCCCAGGCGGTCGGCCCCCACAGGACGTCCGCGTAGTTGTGCAGCCCGACGAACTCGTAGGTCGCGTCGATGTGGTTGGCGCCGATGGTGCGCGCCGAGTTGAGGCTGTTGGCGTCGGTGAGCGTGTAGTAGACGCCCTGGACGAGCGGATAGAGCACCAGGACGCCGAGCACCACGACGATCGGCGCGACCATCGCGTACGCGTACCAGTGCTTCTGCCAGGACTGCCTGAGGCGCTCCAGCGGCCCCCTGCGCGCCGTGGACGCGTTCGTGGGGGCCGCGCCATCGACGGCAACGGTCATCTCGACACCTTTTCCGGGGAGTTCGGCGGACGTGCGTGCCGCCGGGCCGCCCCCGAGGGGAACGGCCCGGCGGCGGGGCTCACTTGGTGAAGTCGGGGACCAGCTTGGCCATGTCCTGCTGGAGGCTCTGGGTGGCGTCGGCCACGGACTCCTTGCCGTCGGCGACCTTCGGCAGGGTGGTGTCCATCGGGGTCCACAGCGAGCTGTACTCGGGCAGCTCGGGGCGCGGCTGGGCGGCGGCGAGGACGCCCTGGTAGCCGGCGACGCCCGGGTCGGCCTTGACCTGCGCGGTGAAGGCGTCCTCGCGGGTGGGCAGCGTGGAGTTCTTCAGCGCGATGGTCTCCTGGCTCTTGGCCGAGGTCATGAAGCCCACGAACTTCATCGCGGCCGCGGCGTGCGCCTTGTCGGAGCCCGCGTACACGGACAGGTTGTGGCCGCCGGTCGGGGCGCCCGCCTTGCCGGTGGACCCGGCCGGGACGGTGGCGATGCCGAGGTTGGCCTTGTCCGTGAACGCGGAGCCCTTGTAGAAGTTGGTGATCTCCCACGGGCCCTGGATGATCGCGGCGACCTTGCCGTTCACGAAGGCGTCCTGGATGTGGGCGTACGCGTCGGCGGTGACGTCCGCCTTGTGCAGGCCCGGGCCGTCGAACAGGCCCTTCCAGGTTTCGAGTCCCTTGACCGCGGGGGCGCTCGCGATGGTGACCTTCTTGGCGGCCGCGTCCACGGTGTCGGTGCCCTCGCCGTACAGGAACGGCTGCGCGTAGTACCCGGCGGTGGAGCCCCAGTAGCCGTCGACGCCGGCCTTCTCCTTGACGAGCGCGGCGTCCGCCTTCAGCTCGTTCCAGGTGGCGGGGGCCTTGGTGATGCCGGCCTTGGCGAACAGGGCCTTGTTGTAGACGAGCGCCAGGGTGTCGGTGACCAGCGGGACGCCGTAGGTCTTGCCCTGGAACTGGGCCTGCTTGATCAGGTTGGGCCGGAACTTGGCCTGGTCGGTGAGGGCGTCGGTGCCGTCGAGCGGCAGGAAGTAGCCCTTCTTCGCGAACGCGGGCGTCCAGCCGACCTCGGCGCGCAGCACGTCCGGGGCGCCCTTGGCGCCGGCGGCGGTGTCGAACTTGTTCTGCGCCTGGTCGAAGGGGACGTTGACGTACTTCACCTTGATCGTCGGGTTCGCCTTCTCGAACTCCGTGACCAGCGCCTGGTAGGTCGGCGCCTCGTTCGTGGCGTTCGAGGTGTCCCACCAGGTGATGGTGACGGGGCCGTCCGCCTTGCCGCCGTCACTGTCGCTGCCACCGCAGGCCGTCGCCGCGAGCGCCAGGGTCGCCGCGATCGCGGTGGCCGCTATGCCACGTCGCATGAGAACTCCTTCACTGGGTGCCGCTCCATCACGGCGCCGGATCGCCAGGAACGTAACAAGGATGAAAGGAGTCCGAAAGACCTTGCGAAGAATTTCTGCAAGGGCCGCTGATCGTTACGTCAGCGTGTCCGCACGGTTGCCGTTGTGCGCCTTGTCAAAGCCGGTGCGGCTGGTCCATATGCGCCTGCGGAGGCCCTGCAAGACTTCCGCAAGACCTTGCAGGACTGTTACTTTCGAGGGCCATCGGCGTTGATCGGGTAGACGCAGGGTTTTCGAGAGGGACCACACATGACGCAGGAGCTGACGACCGCCGCCGTCACCCACGCCCGCCCCGGCCCCCGGACCGGCTGGTGGCGCGACGCCGTGATCTACCAGGTGTACGTCCGCTCCTTCGCGGACGGCGACGGAGACGGCATCGGCGACCTGCCCGGCATCCGGGCCCGGCTGCCCCATGTGAAGGACCTCGGGGCCGACGCGGTCTGGCTCACCCCCTTCTACGCGTCCCCGCAGGCCGACGGCGGCTACGACGTGGCCGACTACCGGACGGTGGACCCGCTCTTCGGTTCTCTGTCCGACGCGGACGACCTGGTGCGCGAGGCCCACCGGCTCGGCCTGCGCGTCATCGTCGACGTCGTCCCCAACCACACCTCCGACCAGCACCCCTGGTTCCGCGCGGCGCTGGCCGGCGGTCCCGAGCGCGAGCGCTACCACTTCCGCCCCGGAAAGGGCGAGCACGGTCAACTCCCGCCCAACGACTGGGAGTCGGTGTTCGGCGGCCCCGCCTGGACCCGCGTCCCGGACGGCGACTGGTACCTGCACCTGTTCGCCCCCGAGCAGCCCGACCTCGACTGGGACCATCCGGCGGTGCGCGCCGAGTTCGACTCCGTGCTCCGCTTCTGGCTGGACCTCGGCGTCGACGGCTTCCGCATCGACGTGGCCCACGGCATGGTCAAGGCGGCGGGCCTGCCCGACATCGGCGCGAGCGAGCAGGCCAAGCTCATCGGGAACCAGGTGCTCCCCTTCTTCGACCAGGACGGCGTCCACGAGATCCACCGGGCCTGGCGCGCGCTGCTGGACGGCTACGACGGCGAGCGCGTCGCGGTCGCCGAGGCCTGGGCCCCCTCCCCCGAGCGCCTCGCCCTGTACGTACGCCCCGACGAACTGCACCAGGCCTTCAACTTCCAGTTCCTGACGTGCGGTTGGGACGCCGAGCAGATGCGCGCGACCGTCGACGCCTCGCTCGCCGCGACCGCCGCGGTCGGCGCCCCCACCACCTGGGTGCTCTCCAACCACGACGTCGTACGCCATGTGACCCGCTACGGCGGCGGCGAGCGGGGCCTGCGCCGGGCCCGCGCCGCGACCCTGTTCACCCTGGCCCTGCCCGGCTCCGCCTACCTCTACCAGGGCGAGGAGCTGGGCCTGCCCGAGGTCACCGACCTGCCCGACGAGCTGCGCCAGGACCCGGCCTTCCACCGCGCCGCGGGCCAGGACGGCTTCCGCGACGGCTGCCGGGTGCCGATCCCGTGGACCGCGGACGGCCCGAGCCAGGGGTTCGGGCCGTCCGCGGCCTGGCTGCCGCAGCCCGACTCGTGGCGCGCGCTCAGCGTCGCCTCCCAGTCGGGCGACCCGCACTCGACCCTGGAGCTCTACCGCGCGGCGCTCGCCCTGCGCCGCGAGCTGCCGGGCCTGGGCGACGGCACGATGGACTGGCTCCCGGCGCCCGAGGGGGTGCTCGCCTTCGCCCGGCCCGGCTTCGCGTGCACCCTCAACACCCTGGACCACGCGGTCCAACTCCCGCTCCCGGGACGGCCGCTGCTCACCAGCGGCGCCGTCGAGTTCGGCCCGTCGAGCGTCCTGCTCCCGGCCGAATCCGCGGTCTGGTGGGCAATCTGACGTGCGACCGGTACAGTCCAATCCCGTGACCGCACGGCTCGCCGACATCGCAGCCCAGGCGGGGGTCAGCGAAGCCACAGTCAGCCGCGTGCTCAACGGCAAGCCCGGTGTGGCCGCGGGCACCCGCGAATCCGTTCTCGCCGCACTCGACGTGCTGGGCTACGAGCGGCCCGTACGACTGCGCCGCCGCAGCGCGGGGCTCGTCGGCCTGATAACGCCGGAGCTGGAGAACCCGATCTTTCCCGCCCTCGCCCAGGTCATCGGCCAGTCGCTGACCCGGCAGGGATACACCCCGGTGCTCGCGACCCAGACGCCCGGCGGCTCCACCGAGGACGAGCTCACCGAGATGCTGGTGGACCGGGGCGTCTCCGGGATCATCTTCGTCTCCGGACTGCACGCGGACACCACCGCCGACATGGAGCGCTACGAGCAGCTGCGCGCCCAGGGCGTCCCGTACGTGCTGGTGGACGGCTTCTCGCCGAAGGTGCAGGCGCCCTTCATCTCGCCCGACGACCGGGCCGCGATGCGCCTGGCGGTAACCCACCTCGCCGCGCTCGGCCACACCAGGATCGGCCTGGCCGTGGGCCCCAAGCGCTTCGTGCCGGTGCTGCGCAAGATCGAGGGCTTCACGGCCGGCATGCAGGACCGGCTCGGGCTGAGCCTCACCGAGGCGGAGTCGCTGATCCAGCACTCGCTGTACACCCTGGAGGGCGGCCAGGCCGCCGCCGCCGCGCTGATCGCGCAGGGCTGCACCGCGGTGGTGTGCGCCAGCGACATGATGGCGCTCGGCGCGATCCGGGCCGCGCGCCAGGCGGGCCTGGAGGTGCCGCGTGATGTCTCTGTGGTGGGGTTCGACGACTCTCCGCTGATAGCGTTCACCGATCCACCGCTGACCACCATCCGCAAGCCGGTGACGGCGATGGGCCAGGCGGCGGTCCGCGCCCTCCTGGAGGAGGTCGGGGGCACCCCCGCCCCGCACAGCGAGTTCGTGTTCATGCCCGAGCTGGTCGTACGCGGTTCAACCTCGGGAGCCAGGCCCCGAAGCCGACCCTGACGTACACCGGGAAACCTCGTCCTTGGGGAGTAGCAGGTGCGGAGCGAACCCGACCGGAGGATGATCGGCGGGGGGTATGTGCATCTGGCAGACTCTCTTCCCATGGGTGAAATGACCGTGAAGACTCTGGAAGGCCGGACGGCCGCTCCACCGGACGAGCCGTCGGCCTCACCCACCCCTTCCGAACCGGGACGTACCGGCTTTTTCGCCCGGCTCAGAGGCGTGCGCATGCCGTGCCGCCCACGCATCTGGTTCGAAGTGCTTCTGATCGCGGTGAGTTACTGGGTGTACTCACTGATCCGCAACGCGGTGCCGGAGCAGAAGGCGCAGGCGCTCAAGAACGCCGACTGGATCTGGAGCGTCGAGCACCACCTCGGCATCGCCGTGGAGCGGTCGGTCAACCATGCCGTGGATTCGGTGACATGGCTCATCGTCGGCATGAACTACTACTACGCCACGCTGCACTTCATCATCACCATCGGTGTCCTGGTGTGGCTGTTCCGTAGTCACCCCGGCCGCTACGCGGCGTCACGGCTTGCCCTCTTCGCGACTACTGGCGTCGCCCTGGTCGGCTACTACTTCTTCCCGCTGGCGCCGCCGCGCCTGATGAACGGCGGCGGCTTCATCGACACGGTCCTGGTCCACCACACCTGGGGCTCCATGGCCTCGGGCGACCTGAAGAACATGTCGAACCAGTACGCGGCGATGCCGTCCATGCACATCGGGTGGTCGACCTGGTGCGGCCTGACGATCTTCGCGCTCGCGTCCGCGCCCTGGGCGAGGATCCTCGGCCTGCTGTACCCGGCGGCCACCCTGGTCGTGATCGTCTCCACGGCGAACCACTTCTGGCTGGACGCGGTGGGCGGGCTGCTGTGCCTGAGCTTCGGCGTCCTGGTCTCCCGCGCGTGGTACGGCAGCCTCCCCCACCACCTCCCGAAGCTGGTGGACGGCGCTCCCTCTCGGCGCCGGCCCGCGCCTTCGGCCCGTCCGGCGTTCGAGGACGAGCGCCCATAAGGAGCGAAACGGGGTCTGGGGCAGAGCCCCAGGGGCTCCGCGAGCCCAGCCCCGCCGCGCCGCGGGCTACAGGTGGGCCCCGTAGAACAGCTCCTCGACGACGGCCCGCGCCCTGCGCGTGAGGCGCCGGTAGTCCTCCAGCATGTCCCCGACGTGCCCGGGCTCGTACCCCAGGTACCGCCCGACCGCGGCCAGCTCCCGCCCGTCGGACGGGAAGGTGTCCCCGGCCCGGCCGCGGACCAGCATGACCCCGTTGCGCACCCGCGTCGCCAGCACCCACGCCTCGTCCAGTATCGAGGCGTCCTCGGTGTTGATGAGCCCGGCCGCGTGGGCGGCGGACAGCGCGTGGCGGGTCCGCGTGGTGCGCAGGCCCGGCAGCTCCCAGCCGTGCCGCATCTGAAGCAGCTGCACCGTCCACTCGACGTCGGACAGGCCGCCCCGGCCGAGCTTGGCGTGCAGGGTGGGGTCGGCGCCGCGCGGCATCCGCTCGGACTCCATGCGGGCCTTCAGGCGCCGGATCTCGCGCACCGCCTCGTCCCCGAGGCCCTCCACCGGGTACCGCAGCGGGTCGATCAGCTCGATGAAGCGGGCCCCGAGGTCGGCGTCGCCCGCCATCACCTCCGCGCGCAGCAGCGCCTGGCTCTCCCAGACCAGCGACCAGCGCCGGTAGTACGCCTCGTACGACTTGAGGGTGCGCACCATGGGGCCCGACTTGCCCTCCGGCCGCAGATCGGCGTCTATCAGCAACGGCGGGTCGGCGGTGGGGAGTTGGAGGAGCCTGCGCATCTCGGCGACGACCCGGTTGGCGGCCCGGGCGGCCTCCTGCTCGTCCACGCCCTCGCGGGGCTCGTGCACGAACAGGACGTCCGCGTCGGAGCCGTAGCTCAGCTCGTGGCCGCCGAAGCGGCCCATGCCGATGACCGCGAAGCGGGTGGGCAGGGTGTCGCCCCACTCGGCCCGCACCGCGGCGCGCAGCGCGCCCGCGATGGTGGCCGCGTTCAGGTCGGTGACCGCGTTGCCGACCCGGTCGACGAGCGCGCCCGGGTCCTCCTCGGCGGGGCTGTCCTCGGTCCCGTACGAGCCGATGAGGTCGCCGGCGGTGGTGCGGAACAGTTCGCGGCGGCGCACCCCACGGGCGGCGGCGACCGCGCCCTCGGCGGTCTCGGCGCGGCCGACGGCGGCGAGCACCTCCTGTTCCAGGTGGTCCCGGCCGCGCGGGGCGAGCCCGTCCGGGTCGCCCAGGATGGCGACCGCCTCGGGTGCGCGAAGCAGCAGGTCGGGGGCGAGCCGGCCGGCCGAGAGGACCCGGGCCAGGTTCTCGGCGGCGGCGCCCTCGTCGCGCAGCAGCCGCAGGTACCAGGGGGTCTTGCCGAGCGCGTCGGAGACCTTGCGGAAGCCCAGCAGTCCCGCGTCCGGGTCGGCCGAGTCGGCGAACCAGCCCAACAGGACGGGCAGCAGGGTGCGTTGGATGGCGGCCTTGCGGCTCACGCCCGAGGACAGCGCCTCCAGGTGGCGCAGGGCGGCCGCCGGGTCGGCGTAGCCGAGGGCTTCGAGGCGGTGGGCGGCGGCGCGGGCGCTGAGCCGGGTCTCGCCGGGGGCGAGCTGGGCGACCGCGTCCAGGAGCGGCCGGTAGAAGAGCTTCTCGTGCAGTCGGCGCACCACCGAGGCGTGCCGCTTCCACTCCTTGTTGAGGCTGACCACGGGCTCGGTGCGCAGCCCGAGCGAGCGGCCGAGCCGGCGCAGATCGGCCTCGTCCTCCGGCACCAGGTGGGTGCGGCGCAGCCGGTAGAGCTGTATGCGGTGCTCCATGGCGCGCAGGAAGCGGTACGCCTCGTCGAGCTGGGCGGCGTCCGCCCGGCCCACGTAGCCTCCGGCCGCGAGCGCCGCGAGGGCGTCCAGGGTGGTGCCGCTGTGCAGGGTGGCGTCACTGCGCCCGTGCACCAACTGGAGCAGCTGTACGGCGAATTCGACGTCGCGCAGGCCGCCGGGGCCGAGCTTGAGCTCGCGCTCGACCTGGGCGGCGGGGATGTTGTCGACGACTCTGCGCCGCATCTTCTGGACGTCGGCGACGAAGTTGTCCCGCTCGGCGGCCTGCCACACGAGCGGGGAGACGGCGTCGAGGTAGTCCTGGCCGAGCTCGGGGTCGCCCGCCACCGGCCGGGCCTTGAGCAGCGCCTGGAACTCCCAGGTCTTGGCCCAGCGCTGGTAGTAGGCGAGGTGGCTGGAGAGCGTGCGCACCAGCGGGCCGTTGCGGCCCTCGGGGCGCAGGTTGGCGTCGACGGGCCAGATGACGCCCTCGACGGTGGTCTCCGAGCAGATCCGCATGAGGTGGGCCGCGAGCCGGGACGCGGCCTGCATCGCCTTGCCCTCGTCGGCGCCGTCGGCCGGTTCGGCGACGAAGATCACGTCCACGTCGGAGACGTAGTTGAGCTCGTGTCCGCCGCACTTGCCCATCGCGATCACCGCGAGCCGGCACTGGGCGGCGTCGGCGGGGGCCGCGGTGCGGGCGATGGCGAGGGCGGCGCGCAGGGTGGCGGTCGCGAGGTCGGCCAGCTCGGCGGCGGTCTGCGCCACGTCGGTGGTTCCGCACACGTCGCGGGCGGCTATGGCCAGCAGGCACCGCCGGTAGGCGACCCGCAGCGTCACCGGGTCGACGGCGCCGGCGAGGCCCCGCTCGAACTCGGCGACCCCGGGGTGCAGGTCCGCCGCCTCGTAGGTGACCAGGGCGTGCCAGTCGCGGGGGTGGCGGGCCAGGTGGTCGCCGAGCGCCTCGGAGGCGCCGAGCACACCGAGCAGCCGGTCGCGCAGCGGTTTCGCGCCGGCGAGGGTGTCCAGGAGCGCGCGCCGCTCGTCGGCGTCCTGCGCCTCCACGAGACGGACGAGGCCGAGGAGGGCCAGATCGGGGTCGGCGGTGGCGCCCAGCGCGTCCAGGAGCACCGGGTCGGACCGTACGGGTGCGAGTTCGGGGCTCTCCAGAAGGCGCTCGGCGGCCGAGGGATCGGTGAAGCCATGCCGCAGCAGCCGTGTGAAGGTGCTGCTCCTGCGCCCCGGCACGGTCATCTGGCCGCCTCCCACCTCGTACGTACGCCCGCACGCCCGGTCGGGGGTTCCCGGAACCGGCCCACCCGATCAAGACCCGGATTCCGAGCCTAGCCGCAGTAGGGGCCGCGGGGCCCGGCGAGGTGCCCCCGGGCGGCCGGTCCCGGACCGTCCCGGCCGGGGACGCGCACGGGCCGCCCAAAGGGCCGACCGGCACCACGGGCGGGGGCCGACGGGCCCGGGACCCTCTACCCGAAAGACCCGAAAGAGCCGGAGGGAACCCTTCACGGCCGGTGACGGCCGCTCGACATTCGGCGACTTTCCGGACATACGGAAGGTGAACTACCGCCCCGTGGTGTCCACTTCGCGGCATTTCATGCCGGACTTGGAGGGATTTAGGGCGAATTCGGGGTGATCAAGGCCACACGATTTGCCATCGAGTCCGAATGAACCCGATTCTTGGACCTTTCGTCTTCCATGCCGATCAGGTTCTGACCAGACCTGATCGAGCACTCACGACCGGGCTCGGCGAGGACGTGCTCACGCACTGACCCCGGCCACCCAGGCCGCCCGTACCGAAAGACCGTACCCATGAAGTCCAGGCTGCCGCTGCGTTCCGCGCTGCTCTCCCGCCGTGGCGCCGTCGCCGGCTCCGCGCTCGCCGCCGTGCTCATCACGGGCGGCGTCTTCGCCGAACTCGCCATCTCCGACACCGAGGGACAGGACACCCCGGGCGGTCACGCCTCGGGCGCTCCGGCCGCGGTGGCGTCGGGGCCGGTGCGGCCCGAGAGCGGCTCGGTGATGCAGGTCATCGCCCACCCCGACGACGACCTGTTCTTCATGAACCCGGACACCGGCCAGTCGCTGCGCTCGGGCCGCCCCATGACGTCGGTGTACGTCACGGCCGGCGAGGCGGACGGCGTGAACGCCCCGCCGCCGAAGAAGCCGGGCGGCCCCAAGCCGCTGGTCGACAAGGCGAAGTACGCCGAGGCCCGCCAGAACGGCATACGCGGGGCGTACGCGCAGATGGCCACGGGCGACCGGGCCAGCTCGTGGACGCGCGCCTCCATACCCACCTCCGGCGGTGGCACCGCCGAGGTCGACACGCTCAACGCGCACCCCGACATCCACCTGGTGTGGGTGCAGCTGCGCGAGGCGGGCTCCATCAACGGCAACCAGCCGCACAGCCTGCGCGGCCTGTGGAACGGCCAGGTCTCCGAGCTCGCCTCGCAGATCGCCTCCGGCAGCCCGGCCAAGGCCTTCACGTACACGAAGGACCAGGTCGTCAAGACGCTCGCCGGTCTGATGGAGCGCTTCAGGCCCACACACGTGCGCACCCTCGACCCGACCCCGGGCAAGGAGGGCAAGCTGCACAAGATCATCGATCACCAGGACCACATCTACAGCGCCCGCTTCGCGCAGGCCGCGCTGCAGCTGTACGCGAAGTCCGTGAACCACCCGAACTTCAGCGTGCAGACGTACTTCGGCTACAACACCAGCTACCTGCCGCACACCTTCGCCAAGCCGGCCGCCGACGCCAAGGCCGACATCGTCAAGACGTACGCCTGGATGAACCCGGACGACAACTACTGCGCCAGCACCGCCGGCTGCGGCGACCGCAAGGTGTCGGTCCGCCCGTACGGCAACAACTGGGCCCAGTCGGTCCGTTACAGCCGCACCAACTCCACCTCCTGGCTCCAGTCCGGCAAGGACGGGAGCCTGTGGGCCTTCGGCGTGCTCGACCAGCGCCTCGCGGTGTGGCACAAGGCGCCCGGCGCGGACGGCGCCTGGGGCGAGCCCAGGCTGCTGCCCGGTGACGGCATGGACTCCGGGGTGAGCGCGACGCGCCTGCCGGACGGCCGGCTCGCCGTGTTCGGCACCCGCACCCTGTTCGGTGCCGGGCTCACCGACTACCGCCGCGAGGCGGTGGCCGCGGTGCAGACCGCCCCGGGCGGGGACTTCGGGCCGTGGCGTTCGCTCGGCTCGCCCGACCACAGCGGCACCAACGGCGTCTTCGACATGTCGACCCCGACCGCGGCCGTGGACGGCACCGGGAAGCTCTCCGTGTTCCTGCGCGGCGACGACCGCCAGCTGTACTCCGCGACGCAGGACGCGAACGGCTCCTGGGGCCCGTGGACCGTCCTCGGCGGCGTCAACATGGCCGGCGACCCGGTCGCCACCACCGACGGCGCGGGCCGCGTCCACGTCTTCTCCAGCACCCCGAAGACCGTGCTGACCTGGGCCCAGCCGAAGGCGGGGGCTCCGATGCCGGCGCGCGCGGTCGAGACGAAGCTGCCGCCGAACACCACGGGCCTGTCGGCCCGGCCGGAGGGCGACGGGGTCCGCGTGTACTACCGCAAGGTGGACTCGGGCAACGTCCAGAGCGTGCTGTTCACCGGCGTGACCCCCTCGGCGGTCACCGACCTCGGCGACACCTCCGGCTACGGCATGGTCGGCGCGGCCGGACCGCTCCTGGCCGGCCGCACCGCGTCCGGCGCGCTCGCCAGCCTGGAGCCGGGCACCGACGACCCGCGGTGGAAGTCCGACGGCACCATCCTGTTCACCGGCGCGCCCTCGGCGGTCGAGAACGACGGGGACACCGCGGCCGCCGCGATCGGCCTGGACGGCCGGCTGTACTGGACGCGGACCGCGGGCGCCGACGGCCCGGCCTCGCCCTGGAAGCCCGCCGCGAACTGACCGCCGCGACGGGCCCGCCGACGCTCAGCGCGCGAGGGTCTTCTCGCGCTCGGCGGCGGCCGTCGGAGCCGTCGCGGGCACGGGCACCTGGGCCCGCGGCACCAGCATCCGCGGAAGGCGCGGCTCCACCAGGGGCCGGGCCAGCGCCCGCACCGGCGGCGTCGACAGCAGGACGACCACCCCCACGGCGAGCCCGCTGAGCACCAGCTGCCCGGCCAGGCCCGACTCCCGTACGACGCGGAAGAACCCGTAGTGCTCGGCGACCCGGATCGCGATCCCGTGCAGCAGATACGGGTAGAGGGTGACCGCGCCAAGGGCCGTGATCCACATCCGGCGGCCCGGCACCAGTGCGAGGAACGAGCCCACCAGGAGCGCGCTCACCGCGAACAGGGCCAGCCTGAGCAGCAGGTAGCGCACGGGCGAGACGTGCAGGGCGCCGTCGCCGACGTCCATCGACAGCCAGTCGTCGCTCGGGTCGGGAGAGAGCCGGTAGGCGAGCGCGAAGGCGCCCAGGAAGACCGGCACCGCGATGCGGCGGGCCGTGCGGGTGCGCAGCCGGGCGAAGTGCTCGGGCGTCAGCCTGAGCCCCAGGACGAACCACGGCAGGAACATCAGCACCCTCGGCAGCGCCAGGTCCTCGCCGATCACGGTGGTGCCCGCGGCGAGCGAGACCACGACCGAGAGGGCGACCGGATACCGCACGGCGTTCCAGATCGGGGTGGTCAGCCGCCACACGAACAGGGCGATGAGGAACCACAGCAGATACGTCGGCGAGGTCGGGGTGACCGCGAGCTCCGTGCCGCGCACCCAGTGGTACACGAAGGTGTAGATCGTCTCGAAGATCAGATAGGGCGCGAGGACTCCGGTGAGGAGCCGGCGGATCTGGTCGGGGCGGCCGGTGAAGCTGCGCGAGAAGTAGCCGGAGAGCAGGATGAAGGCCGGCATGTGAAAGCCGTAGACCAGGTTGTGCAGGGCTCTGAGGCCCTCGGTGTGCGGGGTGAACACCTGCTCCCAGCTGTGGCCGAGCGCGACCAGAACAATCAGCAGGAACTTGGCGTTGTCGAAGAAGGGCCTTCGGTCGGGGGTGGATGGAGCCAGGGAGCCGGGGTGGGGGATGGAGCTGGTCATTGGCCCCAATCTAGAGGGACGGAGGTGGTTCATGTGGCCGCTACCGCGTTGGGCACTGGACGTTCCCCGGGTCTTCACCCGCTTTCACCTTCCGGGTTGACATGGACACCCCTAATCTCTGGGTGCACCGCCACCCGTTCCATGGCTGTACCCGAACGCGGGTGAGCCATTCCCCCCTCAATCCGGAGGTAGCCGTGTCCGGCGAGCCCACACCACGCCGCACTCGCACCGCCCTCTTCACCGCCCTGGGCCTCGCGGCCGCGTCCGCCGGCCTGTGGGCCGGCCTCAGCGGCACGTCCTCCGCGGCGTCCGCGGCGAGCGTCCCCACCCCGGACCACGTGGTCGTCGTGGTCATGGAGAACCACGCGTACAACCAGGTCATCGGCAGCTCCAGCGCCCCGTACATCAACTCCCTGAAGGCCGGCGGCGCCAACCTCACGGCCTCGTACGCCGAGACCCACCCGAGCCAGCCGAACTACTACGCCATGTTCTCCGGCGACACCCAGGGCATCACCGACGACAGCTGTGTCACCCCGGGCTTCTCCGACGCGCCCAACCTCGCCTCCGAGCTGATCGCGGCGGGCAAGACGTGGGCGAGCTACAACGAGTCGCTGCCCAGCCAGGGCTCCACCACCTGCTCCAGCGGCAAGTACGCCCAGAAGCACAACCCGTGGTTCGGCTTCTCCAACGTGCCGACCTCCTCGGCGTACACCTTCGCCCAGTTCCCGACCGACTACACCCAGCTGCCGCAGGTCTCGTACGTCACGCCGAACCTGTGCAGCGACATGCACGACTGCTCGGTCTCCACGGGCGACACCTGGCTGAAGAGCCACCTGGGCGCGTACGCGACCTGGGCCACGACCCACAACAGCCTGCTCGTCGTCACCTTCGACGAGGACAACCGGCTCGCCGGGAACAGGATCCCGACCGTCCTCTACGGCCAGCCGGTGATCCCGGGCTCCTCCTCCTCGACGACGTACAACCACTACGACGTGCTGCGCACGATTGAGGACATGTACGGCACCTCGCACGCCGGACAGGCCGCCGACGCCACCGACATCGCGGGGATCTGGGCCGGCTGACGTGTACGTAGCGGACAGTCGCGGCACCCCGGCCGCATCCGCCGACGCCGCCCGGACCACCTCCGGGCGGCGTTCGGCCGTCGCCCCCACCGTGTTCGCGCTCGGCACGGTCAGTCTCATCACGGACGTCTCCTCGGAGATGGTCACCGCCGTCCTCCCGCTGTACCTGGTGACGGGCCTGGGCCTGTCCCCGCTCGGCTTCGGCCTGCTCGACGGGGTCTACAACGGCTTCAGCGCGCTGGTCCGGCTCGTCGGCGGCCACCTCGCCGACCGGGGCGGCCGGCACAAGACGGTCGCGGTGCTCGGCTACGGGCTCTCCGCGCTGTGCAAACCCCTGCTCCTGGTGGCGGGTTCGCTGCCGGTGATCGGCGCGGTCCTGGCCGCCGAC
Source organism: Streptomyces sp. NPDC045846 (assembly GCF_056431605.1). Lineage (NCBI taxonomy): Bacteria > Bacillati > Actinomycetota > Actinomycetes > Kitasatosporales > Streptomycetaceae > Streptomyces > Streptomyces sp. NPDC045846. The sequence continues at coordinate 841,993 of NZ_JBWKKJ010000002.1, read as the reverse complement.
CGCACCGGCAAGGGGCTGCGCACCGCGCCGCGCGACGCGCTGATCTCCCTCGCGTCCGCCCCCGAGTCCCGCGGCCGGGCCTTCGGGGTGCACCGGGCGATGGACACGGCGGGCGCCCTGCTCGGCCCGCTGACGGCCTTCCTGATCCTGCGTCAGGCGGCCGACGGATACGACGCGGTGTTCACGGTGAGCTTCTGCGTGGCGGCCGTCGGCGTCCTCGTCCTGCTCCTGTTCGTGCCCTCCCGCGTGCCCGCGGCCGCCCTCCCCGAGGGCGCCCCGCGCGCCTCCCTCAAGGCGGCCCTGGCGCTCCTGCGCGTGCGGACCGTGCGCCAACTCACGCTCGCCGCCCTCCTGTTGGGCCTGGCCACGGTGAGCGACTCCTTCATCTACCTGCTGCTCCAGCACCGGCTCGGCGTGCCCGACCGCTGGTTCGCGCTGCTGCCGCTCGGCACGGCGGCGGCGTTCCTGCTGCTCGCCGTGCCGCTCGGGCGGCTGGCCGACAAGGTGGGCCGCTGGCAGGTGTTCCTCGGCGGCCACCTGGCCCTCCTGACGGCGTACGCCCTGCTCCTGACCGGCTGGCAGAGCCCGGCGCTCCCTTTCCTGACGCTCGCCCTGCACGGCGGGTTCTACGCCGCGACCGACGGCGTCCTGATGGCGGCCGCCGCCGGCTCGGTCCCGGCGGAACTCCGCTCCTCCGGGCTCGCGTTGATCCAGACCGGCCAGGCCCTGGCCCGCTTCGTCTGCTCGATCGCGTTCGGCGCGGCCTGGACGGCGTGGGGCGACCGGACCGCGCTGGGCACGGCGGCGGCGGTCCTCACGGCCTGCGCCGTGGGCGCCTTCCTGCTCCGCCCCTCGAACTCCACGAAGGAAGCCCGGCCTTGACCCTCCGCAACAAGATCCTGGTGCTCGTGGCGGCCCTCGCGGTCCTGGCCGGCGTCGCCGCCGCGTCCGTGCTGCACGCGGCGGGCCGGGCGGACCGCAAGAACCAGACGCAGGCGGGCGGCCCCCCGGTGGCCGCCGGAACCGTCTCGCTGGCGCCCGGCGCCACCCCGAGGATCGTGTTCCGCAACATGGCGTGGGGGCCGCACCGCGACGAGCTGAGCACGGTCGCGGCCGGTGACCCGGCGGGCCCGCGCACGGCCTCCGGCGTGAAGTGCCTGCGCTTCTACGCGGCGGCGGGCACGGGCATCTGCCTCCAGGCCGACCGCGGCGCGATGACGGACTCCTACCGCGCGGTGGTCCTCGACGCGTCGCTCAAGGAGCGCGCGCACTACGGCCTGCCCGGCATCCCGACCCGCGCCAGGGTCTCGCCGAGCGGCCGCTGGGTGGCGTGGACGGTGTTCGTCGGCGGCGACAGCTACGCGGGCACGAACTTCTCCACCCGCACGGCCGTCCTCGACACCAGGACGGGCCGGCTCACCCCGTCCCTCGAGGACTTCAAGGCCTACCTCGACGGCACGGAGCACCACGCCGCCGACACCAACTTCTGGGGCGTCACCTTCGCCGCCGACGACCAGCACTTCTACGCGACGATGGCGACCGGCGGCCACACCCATCTCGTGCGGGGCGATCTCGCGGCGCGCACGGTGACCTCCCTGCACACGAACGTCGAGTGCCCCTCGCTCTCCCCCGACGGCACCCGGATCGTCTACAAGAAGCGCGTTCCGGACCTGCCCGCCGACGCGCCCTGGCGGCTGTACGCCCTGGACCTGGCGACGATGCACGAGACCCCGCTCGCGGAACCGAGGAGCGTGGACGACCAGGCGGTCTGGCAGGACGACCACACGGTCGCCTACGCGCTGGCCGGTGACTACGGCAGCGACCTGTACACCGTCCCGGCCGACGGCACGGGAAAGCCCCGCCGGCTGCTGACGGCGGGGCTGGCACCGGCCTACCTGGGCTGACCTCTGCCCCGCCGCTCCTCGCTGGCGCGGCAGCTGGGGGCGCCGTGGCCCTACCCCTTGTGGGCGCGGTAGTAGTCCCGCTCCATCTCGCGGGTCTCGACCATGACGTGCAGGCGCCGTCCGTCGATGGCCGTCACATGCTTGCGGGCGATCTCCAGGACGGTCTCGGTCAGCGTCTCGATCGCCTTCGGGGTGCGTCCGGAGAGGATCGCGACCTGGACGAAGACGGCGTCGATGTCGTCCTCGGCGGCGCCGAAGTACGACTCCTCGATGCGCCGGAACCGGGTCTTGAAGGCCTCCGTGGAGGCGTTGACCGACGCGGGCGCCACCTCGTGGACCTCACGGGCGAAGGCCCGCCGGTCGAAGGTGGCGGCGAGCCGCTCGGAGTATTCGACGGTGACGAATGGCATGGACCGATTCCCTTGCGTAGCCGATGAGTTGATCAGACGGAGGTCTTGCGGGCGGCGTAGTGGCGGGCGGCCCGCACCCGGTTGCCGCACTTGGTGGTGCACCAGCGGCGGGCCGCGTGCGAGCGCAGGAACCAGCGGGTGCAGCCCGGCGCGCCGCAGGGGGCGAGCTGGCCCGCGTCGGCCCCGGTGAGCAGGTCGGCGCCGTCCTCGGCGAGCGCGCAGAGCGCGGCGCCGACCGGGTTCGCCGTGTCGGGCTCGTCGGCGCGGTGCGGTTCACGGCCGACCCAGACCAGCCGGGGCGTGGGGGGCGCGGCGGCCAGCGCGGCGTTGAGCGCGTCCAGGCTCGGCGCGGGCGGCGCGGCCCCCTCGGCCCGGGCCGTGAAGAGGTCCCGCACGGCCTCGCGCAGCGCGCGCAGCCGACCGGCTTGACGCCCACTCAGCACCGTGCGGTCCGGCAGGAGTTCATGACGCACGAGCCACAGCCGGGCGGCGCCGGTGTCCTCCAGGAGGTCCACCTCGCCGTGGCTGAGCGCGAACCGGGTGTTCACCAGGGCGAGGGAGAGGAAGCGCTCCTCGCCGGGGACCGGCGGCTGATGGAGGTAGTGCGGGGCGTCATGATCCACGTGTCTCATGCTAACGCTTGCCGTTCCCCGTGAGAAGCTCTACGGTCTCTAACGGCAAACAGCATCTTTACGCGTGAGACAGGGGTGGCCGGAGGATGAGCACGACGAGGGACGGTTCCGGGACCAGGACGGGCATCGACGTGGAGCGGGTCCGGGCGGACTTCCCGATCCTGGGCCGGACGCTCGACAGCGGGGCCCGGCTGGTCTATCTGGACTCCGGGGCCACGACCCAGAAGCCGCTCCAGGTCCTGGACGCGGAGCGGGACTTCTACCTGAACCACAACGCGGCCGTGCACCGCGGCGCCCACCAGCTGTCGGTCGAGGCGACGGACGCGTACGAGGGTGCCCGGCGCAGGATCGCGTCCTTCGTCGGCGCGGCCGAGGACGAGATCGTCTTCACCAAGAACACCACCGAGGGCATCAACCTGGTGGCGTACGCCCTCGGGAACGCGGGCACCCTGGGCCCGGGCGACCGGATCGTGGTGACCGAGATGGAGCACCACGCGAACCTGGTGCCCTGGCAGCAGCTCGCCGAGCGGACCGGCGCGACGCTCGACTGGTTCGGCCTCACCGACGAGGGCCGGCTCGACCTGGACGCCCTCGACGACCTGGTGGACGACACGACGAAGGTCGTCGCCCTGACCCACCAGTCGAACGTCCTGGGCACGCTCAACCCGGTCCGCGCGATCGCGGACCGGGCCCACGCGGTGGGCGCGCTCGTGGTGGTGGACGGAGCCCAGTCGGTCCCCCACCGTCCGGTGGACGTAAGGGAGTTGGGCGCGGACTTCCTCGCCTTCTCGGGCCACAAGATGCTGGGTCCGAGCGGCGTCGGCGTCCTGTGGGGCCGGGCCGCGCTGCTGGAGTCGCTGCCGCCGTTCCTGACGGGCGGCTCGATGATCGAGGTGGTCGAGATGGAGCGCTCGACGTTCCTCCCGCCGCCGCAGCGCTTCGAGGCCGGCGTGCCGATGACCGCCCAGGCGGTGGGCCTCGCGGCCGCCGTCGACTACCTGGAGGCCCTGGGCATGGACGCCGTGGCGGCCCACGAGGACACCCTGACCGCCCTGGCCCTCGACCTCCTGGGCGAGCTCCCGGGAGTCCGGATCATCGGCCCCACCGACCCGGCCGACCGGGGCTCGGCGGTGTCCTTCGTGGTCGAGGACGTCCACCCCCACGACGTGGGCCAGATCCTGGACGACCGGGGAGTGGCCGTCCGCACGGGCCACCACTGCGCCCGCCCCCTGACCCGCCGCTACGGCCTCGCGGCCACGACGAGGGCGAGCTTCTACGTGTACAACACGGAGGCCGAGGTACGGGCCCTGGCGGAGGGGGTCCGAGCCGCCCAGAAGTACTTCGCCTGACCCGGGGGCCCGAAGGCCCCCTCACCCCGCCAACTCTCCTACAGCACCGGCAGGTTCTTCCGCAGCTCGAAGGCGGTGACCTCGCTGCGGTACTCCTCCCACTCCTGCTTCTTGTTGCGCAGGAAGAAGTCGAAGACGTGCTCGCCCAGCGTCTCGGCGACCAGTTCGCTGCGTTCCATCAGGGTGATGGCCTCGCCGAGGTTCTGCGGGAGGGGTTCGATGCCCATCGCTCGGCGTTCGGCGTCGGTGAGGGCCCAGACGTCGTCGTCGGCGCCCGCCGGGAGTTCGTAGCCCTCCTCGATGCCCTTGAGGCCCGCCGCCAGCAGGAGGGCGTAGGCCAGGTACGGGTTGCAGCCCGAGTCGAGGGAGCGGACCTCGATGCGGGAGGAGCCGGTCTTGCCGGGCTTGTACATCGGGACGCGGATGAGGGCGGAGCGGTTGTTGTGGCCCCAGCAGATGTACGAGGGGGCCTCGCCGCCCGCTCCCGCGGTGCGCTCCGAGCCGCCCCAGATGCGCTTGTAGGAGTTGACCCACTGGTTGGTGACCGCGGCGATCTCGGCGGCGTGCTTGAGGAGGCCCGCGATGAAGGAGCGGCCCACCTTCGAGAGCTGGTACTCGGCGCCGGACTCGTAGAACGCGTTGCGGTCGCCCTCGAAGAGGGAGAGGTGGGTGTGCATGCCCGAGCCCGGGTACTCCGAGAACGGCTTCGGCATGAAGGTGGCCTGGACGCCCTGCTCCAGGGCCACCTGCTTCATGACCAGGCGGAAGGTCATGATGTTGTCCGCCGTGGAGAGCGCGTCCGCGTACCGCAGGTCGATCTCCTGCTGGCCCGGCGCGCCCTCGTGGTGGCTGAACTCGACCGAGATGCCCATCGATTCGAGCATGGTGATCGCCTGGCGGCGGAAGTCCATGCCGACGTTCTGCGGGGTGTGGTCGAAGTAGCCCGAGTTGTCGGCCGGGACGGGGCGGGTGCCGTCGAGCGGCTTGTCCTTCAGGAGGAAGAACTCGATCTCGGGGTGCGTGTAGAAGGTGAACCCGAGGTCGGAGGTCTTGGCGAGGATGCGCTTGAGGACGAAGCGCGGGTCCGCGAAGGACGGGGAGCCGTCCGGCATGCGGATGTCGCAGAACATCCGGGCCGTGCCGGGGGCCTCCGCGCGCCACGGCAGGATCTGGAAGGTGGACGGGTCCGGACGGGCGATCATGTCGGACTCGTAGACGCGGGCGAAGCCCTCGATGGCCGACCCGTCGAAGCCGATTCCCTCGTCGAAGGCCTGCTCCAGCTCGGCCGGGGCGACCGCCACCGACTTGAGGAAGCCCAGCACATCGGTGAACCACAGGCGCACGAACCGGATGTCGCGCTCCTCGAGAGTCCGGAGCACGAACTCCTGCTGCTTGTCCATAGCCACATCCTTGCAGTTCAGACGGCCTGTGCACCGCTACCCCGGCAGCGCCGGGCACGGCGGGGGAATCCTCAGTATCGAGGCGCTGGATTACCTCCACATTACGCACCCGGTATGACCTGCGGCACGTCCCCTCCCCGTGGGTGCCCCTGCGGGGCGCGTGGCTGGGAAAGTGGTGGATACTCGCTCCTCGTTGCCCGCAGAACCGCCCGCCACCATGGCTCTAGGAGAACCTCGCATGACCGGCACCCAGGTGGATCCTCCGGATACCGCCGTCGCACCCCCCGCCCGGCGCCACTGGCGCGGCTGGCTGCTCGACGGGCTGAGCGAGCGCTCCGCCCGCCACCCCGGCCCGCACGGCACCGTGCCCGCCGAGCACCGGGGCCACCGCTGGTGGCGGGTCATGTGCCTGACCGGCGTCGACTACTTCTCCACCCTCGGCTACCAGCCCGGCATCGCGGCGCTCGCCGCCGGGCTGCTCTCCCCGCTCGCGACGCTGGTGCTCATCGCGCTGACGCTCGGGGGCGCGCTGCCGGTGTACCGGCGGGTCGCGAGGGAGTCGCCGAACGGCGAGGGCTCCATCGCCATGCTGGAGCGGCTGCTGCCCTGGTGGGCGGGGAAGATCTTCGTCCTGGTGCTGCTCGGCTTCGCCGCCACCGACTTCATGATCACGATCACCCTGTCGGCGGCGGACGCCTCCGCGCACGTCGTGGAGAATCCTTTCACCCCGAGCTTCCTGCACGGCTCCAACCTCTGGATCACGCTCGCCCTCGTGGCGGCGCTCGGCGCGGTCTTCCTCAAGGGGTTCAAGGAGGCCATCGGGATCGCGGTGGCGCTGGTCGGCGTCTACCTGGCGCTGAACCTCGTGGTGCTCGCCACCGCCGTCTGGAAGATCTGCACCGAGCCGGTCGTCATCGGCAACTGGTGGGACGCGATGACGGCCGAGCACTCCTCGCCGCTCGCGATGATCGGGGTGTCCCTGCTCGTCTTCCCGAAGCTCGCGCTCGGCATGTCCGGCTTCGAGACGGGCGTGGCGGTCATGCCGCAGATCCAGGGCGACGCCTCGGACACGTACGACAAGCCCCTCGGCCGCGTCCGCGACACCCGCAAGCTGCTGACCACGGCCGCGCTCATCATGAGCGGCTTCCTGCTCGTCTCCAGCCTCGCGACCACCATCCTGATCCCGGAGTCCGAGTTCAAGGCGGGCGGCGGCGCCAACGGCCGCGCCCTCGCCTTCCTCGCCCACCAGCGCCTGGGCGAGGGCTTCGGGACGGTGTACGACATCTCGACCATCGCCATCCTCTGGTTCGCCGGGGCCTCGGCGACGGCGGGTCTGCTCAACCTCGTACCGCGCTACCTGCCGCGCTACGGCATGGCGCCCGAGTGGACGCGGGCGGTGCGGCCGCTGGTCCTGATCTTCATGGCCATCGCCTTCTTCATCACCTGGTGGTTCGACGCCGACGTCGACGCGCAGAGCGGTGCCTACGCCACCGGGGTGCTGGTGCTCATGCTCTCGGCCTCCTTCGCCTCGACGGTCGCCGTGCACCGGCGCGGCAAGCGGGCCGCCGCCCTGGGCTTCGGCGTGGTCACCGCCGTCTTCGCGTACACCCTGGTCACGAACGTGATCGAGCGGCCGGACGGCATCAAGATCGCGCTGCTGTTCATCGTGGGCATCGTGGTGTCGTCGTTCGCCTCGCGGGTGCACCGCGCCTTCGAACTGCGGGCCACGGCGGTCACGTTCGACGAGTGCGCCGCCCGGTTCGTCGACGAGGCCGCGCGGAGCGGACCGCTGCGGATCATCGCCAACGAGCCGCAGGAGCACTCGACCCGGGAGTACCGCGCCAAGGAGTACAGCCAGCGCGAGGAGACCCACATCCCGGACGGTCGGCCCGTGCTGTTCCTGGAGGTCTTCGTCCAGAACTCCTCCGACTTCACCACCGAGCTCACCGTCCACGGCGACGAGAAGCACGGCGTGCGCAGGCTGCGCGTCGAGGGCGCGGTCGTGCCCAACACCATCGCGGCCGTGATGATGGAGCTGCGCGACCGCACCGGCGAGGTCCCGCACGCCTACTTCAACTGGACCGAGGGCCACCCGCTCAGCCACCTGCTGCGCTTTTTGGTGTTCGGCGACGGCGAGGTCGCGCCGGTCACCCGCGAGGTGCTGCGCCGGGCCGAGCCGGACCTGCGCCGCCGGCCCCGGGTCCACGTGGGCTGAGCCCCCGGTGCCCGCGCTTTCCGGCCGATGAGGCACCCGGCCTGCCGTGAGCCGCACTCCCTCCCCTACCATCTGCGCCCATGGGGGGAGTGCGGCTCACGCGCATCACGCGTCCCGTGGCGCTGCTGAGCGCCATGGCGACGCTGCTCGCCGCGCTCTTCATCTGCCTCGCGGGCGGCGCCGGACACCCGGCCGGCCACCCCGACCCGCGGGCCGACGGCCCCGCCCAGTACAGCTGCCCCTTGGACCAGGGCGGCTGCGGGCTCCACGCGCAGTCCGTCCCGGCCGTGCTCACCACGCCCCCGACGGACGCGCCGACCCCGGCCGCCGTCCACGGGACACGTCCCGTGACGCCCCGCGCGGGGGCCGCCGCCGTACGGTTCGGGGCCCGGCCGCGCGCTCCCGACCTGCACGTCCTTCAGGTGCTGCGGACCTAGCGGGCCCCGCGGCCCACGGCCGCTCCGCCCCGACTCCCCCTCAGCAGAAGGACGTTACGCACACATGACCACGCAGAGCGACCCCAGTACCTCCCGCAGAGCACACATGGACGAGCTGCGCCGGGCCGAGCAGGCCCGCCGTCGGCGCGGCCGGATCGTGGTGATCTCCTCGGTCACCGCGGCCACCGTGGTGATCGCGGGTCTGGTCGGATTCGGTGTGTACGAGTTCGGCCGGTCGAAGGACGGCGGCTCCGGCGCGACGCAGACCGATGCGCAGGCCCAGACAGGGGCCGGCGCGAAGGGGCCGATCGCGGGCGAGAAGGACTGGGATCCCAAGAAACTGACCCGCAACCACGTGACCACGAAGGTCAGTTACCCGATGAAGCCGCCGGTGGGCGGCGACCACGACCAGGTGTGGATGAACTGCGGCGGCGTGGTCTACCCGCGTCAGGTCCCGGACATGAACGCCGTGCACTCGCTGGAACACGGCGCGGTCTGGGTGACGTACACGGACAAGGCCTCCGCCGCCGATGTGAAGAAGCTCGCCGCCAAGGTGTCCACCACGCCGTACTCGCTGATGAGCCCGTACAAGGACCAGGCCGGGACGATCATGCTGAGCGCCTGGGGCAAGCAGCTCACCGTGAACAGCGCGGACGACCCCCGGGTCGACCAGTTCTTCACCCGGTACGTCCAGGGTCCGCAGACGCCCGAGCCGGGTGCCGCGTGCACCGGTGGGCTGGACGCGCAGTGAACCGGCGGTACTGGGGGCTCGCCGCGGCGCTCGCGCTCGCGCTGGTGTGCGCGGCGGCCGCGGTGCTCGTCGCGTCCGGCGGGCAGGGCGCCACCGCGGAGCCCAAGTCCCGTACTCCGCTGGCGACTTCGGCCGACGCCGGGTTCGCCCGCGACATGTCGACCCACCACCAGCAGGCGGTGGAGATGTCGTTCGTCGTGCGCGACCGCACCTCGGACGAGGAGGTGCGCCGCCTCGCCTACGACATCGCCAACACGCAGGCCAACCAGCGCGGCATGATGCTCGGCTGGCTGGATCTGTGGGGGCTGCCGAAGAACGAGGCGGCCCAGCGGCCGATGGCGTGGATGGGGATGGGCATGGCGCCCGGGGCCGACGGCGCGCTGATGCCGGGCATGGCCACCAACACCGAGCTGAACCGGCTGCGCACGCTCAGCGGCAGGGACGCCGAGGTGCTCTACCTCCAGCTCATGACCGAGCACCACAAGGGCGGCATCCACATGGCCGAGGGCTGCGTCCAGCGCTGCGCGGTGGGCCCGGAGAAGCAGTTGGCACAGGGCATGGTCGACTCCCAGCAGTCGGAAATCGACCTCATGGCACAAATGCTGAAGAAAAGGGGCGCCGCCCCGCGCACCAACTGACCATCGGTAAACGCTCTTTGGCGTTTCTTGGTGATCACATGCCCCCCGCATGAACTGTTCCTGACAAGAGTGACGCATTACATGCGCGCATCAGACAGCGCTTGTACAGCATGCGAAGACCTCACGCAGGGGGTTACATGAGAACCAGCCGCGCCAGGCGGCGCGCCGGTGTGAGCATGGCAGCGACACTGCCACTGCTCGCCGGCGCGCTCGCCCTCGGCATACCGTCCGCCCAGGCGGCCGACCCGGTCCCCAGCGGACGGGCGGCCCTCGCGGGCACCCAGCCCGCCTGGGCCACCGGCTCCGCCGACCAGGGCGCCACGGCCGCATCCACGAAGGTCAACGCCCGGGTGTACCTCGCCGGCCGGGACGCGAAGGGCCTCGACGCGTACGCCGCGGCCGTGTCCGACCCGCAGTCGGCGACGTACGGCAAGTACCTGAGCGCCGCAGAGGCGCAGCAGCGCTTCGGCGCGACCCAGGAGCAGATCGACGCGGTCACCCAGTGGCTGAAGTCGTCCGGACTGACCATCACGGGCTCCACCCAGCACTACATCGCGGTGTCCGGCGACGTCGCTGCCGCGCAGAAGGCGTTCGCCACGCAGCTGCGCAACTACCGCAAGGACGGCCGCACTTACCACGCCCCGTCCATGGTCGCGTCGGCGCCGAGCGCGCTCGCGGGGGCCGTCCTGACGGTCGCGGGCCTGGACAACGCGCCGCACCAGTCGACGCACGAGGACACCCTTCCGGGTCCGGGCGCGGGCTTCCGCAACTCCGGGCCGTCCTCGTCGTACTTCGGCCAGAACATCGCCAAGACGCTGCCCGACGCGTACGGCACCAAGGTTCCGTACGCCGTGCACGGCTACACCGGCAAGCAGCTGCGGGCCGCGTACGGCGCGGGCAAGTACACCGGCAAGGGCGTGACCGTCGCGATCACCGACGCGTACGCCTCGCCGACCATGGCGGCGGACGCCGCGAACTACGCCAAGCGCAACGGTGACGCGGCCTACAAGAAGGGCCAGTACACCGAGGTCCTCCCGGCGGCCTACAACAGCGTGGACGCCTGCAAGGCGTCCGGCTGGTACGGCGAGGAGTCCCTGGACGTCGAGGCCGTGCACGCGCTCGCGCCCGACGCGAACATCACGTACGTGGGCGCCGCGTCCTGCAACGACCCGGATCTGCTCGACGCCCTCAACAAGGTCGTCGACCAGCGTCTGGCCGACATCGTCTCCAACTCGTGGGGCGACGTCGAGGCCAACGAGACCCCGGACATCGCGGCCGCGTACGACCAGACGTTCAAGCTCGGCGCGATCGAGGGCATCGGCTTCTACTTCTCCTCCGGCGACAACGGCGACGAGGTCGCCAACACCGGCAAGAAGCAGGTCGACACCCCCGCCAACTCGGCCTGGGTGACGGCGGTCGGCGGCACCTCGCTGGCGGTCGGCAAGAACGACAAGTACCAGTTCGAGACCGGCTGGGGCACCGAGAAGGCGTCGCTGTCCGCGGACGGCAAGAGCTGGACCAACTTCCCCGGCGCGTACACCAGCGGCGCGGGCGGCGGCACCAGCTCCACCGTGAAGCAGCCGTTCTACCAGCGCGGCATCGTGCCGGACTCGCTGGCGAAGGCGAACGGCGCGGCCCGGATGCGTACGGTTCCGGACATCGCGGCCGTGGCCGACCCCAACACCGGGTTCCTGGTGGGTCAGACGCAGTCGTGGCCCGACGGGTCGGTGAAGTACGACGAGTACCGCATCGGCGGCACCTCGCTGGCCGCGCCGGTCATCGCGGGTGTCCAGGCGCTCGCCCAGCAGGCGCGCCACTTCCCGATCGGGTTCGCGAACCCGGGCATCTACGCCCGGTTCGACTCGCCGCTGTACCACGACGTGACGGACCACCCGCTGGGTGCGCACCGTGACCTCGCGGTGGCCCGTGTCGACTTCGCCAACGGCGTGGACGCGTCGGGTGGTCTGCTGACGTCCGTGCGCTCGCTCGGCAAGGACAGTTCGCTGGCCGCGACGAAGGGGTACGACGACGTGACGGGTGTGGGTTCGCCCGCGCCGGGTTACGTGGCGTCGTACGGTTTCCCGTTCCGCCGCTGACCCCCTGAACCGGGGTCACCCCCGGCCCCGCCTCTGCCCTGCGGTTCACCGCGGGGTGGGGGTGGGGCCTTTTTGTTCCCCACCCCGCCCCTTCCCGAAACCCCCCGGGGGCTGCTCCCGCCGCGGCCCGCGGGCGGCCCCTCGCGCAGTTCCCCGCGCCCCTGGGGCGCCTCTGCCTGACTTCGCCCGCCGACCGTGCACGGTTGCTCGCGCAGTTCCTCGCGCCCCTGGGGGACCTCTACCCGACTTCGCCCGCCGACCATGCACGGTTGCTCGCGCCCACGCGGCGGAGCCGCACAATGTCACAGCCCCGCGCCCCTGGGGGGCCTCTGCCCGACTTCGCCCGTCGGCCGTGCGAGGTTCCCTCGCGCCCACGCGGCGGAGCCGCACAATGTCACAGCCCCGCGCCCCCTGGCGGCCTCTGCCTGACCTCGTCCGCCGACCGTGCACGGTTGCTCGCGCAGTTCCCTGCGCCCCCAAACCCCCATTCCGCTGCGGGCCGTGCTCGCTTCTCACGCAATTCCCCGCGCCCCTGGGCAGGACGGTGCTGGCCTGCATGGGCATCTCAGCCTGTCCGGCGTTTGAGGACGAGCGCCGTTCAGGCGCGAACGGGGGGCTGGGGGCGGAGCCCCCAGGAACGTCCTTCACCCCCGGAGGGTCTCGGGAAGGGGCGGGGTGGGGGAAGTCACCGCCTGCGCCACCGCCCCCGCACTGTCCAGCATCACCAAGTGCCCCGAACCGACAACCAGTTGGAAGTCCGCGGACAGGGCCACCGCCAGGGCACGCTGGCGACGCACCCAGGCCACACCCCCCGCCCCACCCGCCAGCACGGTCACCGGCACGCGCGGCAGCCCGGACTCCCGGCGCAGGGAGAGGAGTTCGGCCGCCACCGCCGCATAGCACGCGTTCTCCAGAATCATTCCGCGCAGCACCCGGGACGTGCGGTAACAGCGGCGTACGAGATCGGGCGGCGCCGGATCACCGCCCCCGGTACGGGCGGCCCGCACCAGGGCGCGACGGGCCGCGGGGCCCAGCGCGGCGGGGGCGCCCGCGGCGCACAGCCCCGCCCCGACCGCCCGTGCGAGAGCGAGCCGCGCCCCCGGGGCCGCCGGAGGACGCGCGTGCTCCTCGACGCTGGAGTCAACCAGGACGAGCCCCGCCGTACGGGCGGGGTACAGCCGCGCGAAGGCCTCCGCGTGGAACCCGGCGATGGAGTGGCCGACCACCGTCACCGCCCCCGTCAGACCCAGCGCGTCGAGGAGCCCCGCGATGCGGTGGGCCTCCCCCGCGGCGGTCGGCGGCGCGAGGGCCGGTCCGGACAGGCCGTGCCCGGGCCGGTCGAACCGTACGACCGTGTGGTCCGGGGCCAGCAGCCGAGCCACCTCGTCCCAGTCGAACCAGCTCATGCCGAGGCCCGCGCTGAGCACCACCACCGGCCCGGCCCCCTCGACCACCACGTGGTGCGCGACCCCGGCCACCCGCAGAAACCTCATGCCCGCCTCTCCCGCGCCACGCACACCGCGAGCACCCCCAGCCACACCGCCACCAGCAGCACCTGGAGCCGCTGGCCCGCGCCGAGCGCCCAGGTGCCCCGGCCCGCCTGGAAGGCGGCCACCGAGGTCAACGTCCAGGCGGTGGCGAGGAGTTCCAGGCCGACCAGCACCGTGCCGGGCAGGGCGGCGAGCGGCGGCCACCAGCCGTAGCGGCGGGCCGCGACCGTCAGGGCGACGACGCCCGCCACCGCACCCACCATCGCGAGGCTGCTGCTCACCGCGTGGGCGGTGTGCGTGGCCGGGACCAGGCCCGCCGTCTCGCGGGCCGCGCAGACCGGGTCGGCGGTGGGGGCGCAGCTCAGCGGGAGGCGGGAGTCGACCGCCGTGGCGGCGCCGAAGAGCGCGAGGCCCGACCAGCCCGCCAGGGACCAGCGCCGCCGGTCGCAGCGCCAGAGCGCGCACGCGGCCGCGGCCAGGACCAGCAGCCCCGCGGTCAGGTCGGTGGCGCGGAAGAGCCCGCCGAGCGGCTGGTCGGCGGCGGCGAGTTCACTGACGTACGCCTGGATGGGGTCGAGTCCGGTCTGGAAGACGAGTTCCAGGACCCAGGCCGTGTAGGCGAGGGCGCCCAGCGCGAGCAGGGCGGCCACGGGCCGGGGGTGCACACCACTGCGGGACATAGTGGGGCCAATGGTACGGGGGTGACCGCGGTTCACCGGTGGTCCGGATGCACCCACCCCGGCTTGCGGAAGGTCAGCAGGGCGACCGGCGCGAGGATGCCGAGGGCGAGCAGCCCGCCGCCGACGATCAGCAGATAGCGCCAGAGCGGCTGGTTGCCGAACTGGTCGGGCGGCACGAACCCGATGCACAGCGCGGCCACCGATGCCACGAACCCGACGCCCGCGACCCAGGCGACCGCGGGCACCCGGAAGCCGCGTTCCACTTCGGGCCGCGTCCTGCGCAGCCGGACCACCGCCACGAACATCAGCAGGTAGGCGATGAGATAGATCTGCACGGTGATGACGGAGAACATCCAGTACGCGCTCGACACGTCGCCGCTGAAGGCGTACAGGATGCCGATCAGGGTGGTGACGACGCCCTGCGCGACCATGACGTTGCGCGGGGTGCCGTACTTGTTCAACCGCTGGAGGACCGGCGGGAGATAGCCCTCCTGCCGCGACAGCAGCACCAGCCCCTTGGCCGGTCCCGCGAGCCAGGTCAGCATGCCGCCGAGTGCGGCGGCCACCAGCATCACGCCGACGACCTTGGTCATCCAGCCGATGTGGAAGTGGTCGAAGAAGGCCTGGAAGGCCTGCATCAGACCGGCCGTCAGGCTCAGCTCCGACGACGGCATGACCCAGGAGATGGCCAGGGCCGGAAGGATGAAGATCAGCAGGACCAGGCCGGTGGCCAGGAACATCGACTTCGGGTACTCGCGCTTGGGGTGGCGCAGCGAGGACACGTGGACGCCGTTCATCTCCATGCCCGCGTACGACAGGAAGTTGTTGACGATCAGGACCAGACTGGCGAGCCCGGTCCACGGCGGCAGCCAGTGCGAGGCGTTCATCGGCGCCTGGGACGGGTTGCCCTGCCCGAGGAAGACGATGCCGAGGGCGACGAGGAGCACCCCGGGCACCAGCGTGCCGATGACGAGCCCGAGCGAGCTGAGTCCGGCGACGGTCTTGGTGCCGCGCGAGGAGATCCAGACGCCGGTCCAGTAGATGACGACGATGACGACGGCGACGTAGAGGCCGTTCTCGGCCAGCCTCGGGTTGATGACGTAGGCGAAGGTCGAGGCGACGTACGCGAGCAGGCTCGGGTAGTACGCGATCGTCATGGCGAACTGGCACCAGACGGCGAGGAACCCGAGCGGTTTGCCGAGCGCCTCGCTGACCCAGCGGTAGATGCCGCCGGTCCAGCCGGAGGCCAGCTCGGCGCCGACCAGGGCGGTGGGGAGCAGGAAGACGACGGCGGGCAGCAGGTAGAGGAAGACCGCGGCGAGGCCGTAGATGGCCATGGACGGCGAGGGGCGCAGGCTGGCGACGGATGCCGTCGTCATCAGGCCGAGGGTCACCCAGGAGACGTACTGCCGTTTCGTCCCTTCGTCCGCGACGAGTTCTTCATCGGAGGCGTCCGTGGTCGTCATGCGCCCATGATCGGCGCGGCGGCCGCCTCCCGCATGTCGGGCCGTAGGGTGGGCGGAAAAAATGGATCACCGAAGGACTCCCCCATGACCGTGCCCGTCAACTCCCCCGGCCAGCCGCAGTGGGGGCCCGTTCCGCCCGGCCGTCCGGCGTCGCCGCCGCCCCCGGCGCGGCGGGCCCGCAACGGTGCCGGCGCCGCCGCGCTGGTCCTCGGCGTCCTCGGGGTGGCCTTCGGCCTCGTCCCCTTCCTCTTCTGGCTCTCGGGCGCGCTCGGGGTGGCCGCCGTGGCACTGGGTCTCGTCGGACACGCCCGGGCGCGCAAGGGGTGGGCGACCAACAAGGGGGTGGCCCTTGGCGGCGCGGTCCTCGGCGCCGCAGCGACCGTGCTCGCCGTCGCCGGGCTGCTGCTCACGGTGGTGTTCGTGAAGGACGCGACCCAGGGCCGCAACGGCGCGATATCGACGACGCCCTCGCGGGCGGCGTCGTCCCCAGCGCCCTCGAAGAAGCCCTCGCCGAGCGCCCCGCCCACCGCGAAGCCGCAGCCGTTCGGGGCGACGCACACCTATCGGGACGGGGTGAAGGTCACGGTCTCGCGCCCGGCCCCCTACACGCCGGACGCGTCCGCCTCCGGCCACCGCAAGGGCAACCGGGCGGTCCGGTTCACCGTCACCATCGTGAACGACAGCGACGAGTCGATCGACATCACCTCGGCGGTGCCGACCGTGCGCGGCGCGGACGGCATCGAGGTCGAGGCGATCTACGACGACGCGCACGCCACCGCGATGTTCGCGGGCAGCCTGGCGCCGGGCGACCGCGCCACCGGCGGGTTCGCCTTCTCGGTGCCGCCGGACTCGCGGACGGTGGACTTCCAGATCGGCCCGCAGACGCTGAGGTACGACGAGACGGTGTGGCGCGGACCGGTCACGGGCTGACCCCGGCCGCTCGGCGGGGCGCCCCGCGCGGCGCCGATGACCCCCCATCGCGTCGCATTGACGATTACACTGGGCGGGTGCCTCAACTACGTCTCGCCCTGAATCAGATCGACTCGACCGTCGGGGACATCTCCGGCAACGCCGAGGCGATCGTGCACTGGACACGGCACGCCGCCGAGCAGGGGGCGCATCTCATCGCGTTCCCCGAGATGGTGCTGACCGGCTACCCCGTCGAGGACCTGGCCCTCAGATCCTCGTTCGTCGAGGCGTCCCGGCAGGCGCTGACCACGCTCGCCGCGCGCCTGGAGCGGGAGGGCTTCGGGGAGATCCCCGTGGTCGTCGGCTACCTGGACCGCTCCGCGGTCGCGAGCCCCCGGCTCGGCCAGCCGGCCGGCGCCCCGCAGAACGCGGCGGCGGTGCTGCACGGCGGCCGGGTGGTGCTGGCCTTCGCCAAGCACCACCTGCCCAACTACGGCGTCTTCGACGAGTTCCGCTACTTCGTGCCGGGCGACACGCTGCCCGTGGTGCGGGTGCGCGGCATCGACGTGGCCCTCGCCATCTGCGAGGACCTCTGGCAGGACGGCGGCCGCGTGCCGGCCACGCGCTCGGCCGGGGCCGGGCTCCTCATCTCCATCAACGCCTCGCCGTACGAGCAGAACAAGGACGACTCCCGGCTCGACCTCGTCCGCAAGCGGGCCCAGGAGGCGGGCTGCACGCTGGCGTACGTCGCGACCATCGGCGGCCAGGACGAGCTGGTCTTCGACGGCGACTCGATCGTGGTCGGCGCGGACGGCGAAGTCGTCGCCCGGGCCCCGCAGTTCTCCGAGGGCTCGGTCGTCCTCGACCTGGAGCTCCCGGCCGCGGGCCCCGCCCCCTCCGGGGTCGTCGACGACGGTCTCCGCATTGATCACGTGGTGATCTCCGAGGACCAGGTCCCGCCGTACGAGCCGGAGTTGACGGGCGGCTACGCCGAGCGCCTGGAGGACGACGAGGAGGTCTACTCGGCGCTGGTCGTGGGCCTGCGCGCGTACGCCGCGAAGAACGGCTTCCGGTCGGTCGTGATCGGCCTGTCCGGCGGCATCGACTCGGCGCTGGTGGCCGCCATCGCCTGCGACGCGCTGGGCGCGGCCAACGTCTACGGCGTGTCGATGCCGTCGAAGTACTCCTCGGACCACTCCCGGGGCGACGCGGCCGAGCTGGCCCGGCGCACCGGCCTGAACTTCCGCACCGTGCCCATCGAGCCGATGTTCGACGCGTACATGGGCTCGCTCGGCCTGACCGGGCTGGCCGAGGAGAACCTCCAGTCGCGGCTGCGCGGCACGATGCTGATGGCGCTCTCCAACCAGGAGGGCCACATCGTCCTCGCGCCGGGCAACAAGTCCGAGCTGGCGGTGGGCTATTCGACGCTGTACGGCGACTCGGTGGGCGCGTACGGGCCGATCAAGGACGTCTACAAGTCCTCGGTGTTCCGGCTCGCCGAGTGGCGCAACCGGGCGGCGGCCGAGCGCGGTCAGACCCCGCCGATCCCGGAGAACTCCATCACCAAGCCCCCCAGCGCCGAGCTCCGCCCGGGCCAGGTCGACACCGACTCGCTGCCCGACTACCCGGTCCTGGACGCGATCCTGGCGATGTACGTGGACCGGGACCAGGGCGCGGAGGCGATCGTGGCGGCCGGGTACGACCCGGAGCTGGTGGCCAAGACGCTGCGGATGGTGGACACGGCGGAGTACAAGCGCCGCCAGTACCCGCCGGGTACGAAGATCTCGGCGAAGGGCTTCGGCAAGGACCGTCGGCTACCCATCACCAACCGCTGGCGCGAGGAGGGCCTGGGGCGCTGACCCCGGGCCGGGGTCCTCAGATCTGCAGGCGCGCCGCGATCGGCAGGTGGTCGCTCTGCGTCTCGGGCAGCGTCCAGGACGACTTGGGCTCGATGCCCTTGACCATGATCTGGTCGATGCGGGCCATCGGGAACCCGGCCGGCCAGCTGAAGCCGAAGCCGTTGCCCGCGGCGCCCTGGGTGGAGCGCATCTGGGAGGTGATGTTGGTCAGGGAGCGGTCGTTCATGGTGCCGTTGAGGTCGCCGAGGAGGACCACCTTCTTGAGCGGCTCCGCGGAGATTGCCTCGCCCAGCGTGTAGGCGCTGTTGTCACGCTGGTTGGCGGTGAACCCGGCCTTCAGCTTGACCCGTACCGAGGGCATGTGGGCGACGTACACCGCGATGTCGCCGCTCGGGGTCTTCACGGTGGAGCGCATCGCCCGGGTCCAGCCGATCTTGATGTCGACGGGCCGGCTGTCGCTCAGCGGGTACTTGGACCACAGGCCGACCGTGCCCTGGACCGAGTGGTACGGGTAGAGGCCGGCGAGCGCCTTCTTGTACGTTGCGACCTCGTCGCCCGGGACCTCCTCGAGGGCCAGGACCTGCGCGCCGGAGGCGGCGACCTGGCGGGCGGTGCCGGCCGGGTCGGGGTTCTCGGCGTTCACGTTGTGGGTCGCCACGATCAGGTTGCCGCCGGAGCCCTGCTTGTCGGTGAGGAGCCCGCCGAACATGTTGAGCCAGACGATCGTGGGGAGCAGCAGGGCGATGAGCGCGGTCGCCGAGCGGCGCCACAGGGCGAGGCCGAGCAGGACCGGCACGAACACCCCGAGCCAGGGCAGGAAGGTCTCGGAGAGCGAGCCGAGGTTGCCGATCGAGTTGGGGATGCGCGCGTGCAGGAGCATCACGAGGGCGATCAGGACGGCGAGGCCCGCGAGGACCAGGCCGCGGCGCCAGATGCCGCGGTCGGTCCGCCATCGCTCGGCCAGGCGCCGGAACCGGGACCGGGAGCGCTCGGCCTCCGCGCTGCCGTCGCCCGTCTCCGTCATGTACGCCCGCGCCATACCGCTGTCCTCACTGCTGTTCCGCACACCGTCCCCGCCGTTCGACCCTAGGCGAAACCGGGTGGGATTCCCTGCCGTCGCACCGTTCGTACGACATCCGTACGGCCAGCAGGACGACCGGGCGCGGCGCCGGGTTCCAGGCCTGGGCCCCCGGCGGGGCCCTGTGACACAACGCGCATATTCAGCGGGCCGGGCGCAGCCCTTCGAGGACGGCGTCGACGATGCGCTCGGCGAGCTCGGGCCCGGACAGCTCGGAGCCGGGCCGCAGCATGGTGCGCACCAGCATCGGGGCGACGAAGAGGTCGCCCGCCATGTCGAGGTCGAGCCCGGCGCGCAGCTCGCCGTTCTCGACGCCCCGCCGCAGCACCTCGTCGAGGAGTGCGCGGCGGGGGTCTATGACCAGGCTGTGGTACCTGGCCCAGAGCTTGGGATAGCTCTGCATCTGGGCGAAGACGTTGTGCAGCAGGGCGGAGGACTGCTTGGCGAGGCTGCGCAGGCGCACGTTCTCGACCATGGCGACGAGGTCGTCGCGGAGCGAGTGGCCGGGCAGCGGCGGGGCCGGCGACTCCATGGACTGGACGACCTCGACGTACAGCTCCTCCTTGCCGGACCAGCGCCGGTAGATGGTGGCCTTGCCGACTCCCGCGGTGCGGGCGATGCGTTCGATGGAGAGGTCGGCGAGCGACACGCCTTCCTCCAGGAGCTTGACCACGGCTTCCAGGATCTGCCGGTCCGCGGCCTCGGAGCGGGGCCGCCCGCGCCGGGGTTCGCCGTCCTTGTGCTGCTCGTCCATCTGGGTCACGCCCGCTCCGCTTCCTCTTGCCGACCCGCTGATTGTCCCGGAGGTCCGCGCCCTAGCCGCGGGCGGCCTCGGTGGGCCGGTCCTGTGCCGCGGGCGCGCCCGCCGCGGGCGGCTTGGGCGGCAGGAACAGGGCGACTACGAGCGCGCCGAGCAGGGCCACTCCGGACGAGGCCAGCGCGGTGACGTGCATGGCGTGCAGGAACGCGTCGTCGGCCGGGCCGATCAGGGCCTTGCCCGCGGGGCCCATCCGCTCGGCGATGCCGAGGGTCGCCTCGATGGATTCGCCCGCCGCCTTGCGCGCCCCGGCGGGGACCGCGTCGAGGTGGCCCTCGATGTCGCCGCGGTAGACGGTGGAGAGCACCGAGCCGAGCACGGCGACGCCGAGCGCGCCGCCGACCTGGCGGAAGGTGTTGTTGACGGCCGAGCCCGAACCGGCCTTCTCGCGCGGCAGCGCCTGCATGATCGAGACGGTGACGGGCGGCATGATGTGGGCCATTCCGGCGCCCTGCACGAAGAAGACGACCTCCATGAGCCAGATCGGGGTGTCCGCGCCGAACAGGGCGAACGCGGCGAGGCCGATCGCCACCAGGATGAGCCCGGCGGTGCAGACGGCCCGGGCGCCGAACCGGTCGACGACCAGCCGGGCCCGCGGCGCGAAGATCATCTGGGCCGCGGCGAGCGGCAGGATGAGCAGCCCGGACTGGAGCGCGCTGTAGCCGCGCACGCTCTGCATGTAGAAGACCGAGAAGAAGGTCACGCCCATCAGCGCGAAGAAGGTCAGCGCGATGGCGACGACGGCGGCCGAGAAAGCGGGCTTCTTGAAGTAGCCGATGTCGATGGCGGGGTGGTCGACGCGCTTCTCGTAGAGCACGAAGCCGACGAGGACGGCGATGCCCGAGAGGATCGTGGCGAGCACGGTCGTATCGGTGAAGTCCGCCAGCTCGCCGCCGTGGATGATGCCGTACACGAGCAGGACGAGGCCCACGACGGACAGCAGCACGCCCACCGGGTCGAGCTTGCCGGGGCTCGGGTCCTTGGAGTCCGGCACGAGGACCACCATGGCGATCAGCGCGATGATCACGACCGGCACGTTGACCAGGAAGACCGAGCCCCACCAGTAGTGCTGGAGCAGGACGCCGCCGGTGATCGGGCCGATCGCGATGGCGAGGCCCACGCCGCCGGCCCAGATGCCGATGGCCTTGGGCTGCTCCTCGCGCTCGAAGACGTTCATGAGGACGGCGAGGGTGGACGGCATCACGAAGGCGCCGCCGAGGCCCATCAGGGCGCGGAACGCGATGAGTTGGTCCGGGGAGTTCGAGAACGCGGCGAGCACCGAGCCGAGGCCGAAGACCGTGATGCCGAACAGCAGGATCTTCTTGCGGCCGAGCCGGTCGCCGAGCAGGCCCGAGGTGAAGAGCAAGCCGGCGAAGACGAGCGTGTAGGCGTTGATCGCCCACTCCAGCTCGCTCTGGGTGGCGCCCAGGCCGGTGGGGGCGGGGCTCGCGATCGTCTTGACGGCGACGTTCAGGATCGAGTTGTCCAGGACGACGATCAGCAGGCTGAGCATCAGGACGGCGAGGATCGCCCAGCGTCGGCGGTGGACGGCTTCGGGTATCCGGGGCGCGGCCGGGGCACCGGACGCGGCAGGCGAGGTTGACATGCCCCTCAGCCTAGAACAATTTCGATACGGGACCGTCTCGTATAGGAAGGTCTTTACTTTTCGGACACCGGTTCGTGTTCGTGGCCGATTTACCTTCCGGAGACACCCACTTCCCCGCACGGGGCACGGGATGCCACCATGGATGTGGTCCGGAGACGCCGTAAGGGCGCTTCGAGATGACGAACAGGAGCCGTTGCGATGACGCAACAACTTCAGGCTGCCCAGAACCCGAAGGCATCCGACAGCAGCAACCCCAAGGCGCTGTACGGAGGCAAGGGCACCCGGCGCATCACCGTGCACGACATCGCCGCCGCCAAGGCGCGCGGCGAGAAGTGGCCCATGCTCACCGCCTACGACGCGATGACCGCCTCGGTCTTCGACGAGGCCGGGATCCCGGTCCTGCTGGTGGGCGACTCCATGGGCAACTGCCACCTCGGCTACGAGACGACCGTCCCGGTCACCCTGGACGAGATCACCATGCTCTCCGCCGCCGTCGTACGAGGCACCTCACGCGCCCTCATCGTGGCCGACCTGCCCTTCGGCTCCTACCAGGAGGGCCCGGTGCAGGCGCTGCGCAGCGCCATGCGCCTGGTCAAGGACGCGGGCGTCGGCGCGATCAAGCTGGAGGGCGGCGAGCGCAGCCACGAGCAGATCAGGCTGCTGGTCGAGTCCGGCATCCCGGTCATGGGCCACATCGGCCTCACCCCGCAGTCCGTGAACACCCTGGGCTACCGGGTGCAGGGCCGCGGCGACGAGGCGGCGCACCAGCTCCTGCGCGACGCCAAGGCGGTCCAGGACGCGGGCGCCTTCGCCATCGTCCTGGAGCTGGTCCCGGCCGAGCTCGCCGCCGAGGTCACCCGCACCCTGCACATCCCGACCGTCGGCATCGGCGCGGGCGCGGAGTGCGACGCGCAGGTGCTCGTCTACACCGACATGGTGGGCCTGACCCCCGGCAAGACGCCGCGCTTCACCAAGCAGTACATGAACCTGCGGGAGTCGCTCGGGGACGCCGCCAAGGCGTTCGCGGGCGAGGTCGTCGGCGGGTCGTTCCCCGCCGAGGAGCACACCTTCCACTAGCCACTGCGGTCACGACGACAGTCCGCCGACTTCCCCCATCGGCGGGCTGTCTGTCGTCTGCGGGCCCCGTGCCCCGGGCTGCCGACAGGCTGTCGGCGGCCCGCCCGCGGCCCGTCCCCGCCCTGTCGGTGCTCTGTCGGTGGATTGTCGGTGGCCCCTGGCACCTTGGTGTCCATGACGCGAATCGACAAGAACCCCATGAGCGGCAGGACCGGCGCGGCCGCCGGAATCGCCGTCTCCGTACGGGGGCTGGTGAAGCACTTCGGCGACACCAAGGCGCTGGACGGCGTCGACCTGGACGTCCGCGAAGGCACCGTGCTCGGTGTCCTCGGACCGAACGGCGCCGGCAAGACCACACTCGTACGCTGCCTGTCCACCCTGCTCGTGCCGGACGCGGGCACCGCCACCGTCGCCGGTTACGACGTGGTGAAGCAGCCCCGCCAGCTGCGCCGCACCATCGGCCTGACCGGGCAGTACGCCTCGGTCGACGAGAAGCTCTCCGGCCGCGAGAACCTGTACATGATCGGCCGGCTGCTCGACCTGTCCCGCAAGGACGCCCGGGGGCGCGCCGACGAGCTCCTGGAGCGGTTCTCGCTCACGGACGCCGCCAAGCGGCCCGCGATGACCTACTCGGGCGGCATGCGCCGCCGGCTCGACCTGGCCGCCTCCATGATCGGCCACCCCGCGGTCCTCTACCTGGACGAGCCGACCACGGGCCTGGACCCGCGCACCCGCAACGAGGTGTGGGACGAGGTGCGCCGGATGGTCGCCGAGGGCGCCACGGTGCTGCTCACCACGCAGTACATGGAGGAGGCCGAGCAGCTGGCGGGCGAGCTGACGGTCGTCGACCGCGGCAAGGTCATCGCCAACGGCGGGGTCAACGAGCTGAAGGCGAAGGTCGGCGGCCGCACGCTCCAGATCCGCCCGGCCGACGCGGACCAGCTGGGCGCCATGGCGCGGGCCGTCACCGAGGCGGGCCTGGACGGCGTGTCCGGCACCCAGGTCGTCCCCGACGAGGGCGTGCTCAACGTGCCGATCCTCAGCGACGAGCAACTGACCGCCGTGGTCGGCCTGTTGGGGGCGCGCGGCTTCGGCATCGCCCACATAGGCACCCATCTGCCCAGCCTGGACGAGGTGTTCCTGGCCATCACCGGCCAGAAGACCGCCGACGCCCAGGACGCCCACCGTGAGACCGAGGAGGTCGCGGCATGAGCACCACCACCACTGTCGACGCGCCCGTGCAGCCGTCCCCTTCGCGCCCGCGGCCGCCCGCCGGGTCCGACGACGTACGGATCGGGCTGCGCGCGAACCTGCGCCACATCGGCGCGCTGGCGCGCCGCAACATGCTCCAGATCAAGGCCGACCCGGAGTCGATGTTCGACGCCGTCCTGATGCCGATCATCTTCACGCTGCTGTTCGTGTACGTCTTCGGCGGCGCGATGTTCGGCAGCGG
The DNA here is from genome assembly GCF_056431605.1 of Streptomyces sp. NPDC045846. NCBI lineage: Bacteria > Bacillati > Actinomycetota > Actinomycetes > Kitasatosporales > Streptomycetaceae > Streptomyces > Streptomyces sp. NPDC045846. The sequence goes on along the minus strand of NZ_JBWKKJ010000002.1, from coordinate 817,726 downwards.
CAACCAGGGCGCCTACGTCGACTACCTGATCCCCGGCCTGATGGCGATGATGGGCCTGAACATCGCCATGGCGGTCGGGACCGGCGTCAACGACGACTTCAAGAAGGGGGTGATGGACCGCTTCCGGACGATGCCGATCGCCCGGTCCTCCGTCCTCATCGCCAAGATGCTGGTCGAGGTCGGCCGCATGCTGGTCGCCGTCACCATCCTGCTGACCATGGGGTTCATCCTCGGCCTCACCATCCACACCTCGGTGCTCGCCCTGTTCGCCGCCATCGGCCTGTCGCTCCTGTTCGGCGCCTCGCTGATGTGGATCTTCATCCTGCTGGGACTCACCATGAAGACGGCCCAGGCCGTCCAGGGAGTGGCCATGCTCGTGCTGATGCCGCTGCAGTTCGGCTCGTCCATCTTCGCCAAGCCGACCACCATGCCGGGCTGGTTGCAGTCCTTCACCGACTACAACCCGCTGTCCAACCTGGCCGACGCGGCCCGCGGCCTGATGATCGGCGGCCCGGTCGCCCACTCCGCGCTGATGACGCTGGCCTGGTCGGCGGGGATCACCGTGGTGATGGCCCCGCTGGCCGTCGCCAAGTTCCGCAAGCGCACCTGATCCTGACGACTCGTCAGCTCTTGCGATCGCGCCGCACGAGGGCGGTGGCCTCCTCGACCCGGAGGCCACCGCCCTCCGCGTACGCGGCCTCGTACGCCGCGTCGTCGAGCGCTGCGCGCAGGGCCAGCTCGGCCTCGGTCCGTTCGGCGGCCTGGACGGGCGCCATGAAGTGGCCCGCCGGGAGCAGCGCGTCGTGGGCGCCGACCAGCCGGGCCGCGTCCAGGAGGTTCTCCTCGCCGCCGAGTCCGGCGATCGCGCGGGCCGCGGTGAGCATGTGCACGGCGAACATCTCGGGCGCGACCATCTTCGAGACCGGCGCCTGGGCCCGGTCGACCGCGATCCGCGCCCCGGCGAGCCCCTCCGCGAAGCGGCCCTGCTCGTTGTCCAGCCAGGCGCGCACGCCCAGGGCGAACCCCTCGAACAGGACGAGGTTGGCGGCGGTGAACTCGGCCAGCATCATCTCGACCTGCTCGCGCGCCTCGTCGATCCGGCCGGTGCGGCCCAGCCACATGGTGAGGAAGAGCCGGGCCGCGGGCCGCGCCTCGATGCCCTCCCGGTTCCCCTGGGCAAGGACCTCGCGCAGCATGGCCTCACCCCGCTCGGCCTCCCCCATCTCCAGCAGCATGGCGGCCAGCCTCGCCCGCAACAGCGTCACCTGGGCCTGGGCGCCGAGCTGCTCGGCGTACTGGAGGGCGGTGGTGAAGTCCTCCGCGGCCAGGCCGAACTCGCCCCGCTTCTCCCGCGCCTCGCCCCTGGCCCCCAGCGCCTCGGCCGCGCCCCAGGCGTCCCCGAGGCGCTGGAACAGCAGGAGGCTGGCGTCCGCGTCGGCCCTCGCGTCACCGGCCCATTCGGTCCGGTTGGCCAGGATGTTGGCGCGCATCTGGAGCGCGGCGGCCAGCTCCCACTCGTCACCGAGCTCCTCGCAGGTCCGCACGGTCACGTCGAGGACCTCCTGCAAACGGGCGTGGTCCCCGGTGAGCACCACCGGGAAGAACCAGAGCGAGCCCGGCATCCGGCAGGTCTGCGGCAGGCCCGGGCGGTAGGCGGAGGCGATCGCGCGGAGCCGTTCGAGGGCCTCGGGGGTGGTCCACTGGTCCATCTCGTGGTCCATGGAGGCCAGTTGGACCAGCCGCACCCCGCGCCGCGCCTCCTGGAGCACCTCCGGGTCGAGCGGCGGCGGGGTGTCCGTGCAGCGGGTGAAGACCGGGGGCGCGGGCACCACGGGCTCCGCGAACGGGTCGGGCCCCAGGGCCGCGGCCTCGTAGGCCCAGTACCGCGACTCGGCCCGCAGGTCGCGCATGTTCCAGTACCAGAGCAGCGCGTGCACCAGGCAGAGCGCCTCCTGCTCGTCGCGGAGCGCCACACAGCGGCGCAGCGCGGTGCGCAGGTTCTCGGACTCCCGCTCGAAGGTGTCGATCGCGGCCCGCTGCCGGGGGCCGCGCAGATCGGCGTCGGTGCGGCGGGCGAGTTCGCGGTAGTGGGTGAGGTGGCGCCGCTCGGCGGCGGCCCGGTCCCCCGCGTCGTCGAGCCGCTCCATGGCGTACTCGGAGACGGTTTCGAGCAGCCGGTAGCGCATCTCGCCGCCGGTGTCGGGCGCGGCCACCACCAGCGACTTGTCGACGAGCGAGCCGAGGACGCCGGCGACTTCCGCGGCCCCCACTCCCCCGGACGCGCCCTCCTCGGCGCACACCTCCTCGGCCGCCGCCAGGTCGCAGCCGCCCGCGAAGACGGAGAGCCGTCCGAGCACCGCGCGTTCGGGCTCCTCCAGGAGCTCCCAGGACCAGTCGACGACGGCCCGCAGGGTCTGCTGGCGGGGCAGTACGGTGCGGCTCCCGCTGGTGAGGAGGCGGAAGCGGTCGTCCAGGCGGTCCGCGATCTGACGTGGCGTCAGCATGCGCAGGCGGGCCGCGGCCAGTTCGATGGCGAGCGGGAGCCCGTCCAGGCGGCGGCAGATCTCGGCGGCGGCCTCCGGGTCGTCCTCGACGCGGAACCCGGGCCGGGCCGCGGCGCCCCGCTCGGCGAGCAGCCGCAGCGCGAAGGGGGCGGGCAGCGGTTCCACGGGGCGGACCAACTCGCCCGGCACGCCCAGGGGTTCGCGGCTGGTGGCGAGGACGACCAGTCCCGGGCAGCGGGCCAGGAGGTACTCGGCGAGTTCGGCGGCGGCGCCGATCACGTGCTCGCAGTTGTCCAGGAGCAGCAGCATGCGGCGCGGCGCGCAGTGTTCGGCGAGCCGGACCACGGGGTCGCCCGCGCGCGGGTCGGCGGCCCTGAGCTCCTCGGCGCCGGCCGCGTGCAGCACGGTCTTGCGGGCGCCGACGGCGGTGAGCACGGCGGCGGGCACCCCGGCCGGGTCGTCCACGGGCGCGAGTTCGGCCAGCCACACCCCGTCCGGCCAGTTCGGCGCGACGCCCTCGGCTGCCTCCTGCGAGAGCCGGGTCTTGCCGGCCCCGCCGGGCCCGAGCAGGGTGACGAGACGGGCCGTTTCGAGGTCGGCCCGGATGTCCGCGAGCTCGGCGGTGCGCCCGACGAAGGAGGTGAGGCGGGCCCGCAGATTGCCCCGCACGGGCGCGGGCGGCGGGACGGGGTTCAGCAACTCGGCGTGGATGGCGCGGAGTTCGGGCCCGGGGTCGGCGCCGAGCTCCTCGGCGAGCGTGGTGCGTACGCTCTCGTACGCGGCCAGCGCCTCGGCCGGGCGGCCCGCGGCCCGCAGCGCGCGGATGCGCAGGGCGTGCAGCGGCTCGTCGAGCGGATGGCTCGCGCACAGCGCGCCCAGCTCGGCCAGGGTCTCCTCGGCGCGGCCGAGCGCGACGGCGGCGGCGAGCCGGAGCCGCCGGGCGTCGAGCCTGCGGGCCTCGGCGCGGGCGGCGCGGGGGCCGGGGTCGGGCAGGTCCGCGAGGGCCGGTCCCGCCCACAGCCCGAGCGCGTCGTCGAGCAGGGCGGCCGCCTTGGCCGGGTCGCCCTCCTCCAGGGCACGTGCGCCGTCGGCGGTGAGCCGCTCGAAGCGGTGCAGGTCGATGTCGTCGGCCTCGGCGGCGAGCCCGTATCCGCCGCTCTCCGCGGAGAACACCGCGTCGTGGCCGAGCGCCCGGCGCAGCCGGCCGACCAGGGCCTGGAGCGCGGCCGGGGCGTCGGCGGGTGGTTCGTCCCCCCACACGTCGTCGACGAGCACGCTCACGGGGGCGGCCCGGCCCGGCCGCAGCGCCAGCACCGTCAGGAGCGCGCGCAGCCGCGCACCGCCGAGGGCGACGGGGCCGCCGTCGAGGTGGTGGACCTGGGTGTTGCCGAGAATCCGGTAGCGCACGCCCCCATTCTCATCGACGCGGCGCGGGCCGGGGCCCGGGCCCCGGAACTCCCGCCGGTTGCCGAGACGTTTGACGCTCAGCCCCTGTACGGTCGGGCGCGTCCCGCACCACCGTCCCACCAGCACTGGAGCCCACGGCATGACCACAGCGACCTCCCGCCACCACGACCGGCGGATCAGCCCGGTCTTCCTCGGGATCGTCGCCGTCATGGCGGTCTCCGGGTGGGCGGTGTGGACGAGTTACGCCTCGTCGCGCGGCCTCGCGGTGTTCCTGTTCGTGACGTCCGCGTGGGTCGTCTCGCTGTGCCTGCACGAGTACGCGCACGCCCGCACCGCGCTGCACGGCGGGGACATCACGGTCGGCGCCAAGGGCTACCTCACGCTGAACCCGCTGAAGTACACCCACGCGCTGCTGTCGATCGTGCTGCCGGTGATCTTCGTGATCCTGGGCGGCATCGGCCTGCCCGGCGGCGCCGTCTTCATCGAGCGGGGCCGGATCCGGGGCCGCTGGAAGCACAGCCTGATCTCGGCGGCGGGCCCGCTCACGAACGTCCTGTTCGGGCTCGTGTGCACGGCCCCGTTCTGGCTGCACGCGCTCGACGGCGTGCCCGACGACTTCCGCCACGCGCTGGCCTTCCTGGCCCTGCTCCAGGTGACGGCGGCGGTCCTGAACTTCCTGCCGGTGCCGGGTCTTGACGGGTACGGGATCATCGAGCCGTGGCTGTCGCACTCGGCGCGGCGCCAGGTCGAGCCGTTCGCGCAGTTCGGCCTGCTCGCGGTGTTCGCGCTGCTCTGGGTCCCGCAGATCAACCAGGAGTTCTTCCGGCTGATCTACGTGCTTCTGGACGCGCTCGGGGTGTCCGACGTGGACGCGGCCACCGGCCGCAGCCTCTACCAGTTCTGGCCGGACCTGCCGAGCCTCTCGCTCACTCCGCAGGGCTAGCGGCGCGGCCCCTGCGCAGGTAGTACCAGGTCATGTTGGACGAGAGCCCGACGAGCAGCACCCAGACGATTCCGAGCCAGCTGCCCTGGACGAAGGAGACCACGGCCGCGACGACGGCGAGGACACAGACGACGAGGGCGTACAGAGCGAGGCGGGGCATGGAGGTCGGCTCCTGTCGGGTACTTCGGCTGCTTCGGTGCTGCTGCCGCACGGGTGCGGACGGGCGGGCGCCGCGGCGCCCGCCCGTCCAGTGTCCACCATGCCCGGGCGTCCTCAGACGTCGGTGACGCGCAGCCCCGCGTGGGCCTTGTAGCGGCGGTTCACCGAGATGAGGTTGGCGACGAGCGACTCCACCTGGTGAGCATTGCGCAGCCGCCCGGCGAAGACGCCCCGCATGCCGGGGATCCGCCCGGCCAGCGCCTGGACGAGGTCGGTGTCGGCGCGGGCCTCGCCGAGCACCATCACGTCGGTGTCGATCTCCTCGACCGAGGCGTCCTGGAGCAGCACCGCCGAGAGGTGGTGGAAGGCCGCCGTCACCCGGGAGTCCGGCAGCAGGGCGGCGGCCTGCTGGGCGGCGCTGCCCTCCTCGGGCTTGAGGGCATAGGCGCCCTGCTTGTCGAAGCCGAGCGGGTTGACGCAGTCGACGACGAGCTTTCCGGCCAGCTCCTCGCGCAGCGACTCCAGCGTCTTGGCGTGGCCGTCCCACGGCACCGCCACGATCACGATGTCGCTGCGCCGCGCGCACTCGGCGTTGTCGGCGCCCTCGACGCCGAGGCCGAGCTCCTCGGCGGCGGTCCGGGCCCGCTCCGCGGCCCGCGAGCCGATGATCACCTTCTGGCCCGCCCGGGCGAGCCGGTAGGCGAGGCCGCGGCCCTGGTCCCCGGTGCCGCCGAGCACGCCGACGACGAGACCGGAGACGTCCGGAAGCTCCCAGGGGTCCTTCGCGGCGGGCTTGGCAGCGGTACCGGCGTTGTCAGTGGAAGTCATGGCCCGACCTTACTCGGCCGTAGCGGGCCTTCGTTCGGATGACGAAGCCCGGTTCCGCCCCCGGCCCGGCGCGCCGTGGGGCACCCTGCGGGCATGGACGCCGTACGGGTCGCGCTGCTGCGGGAAGTGCTCGCCGGGACGGAGTGGCTGCGGGCCACCCGCCGTTTCGCGGGGGTGCTGCGCTCCTCCGTCGTGCCGCACGGCGGCGGGCTGCTCCTGGTCGGCACCGAGCGCTACGAGCCGTGGCACCTGGCCGCCCACCTCACCGACGAGGCGGCCTGGTCGGGGCTGCCGGAGCTGAGCCCGACCCTGGTGCGGCACCGCACCGAGCCGGGCGGGCCGCCGCACCTGTCGGTCGGGCTCGGCCGCCTGGAGGCGGCGCGGCGCGGCGAGACCCTGCTCGTGGTGGCGCCGGAGCGGCCCGCCGACGGCCTGCTCGAACGCGTCCACGACGCGCGCCGGGCGGGGGCCACGGTGCTCGCCCTGGACGGCGGCGACCGCGAGGTGCGGGGCCTGGTCCACGAGTCGCTGACCGTGCCGCCGGACGCGGAACTCGACCTGGACACCGTGCAGCACCTGGTCAGCGCCGCCGCGGGCGAGAACACCCTGCCCCCGCAGCGCGGCCCGCGCCGCTTCCGCGACCGGCTCGGCCGGCTCGCCGACCAGCTGACGGCGCCGCCGCCGGGCCGCTGGTAGCCGCCCGGGGGCGGCCGCTGCTCACTCCTCGCCGTCCGCGCGGGCGGACTTGTCGTGCCACTTCGGGTCGTTCTCCCACTCCAGGTTCCGCTCCTGCGCGCTCTGCATCGCGTGCTCGGCCTCCTCACGGGTCGCGTACGGGCCGAAGCGGTCCTTGGCCGGGCACTCGGGGCCCTCCTCGACCTTGTGGTGGACCAGGCAGTAGAACCACTCACCGGGTTTGCCGACCGTGCGCTTCTTGAACAGAGCCATGTGTGCCTCTTCCCTGGGACGATGGCCGGGGCCTCAAGGCCATGCTGCCCCACACCCGCTCGATAGACTCGCCGGCATGTCTGGCCAGCCGAAGTCGCAGTCCCTGCTCGTGCCCGGGGAGATCTCTCCGGCCCGTTCCGTACCGGGTCGCATCCCGCGCCCCGAGTACGTCGGGAAGCCCATGCCCACGCCGTACACCGGCCCCGAGGTGCAGTCCGCCGAAACCATCGAGCTGATGCGGATCGCGGGGCGGATCGCGGCGCAGGCGATGGAGGAGGCGGCCAAGCACATCGCGCCGGGGGTGACCACGGACGAGCTCGACCGGGTCGCCCACGAGTTCATGTGCGACCACGGCGCCTACCCCTCGACGCTCGGCTACCGCGGCTTCCCCAAGTCGCTGTGCTCCTCGGTCAACGAGGTCATCTGCCACGGCATCCCCGACTCGACCGTCCTCAAGGACGGCGACATCGTGAACCTGGACGTCACGGCGTACATCGGCGGCGTGCACGGCGACAACAACGCCACCTACTTCTGCGGCGACGTCGACGAGGAGTCGAAGCTGCTCGTCGAGCGGACCCGGGAGTCCCTGAACCGCGCGATCAAGGCGGTCCGGCCGGGCCGCCAGATCAACATCATCGGCCGGGTCATCGAGTCGTACGCCAAGCGCTTCGGCTACGGCGTCGTCCGCGACTTCACGGGCCACGGGATCAGCACGGCCTTCCACTCCGGCCTGATCGTGCCGCACTACGACGCTCCGCACGCGACCACCGTGATCAAGCCGGGGATGACCTTCACGATCGAGCCCATGCTGACCCTGGGCACCCACGAGTACGACCTGTGGGAGGACGGCTGGACGGTCGTCACCAAGGACCGCAGGCGCACGGCCCAGTTCGAGCACACGCTGGTGGTCACGGAGACGGGCGCGGAGATCCTCACCCTGCCGTGACCGCGCCCGGGCGGCGTTTTCCCGGAACACGTGTCCCGCCGAGGCCCAGCGGGTACGTTTTTACCGACAGGACGTCGGGAACCAGTTGACTTAGGTATACCTAAGTTGAGACGATCCCGCTGGTTCCCGCACCCCTCGGTCCCCGGAGGCACGCCTTGACGACGACCGCGACCACGCCGTTCTCCACCCTCATCCGCACGGCCTCGCACGAGCAGCACACGGAGGCGGAGACGACGACGTTCATGGGCGACCTGCTCGGCGGCCGGCTCGGGGTGGAGGCGTACGCCCGCTACACCGAGCAGCTCTGGTTCGTCTACCGGGCCCTGGAGGAGGGCGCTTCGGCGCTCGCCCAGGACCCTCTGGCGGGGGCGTTCATCCGGCCGGAGCTGATGCGCACCGCCGCGCTGGAGCGGGACCTGGCCCATCTGCGCGGCGCCGACTGGCGACGCGCCGCCACCCCGCTGCCCTCGACGGCCGCGTACGCCGCACGCGTCACCGAATGCGCCCGCACCTGGCCCGGCGGATACGTGGCGCACCACTACACGCGCTATCTGGGCGACCTGTCGGGCGGCCAGATCATCCGCGACAAGGCGGAGCGCACCTGGGGCTTCGCGCGCAAGGGCGACGGCGTCCGCTTCTACGTCTTCGAGCAGATCCCCAACCCGGCCACGTTCAAGCGGAGTTACCGCGACCTGCTCGACCGGGTGCGCGCGGACGACCTGGAGAAGCAGCGGATCGTCGACGAGTGCAAGCGGGCCTTCGCCCTGAACACGGCCGTGTTCAGGGAGCTGGGCGAAGAGTTCCCGCTCAGCGCCTGACGCCGCCCGTGAGGCCCGGGCGGCCGCCCCCGGTCAGACAGCGTTCCAGCCGCACCCTGCCCCCGAGCTCGATCGTGTCGTCGGGGCCGGGCGCCGTCAGGAGCTGGGAGCCCCTGCCCTGGGTGATGTTCAGGGCCCGGCCCAGCTGGTGGGTGAGCAGCAGGGCGGCGGCTCCGGTGGCCTCGTCCTCGTCGATGCCGTCGCCGCGCCCGGGGAAGCCCCGCGCCCGCACCCGCCCGGCCGCCTCGTCCTCCCAGCCCCACGCGTACACCCACTCCCCCGGCTCCGGGACCGCGAGCGCCTCGACCTCGGCGGCCGAGGCGTACTGCCGCAGGGTGCGCGGCGGCGCCCACGCGGCGCGGGCGGTGATCCAGCTGAACTCGCCGTCCTGGCGGGCGAAGACGTCTCCCACCGGCAGTTCGAGGACGTCCAGGTCGAGCAGCCAGGAGGTGCCGACCAAGGGGTGCCCGGCGAACGGGAGGCGCAGCCCGGGGGTGTAGATCTCGACGGTGCCGCGCTCGGGGTCGTCCACGAACACGGTCTCGCTGAAGCCGAGTCGACGCGCGAGCTCCTGCCGGGCCGCCCCGTCGGGCACGGCCGTTCCTTCGCGCACCACCCCGAGGGCGTTGCCGTGCCCGCCGTCGGGTCCGCAGAAGACCCGGAGGACGTCGATCAGTACGTCGAGTTCACTCACGCACGCATTGAAGCAGCAGACCGGGCCGGGATCCGGGGCCGGGGTGCGACCCCCGCCCGGCGCGATCCGTGATCCGGCCGTGACCGGTGAGAGCTGAATCACGCACCCCGCGGGTATCGGTGAGGTAAGGCTCGGTTAAGTTAGGTTCGCCTCAGTCGACCCGTTCGACCCTGACCCAGCGTGGAGCCCGCATGCGACCCGTCCGTACCTCCGTAGTCACCGCCGCCGCTGCCGTGGCGGCCCTGACCGCCGTCACGGGCTGCGCCGAGAAGAGCGGCGCCAAGTCCGGCGGCGCCGGGGACGCGGTCCAGGTGACCGCCACCGACAGCACCTGCAAGCTGTCGAAGACCGAGTTCCCCGCCGGGCACGTCAAGTTCGACATCGAGAACAAGGGCTCCAAGGTCACCGAGGTCTACGTCCTCTTCCCCGACGACCGCATCGTCGCCGAGCGCGAGAACATCGGCCCCGGCCTCAAGCAGCAGCTGACCGCCGAGGTCAAGGCCGGTTCGTACGAGGTCGCCTGCAAGCCGGGCATGAAGGGCGACGGCATCCGCCAGAAGGTCACCGTCACCGGCGGCACCGCCGCCCAGCGCAACCCGCAGCTCGACACGGCCGTCGCCGAGTACCGCAAGTACGCGCAGGAGCAGGCCGACGAGACGCTGCCCAAGGTCAAGGTCTTCACCGACGCGGTGCGGGCCGGCGACGTGGAGGCGGCGAAGAAGGCGTTCGCGCCCTCGCGCCTGGGCTGGGAGCGCACCGAGCCGGTCGCGGAGTCCTTCGGCGACATCGACCCGAAGACCGACACCCGCGAGGACGGCCTGGAGAAGGGCCAGAAGTGGACCGGCTGGCACCGCCTGGAGAAGTCGCTCTGGACCGACGGGAAGATCGGCCAGGACGAGAAGGACCTCGCCACCGAGCTGGACAAGGACCTGGCCGACTGGCAGAAGCGGGTCGGCACCGCCGAGATCACCCCGACCTCGATGGCCAACGGCGCCAAGGAGCTCCTCGACGAGGTCGCCACCGGGAAGATCACCGGTGAGGAGGACCGCTACAGCCACACCGACCTGTCCGACTTCAAGGGCAACGTCGAGGGCGCGCAGAAGGCGTACGAGCTGCTCAAGCCGGTCGCCTCGAAGAACGACCCGGCCCTCGCCAGCGAGCTGGACAAGCAGTTCGCGGCCCTGAACACGCTGCTCGACAAGTACCGCACGGACAAGAACTCCTACGACTTCACCGCGTACGACAAGGTCGGCGCGGGCGACCGCAAGCAGCTCTCCGACACGGTGAACGCGCTCGCCGAGCCGCTGTCGAAGCTCGCCGCCGCGGTCACGAAGTAACGGCCGGAGCCAGGAGGAGATCCGTCATGAGCGAAACGACCGAGGTCACCGAACCCGGCCGGTCCCCCTCGCGCCGGGCGCTGCTCGGCTGGGGCGGCGCGGGGCTCGCGCTGGGCGCGGCCGCGGCCGGCGGCGCCGTGGCCGTCGTCAAGGGCGGCGGGGGCGACGCGGTGCCCGCCGCCGACTCGGGGGCGGCAGTGCCCTTCCACGGCGCCCACCAGGCCGGCATCGCCACCGCCGTCCAGGACCGGCTGCACTTCGCCGCGTTCGACGTGACGACGAAGGACCGGGCCGAACTCGTCCGGCTCCTCAAGGACTGGACGGCGGCCGCCGCCGCGATGACCGAGGGCAAGCCGGTCGGCGAGGGCGCCTACGGCGGTCTCGCCGAGGCGCCGCCGGACGACACCGGCGAGGCGCTCGGCCTCAAGCCGTCCCGGCTCACCCTGACCTTCGGCGTCGGCCCCTCGCTCTTCGCCAAGGACCGCTTCGGCCTGGAGTCCAGGCGGCCCGAGGCGCTGGTCGACATCGAGCAGTTCCCCGGCGACAACCTCGACCCGGCGCGCAGCGGCGGCGACCTGTGCGTGCAGGCCTGCGCGGACGACCCGCAGGTCGCGGTGCACGCGATCCGCAACCTGGCCCGCATCGGCATGGGCAAGGTCGCCATCCGCTGGTCCCAGCTCGGCTTCGGCAAGACGTCCTCGACGACGCCGGACGCGCAGACCCCGCGCAACATGATGGGCTTCAAGGACGGCACCCGGAACGTCTCGGGCACCGACGACAAGGCCCTCGACGAGCACGTGTGGGTCGGCGCCAAGGACGGCGGCGACTGGATGACGGGCGGCTCCTACCTGGTGGCCCGCCGCATCCGGATGCACATCGAGACCTGGGACCGCACCTCGCTCCAGGAGCAGGAGGACGTGTTCGGCCGCGACAAGGGCGAGGGCGCCCCGGTCGGCAAGGCCAAGGAGCGCGACGAGCCGTTCCTGAAGGCGATGAAGCCGACCGCCCACGTCCGCCTCGCGCACCCCGACTCCAACGGCGGGGCCCGGATCCTGCGCCGCGGCTACTCCTTCACGGACGGCACGGACGGCCTCGGCCGCCTGGACGCGGGCCTGTTCTTCCTGGCCTACCAGCGGGACGTCCGCAAGGGCTTCCTGCCGATCCAGCGCGCCCTGGCCCGCCACGACGCGCTCAACGAATACATCCAGCACGTGGGTTCGGCGATTTTCGCGGTCCCGCCGGGCGTCCGGGACAAGGACGACTGGTGGGGCCGGGGACTCTTCGGCTGAGAGGAAGACATGTTCGCCAACTATCTGATCGGCCTGCGCGAGGGGCTCGAAGCCAGCCTGGTCGTGTGCATCCTGGTCGCGTACCTGGTGAAGACCGGCCGCCGGGACGCCCTCAAGCCGGTGTGGATCGGCGTGGCGGTGGCCGTCGGCGTGGCGTTCGCGTTCGGCGCGGGCCTGGAGTTCGGCTCCCAGGAGATGACCTTCAAGGCCCAGGAGGCGCTCGGCGGTTCGCTGTCGATCATCGCCGTCGGCCTGGTCACCTGGATGGTGTTCTGGATGCGGCGCACCGCGCGGCACCTGAAGACCGAGCTCCAGGGCAAGCTCGACTCCGCCCTGCGGATGGGCACCGGCGCGCTGGTGGCCACGGCGTTCCTCGCGGTCGGCCGGGAGGGCCTGGAGACCGCGCTGTTCGTGTGGACCTCGGTGCACGCGGCCGGTTCCGAGAACGGCACCTTCCAGCCGATGATCGGCGCCCTGCTCGGCCTCGCCACCGCGGTGTTCCTCGGCTGGCTGTTCTACCGCGGCGCCCTGAAGATCAACCTGGCGAAGTTCTTCACGTGGACCGGCGGCATGCTGGTGGTCGTCGCGGCCGGCGTCCTCGCCTACGGGGTGCACGACCTCCAGGAGGCCGACTTCCTGCCGGGCATCAACTCCCTGGCGTTCGACATCAGTTCGGCCATCCCGCCGGACAGCTGGTACGGCACGCTCCTCAAGGGCGTCTTCAACTTCCAGCCCGACCCGACCGTCGTCCAGGTCGTGGTCTGGGCCCTGTACCTGGTCCCCACGCTCGTGTTCTTCTTCGCCCCGGTAGGGTTCCGGAAGTCCGTGGGGGCTACGAGGGTCGAGGGGCAGAAGGCGGTTCATGAGCAGGGTGAGTCGGCTGACGGCGGGGCTCGCGACGGCGACCGTACTGACGGTGACCGCAAGCGGCTGCGTGACGGTGCACGGGGAGCGGGAAGTCGTACCGTCGGCGACGAAGGCTGAGGCCGCCGAGGCGCTCACCGCGTTCACCGACGCCTACAACAAGGCCGACAAGGCGTACGACCCGGCCCTCGACGCGGGCCGGGTCACCGGCGCGTTCGGCGCCACCACCCAGGCGGGGTTCACCGCCCGCCATGTGACGAGCCCGGGCGGCAACCCGCGGCACTCGGACCTGACCCTGACCGACGCCAAGTACACGATCCCCAGGCAGGCCGGCTGGCCGCGCTGGTTCGTCGCCGACACCGACTCCAACCGCGACCAGGACGACAAGGGCCCGAACGACACCCGCTGGCTGCTGCTCTTCATACGCGGCGGCCCGCAGCAGGGGTGGAAGCTGGCGTACCTCTCGATCCTGGGCGTCAAGGACGTCCCGGCCTTCAAGACGGACAAGGACGGCTGGGCCGAGCCGGTGCGCCCCGACGACCCCTCGCTCGCGGTCGCCCCCAAGGACCTGAGCGCGGACTACGCCTCCTACCTCCAGGACGGCAGACCGCCCGTGTTCGCGGACGGGGAGCACACCAGTGGCTGGCGCGAGGCCCGCCAGAAGAACGCGGTACGGTCCGGCCGGATCAGCCAGTTCCTCGACCAGCCCCTGAACGAGGGCGACTTCGCCCCGCTGGGCCTGCGTACCGCCGACAACCGCGCGCTGGTCTTCTTCGCGGCCCGCCACTTCGAGCGCCAGACCGCGGCGAAGGGGGTCCGTCTGGACATCTCGCCCGACGAGAAGGCCCTGATGTCCGGCGAGGTGAAGTCCTCCCTGACCAGGGAGTGGATCTCCAACGAGCTGGCGCTGGTGCCTGCGCAGGGGCGGGTCGTGGTGGCGAACCGTGTGCAGGGCCTCGTGGGGCTGAAGGGCGAATAGCCCCACCCCCGGCCCTCCCGGAGCGCGCCCTTCGTCTGCACGCCGTCCGTGGCCGATCGCGCAGTTCCCCGCGCCCCTTGGCGGCATTGGGGCTGGCCTGCATGGGCATCTTCAGCCCGTCATGGGGGTCCCCCCTGGCCCTTAAGGCCTTGGGGGAGTTTGAGGACGAGCGCCGTTCAGGCGCGAACGGGGTCTGGGGCGGAGCCCCAGGGGGTGGGGGGCTAGCGGCCCAGGGGCCAGGCCACCGCGTGGGAGCCCGTCTCGCCCGCGTACCGCGCACACGCGTCCGTCAGCGCCTCAAGGAGCGTGAGCGGATCGGGAAGCGCGTGCTCCGGACCCCGCACCCAGCCGACCTCCAGCTCCCCCGGCAGCCGCGCGGGCGGCACGAGGACGTAGCTTCCCCGGCAGTGCCAGCGCAGCCCCGGGTGCTCGTCCATCGTCTCGGGGTGGCAGTCCAGCTCGCAGGGCCACCACTCGTCCTCGTCCTCGGGCGTACCCCGGGTCGCGGTGAAGAACAGCATCCGCCCGTGGTCCCCGTCCCCGGCGGCCTCGGCGACGGGGCCGATCTCGACGCCCTCGGACAGCAGCCGGGCCAGCGCCTCGCGGCCCGCTTCGAGCGGCACGTCGAGCACGTCGTGGACCATGCCGGTCGCGGTGATGAAGTTGGCCTCCGGCTGCCCGAGCGCCCAGCGCTCGATCTGCGCGCGGTCGGTGGTCGACTGCGTCTGCCAGGCGAAGGAGACGGGGTGGCGGGCGGGCGTGGGACACCCGACGCGCTCACAGGAACACCGGTAGCCGACGGGGTGGGCGGCGGGCGCGAGGGGCAGGCCCGCCGCGGCCACGGCCAGGAGCAGCCCGAGCCGGCCCTGGTCCGCGCCCGGAGCGTCCTTGGGCCGCCTGCGCAGCCAGCGGGACAGTTTGCTCTCCTCGCCGCGGGAACGGCCGAACTCAGCGCCCATCTATCCCCTCACCTCACCGTCGACCCCGAGGGACTCGTCGCCACAAGGGACTCGTGTCCACGAGGAACATCGTCCCACCATCCTGCTCCCCGGGTGACCGCACCGGACATCCGGGGTGTGTGACATGACCCGCCCATGACCAACGGGGGGCCTCCGGGTGACCGGTGCGAGGCGGTCGCGCACCGGCTCCGGGCGGTGCCGGGCGGCACGGACGGGCGGGCCGGTGCGTGAGCCGACGCGGTGGCGTACGGGGGCGGAAGGGGCGGGGGCGCACACATGAACCGAACGAGCCAGCCGAAAAACACCCGGACGGTTCACTGCGCGGACGCCCCGCACGGCGGACCATGGGCTGCACTCGGTTGTGCGCCCGCGCAGCCCAAGTCGCCCGTGAGGAGCCCTCATTGCCTCGTGAAGCCCGTGACCTCCGTACCCCGAGAACCGCCCGACCCCGGCGCTATCTGATGTGCCCACCGGCACACTTCAAGGTCACGTACTCCATCAATCCGTGGATGGACCCCGAGAAGCCGGTCGACCTGCCGCTGGCCCTGGCCCAGTGGGAGGACCTGCGCGACCGCTACCGCTCGCTCGGCCACACCGTCGAGCTGCTCGACCCCCGCCCCGACCTGCCGGACATGGTCTTCGCCGCCAACGGCGCCACCGTGATCGACGGCCGGGTGCTCGGCGCCCGCTTCGCCCACCCCGAACGCGCGGCGGAGGCGGAGGTCCACCTCGACTGGTTCCGTACGCACGGCTTCGACACCGTGCACGAGCCCTCGCACATCAACGAGGGCGAGGGCGACTTCGCGGTCACGCACTCGTACGTGCTGGCCGGTCGCGGCTTCCGGTCCAGCCCGCTGTCGCACGACGAGGCCCAGGAGTTCTTCGGCCGCCCGGTCATCGGCCTCGATCTGGTCGACCCCCGCTACTACCACCTGGACACCGCGCTGTGCGTCCTGGACGACGCGGCCGACGAGATCATGTACTACCCGGCGGCCTTCTCCCCCGGCAGCCGGGCGGTGCTGTCCCGGCTGTTTCCGCACGCGCTGATCGCCGAGGAGCCGGACGCGGCCGCCCTCGGGCTCAACGCGGTCAGCGACGGACGCCACGTGCTGCTCCCGCAGGGCGCCGTCGGCCTGTTCGACCCGCTGCGGTCCCGTGGCTACGAGCCGATCGGCATGGACCTGGGCGAGCTGCTCAAGGGAGGCGGCAGCGTGAAGTGCTGCACCCAGGAGCTGCGTCCCTGACCAGGAGTCCCTGGTCAGGAGTCGCCGACTAGGAGATGGGCGCGGCGGGGTGGGGCGGCCAGGGGTCGCCCCATTCGGCGTCCCGGGCCGCCCGGTACAGCGCGCCGTGCCGTTTGCTGACCGTCTCGCGGCGCAGCTGCTCCTCGGCGGTGCACAGGTCGAGCAGCACCAGCCCCTTGCGGATCTGCGGCTTCCGGACGACCCGGGCTCCCGCGGGCTCGGGGAGGAAGCGCGTGGCGACGACGTAGCTGAACTTCTCGTCCTCGTACGCCAGTGAGCCGCCCTTGACCTGGCGGTGCAGCGAGGAGCGGCTGACCCGGGCCGAGAAGTGGCACCAGTCGGTGCCGGGCTCGATGGGGCAGGCGGCGCTGTGCGGGCAGGGCGCGGCGATGCGCAGTCCGGCCGCGACGAGCCGGTCGCGGGCCTCGATGATCCGGGCGTAGCCGTCGGGGGTGCCGGGCTCCACGATGACGACGGCGCCGGTCGCGGCGCGGGCCGCCGCGTCCACCAGGGAGCGCCGGTCCTCGGGGGTGAGCTCGTTCAGGACGTAACTGACGGTGACGAGGTCGGCGTCCTCCAGGGCGAGGGCCGTACCGATGCGGGCGCGCTCCCAGCGGGCGGCGCGCAGGCCGGGGAGCCCGGAGGCCTCGGCGAGTTCGCGGCCGACGGCGAGCGCGGGCTCCGCCCAGTCCAGGACGGTGGTGGCGACGGGGGTCCCGGCGTCCTCCCAGGCCTCGGCGACCGCCCAGCTTGCGGCGCCCGTGCCGCCGCCGATGTCGGTGTGGGTGGCGGGAGTCCAGGCCCCGGCCGCGTCCCGGAACGCGCCGAGCGCGGAGCGCACCGCCTCGAAGGTGGCGGGCATCCGGTACGCGGCGTAGGCGGCGACGTCGGAGCGGTCGCGCAGCACCGGGGCGTGGGTGGGGACGACGCCGCGGTAGTGGCTGATCAGCCGCTCGACGGCTCCCGCGGCCTGTGAGGGCGGCAGCCCGTCGAGCAGTCCGGCCAGGGCCGAGCGCAGGACGTCCGGGGTGGGGAGGGAGTGGTTCACCGGGGGAGTCTACTTTTGCCGCGCCGCCGCACCGGCCGCCGCCGTGGCGGGCCCGGCCGCGCGCTGCCAGGGCCGGCACAGGAGCAGGAAGCAGAGCAGGGCGGCGACGGCCGAGGCGAGCTGCACCACGGCCATGGGCACGGCGGTGGCCTCCCCGGCGATGCCGACCAGCGGGGAGGCGACCGCGCCGACCAGGAAGGAGGACGTGCCGAGCAGCGCGGAGGCGGAGCCCGCGGCGTTCGGGGTGCGCATCAGGGCCTGGGCGTTGGTGTTGGGCATGGCGAGGCCCATCGCCGACATCAGCACGAAGAGACCGGCCGCGACGGGCGCGAGGCCCACCTCGCCGAACACGCCGGACGTCATGAGCAGCAGCGCCGTCGCCGCCAGCGTGATGACGGCCAGGCCGAAGCCGAGCGCCTTGTCCAGGCTGACCCGGCCGATGAGGAGCTTGCCGTTGATCTGGCCGACGACGACCAGGCCGACGGAGTTCAGCCCGAACAGCAGGGAGAACGTCTGGGGTGAGGCCCCGTAGATCTCCTGCACCACGAAGGGCGACGCCGAAATGTAGGCGAACAGCGCGGCGAAGGCGAGGCCGCCCGCGAGCATGTAGCCGGTGAAGACCCGGTCCTTGAGCAGGCCGCCCATGGTGCGCAGGGCCTCCCCGACGCCGCCCGCGTGGCGGCGCTCCGCCGGGAGCGTCTCGTGCAGGAACTTCCACACCACCGCGGTGAGCAGCACGCCGATCACGGTCAGCACGGCGAAGACGCCGCGCCAGTCGGTCAGCCGCAGCACCTGTCCGCCGATGAGCGGGGCCACCACCGGGGCGACCCCCGAGATCAGCATCAGGGTGGAGAAGAAGCGGGCCATCTCCACGCCGTCGTACAGATCGCGCACCACGGCGCGGGCGATCACGATGCCCGCGGCCCCGGCCAGGCCCTGCAACAGCCGGAAGCCGATGAGGAGTTCGACGTTCGGCGCGAAGGCGCAGACCGCGGTGGCCAGGACGTACACGACCATGCCGACGAGGAGGGGGCGGCGGCGTCCCCACTTGTCGCTCATCGGCCCGACCACGAGCTGGCCGAGCGCCATCCCGGCCAGGCACGCGGTGAGGGTGAGCTGGACGGTCGCGGCGGGCGAGCGCAGCGCGTCGGTGACCTCGGGCAGGGCCGGGAGGTACATGTCCATGGAGAGCGGCGGGAGCGCGGTGAGCCCGCCGAGCACGAGCGTGACCAGGAGGCTGGTGCGCCGGACGGCGGCGGTGGCCACCGCGCGCGAGGCCGTCGCGCCGGCCGTGGTCGATATGGGGCCCTGGGTGTCCTGGCCGCCGCGCTCCGCCATCGGTTTCTCTCCTGAAAGTTGAATCGAAGAACCATGTTCTCAGTCGGACCCCGCCGACGGGACCACTCGGGAGGAACGGGAAAGGAGGAACGGGTCACACCGGGACACGGCCCGCGGGCGGCACGCGGCTCCCACATCGCGGACGGGCCGTCTCACGCACTGGCCGCTCCCGTACGCTCCGGGCTCATGGACATCACCTCGCAGAAGTCTGCCGTCGTGACCGGTGCCGGGTCCGGCATCGGCCGTTCCGTGGCGCTGGAGCTGGCCGACGCGGGCTGGTCGGTGACCCTGGCCGGGCGCCGCGCCGGGGCCCTGGAGGAGACCGCGGCACTGGCCGGGGCGCAGGCCCGCGTGCTGTGCGTGCCCACGGACGTGACCTCCCCCGACGAGGTGGCCGCGCTGTTCGCCGCGGCGCGCTCCGCACACGGCCGGGTGGACCTGCTGTTCAACAACGCGGGGACGTTCGGGCCGGGCGGGGTGCCGGTCGAGGACCTGTCGTACGAGGCGTGGCGCTCGGTGGTCGACGTGAACCTGACCGGCGCGTTCCTGTGCGCGCAGGCCGCGTACCGGACCATGAAGGAGCAGGCGCCGCAGGGCGGCCGGATCATCAACAACGGGTCCATCTCGGCGCACGCGCCGCGGCCCGACTCGGTGGCCTACACGGCGACGAAGCACGCGATGACCGGGCTCACCAAGTCGCTGTCCCTGGACGGGCGGCCGTACCGGATCGCCGTCGGGCAGATCGACATCGGCAACGCGGCGACCGACATGACGCAGCGGATGCGGACCGGAATCCCGCAGGCCAACGGCGAGTTGGCGGTGGAGCCGGTGATGGACGCGCGGGACGTGGCGCGCACGGTGCTGCACATGGCGGAGCTCCCGCTGGAGGCGAACGTCCAGTTCGCCACGGTGCTGGCCACGACGATGCCGTACATCGGGCGGGGCTGACCCCCGGCCGCCTTCGCAGCCCCGACGGACCGCCGGGCCGCCGGGCCGCTCCCCCGCCCGGAATAGCCCGACCGGGGCGGGAGTTGAGGCGATCATGACGAACGACGCGCAGCCCGAGGTCCTCCGCTACACCGCCTTCTCGGCCGACCCCCTGGGGGGCAATCCGGCCGGCGTCGTCCTGGACGCCTCGGGACTCGACGACGCGGCCATGCTGGCGATCGCCGCCGAACTCAACTACAGCGAGTCGGCGTTCCTGACCGCGCCGCCGGAGGGGCTCGGCGAGCCGGGGCGGGCGTTCACGCTGCGGTACTTCAGCCCGAAGGCGGAGGTGCCGTTCTGCGGGCACGCCACCGTGGCGACGGCGATCGCGCTCGGCGAGCGGATCGGCACCGGGGAGCTGGTCTTCGCGACCCGGGCGGGCACCGTCCCGGTGACCGTCGCAGAGGACCCGGCGAGCGGCGGCCTGCGCGCCACCCTGACCAGCGTCGAGCCGCACTCCGAGCCCGTCGGCGAGAAGGACCTCGCCGAGGCGCTGGCCGCCCTGGACTGGTCCGCCGGAGACCTCGACGCCGCGATCGTGCCGGGGATCGCCTTCGCCGGGGCCCGCCACCTCGTGCTCGGCGCGGCCACCCGCGAGCGCCTGGCCCGCCTCTCCTACGACTTCGACCGGCTCACGGCGCTGATGCGGCGGCTCGACCTCATCACCGTCCAACTGGTTTGGCGGGCCTCGGAGTCGGTCTTCCACGTCCGCGACCCGTTCCCGGTCGGCGGGGTCGTGGAGGACCCGGCGACGGGAGCCGCGGCGGCCGCGTTCGGCGCGTACGCGCGGGAACTCGGCCTGGTGCCCGCCGAGTCGGTGCTGACCCTCCACCAGGGCGAGGACCTCGGCCGCCCCGGGGTGCTCACCGTGACGCTGCGCGCGGGCGACGCCCGGGTGCGGGTGAGCGGCGCGGGGGCCCGCATCCCGGCGTGACCCGGTGACCGGGCGGGTTCACCCGGGGGTCAGGCCTGCCCGGTCTCGAAGCGGCTGACCTTGCCGCCGTCGACGGTGAAGCGCCAGGAGGTGCGCATCTCGCCCCAGGTGTCGTTGCGGTAGTTGGCGACCAGACCGAGGCCGTCGTGCGTCTGCTTCTCGATGTCCATGTGGCCGCCCGAGGAGAAGATCTCGCGCTCGGTCCAGTCGGCGACATCGCGGTCCGAACCGTCGTCGGACATCGTGGCCCCGGGGGCCAGGGCGGCGGCGAAGGCGTCGCGGTCACCGGAGTTGAGGGCGCCGACGAAGGCGCGGACGGCCGGTTCGGTCAGCTTGTCGAGGGCGATGGTCACGGTCTTGTCTCCCGGTCGGTGCGGGCCGGTCCGTCTCGCGCGGGTCGGCCCGGAGCGTACGAACGATTCATCCCCCAGGACACCCCAGCCGGACCCGGGCCGCCACCGGGGCGCTGCCGGATGGCACGGTGGGCCCATGGACGACACCTCCTGGAACTCCCCCTGGCCCACGGTCACCGCCCTGCACGCCTGGCTGACCGAGCGGAGCCCCCTGCCGCCCGAGCAGCAGACCCTGCTCCGGATGCTCAAGCTGTCGGAGGAGGTGGGCGAGGTCGCCGAGGCCGTCATCGGGGCGACCGGCCAGAACCCCCGCAAGGGCGTCTCGCACAGCTGGCAGGACGTCCAGTCCGAGCTGTGCGACGTGATCGTGACGGCGATGGTCGCGCTGACCACCCTGACCCCGGACGCGGGCCGCGTCTTCGACGACCATCTCACCAAGGTGGCCCGGCGCTCACTCGGCGGCGGCTGATCCCGCGGCCCGTCAAGGCGCCGGGCCCGCCCCGGCCGCGGGCAGCCGCAGCGTCGTGACCGCCCCGCCCGTCGCGGCATTGGAGAGGCGCAGGTCGATGCCGAGCACCTCGGCCTGGCCCACCGCGATCGTGAGGCCGAGCCCGTGCCCCTTGCCGCGCCCCGGATCGCCGGTGCGGAAGCGCTGGGGGCCGCGGTCGATGAGGTCGGCGGGGTAGCCGGGACCGTGGTCGCGGAGCTCCACGACGGGGCCGTCCACGGTGAGGTCCACCGGGGGCGCGCCGTGCCGGTGGGCGTTGACGACGAGGTTGGCGATGATCCGGTCGAGGCGCCGCCGGTCGGTGCGCACGGTGGCGTCGCGCAGGACGCGTACCGCGCAGTCGAGGCCGGTGGCGCGTACCGCGCGCTGCGCCAGTGGGCCCAACTCGTGGTCGGCGAGGTCCGGTTGTTCGGCTCCCGCGTCGAGCCGGGAGATCTCCAGGAGGTCCTCGGTGAGGGTGTGCAGCGCCTTGAGCCGGTCGTTGATCATCTCTTTGGGGCGGCCCTCGGGCAGCAGCCCGGCGGCGGCGAGCATGCCGGTCAGCGGGGTGCGCAGTTCGTGCGCGACGTCGGCGGTGAACCGCTTCTCCGACTCCAGCCGCCGTTGCAGGGAGGCGGCCATCGAGTCCAGGGCGACCGCGACCGCCGTCACCGCGTCGTGTTCGGCGGCCTTGCCGCCGGGCGGGATGCCGGTGCGCACATCGAGGTCGCCGTCGGTGATCCGGCGCGCCACGGTGGCGGTACGGCGCAGCCTGCGGCTGATCCGCCCGGCGAAATACGTACCGGCGAGCGTGACGCTGCCCGCCGCGAGGAGCGCGGAGCCGAGGATGGCGGTGTCCATCTGGCGCAGGTGGTCCCGGGTGCTCGCGTACGGGACGGACACGGCGAGCACCCGCCCGCCTGCCGGGGCCGCCGCCCACATGACCGCGCCGCCGCCCTGCTCGCCCACCATCAGCCCGCGCTCGCCGCCGAGCGCCAACTTCCGCAGCGGGGGCGGGAGTTCGACCGGGTCGAGGACGGCGCCGTGCCCGTCGGTGGTCTCGGTGCCGTACGCGTACTCCTTGAGCGCGCCGTCCAGACTCTGCCGCGCCTCCTTGCGGACCTCCTCCACCCGCTGCCGGGTCAGCACGTTGTGCACCAGGACCCCGAGGATCGCGGCGACCGCGCAGGCCACCCCGGCCACGGTGAGCACGATCTTGCAGCGCAGGCCGTACGTCCAGCCCGGCCGCACCCGCTCGAACCGGCCGGTCACGAGCGGCCGCCCGGCGTGGGCGACGGCGGCAGGCAGGGGATGCCGGAGGTCTGCTTGAGGGCGCGGCAGGTGTCGAGCTTGAGCTCGATGAGCGCCATCATGCGGCCGTCCCAGCCGTAGTGCGAGACGTACACGAAGCGGTCGTTGGAGGTGGGTTCGCGGATGGCGAGGTGGCCTGCGGCGAGTTCGACGCCTTCGAGGACGGCGCGCCGCGAGAACACCCGGGTGACCACGGAGTCGACCACGTGGTAGACCCGCATCTCACTGGCGCGGCCGTCGATGTCGACGGCGGTGATCAGCTCGGCGCGGCCGTCGCCGGTCAGGTCCCGCAGCACCGGCTCGCGCATCCCGCAGTCGGCGGCCCGCGCGCAGTGGGCGACCCGCTCGGCGGCCCGGCGGTCCACCAGGCGGCCGGTGCCCTGGTCCTCGCGCTCGGTGGCGGTGAGGTCGGCCTTGACCACGGCGAGCGGATCGGCGTCCCGCATGTCGCCGGAGCCCACCCGGGCCACACCGGGCACGGCGAAGGGCCGGCCGCGCTGCTGCTCGGGGCCGGGCGGTGAAGGGACGGCGTCGGGCCACAGCGGCTCCGGCGGGGCGACGCTCGCCGCCACCCCGTCCCGGTGCAGCCCCTCCGTGTCCGCGCAGCCCGTCAGTGCGGCGACGAGGCAGCCGGCCAGGAGGAGCCACCGGGCGGGGCGGCGGGAGCCCGCGTGCTCAGCCAAGCTGTCCGAGCATGCCGGTGACCGAGTTGAGCGCGGTGTGCAGCGAGGGGGCGACCGCCGTATCGGCGAGATAGAAGCCGAACCCGGCGCAGACCAGCGCGTGGGACAGCTTGGTGCCACCTTTGTGGCAGAGGAAGAAGGCGCCCGCTGCGAGCGCCAGCATCACGGGAAAGTGAAGGGAAGGCACGGCGTTTCACCTCGTGTCCCCGAGTCGACGTGTGCGGCACCGCGGCCGTCTCGATGGAGCACGGTCCTGCGTTCGGTACCGCGAATCACGCTACGACCGCCGGGCGCGTTGCGCCACACGGAGGATGAGCGAGCGGACACCTGGAGTGATACTGGCAGGTCAGACCGGGTTGGCGGCCAGGGGAAGGGGGTGGGGCAGACGAGTCGGGCTGTACGCCGGGGACTGTCGAGTGCTCTGTCGAGATCCCGATGACCTACACATATGTCAGGTTGGGAGGACCGCGATGCACAACGCGTGCACTACCCCGAAGGCCCGGCCTGGCAATGTCACTGACAGTCGGTGTACACGCTGGGCTGTGGATGCCGTTCAGACCCGGGTGCGCTCGCGCCATGAGTCACCCGTTCGGCTCTGGGCTTCAGGGCGGCCTCCGGCAGACCGGGAGGTGCGGTGATGCCGAACAGCTCCTCGAAGGAGGCCGGTGCGTGCTCCCAGTCCACCTCCCATACCAGGTAGCCGTAGGTTTCCAGGGTCTCGGCGAGCCGGGCGTGCCGCATGCGTGCCTGTACCTTGCGCGGCTCCAGCCCCGACGCCACCAGCACGGCGTCGGCGAAGTGACGCAGGTCCCTGAGGGTCGCGTTCTCCGGCACCGAAATCCCCCGTGCGCGGGCTCATTGCTTGGCCAGGTCGAACTCCCGGCACAAGGCGCTCTCCCGCACGGGCGTCCAGTAACGGGTCACTGTGACCAGGTCGCTGCACTCCGCCGGGATCGGTGGCAGCCCCCGCCGCTCGCGCCTACGCAGGGCTGCGGGCCGCAAGGGTGCTCTCCATCGCGCGAGATGCCTCTCGTCCTCGTCGCGCAGGAAGGAACCGACGGCGAGTGGCGCACGGCTCGCGTCGGTCTTCAGCGGACGGCCTTTCCGTGCTGCCGTTGTTCTTCGATCAGTTGGTGTCCTGGAACCGTCTCCATGTCGGTACGGCGGACTCCGGCGGCTTCCATGGCACGCAGAGCTTGCAGAGAGCCGAACCAGATCTGGATCTGGTACCGGGGAACGATCTCATCGGCCAGAGCGACCACGTACTGCCAGGTCAGCCGCACGCCTCGGCCGGTTCCCTTTGGCAACCGGATACCCGGGACCGGGTTGCCCTCCAGATACCCGTCCTCCACGGCCGTGGAGAGCATGGCCGACAGTGCCTTCTTCACGCCGGAACAGGTGGTGTCGGACATTCCCCCCGGCTCTTCAAGGCCGTGAAGAAATCCCAGTGCTCTCCCCGCTTCACCTCGCCGACCGGCCTTGAGCCGAGTTCCGGAACAACGTGCCCTCTCAGACGGTATCCAACGGTAGCCATAGGACTCGACGGTTCCCTGACGGCCTTCACGCCGTGACAGGAACTTCTCGACGTAGTCGCTGATCTTCGGTGTCGTGCTCGTGGTGCTCCGGGCCCGGTGGAGGGAGGGGTTCCTACCTTCCTCGACAGCCGCGCGCTGGCTCCGCTGGAAGGCCAGGGCCGCCGTCTTCCTGCTCTCGGGGAAATTCCTGGACCGCTGCAGGCCGTCCCTGTCCCTCCAGCGCTTGTATCACGATGTCGGAAGGGTTCGATTGTCGCGAATCACCCTCGTGTCGAGGGAAAGCACGTGTCGCGGTTGACGGTCAGCTCGTGTTTCGACGGGTCACCCCAGCTGGTGGATGTGACCGGGTGGGCCCTGCCGCCTCCGTAGATGCGCTTCGGACCAGTGTCCGGGGTGAACGCCCATATTCTGGATTTCTTCATTGCCGGGACGTGTCGGGCACCTCGTGCCGGTCTACGCGACGGATAGCCTCGGCGAGCAGACCGAAGGGCTCCCCCATGGATGTGGATGCATACGAAGTCACTTGCTCTCGTCGGAAATCTTCCCCCTGACTTGCGCGTATGCAAACAGCTCCTCGAAGTGGACGATCAGTCTCTCAATCGCCTCCTCTGGAACCCTCTCCTCCTCCGGACCTTGGGGCAGCTCATTCCTGGGCGATGGAAGTGATGACTCGGCGGCCGCGATCCATTCGCGCAGCGGCTCCCGGTCACTTTTTACATCGGGAGCGATGACGTCGTACATCAAGGTCGCTGCAGCAGCATTGACTGCAGACGTCAAGGCGTTGACTTCTCGACCGGTGCGCACAGTGCCCCGTTCCATGAGCCTGACAAGGGCAAGGGCGGTAGGACGGTGGTCGATGACGTCGAGCCGAAGGGCAGAGTTGAGCATGTCCTGGTTTCCACAGGCCACAACGACGGGTCGGTAGTCCACGCCGTCACGGAAGAGTTCTGCTGCCCACCAGAGCCGAGCGAACGCCTGCTTGTAGTGGGGGCCGACGAACCTGTCGCGAGCCACGCGCCCGGGCGATCCATCCGCCTTCTGTTCGGACAGATGCCGCCACACTACGTAGTCCGGTGCCACTCCAAGGGCCAGATATGTCCAGAACCCCTTTTCGGCCGCTTCCCGACGTGTGAGTCTAAGAGTCTCGTGCAGACGCGGTGCCAGCCACGCGTCCGCGGCCGTGGGACGTTCATCCCCGAATCTGCCCAGCGCATGGTCGATCAGATCCCGGACTCGATCCAGTCGCAGGCGGGTGTCGACGCCCGGCAGTCGGTCGACAATCTTGTTCAGCGCGATGGAGGGGACGTCCTCGCGCCCCTCGAGCAGTCCTGTGGAAATGAACTCGGCAGCCTGCACATCGGAGATCAGAGCAAGCCGTTCCGGCAGGTGCTCGGGACGGGAAGTCACGCGAGGGTCTCCTGGTCAATTCGTTCGATGTCACGGACAGTATTGGCCAACACTTTGGGAACCTCGGCACGACGTGCGGCGGCATACTGGATACGAGGCTGCAGATCCGCCCAACTCCCCTCGCCGGTGCGCCGGAGATGCACCTCTCGGAGAGCGTCCTCCACCGACCGACCGGGGACAATGTCCGGAAGCATGTCCCGCAGCACCGCGCCTCGCCAGTCGGGCGGGAAGAGCGGCGTCCCGTCGTCCTCGATCTCCAGGTCGCCGATGGCAGTGTGGAATACAGCTGTCCATACATCGACGCACATCTGGGCCAGCAGCATCTCTCCCACCACGCCTTCCACCTTGGAGCCCCGACCCTCCACCAGTGCCACAAAGCCCTCGAAGTCAGAATTAAGACGGACGGTAGGCATTCGCCCCGAAGTGTCCACTACCCAGGGTGCGTCCCGGAAACTGCGCAACCACTCGGCGCCGCGGGCGAAACTGACCGTGCTGACGTCCAGCTGGCGATCCCTGAGCGGGGCGTCAGACGTGATATCTATCACCCACTCCTGATCGGTCGAGCCGATGATCCGACCCGGCGTGTCCTCGACTGTGGCCACCACGTGCACAGCCAGCGAAGCGCGGTCCAGATGGTCCTCCCGGTCGAACTCGATCTCGCCTGTCCACTCCCTGCCACCTTCCGAACCGCGCGTCAACGGGATGAACGTGCGTGCGTTGGTGGCTCCCTCCGTCAGAACGGCGACAACCTCGATGTCGGACCAGTGGCCCTTCACCTCGATCTCTCGGGCGGGCACGGTCGCCGTCAGAGCGAGCCGTGCGGTCTCCCAGTCGTGGCGCTCTGCCATGCCGAGCGCCACGACCTGCTCGACGACAGAGCACCCCTTGGATTCCAACTGCCCCCGAATGTCTCCGGGACCGCGCAACCGGACGGCCGTGACGCGAGCCGTCACAGCTCCGGTCAGCCGGGGATACGGGTAGACCCTCACGCAAGGCCCCCTTTGCCCTCGTAGAGTTCGACGACGAGACCACTCAGGCCAGCCCTCACTGGGTGTGTGGACACGTCGGTGACACCCCGAAATACCGCACGACGGCTCCCAGGCGGGAAATGCACTACGCCGTCCACCACTTCGCAATTGCTGACTGCAACCAGTTCCGCCCATTTGACCACTGGACGAGGACCGGAGCGAACCTCCAGCTTGGCAACGGGGATCATTTTCCAAAGGTCTCCACCAGCCGGCACCTTGACCTCGGCAGTGATCTGCCACGCACCCGAGTGGTCAACCATTGCCTCCAGATCATCCAGCTTCGGAGGCATCACCGTCCCCCTGACCTTGCCGGCGGGTTTGCCCGAGATCCTGAGGCGTTTACTCACCCTACTCGGGCTGCCGGACTTCTTTTCCTTGGCGACCGCCACGAGTTCGTGCACAGCCTTGTTGGTCTCCGACGTCAACGCTGCGATCCGCCGATGGGCCGAAGGCGAGTAGCGCATCCTCAACTCCTCGGTCTGGCCCCACTTGTTGTGCTCCGGTGGCTCGGAGGATCGAAGAAATTCCTCGGCTTCAGCTGCGAAGGGCGCGTCGCCACCCGCCGCCCGACCCGCGAGCAGAACTGCCTGGAACGGGTTGGTTCCAACGGGCAGGCCAGGTACCCAGCTGGTCTTGACCGTCATGCGATTGCCACGCATCGCAGTAACCTGGTTGATCTTGCCATCGGCGTCTGTCGCCTCGGTGACGAGGAGTACAGCCCTGTGCTCACCAGCGGTTCCTTCCAAACCATCCCTCTCAGGTACTTTCAATGGCACTGTAACGAGGGCTACTTGACCGGGCTCGGTGAGCCGGTCCACCGTGGTGCCACTCAGAAATGCCTTAAGAGCCCGTGAGCGCGCGGGTTGATGGACATCCGGCTCGACTCGTTCTTCCTCAAGGTATTCCACTCCGTTGCGCAACGTCCGCACCGATGCCTCCAGCAGAGGCCCACGGTCTCCTCCTGCTGTCATGGCGGCCCAGAAATTACGACCGAGCGCACGAACCAGCCGCTGGTGCATTCGCTCCAGGCTGTCCTCGTCATCACCCGCATCCCCTTCGAGGCTCTGCCCAGCCCCGGCAAGGCTGGCCACATCATGCGCTCCGACGATCAAGAACGATGTGCCAGGGTCATCACCCTCTCGAGTGAGATGCAACTCCTCTGCCATCACTTCGTCAGCCCACCAGGAGCGGACGACCTCACTGTTACTGGCCCCGGGATCCGGCTGCCCGAACCAAGCGGGCCCGGCAAACCTCCTGCCGTCCACTTCACGCCAAGGCAGATCGAGTCGTCCAATTAGCCGCCGCCGGGTACGCCCCTCATGGGGTTCAGATAGCGTGGAATTAATGAGAACGAGCCCCAATCGGCTGGCTGCCCAGAGCGTTGCTTTTCCGAGTCCATACGAACCGCCAGCCGCCGCATCCGACTTACGACTTTCGAGTTGGCGCCGCACCACGGCGGCGAAGCGGCCGTCATCGTAATCGTCACCGGTCAGCCCGTTGGCGTTGTAGTCGTCGATGCGAAGCAGGACGAGCCGATCCCGCTCAAGCATTTCCCGCAAACCAGTGCTAATGACCCGTCCGACCTTCTGCTCCTGCGCGGCAGCAGCTTCATAGTGCGGTTGGAGTTCGTGCCAACGGATCGCCGTGCGGAACCGTGCCAGGGCGTCCCCGGTCAGTTCGTGCAGGGTGTAGCGGACCCTCACTGCGCGATCATTCCTTCTATCGCGCTCGTCGAGGCTGTTCTGCGTCGCCTCACGAGCCAGGACCTCAAGATCGGCCTCGAAGGCGAAAGCCGCCGCATTGCCGAACTCCCGCCCGCCGTCGTCGTGTCCGGGCCGGTGATACCACACCAGGGATGTCTCCGAGGACGCGTCCGATCGTTCCGGACCCCCCGCGAAGCCCTGCCGCCCTTCCGTATCGACTCCAAGAGTCGTCTGCACCCCAGCCAAGAGGTCGGGGTCAGGCATGGAACGACCACCGAGCCAGGCTTCGACAAGTGCCCGTGTCACTTCCAGCCGGCTTGCCAGTTCACTTACGTCCGTGCCCTTTTCTCGCATCCGATCGGTCAACCACTCACCGAACTCCATCTCTTTCGAGGTCACCGCTCCCTCTCTCACGTCGGAGCCGCTCTCTGTCTCCGGCTTGCCCGCACTATGGTTCTGTACTGATGCGCCTGCCGCCGCCCGCGCCGCCAGGCCTCCCTGCCGTTTGGACCTCTCGGCGACCTCCTGAGCAATCTTCCGGGCAGCCTTCCTCCGGCGGCGTTCCGCGTCAGGGTTGTCGGGATCCAGCCCCATCTGAATCCTCAGCTCCTCCAAGGCGCGCTTCTCGATCTGCCGTATACGTTCTCGCGTTACCGCGAACTTCGTCCCGATCTCCTCCAACGTCCAGGTCATGCCGTCGATGAAGCCATATCTCAGCAGAAGAACATTCCGGGTTCTCTCCGTGAACAGGCACGCATCGAACAATTGGAGAAGTTCCTCCCGTTCAAATTCTGACCATAGCTCCTGCTCAGGACCCGGGACACGCTGAATTTCATCGACGACCAGCTCCCCGAGGAACGACTTCTCTCCGACAGGTTGATCTAAGGACAGAACCGACCTATGCGCCAACTTCAGACACTCCGTCACCTTCGCGGGACTGAGTTCACATGCCAAAGACAGATCATCAACACTGGGGATTCTTCCCTGATCGAGAAAGTTCCGTTCCCTTTTTCGCACCTTCTCCACGTCGGTCCAGACGTGAACCGGAAGCCGAATCGCTGCCTCTTCGTTGATCACGGCTCTCGTGATGCGTTGCCGAACCCACCAAGTGGCATAAGTGGAAAACTTGCACCCCATGGAGACGTCGAATTTCTCCACGGCTCGAATGAGTCCTACCATACCGTGCTGCGCAAGGTCCTCATACATGGGATCACCAATCCAGCGCCCCATTCCGCGAAGCATCTTATACACGAGCCGCTGATTGTGAATTACCATGGCAGAGGCGGCTCTGTAAGCCTCACTGTCTCGCGGGAGTGTCGCCAAGTAGCCATCGGGCAACTCATCCGAGGAATTCCTTGTTCCTCGGAATAGAAGGCAGAGTCCCACCTCTTCCTCAGCGCTCAGCAGGCGCCGGTGCGGGTTCACTCGCCGTCGATCGGCCTCGAGCAGGACGCGAGCGGCGCGTCGGGCCGCTTCCATGTCGCCGACACGCACCGTCCCTCGAAGAGACTCGAGGTCTGGGGCCCCATCTCCTTCGTCGAAAGAATCCGAGTCGTCGACCACCTCGTCGAGACCGTTCCCCTCGGGGGTTGGGGGCTCCGTGACGTCCGGTGCGTCTGCTCCGTGTTCGACTTCCTCCTGTGCCGCCGCCACGGCTTCGTACAAGGCCTGGGACTCTTGCGCCTCAAGCCGGGCAGCCCTGATCACTTGTAGCAGGGCTGCACCGCGTTCGACCCGTTCGTCCGTGAATCGGCGTATGAGCCCGACGAGCAGATCCCGACCGGATTGATCCAGCCGGACCCCTGATGCATCGCCCCGCTCTGTGGTCATCGCGCCCCCCACGCCCCTACTTCGTTGCTGCTCCGTCGTAGTCCATCACTCACAGGGCCGTCACTGCCAGCGCTTCCCGACCAGGGGCCGCGCGCCGAGGATCGGTCGATCGGTATTTTTGAGGGCGTGTGGACGTGACTATGGGGAGAGTTGATGCGAATCATTCCAAGCGAGATCTCGAGCAGCACGAGGAGCCAAGCCGAGCGCAGTGTGTTCGCGGCGCTCAAGGCGATCCCTGATGACCAGAGCGTCGCCCTGCACACAGTCCATCTCCCCAAGCACCACAAGAAGCGCCTCGGTGAGATCGACTTCGTCGTCATCATGCCCGACATCCTGCTCTTCATCGAGGTCAAGGGCGGTAGGGTCCACCACCGCGACGGAAAGTGGTACTACGGGCCGCCCGGTCGCGAAGAAGGCCCCAAGGAGAGCCCCTTTGCCCAGGCGAGCGGCGGCATGCACGAGTTCGAGCGAGAGCTCGGCGCCTTGGTTGGGGACTTGAGGGACCACGGCGTCCCCAGCGGATATCTCGTGATCACCACGGACGTCGACATCCCACGTACGACCGAGTTCGAGCCCCAGCAGTATCTGGGCGGAGGCGCGTACGACGGAGGGCGCGGTCTTGCACAGGGCATCGAACGAGCCACCCTCTTCTGGCTGGCTCGGAACAGGTGGGCTCGTACCCCCGTCTCTGCCCCCCTGCGCAAAAAGATGCTCGAGGCCGTCCGCCCGGATTTCGACCGCGTGCCCAATCTGCAGTCCCGGCTGACGCATCTCGACGTGGTCTTCGAACGCCTCACCAGCGAGCAGATCGACAGGCTCGACGAGTTGGAGTCCAACGCTCGCCTCATCTGGACCGGGGGCGCCGGCACCGGCAAGACCTTCCTCGCCGCCGAGGCGGCGCGCCGCAAGTCCGTCGCCGGCAGTGTCCTGTTCACCTGTGCGAGCGCTACGCTGGCTGCCCACATGGACCGGATCCTGAGGGCCGACTCGATCACGGTCCTGCCCTTCGACCGTCTGGACGAAGTTCGAGGTCGCACCTTCGACCAGCTGATCGTGGACGAGGCGCAGGACCTGATGACTTTCGAGCATCTGGACACCTTGGATGAAATCCTCGCGGGCGGCCTCGGCGAAGGCCACTGGCTCTTCATGCTCGATCAGAACAACCAGGTACTGGCCCCCGATTCGTTCGACTCCGAGGCCTGGGACTACCTGAGCCCCCTTGGCCTCGTGTACGGCCCCATGAAGCGCAACTGCCGCAATACTGTGCAGATCGTCAAGCAAGTCCACCATTACACGGGAGCCGACCTGGGAGTCGCGTCCGCGGGCGAAGGCGAGCCGGTCCGCTACGCCGACGCACAAGACGTTCGCGAGGAGGCGGAGATCCTCGACGCCTATGTCAATGAGCTCGTGCGGGAAGGTGTCTCACTCCGTGACATCACGCTGCTGTCCGCCGCAGGAGAGTGGGAATCGAGCTCGGCCCGTCTGACACAGCGAGCCTCGAAGATCGAGCGATTCTCCGACGTAGTCGGAACCGACCGTACGAAGCACCGTCTCACCTGGTCCTCTGTCACCGACTTCAAGGGTCACGAAAACCATGTGGTCTGCCTGATCGATCTCGAGCCCGAGCATCTCGGGGGCCGACTTGACGCACTGTACGTAGCCCTGACCAGGGCTCGCGCCCAGCTTTGGGTCGCTTGCCGCCCCGGTACCCGCCGTGCGCTCAAGGAGCTGGGTATGAGCGTGCTCATGCGGGAAGGACATCGCAAGTGAACGACTCCACTTCTCGACTCGCGGACTACCGCACCGACTTCGTGGCGTACCTCCGCAAGCAACTGGTCGGACCGGCAGGCGCCGAGGACGAGACTCTCGTCGACCCGCCCGACCGGCGCTACCTGATGGGCACGTTGTATCCACGGGGTGCCTCCTTGCTGGAGCACTCACAGGGCGACGGCGAACAGGACTTCAACGAGACGGAGGCGGGAAACGGAGAGGAGGACAGCTTCGCCGACGATCCGGTGGCCGAGGCGAACGCATGGCTTCCCTCCTCGCTCGGCTTCACCTTCTTCACCAACGCTCGCCGCATCGAAGTGACATGCGCGGCCTCCCGCTACATCACGTTGAGGGAGGGGGGGCGTCGTAGTTGGCAAAGGCAACCCCGACTCTCGACGACCAAGACCGTGTCCGCGGAACGAACCGCGCCGATCAGCGTCCTGGACGGTCATGGTCTTCTCCATGTGCGGTGGCGCCCTTTCGGCGACGGGCATCTCATCACATGCGTGCTGGCGAACGCCCATGACGAGGAGGAGAGCACGCGCAAGGATCGCGATCTGATGCTCTTCCAGGCCGAACTGTGGGCGACGACACTCGACGGGGCGTCGATCCTGGAGTATCCGAGTACCCGTCTCAACAGTCGCGACGAGGAAGAGCAGGAACTCCGGGTCCAGTATCGGCACATCGTGACCAGGGCCGTGGGACACGGGTGTGCCGTTGAATGGGACTACGAATCCGCCCCCGTCACCACCGTGCGAAGCAACGTCATGCCACAGCAGGTGGTCGAGCACATCAAGCCCGACGGCCCAAAGGACCTGCCGGTGCTCAACCTCGCGCGCCTCTCCCGACCCGATCTCGCTGTGGACGACCTCAAGGCCGAATTGCACTCCTTCGTCCTGGGCTATCGCAACTGGCTGGACAGACAACGGTCCGAGGCGAAGTCCCTGCGCACATGGGCCGCCGCGCCCACCGCGCGCATCCTCGAACGCATCGGGACGGTAGTCGATCGCATGACTTCAGGAGTGGAGGCCCTCACGGCATCAACCCCCGCAGGGCACAGGGCACGTGAGGCCTTCAGATTGGCCAACAGGGCCATGGCGCTCCAGATGCTCCACAGCCGCTCAGAACTGGCGGGAAGTCGTCGCCGCAGAAACAGCGAAGTCCTCGAACTGTCCGAGCCTGACGGCGACTATGCGTGGCACCCCTTTCAGCTTGCCTATTTCCTGCTCGTGGTCGAGGGCCTGATGAAGCCCGAGCATGAGAGTCGCATGACAGTCGACCTCATCTGGTTCCCCACAGGCGGAGGCAAGACGGAGGCCTATCTCCTCACCGCCTGTTTCGAGATCCTCTGGCGCCGGTTGACGTTCGGTGCTGCCGGTGGCGGCACGGCCGTTCTGAGTCGGTACACGCTGAGTCTCCTCACCACGCAGCAATTCCAACGCACGGCAACGGCAATCTGTGCCCTGGAGTACATCAGGAGAGGGCACGACGGAGCGTTGTCCCACGACCTGGGGCAGGAACCCATTTCCATCGGACTCTGGGTGG
The DNA here is from genome assembly GCF_056431605.1 of Streptomyces sp. NPDC045846. Lineage (NCBI taxonomy): Bacteria > Bacillati > Actinomycetota > Actinomycetes > Kitasatosporales > Streptomycetaceae > Streptomyces > Streptomyces sp. NPDC045846. Next base: position 783,848 of record NZ_JBWKKJ010000002.1, on the reverse strand, counting down.
GCAAGGAGACAACGCCGAACAAGATCTCTGCCGCGCAGGACGAACTGGACGCCCTGAAGCAGATGAATACACCCGATGATCGCTTCCTGCTCGAGCGCTGCCCTTGGTGCGGCACCGAGATCGTCCCGGAACGGCAGGGCCAGGACAGAGACTTCGGCATTCGGGCGGACGGAGTCTCCACCTCGTTCTTCTGCCCGCGCGACACTTGCGTCTTCCACAAGCTGCTCCCCGTATCCGTTGTGGACCAGCAGATGTACAAGGAACCGCCGACGTTCGTACTGGGCACCGTGGACAAGTTCGCGCGATTGGCCTGGGAATCAGATGCAGGCAACCTCTTCGGTGGGAACGGCAAGCGTGCGCCCTCGCTGATCATCCAGGATGAGCTGCACCTCCTGGCCGGGCCTCTGGGAACCACGGTCGGTCTATACGAAGCAGCAGTCCTCGAACTCTGCACCCGCGGCGGAGTCGTGCCGAAGGTCATCGCGTCCACAGCGACGATCCGACGCTCACAGGACCAGATCCGCAGCCTCTACGGTCGCCCCGCACAGCTCTTCCCTCCGGCGGGGATCAATGCCGGTCACTCCTACTTCGCCTCGCCCGACAAGATCAAGCCTGGACGTTTGTACGTGGGTGTCATGGCACAGGGCCACACCGCCTCGACGTCGACCGTGCACGTGGGGGCTGCCGCGCTGCAGGCCCCGAAGGAAATCTGCGACGACGACAGCCTCCGCGACGCATACTGGACCACGGTCGCTTATCACAACAGCCTGCGGGAACTCGGCCGAACCGTCACGATCGCGCGGGACGACATCCCCGCGCGACTCGAGCATCTGACGAAGGACGATACTCAGCGCCGCGGGCTGAACGACGACTCGGTGGTCGAGCTCACGAGCAACATTCCGCGCGCCGCTCAACCACGACTGCTCGAGCGTCTCGGCAAGAGCTTCAAGGAAGCCGGCAGTGTTTCCTTCCTCGCCACGACCAACATGCTGTCCGTAGGCGTCGACGTTCCACGGCTTGGCCTCATGCTCATGAACGGGCAGCCCAAGACCACTTCGGAATACATCCAAGCCACAAGCCGCGTAGGTCGTCGTCACGTACCGGGGCTGATCATCACGCTCTTCCGTTCGACCAAACCGCGTGACCGATCACACTATGAGTCGTTCGGCGTGTATCACCGCTCGCTCTATCGACATGTCGAACCGACCAGCGTCACACCGTGGTCCATGCCCTCGCGCAAGCGGGCTCTACACGCGGTGCTGACCATCCTTGTGCGGCACCGAATCGGGCTGGACGCGGAGAACAAGGCCGGAGACATCCTCGATCACGCGGATGAAGTCGCCCGGATCCGCGACCTCGTGGTGGATCACGCGCAGCGAGCCGATCTGGTAGAAGCAAGCGCCGCAGCCGAGCAGTTGGACTCGCTGATCGAAGCCTGGATGCAGGAGGCTGAGATCGCGCGCGGCGAGGGCAGCCGTCTCTACTACCAGCCCCAGGGACGACTGCACCCGTCGCTTCTCACCGACTTCGGCAAACAGGGTGGCCTGTGGCAGACGCCGCAGTCGATGCGCAACGTCGACCGCGAGTGCCTCGTCAGCGTGAAAGGAACATGAGGGCCGTGAAGGACATTCGTCGCAAGGTTCGAAGGTCGCAGACCATCGTCCCGTTCGGCGTCGGTGGAATCCTCGATCTGCGGGGCGAATCGTTCGTAGCCGCCGACATCCGTAGTTGGGCAGCGAACGCCGAGCGGGTGGATTCACCACGGCTCGCGAGGAAGTTGGGGGTCGAAGGCTTCCGGTCGGCCCCCGTCATCCCCTCCGGGAAGGCCGCCTACGCAAGCCGCAGCGGGCCCTCCTATGTACGGTTTCCCAAGTGGCTGTTCTGCCCTCAGTGCAGGGAAATGGAGTTCTGGCGCCTGGATCGCGAGCTACGGGACAAGCAGCCGACCTGCGGGCGCTGCGCCGGAAAGCCTCAGCTGGCCCCGATGCGTTTCATTCAGGTGTGCAGGGCAGGCCACATGGCCGACATCGACTGGCGTAGATGGGCCCACTCCAGGAGCGAGGGCCACGCTCAGCGCCAATGCCAGGTTCGCCGGCTCCGGTTCCTCGCCACTCCCGAGTCGTCAGGGTTGGAGGCGCTGCGGGTCGTCTGTGCCGTTTGCCGAGCCGGTCGAAATCTGGCAGGAATCAGCCAGAAGAACATCCTCAAGCAGACAGGCGTGGAGTGCGCGGGAACGCACCCCTGGCAATACGAGACCGACGAAGTGGATCCCTGCGAGGAAACACCACAAGCGGTACAGCGAGGGGCTTCCAACGTGTACTTCCCTATCACCCACTCAGCGATCGACATCCCGGCGCCGGCGGGCCTGTCCGAGGAAGATGAGTCGACCCAGAAGCTCGTCAACCACTCTCTGTGGCCAGACTTCAACAACGAGTACGGCAGCCCGATCTCCGACTCCTACAGAGCTGTGATCGCCAACCAGTGTGGGGTCACAGAGGAGTTCGTGGAGACTGTGCGACACCGCCATGCCGACGAAGCAGCGTCGATGTCATCTGTTGCCGATCCGGACGAGGATCTCAGTATCGCCGAGTGGGCGGCATTCTCCGCACCGGAATCCGTCGCCGATTCCGAGACGTTCTCCGTGCGCCGGACCCAACTCGGGATCGGCCACGGCGACCCCGGCTCCATGCAAGAGCTGGCCGCGAGGATAACCGGCGTGGTCGTCGCCGACCGGGTACGCGAGGTGCGTGCGCTCCAGGGATTCTCACGGTACGAGCCCAGCTCAGGTGACGACGAAGAGGGCGAGGGCGGGCGCGTCGTGTCGGTCAACACACAGACCCGGGCCCGATGGCTGCCTGCCATCGAGACCTACGGCGAAGGAATCTTCATCGCCGTCGACGAGCAACACCTCAGCGCCTGGGAGAGGCTCGAGTCAGTGCGTGGCTGGACACGACGCATCATGCGCAACATGGATGCCTCCTTCAAGGCCGACCGCCTCAGGGAAAAGACGGGTCCGAACCTGCTCCCGAGATTCGTGATGCTGCACACGCTGGCCCATCAATTCATCCGCCAACTGTCATATGACAGCGGGTATAACACAGCCTCCCTACGAGAACGTGTGTACGCTCGAAGTCACCCGCAGGGCAGCGAACTTCCGCCGCAGGCTGGCGTGTTCATCTACACTGCCGCCGGGGACGCCGAGGGGACGCTGGGTGGACTCGTACGCCAAGGGCAGCCGCCGAACCTAACCGAGACTTTGATCCGGCTACTCGAATCTGCTCAGTGGTGCTCCCAGGACCCACTGTGCGCCGACTCGACCGGCAGGTCTCTGGCCAACCTCAACCGTGCCGCCTGCCATGCCTGCACGCTTCTTCCCGAGACGTGCTGCGAGATCGACAACTCCCTCTTGGACAGAACACTGTTGATTGGCGACGGCGAGGTACCAGGGTTCTTTCGCGGAGTCGTTCAAGCAGCACTCGAGGAGTCGGCCAGAGCCATCGATGTGCCATGAAGATCCCTTCTCTCCTCGACCTCGAAACCGAGCAAGGGGCAGTCGTCGACCTTCCGTTCCACGGAAGCCGCGTCGTTACTGGGGCACCTGGCGCCGGAAAGACTGTGATGGCCGTCTACCGAGCCTGGGCGTTGACAGTTGCCGGGCGCGACGTATCTCTCTTCACGCGCTCCAATCTGCTGCATCAGTACCTTGCACAATTGGCACCAGAACTCACGGAGGCCCTAAACGTCACCACCTACCATCGATGGATCAGGGGCTTCTGGCACAGGCGTTTCCGGACGGATCCCCCGCTTACTGGCGAAGATGCTTGGAGCTACGACTGGATCGGAATGCAGCGAGACTGCGTCAGGCAGAGGGTGAGATCGAACGCGCACCTGGTGATCGACGAGGGTCAGAATCTGCCCGTCGCCTTCTACCAGTTGTGTCACATCCTCGGCGTCGGCGTCACCGTGTTCGCAGACGAGAACCAGCGGATCGACGACGAAGAGAGCAGCCTGTCCGAGATAGGAAGATTCCTGGGCGTACAGGACGATTTGCTCGTGCTGCGGGAGAACCGTCGGTGCAGTCGGCAGATTGCGCTCTTGGCGGCAGAATTTCGAAAGGAGCTGCGGGAAACGATGCCCTTGCCGACGCGCGTCGGTCCCACTCCCACCGTCCTGAAGGTCGAATGCGTGGAACACGTCCTCGCCGGGGTGGCCGAATGCTTCAAAAACCACCCGGAGCGAAGCATCGGCATCATTTGCAAGTCGACAAGACTACTGCGGGACGTCCAGAGCAGACTCACACGCCTCGGTCTGGCGAAGTACACCCAGGCATATGCCCACGACGATCGCTACCGGGACACTATCAACTTCTCAACCCGTCCGATCCGGATTGTGACCACGGCCAGCATGAAGGGCTTGGAGTTCGACAGTGTCTTCGTTCCGGACTTGGACGCATATTCAGAGGATCCGACTAGCGTGGGCGCTCGCCTTCAACTTTTCGTGCTGTGTACACGCGCCCGCGAGGATCTTCACCTCGCCTACCGTGGCCCCGAAGAACCCACAATTCTGTCGAATATCCCAAAATCCTTGTTGGTACGCCACACTGGTTGATCGAACCGTGCCACCTCCTATTTCGGCACAAGCCGCGGCTCCCCGCCTCCAGGAAGATCGGATATTCGGCTGCTTAGGAATTTTTCAAAGAGATCACCAAGCGAATCCGAAGCGACAGTGGCTGGGATTCCGCGACACACCTACCTCCGGTAGATTTACGAAGCCCGCCACCGACTCGCATCTGCGTTCACCGACTCGAACGAGTATCCTCGTGTACCGGCACCGCTACAAACGCACTAGTCGAACTCAGCCGGTGCCACCCCGTCCCACCACTCCTCCCAAGAGTCATGCGCAAGAGTCCAACGCTTCGCAAAGATGGCAAGCGTCCTGGGCATCATCGCCCGCGACGCAGGCGATGATGCGGTCCGACAAGACACGAAACCCGAGCGGGCCCTCCGGAGCGCCGTCCACGCCTTGGGCCTTCGATACAAGGTGTCGACACGACCGCTGCCGAAAGTCAGGCGCACCGCCGACCTGGTCTTCACCCGGGTTCGGCTGGATGTTTTTATGGACGGCTGTTACTGGCACGGCTGCCCGGAACACCACACCCTGGCGTCTACCAACAAAACCTACTGGGCGGACAAAGTCGAGACGAATCGCCGGCGCGATCGCCGCCGCACGACGAGTATGTGAAGTCTACGACCGGCTGAGCCAAGAGATCGAGAACGCCCAAGCTGAGCGCAGGAGTGCTCGCCGCCTCGGCGCCCACGCCGCTCCTGATGGTTCAACCTCGCTCGACGGCCAGGCCTGACAGACTGTGCGGTATGGTTCGCGAACCGGCACAAATCAAGATCGACGAGCACGGCCGTGTCGAGCTCCCCCTTGGGCTTCTCGCCGAAGCCGAACTCTCTCCTGAACCTCGGTGGTGGCCAGCCATGGCGACGGCGGCATCGTGCTGCGACGCGCCGAGGATGCCATGCGCGACCTGATCGAGAAGGGGAGGTTGGCATGATCACGTGCCAACCTCCTGATGCCCTCAGCCGCCATCCGGACCTGGAGCTCGCGCAGGGGCCTCAGTCGGCGGTCGGCGCTTCTCGTGGGTCGCCGGACGCGAGGACGGTTCGTCAGTTTTCCCGACGAGCCATCGCAAAAACCCGATGAGGTGGGCGTTCATATCTGAGCTGACCTCGGCGACCGCTCGCTTTGCCTGCTTGTGAAGCTCCGGAGCCGGACGGCATATCACCGCCGGGTACTTGTGTCGGCTCGGCATCGCCTCCCCTGCCAGGTGGCTAGCAACCTGGCAGGGGTTATCCTGTCGGATCGACGACGGTGATCCCTTGGAGGTAGGCAGCGGGGCAGCCACGTTCGCGACCCCCTTGTGACCGCCACCGCAGACCACAGACCGCCTGGAGACTACGTGCACGACCGCCAGATTGTGGATCTCTTCGCCGGTCCCGGCGGACTAGACGTGGCTGCTGGCTGGCTAGGGATCCCCTCCATCGGCATCGAATTGGACACCGACGCCTGCGCAACGCGCAAAGCGGCGGGTATGGCCACCGAATCCGGCGACGTGAAGAATTTCAGTCCGGTCGACTTTCCAGAGGCGAGGGTTCTGGCTGGCGGTCCTCCCTGTCAGACCTACACGGTCGCGGGTGGGCGCGACGGAGGCGCCGGACGCCGGGCACTCAAGCAGGTACTCGAGCTGGCCAATCTCATGGCCGACGGCGGCAAGAACAAGAAGGAAAAGGTCGAAGCCGAGCTGGACAGGCTCGCAAGGACCCCGGGAGACAAGGGCCGTACTGGCCTGGTACTCGAACCGCTTCGGTGGGTGCTGACCGCCCTGGAGGAAGAGCGGCCGTACGAAGCAATCGTGCTCGAACAGGTCACCACCGTGAGGCCGTTGTGGGAAGCCTATGCCGAGATCCTGAAGCGCAAGGGCTATACGGCCGTCACCGGTGTGTTGCGTGCGGAGGAGTACGGGGTACCGCAAACCCGCAAACGAGCGGTCTTGATCGCCCGGTTGAAAGGCACAGGGCCAGCCATGCTGCCGGAGAAGACTCATCGCCCGTTCCGCAAAAAACTCACACCGGAAGAGGAGAACAGGCGACCCTACGTGACGATGGTCGACGTGCTTGATCGTCTGGCACCCTTCGAAGTCATCTCCAACTATGGCACCGGAGGGGATCCCAAGGCACGCGGCAAGCGGCAACACGATGAGCCAGCCTTCACCGTCACCGGAAGAATCCGCAGAAACAAAGTAGGGCTTCCGGACCTCCCCGACATCTACCCCCGTTTCGAGGACCCCGAGGCCGGTCAGCTGCAGACCTTTCCCAAAGACTATCCGTGGCGGGGGAAAGACATTCCCCAACAGATCGGCAACGCCGTCCCGCCCTTGCTCGGCGTCCATATCCTCGCCGCCGCACTGCACCTCGGGAACGAAGCCCGCGACGCCGCCGTAAAAAAGGCCGTCGTCTGTCGTGCGGCAGCACCGGAATCGGCGCCATTGCCAGCCGGGCACGGGAGCAACGGGGTGGGAGTGCAGGGACTGTTCCCAATTCAGGTGGCCGCGCCCGTCGGGGAGCCGGTATTGAGCTGAGTGCGATGTAGGGGCCAGGCTCCCCACAGGGGCATTGCATGAAGACGCATGCCGCTGGGCCGTGGACGCCCTCGGATTCACTCCGGATCCGAAACAGGCCTCCTGGCCATCGGCCAAGTGAACACGCTGTTGTGCGAGGACCAGGTTGTCCGTGCTCACGTAGATGTGCCCGGCGGGGTTGGCGTCCTGGTCCAACTGGGGTGCCTCCCGCTCGGGCGGCCCGGCCGAGGACTCCTACCAGGCGAGGCATGTAGAGCCCGAGGGCAAAGCCCGCGCACCGGCCAGCGTGCACACCCCGTGCACAATCACCCGGAAACTCCCAGGAAACCGCAGGTACAGGCGGGCACTCCAGCCAGACGCACCAAGGCCCCGACCAGGTGGTTTTTGCCTGGTCAGGGCCCCGAGGGCAGACGAGTCGGGCTGTACGCCGGGTTCTGTGCCCCGGGACCTCGCGGTCGTCGGGGCGACGGCCATCCATCTAGGACCGGCGTTGCCGCCGGCCTCGTGCGGTCTACCCGCGGACTCGGGCAGGCTGCCCTCGAACGTCCGCGCAGAAGCACCGAGGTGCTCCCTCTTGACCTTGCTCCGGGTGGGGTTTACCTAGCCGCCTGAGTCACCTCAGGCGCTGGTGGTCTCTTACACCACCGTTTCACCCTTACCGAGGACCGAGGTCCCCGGCGGTCTGTTTTCTGTGGCACTGTCCCGCGGGTCACCCCGGGTGGCCGTTAGCCACCACCCTGCCTTGTGGAGCCCGGACGTTCCTCGGGAAGATCCGATGGATCTCCACGCGGCCGTCCGCCCGGCTCGTCTGCCGTGCTGACCATGCTACCCGGCGCGCGATGCCGGAAGGGCCGAGGCCCCGGGCCCGGAGCTCGGCTTGACCCTGCCGCGGCGTCAACGTTTCTAATGAACGCCATGCGGATCTCGGAGATCGCCGCGCTGGTAGGGGTGACCACGCGGGCCGTCCGGCACTACCACCACCTCGGCCTGCTGCCCGAACCGGCCCGGCTGGCCAACGGCTACCGGCAGTACACGGTGCGGGACGCCGTCGCGCTCGCCCGGATCCGGCGCCTGACCGAGCTGGGGCTCGGCCTCGACGAGGTGCGGGACGTGATCGCCGACGACGCCGGGCACGAACTGGCCGAAGTGCTGGCCGAGTTGGACACGGACCTGGCCCGCCAGGAGGCGGAGATCCGGGCCCGGCGGGCCCGTCTGGGCACGCTGCTGGCGCGGGCCCGGGACGGCCGCCTGACCACCGACGACGAGCTCTCGCCGGAACTGGCCGATCTCTTCGCGGAGTTGGGGACGCCACCGGCCGCCTCCGCGATGGCCGCCAAGGACCGCGAGCTGCTCGGCCTCCTGGAGACCGCCGCGGCCCCCGAGGAGCGGGCCCGGCTGAGGGCGGCCGTACGGGCCGTGGCCGCGGCGCCGGGCGCCGCCGAGCGCGCCCACGAGGTGTACGCGCTGCTCGACGACCTGGTGGACGCCGACCTCGCCGACCCCCGCGTGGACACGGCGGCGCGGGCGCTCGCCGACTGCCTTCCGCCCGAGCTGACCGCGGAGATCGCGGCGCACCCGGCGCCGCCGGACCAGGGTTTCCTCAAGGCCTTCTTCGCCGACTTCGCGCCCGCGCAGGCGGAGGCGGTGCGGCGGGCGATGCTGCGGGCCGCCGAGAAGGGCGGTGCTGAGCGATGACGCACGAGCTCCGGCCGGGCGTGGCGCGCCGCCTGCTCGCGCACGAGGCCCGGGTGCTCGCCTGCTTCGGGCTGTGGCTGACCCGGCGAAGGCATCAAGTGGGGCCTCTGGACCGGGCGTTCGGGTACGCGGGCCCGCAGGCGGCGACGGTGTACGGGCTCGCGTTCGTCTGCGTCGTGGAGACGGTCGGGGTGTCCTTCCTGGTCCGCGACTGGCCGGTGGTGCACGCGGTGCTGCTGGTCCTCGATCTGTACACGGTCGTCTGGATCCTCGGCATGCAGGCCACGGCCGTGACCCGGCCGCACGTGCTGACCCCTGACGCGCTGCGGCTGCGCCAGGGCGTGCGGGTGGACCTGGTCGTCCCGCTGGACCGGATCGCCCGCGTCCGGCGGGAGCTGAAATTCCAGGGCGCGGGCGGAGCGGGGCCGCGGGAGGTCCTGGAACTGGCCGTCGGCTCCCAGACCTCCCTGACGGTGGAGCTGACCGCACCCGTCACCCACGTACCGCTCCTGGGACAGCGGCGCGAGGTGACGGTCGTACGCTTCCACGCGGACGCGTCGGGGGACCTGGCCAGAGCGCTGACGGCGGCGCTCACCCGCCCGTAGCGGCCGGGCCGTCTCACGCGGGCGCGAACAGGACCTTGGCGGTGCCGGGGTCGGCCCGCGTGAGACGGACCCGCACGCGCTCGCCGAGCGGGAGCGGCTCCGTGCCGCCCTCGACACGGGCCACCACCGCGGGGTCGGTCAAGTGGACGGTGCCGACGGCCGGTTGCCGCTCCTTCACGTCGACGACCGTCGCGTCGAAGAGCTCGCCCACGCGGTCCTTGAGCAGCGCCGCCTCCACGATGTCCACGCACTCGCGCTCCACGGTGTTGGCCCGGCTCGTGCCCTGAGCCATCTCCTTGGGGAGCTCTTCGAGCGCGGCCGCCACCCAGTCGGGCGGGTCCTGGCCGGCGACCGCCGCCAGGCACAGCTCACCGGCGTACCGGTCCACGAGGCGGCGCAGCGGCGCCGTGCAGTGCGTGTAGGGGGCGGCCACCGCGGCGTGCACGGCGAGTTCGGGCGCGGCGCCGCCGGTGAACACGGTGTATCCGGCGCCGCGCAGCAGCGTCGTGCACTCCTGGAGGAAGGCCGCGTGGTGCGGCTCGCGCGGGTCGAGCGAGCGCACGACCGCCGCGTACGGGACGTGGTGGGGCCAGTCGATGCCCAGTGCGCGGGCCGAGCGGCGCAGCCGGGCGACCGCGCCGTCCGGGGCGCTGGGCAGGGTGCGCAGGATGCCGGTGCCGGACGCCAGCATCAGCTGGGCTCCGGCCATGCCGGTGAGGAGGGAGATCTGGGCGTTCCAGCCGTCGGCGGCCGTCGGGGCCCGGTAGGTGAGGTCGTAGCGGTGGTCGTGCTCGACGATCTCCTGCTCGGGGACGTTGAGCGAGATGCCGCCGCGGGCGACCTCCTGCCGCTCGCGCAGGGTGCCGATGTCGCGGAGCAGGGCGAGGGACTCGGGCGCGGTGCCGGTGTCGATCTGCTTCTGGACGCCCTCGTAGTCGAGTTTGGCGCGGCTGCGGACCAGGGCGCGGCGCACGTCGGTGGCCGTCGTCACGCCGTCCGCGTCCAGGTCGATCCGCCAGAGCAGGGCGGGGCGGGTCCGGTCGGGCAGCAGGCTCGCGGCGCCTTCGGAGAGCTGCGCGGGATGCAGCGGACTCTTCTCGTCCGGGAAGTAGAGGGTGGTCACGCGGCGGTGGGCCTCGGCGTCCAGGGCGCCGCCGGGGGTGACGAACGCGGCGACGTCCGCGATGGCGTAGTGCACCCGGTATCCCCCGCCCGCCCGGCGTTCGAGGTGCATCGCCTGGTCGAGGTCGGTGGAGGCGGGCGGGTCGATGGTGAAGAGCTCGATGCCGGTCGCGTCGTACGCGGGCAGGCGCGGATCGCGTGCGGCGCGCTCCGCCTCGGCGAGCACGTCGGCCGGGAAGTCGCCGGGGACGTCCAGCGTCGTACGCAGTGCGGTGAGCGCGGCGCGCAGCGGGGCCTGTGCTGCGCCGGTCACGTGGAGGTGGCGGCGGGGCATGCCATCGAGCCTAGGGGCGGGCCGGGGGCGGGGCATGTCGTGGCTGCCCGGCTCCCGCCCCCGGGCGCCCGGAGCGCGGCCGGTTCCGGCTCCCGGGCGCACGAGCACCGGCGGGATCGCCCCCGGCCACCCCGTACGCTGGCGCGAGGGGCCGCACCCCCTCCCCGTACGTACAAGAAGGAGAATCGCCGTGCTGGTGCTGTTGCCGCCCTCCGAAGGAAAGGCCGCGTCGGGGCGCGGGGCGCCCCTGAAGGCGGAGTCGCTGTCCCTGCCCGGGCTCGCCGCGGCACGCGCGGCCGTCCTCGACGAGCTCGTCGAGCTGTGCGCCGCGGACGAGGAGAAGGCCCGCGAGGTGCTCGGGCTCAGCGAGGGGCTGCGCGGCGAGGTCGCCAAGAACGTCGAGCTGCGGACCGCGGGCACCCGCCCGGCCGGGGAGATCTACACCGGCGTGCTGTACGACGCCCTCGACCTCGCCTCCCTCGACGCGGCCGCCAAGCGCCGTGCCGCGAAGTCGCTGCTCGTCTTCTCGGGGCTGTGGGGCGCCGTCCGCACCGGCGACCGGATTCCCTCCTACCGCTGCTCGATGGGCGTGAAGCTGCCGGGCCTCGGGGCGCTCGGGCCGTACTGGCGGGGTGTGATGGACCCGGTCATGACCGAGGCCGCGGGCGAGGGCCTCGTCCTCGACCTGCGCTCCGCCGCGTACGCCGCCGCCTGGAAGCCGAAGGGCGCCGTCGCGGGCCGGACGGCGACGGTCCGGGTGCTGCACGCGCAGATCGTCGACGGCGTGGAGAAGCGCTCGGTCGTCAGCCACTTCAACAAGGCGACGAAGGGCCGCATCGTGCGCGACCTGCTCACCGCCGGCGCCGTCCCCGCCGACCCGGCCGAACTGGTCGAGGCCCTGCGCGGCCTCGGGTACGTCGTGGAGGCCGAGGCCCCCGCCAAGCCGGGCCGCGCCTGGGCGCTGGACGTGGTCGTGACCCAGATCCACTGACCCGGAGCATCCCTGTTGCAGCATGCGCAACGGGCGTTGCACACTCCACACACCCCCGGCAGGATGGGCGCATGACGCCCGCCGCCGCGCCCTCCCCTGCCGCCTCCGTCCTGGATCTCGCCCCCGTGATCCCCGTCGTGGTCCTCGACGACGCCGCCGACGCCGTGCCGCTCGCGCGGGCGCTGGTGGCGGGCGGACTCCCGGCGATCGAGGTCACCCTGCGCACGCCCGCCGCCCTGGACGCGATCCGGGCCGTGGCGGCGCAGGTGCCGGACGCGGTGATCGGGGCGGGCACGGTGATATCGCCGGGCCATGTCGCCGACGCGGTGGACGCGGGGGCCCGCTTCCTGGTGAGCCCCGGCTGGACCCGCGACCTGCTCGCCGCGATGAAGGCGTCGGGCGTGCCGTTCCTGCCGGGGGTCTCGACGGCGTCGGAAGTCGTGGCGCTGCTCGAAGAGGGCGTCAGCGAGATGAAGTTCTTCCCGGCCGAGGCGGCGGGCGGCACGGCCTACCTCAAGTCCCTCGCGTCGCCGCTGCCCGCGGCCCGCTTCTGCCCGACCGGCGGCATCTCCCCGACCTCGGCCCCCGCCTACCTGGCCCTGCCGAACGTGGCCTGCGTGGGCGGCACCTGGATGCTCCCCCCGGACGCCCTGGCCACCCGGGACTGGCCAAGAATAAAATCCCTGGCCCGCAAGGCCTCAACCCTGCGAACCCCTTGAAGAAACCCGAGGAACCACGCAACGGGTCAGGGGCGCGAGGAACTGCGCAACCAGCCACCACCAACCCGCAGACACAAGGGGGTCAGGGGCGCGAGGAACTGCGCAACCAGCCACCACCAACCCGCAGACACAAGGGGGTCAGGGGCGCGAGGAACTGCGCGACCAACCACGCACGACCCGCAGACACAAGAGGGTTAAGGGGCGCGGGGAACTGCGCGACCAGCCACCAACAACCCGCAGGCGAAAGCGGGTTGAAGGGGCGCGGGGAACTGCGCACAAGCACAACCGCCCCGCACCCCGAAGCCCCCAGAGCTACCGCAGGTGCCCCGTATCGTTCAAACCCCGCACAGACGCATTCCCGTCCCCGTAATACGCCACCACCGACATCGACGCGGCGGAGAGCTCCATCCGGAACAGGGACTCCGGCGGCGCCCCCAGGGCCAGCCTGACCAGGGTCTTGATCGGGGTCACATGGGTCACCGCGAGCACCGTGCGCCGGGGGTACGCGGTGATCAGCCGGTCGCGGGCCGCCGCGACCCGGCGGGCCACCGTCGCGAAGCTCTCGCCACCCCCCGTCGGAGCCGCCTTCGCGGAGCCGAGCCAGGCGTCCAGGTCGTCCGCGTACCGCTCGCGCACCTCGGCGAAGGTGAGCCCCTCCCACGCCCCGAAGTCCGTCTCGCGCAGGCCCTCTTCGATGTGGACGTCGAGCCCGAGGCGGGCCGCCACGGTCGCGGCGGTCTCGCGGCACCGCCGCAGCGGGGACGAGACGACGGCCTCGACGGTGCCGCGCTCGGCGAGGGCGGCGGCGGCCCGCTCGGCCTGGCCGCGCCCGACGGCCGACAGCTCGGGGTCGGATCCGCCGCTGCCGGAGAACCGCTTCTGAGGCGTGAGCGCCGTCTCGCCGTGCCGGAGCAGCACGAACGTGGCGGGCGCCCCCAGATCTGCGGACGCCCCCCAGCCGACGGTCGGCGCGTCCTCAACCGGCTTGCCCGGTACGGGAGTTGACGCCGAAGGGGTCGGGGCCGCCGAGGCCGCGACCGACACGCCCGCGGCAGCCGGAGCGCTCGACGCCGCCGCGCCCGCGAGCGCCGCCCGCGCCCTGGCCGCGCCCGCCGCGTGGTCCCCGACGACCCGGGCCGCAGTCGCGTCGGCCGAGGCGGAGAGGTCGGCCGTGGACGCCGAGGGCTCCCAGCGCCGGCCCCGCCCGCCCGCGTCCATCGCCTCGTTGGCGAGCCGGTCGGCATGCTTGTTGCGCTCGCGCGGGATCCACTCGTACGACACCTGCGCGGACGGCAGGACGCGCGCCGCCTCGGCCGCGAGCGGCCTCATGTCGGGGTGCTTGATCCTCCAGCGGCCCGACATCTGCTCGACGACGAGCTTGGAGTCCATGCGGACCCGCACCCGCGCCGCCGGGTCGAGCTCCCGCGCGGCCCGCAGGCCCGCGATCAGCCCCTTGTACTCGGCGACGTTGTTGGTGGCGACGCCGATGAACTCGGCGGTCTCGGCGAGCGTCTCGCCGGTCACCGGGTCGAGGACGACCGCTCCGTAACCGGCGGGACCCGGGTTGCCCCGGGAGCCGCCGTCGGCCTCGACGACGAACTGGCGCCCAGCGGACGGCACTTACAGACCCGATTCCGAGGTGCGCACCAGGATGCGGCGGCAGTTCTCGCAGCGCAGGACCGTGTCGGGAGCGGCCGCCTTGACCTCATTGACCTCGGTGATGTTGAGCTCCAGGCGGCAGCCCTCGCAGCGGCGCTGGTAGAGGCGGGCCGCTCCCACGCCGCCCTGCTGCTCGCGCAGCTTGTCGTAGAGCTTGAGGAGGTCGGCCGGGACGGACCCGGCGACGATCTCGCGCTCCTTGGTCACCGAGGCGGCCTCGGCGTCGAGCTCGGCGAGCGCGGCGTCGCGGCGGGCGGTGGCGTCGTCGGCCTTGGCCTGCACGGAGGAGACGCGCTCGGTCAGCTCGGCGGCGCGCTCCTGCGCGGACTCGCGGCGCTCCATGACCTCCAGGACGACGTCCTCCAGGTCGGCCTGGCGCTTGGCGAGCGAGGCGATCTCGCGCTGAAGGCTCTCCAGGTCCTTGGGCGAGGAGACGGCGCCGGAGTCGAGGCGCTGCTGGTCGCGGGCGGCGCGCTGGCGCACCTGGTCCACGTCCTGCTCGGCCTTGGTCTGCTCGCGGGCGGTGTCGCTCTCCTCGGTCTGCGAGGCGACCAGGAGGTCACGCAGCTGGACGAGGTCCTTGTTGAGCGATTCGATCTCGGCGTGCTCGGGCAGCGACTTCCGCCGGTGGGCGAGCTGCGACAGGCGGACGTCCAGCGCCTGTACGTCGAGGAGTCGGATCTGGTCGGCGGGCGCGGCGTTCAGTTGGGGGCTCCATCAATAGAAGGGGAGGTGTGGTGGGCGGACCACGGGTCGGTGACCGTCTTCGAGACGTGGACCCTGAGGTCCCAGCCGTGGCGGTCGGAGATCTCGTCGAGCTGGGCGGCGGCCTGCTCGCACCAGGGCCACTCGGTGGCCCAGTGCGCGGCGTCGACCAGACCCAGCGGCGAGTGCTGCACGGCCTCCGACACCGGGTGGTGGCGCAGGTCGGCGGTGAGGAAGGCGTCGGCCCCCGAGGCGCGTACGGCGTCGAAGAGGCTGTCGCCGGAGCCGCCGCTGACCGCGACGGTGCTGACCAGCGCGTCGGGGTCGCCCGCGACGCGGACGCCCTGCGAGGTGGCGGGCAGCCGGGCGGCGGCGTGCGCGCCGAACGCGCGCAGCGTCATCGGGTGGTCGAGCTCGCAGACCCGGCCGAGGCCACGGCGGCCCGTCGGGTCGGTGGCGTCGGGCACCAGGGGCCCGACGACGCGGAGGTCGAGCGCGCCCGCGAGGGCGTCGCTCACCCCCGGGTCGGCGGTGTCGGCGTTGGTGTGCGCGACGTGCAGCGCGATGTCGTGCTTGATCAGGGTGTGCACCACGCGGCCCTTGAAGTGCCCGGCGGCGACCGTGGTGGTGCCGCGCAGGTAGAGGGGGTGGTGGGTGACGATCAGGTCGGCGCCCAGTTTCAGCGCCTCGTCGGCGATCTCCTGGACGGGGTCGACGGCGAACAGGACCCGGTGCACCTCGGCGTCCGGGTCGCCGCAGACGGTGCCTACGGCGTCCCACCCCTCGGCCCGCTCGGGCGGCCAGAGGGCGTCGAGCTCGGCGATGACTTCAGACAGACGGGGCACGGAGACAGGTTACCTGCGCCGCGCACCCCGCCGGTCGGCCGCCGGGGGCTACTTCTTGACGAGGAAGCCGCGCAGGTCGTCCAGGACGGAGTCGGCGGCGGTGACGCCGAGCCCCAGGTACCAGGTCTCGTCCTTGACGTCCCTGGCCTGCCCGGCCTTGACGGCCTTCAGGTTCTTCCACAGCGGGTTCGACTCGGCGCTGTCCCGCTTGGACTTCTTCGGGTCGCCGTAGACCCCGGTGAAGATCCAGTCGGCGTCGGCCCGGTCGATGGTCTCCGGGCCGACCTCGGTCGCCAGGTCGACGGCATGCTGGTTCTTGGGTCGCGGGATGCCGGCGTCGTCCAGGATCGTGCCGATGAAGGAGGCCTTCGCGTACAGGCGGACCTTGCCCGGCATGTAGCGGAGCATCGTGACGGTCGGCCTGTTCGCGCCGAGGTCGCCTCCGAGCCGCTTCGCCTTGGTCTCGTACGCGGCGAGCTTCGCCTTCGCCTCGGCGGTCTTGTCCAGGGCGGCGGCGTTCAGCAGGTAGTTCTGCTTCCACGGGAAGCCGGGGCGGATCGAGAAGACCGTGGGGGCGATCTTGGAGAGTTCCTTGTACTTGTCGGCGGCGCGCAGCTGGCTGCCCAGGATCAGGTCCGGCTTCAGCGCGGCGATGGCCTCCAGGTTGAGGCTGTTGATCGTGCCGACGTTCTTCGGGTCGCCCGCGCCCTTCTCGAGGTAGCTGGGGATGCCCTCGTCGCCCTCGGTGGGGGCGTAGCCGACCGGCTGCACGCCGAGCGAGACGGCGTTGTCGAACTCGCCGACGTCCAGGACGACGACGCGCTCGGGCCGGGCCTTGATCTCGGTGGCACCCATGGCGTGCCGCACGGTGCGCGGGAACTGGCCGGCCCGGGCGTCGGTCCCCAGGGCCGCGGTCTTCTCGGCGGCGGCCGCGAAGTCCTTGCCGCCCTGGGCGACGGACTTCTTGCCGCCCGCGTCCGCCTTCCCCGAGGCCGGGGCGGAGGCTGTGTCTCCGGCGTTCCCGCCGTCGCCGCTTCCGCACGCCGCGAGGGAGAGTCCGGCGGCCACGGCGAGGGCTACGGCGGCGGTGCCGCGGCGGCGTAGGGACATCAGGGGCTCCTGTACAGCGGGAATCGGACGGCGGGCGCGGCGGCCGGATGAATCCGGCCAGCGCGACTTAGGTACGCCTAACCTTACATAAACCGTTCCTGCACACCCGTCTCCCCGCACACAGGCGAATCGCCCGACAGCCACCCTTTGGTGTGAAGCGAGTGGTCTCGTGTTGTTCGGCTGGAAGTGCGAAAACTAGCTTCGGTGGCCGGAGGTGAGCCATCTGATGACGGCTTTGGCCATCGAGACCGCTGCCGAGGACGGCGCGGTCAGAGGTACGGGGTTCGCGATCACCGCGAATGGTTCGTACGCCGCGAGGCTGGTGCGCGACGCGGATGCGGGGGCCTGGTTCCCGGAGCGCTGGACGCTCGACGGCCCCGAGCCCTACGCGGTGCCGCTGCCCGGCAACCAGCCGGAGGAGCCGGACGCGGGGGTGCTGCCCATGGCGGACGGCAGGGTGCTCATCCACCGCAGGATCGCCGACCGGCACTCCTTCGCGCTGCTCTACCCCACCGGCCCCGCGACCGGCGAGCTGCAGCTGGGCGCCGTCGACGCGGCGGCGGGCGAGCTCACCCTGCTTCCGCCGTCCCCGGACGGCAGCTGCGCCTACGCGCTCGCGGCGGGCCCGGACGGCACGGCGCTGTGGCTGGTGGCGGGCGGCGCGTTCGGGCCCGAGCTGGTGGCCCGGCTCAAGGGGCGCTGCTCAGGCGGGGTGTGGCTGGACCGGACCGGCCGGATGCTCGCGCTCGACCGGGAGCTGGACGGCCGCACCAAGGCGGTGGCCGTCGACCTGGAGCGCGGCGGGGAGGTCACCGAGCTGCTCCAGATCACCGAGGACAGCGACGACCGGCTGCTGCTCGCGGACGCCGACAGCGGGCTGCTGATGATCCGCTCGAACGCGCCGGGCCAGGACCGGCTCGGCTGGGGCGTGCTCGGCTCGGCGCTCCCGGTGCGCTTCCCCGAATGCCTGCGCCTGGCGGACGCGGCCCTGACGCCGTTCGCCATCCAGCCGGGCCAGGTCCTGATGCCGGAGTCCTGCGCTGTGGCCCTGCGCATCGACGCGGAGGGCGGCACCTGGGTCGGCGTCTGGCGCCCGGCGGGCCGCCATCTGCACCAACTGGCCGCCCCGCAGGGCTGGTTGACGGGCGCGGGCGTGTGGCGCCCGGAGGGGGTGCTGCGGCTTCCGTACGTCACGCAGGCGAGCCCGTGCGCGGTGCTCGACCTGCCCGCGCCGCCGGACCCGCCCGCCGCACCGCCGCCGCCCGCCAGGCCCGCCGCGGCCAAGCCCGTACCGCTCGGGCAGGCACCCCTGACCGGCCGTCGACGGCTGTCAGGAGATCGTTAGAATCGGCGCCCTGTACGAGGGACACGTGAAGACGACTACGGGGTGACCACAGCTCATGTCCAACCAGACCGACACCCGTCCGCAGGAGACGGGGACCGACAGCGCCGGCAGGCACCGGGGCGGCGCGGCCTCCGAGGACACGGCGGCGCCGGCCCACGGACGCCACCGGCGCGAGGAGACGGCGGGCAGCAACGCCTGACAGCCGTACGGGCCGAGGCCCCCGGGGTGGTCACCCCGGGGGCCTCGGTCGTGCGCGGGCCGCGGTCAGCCGTGCTTGAGCCCGAGCACCTCGGCCGCGGCGAAGGTCTCGCCCGCGGGCCGGTCCGCGTAGTAGGGGGAGAGCAGCTCGTCGAGCTCCTGGTACGAGAAGACCTCCTTCGCGGTGTCGAACTGGGCGGCCACCCTGGGCCGTTCGACGATCGCGACCATGCCGCCGTGCACCACCAGGAGCTGCCCGTTGACCCGGGCGGCGGCGGGCGAGGCCAGATAGCCGACCAGGGGCGAGACGTGCTCGGGCGCCAGCGGGTCGAGCTCCCCCTCCCCCGGCTCCTGGAACCCCTGGAAGACGTCCTCGGTCATGCGGGTGCGGGCCCGCGGGCAGATCGCGTTGGCGGTGACCCCGTACTTGCCGAGCGCGAGCGCGGTGGAGGTGGTCAGGCCGACAATGCCGCCCTTGGCCGCCGCGTAGTTGGGCTGGCCCGCCGAACCGGCCAGGAAGGCCTCCGACGAGGTGTTGACGATCCGGCCGTACACCGGGCCGCCCGCCGCCTTGGAGCGCTCGCGCCAGTGCGCGGCGGCGAAGTGGGTGGTGTTGAAGTGCCCCTTGAGGTGCACATGGATCACCGAGTCCCACTCGGCCTCGCTCATCGAGAAGATCATCCGGTCCCGCAGGATGCCCGCGTTGTTGACCAGGATGTCGAGCTTGCCGTAGGTCTCGACCGCCAACCGGACCAGTTCGCCGGCCTGCTGGTGGTCGGCCACGTCCCCGGTGTGGGCGACGGCCTGCCCGCCCGCGGCCCTGATCTCGGCGGCGACCTCCTCGGCGGGGCCCGTCGACGCCTGGCCGGAGCCGTCGCGCCCGGGCTGCCCGAAGTCGTTGACGACGACCGCCGCGCCGAGCCGGGCGAGTTCGAGCGCCTCGGCCCGGCCGAGCCCGCGCCCGGCCCCGGTGACGATCGCGGACAGGCCTTCAAGTGGCAGTGCTGCCATGCCGGTTGATCCTCTCGCAAGGGGGTGTGCGGACGGGTCGGGTCAGATCTCGATGCAGGTGCGCAGGGCCTCGCCGCTGCGCATCTGGTCGAGGGCGTCGTTGATCCCGGCGAGCCGCACCCGGTGGGTGATCAGGCCCTCCAGGTCGATGCGGCCCGCCCGCCACAGCGCGATGGCCCGTTCGTAGGAGCGCAGGACGTCGCCGCCGCCGTACATGGACGGCAGGATGCGCTTCTCGTCGAAGAACAGCTCGAACATGTTGACCTGGAAGAAGTCGTCCATGGCGCCCGCGCCGACCACGCACAGGGTGCCGCCGCGCCGGGTGTTCTCGTACGCGGTGCGGGCGGTCACGGAACGGCCGACCACCTCGAAGACGTAGTCGAAGCCCTCGCCCCCCGTGACGCGCTGCTTGGCGTCGGCGAACCCGTCGGGCGCAACCGCCTCCGTGGCGCCGAACCTGAGCGCCGCCTCACGGCGCGAGGCGACCGGGTCGACGGCGACGATCTGCGCCGCGCCCTGCACCCGGGCGCCCTGGATGGTGGAGATGCCGACCCCGCCGCAGCCGATGACCGCGACCGACGAACCCGCCTCCACCTTGGCGGTGTTGATGGCCGCGCCGAGCCCGGTGGTCACCCCGCAGCCGATCAGGGCGGCGATCTCGTACGGCACGTCGTCGGGGATCGGCACCGCGCAGCCCGCCGCGACGACGACCTCCTCGGCGAAGGTGCCGGTGCCCGCGAAGCCGAACACCTCGCCGCCGGCCCGCCGGAAGTTGGGGGTCCCGGCGTTCATGAAGCCCGCCAGGCAGAGCTGGGTCTGGCCGCGCTTGCAGGACGGGCACGTCCCGCACGCGGGCAGCCAGCACATCAGGACCCGGTCGCCCTGCTTGAGGTCCGTCACTCCGTCGCCGACGTCGATGACCTCCCCGGCCCCCTCGTGGCCGGGGACGAACGGCGCGGGCTGCGGCAGCACGCCGCTCATCGCCGAGAGGTCGGAGTGACAGAGCCCGGTCGCGCGGACGCGGAGCTTGACCTTCCCCGGCCCGAAGCCGGTCGCCTCCACGTCGTCGAGCACGTCGAGCTTGTCCTGGCCGATCTCGTGCAGTACGGCTGCGCGCATGGTGCGGCTCCCCTCAAGTGCCGGAAAAGAAGGCTCAGTTGTGTTCCACGATCGTGTCGGCCAGGACCGGCGCCTCGTCCCGCTCCACCGCCGTCACCGCCACCTGGACGCGGCCGGGGTCCGACCACATCCGGATGCGCAGAGTCTCGCCCGGGAAGACGACCCCGGTGAAGCGGGTGGCGTAGGAGCGCACCCGGGTCACGTCGCCGCCGAGCAGGGTGTCCACGACGGCCTTGAGCGTCATCCCGTACGTGCACAGGCCGTGCAGGATCGGCCGGTCGAAGCCGGCCAGCTTGGCGAAGTCGGGGTCGGCGTGCAGCGGGTTCCAGTCCCCCGAGAGCCGGTAGAGCAGCGCCTGTTCCTCGCGCACCGGGCGCTCGACCACGTGGTCCGCGTCCCGGTCGGGCCGCTCGGGACGGGCGGAGGGCCCCCGGTCCCCGCCGAAGCCGCCCTCGCCGCGCACGAAGATCTGCGCGTCACTGGTCCACAACGGGCCGTCCTGGTCGGCGGCCTCGGTGCGCAGGACCAGGATGGCGGCCTTGCCCTTGTCGTAGACGGCGGCCACCTTGGAGGTCGAGGTGGCCCTGCCCCGTACGGGGATCGGCCGGTGCAGGGTGATGGCCTGCCCGCCGTGCAGCACCGCAGCGAGGTCCACGTCGACGCCGGGCGCGGAGAGCCCGCCGACCACGCCCATGCCGGCGCCCGCGACGGTGGCGAAGGAGGGCAGCACGTGCAGCCGGGACTCCAGGGTGTAGCGCAGCTCGTCCGGGTCGGTGGCCGGGAGCCCCGCCCCGAGCCCCAGGTGGTAGAGCTGTACGTCCTTGTGGTCCCAGGCGATCTCGGTGGACCGGGGCTCGGCGGCGACCGCCTTCGCGGCATCAATGGGCATGAGGATGCTGCTCCTTGAGCGTTGTGCGGGCACGGGAAAAGACCTCGGTGCGGCCGTCCGCACCGTCGGCCGCACCGAGGTCGTACTGGACCGGACCGAGGACCCGTCCGCCTTCTAGAACGCGTTCTAGGCCGATGGCCCCCAGGTATAGCGCACACCCCCGCCGTTGTGAAGGCTCCTGACGCTACGTCAGATTACCGGAAGGGGGCGCCCCATGACACTTTCGGCGGGGGTACCCCAGGACATTTGTCCTGCTCAGCTCCGTACAACCGCATCTGGGGCGGGCCCGTCCGGCTCCGTAGCGTGGTGGGCATGACGCAGATGACGACACAGAGCGCCGCCGCGGTCCGCTTCGGCGGGGTGGTCAAGTCCTACGGGGCGCTCCGCGCGGTGGACGGGGCCGAGCTGACCATCGGGCGCGGCGAGACCGTGGCGCTGCTCGGCCGCAACGGGGCCGGCAAGTCCACCACCATCAGCCTGCTGCTCGGCCTGAACGAGCCCGACGCGGGCGAGGTGCGGATCTTCGGCCGCACCCCGGAACGGGCGGTGCGCGAGGGCCTGGTCGGGGCGATGCTCCAGGAGGGCAGCCCGATCCCCCGGGTGACCGTGCGCGAGCTGGTGTTCTTCATCGGCAGCATGTACCCGAAGCCGATGCCGGTCGCCGAGGCGCTGGCGCTGGCGGGACTCACCGAGTTCGCGGACCGCCGGGTCGACAAGCTCTCCGGCGGCCAGAGTCAGCGGGTGCGGTTCGCCATGGCGCTGGTCGGCAACCCCGAACTGCTGCTGCTCGACGAGCCGACGGCCGCGCTCGACGTGGAGGCACGGCGCGCGTTCTGGGAGTCGATGCGCACGTACGCCGACCGGGGCAACACGGTGATGTTCTCCACCCACTACCTCGAAGAGGCCGACGACAACGCCGACCGCATCGTCGTCATCGACCGGGGCCGGATCGTCGCCGACGGGCCCGGCGAGACCATCAAGCGCGCGGCGGGCGGCAGCCTGGTCTCCTTCGACCTCGCGGGCATGCCGACCGAGGGGCTCGCCCTGCTGCCGGGCGTGGCCGCGGTCGAGGTGCACGGCGACCGGGCCCGGCTGCGCAGCGACGACTCGGACGCGACCGTGGTCGCGCTCGCCGCGATGGGCGCCGTACGCCGCCTTGAAGTCGCCCCCGCAAGCCTGGAGGACGCCTTCCTCTCCCTCACCGCACGCGAAAGCGAGACCGTCTGATGTTCGAGTACATCAAGCTGGAGATGCGGCGCACGCTCCGTGACGCCTCCTTCGTGACCTTCGGCATCGGCATGCCGGTGCTGATGTACCTGCTCTTCACCAACATCGGCGGGGGCCAGAGCGGCGACGCCGGCTGGAAGGTCTCCTCCATGGTCGGGATGGCGGCCTACGGGGCGCTGGGTGCGGCGCTCGGCACCGGCACCGGCGTGGCCTCCGACAAGTCGATCGGCTGGCTGCGGCAGCTGCGGATCGCGCCGCTGCCGCCGACGCGGGTGGTGACCGGCCGCGCGATCAGCGGCTCGGTGACCGTGCTGCCCGGCATCCTCGCGGTGCTGCTGTCCGGCGCGCTGATCAACGGGGTGCGCCTGGACGCCTGGCAGTGGGCCGCGCTCACCCTGCTCCTGTGGATCGGGGCGCTGCCGTTCACGATGCTCGGCCTCGGCAACGGCTACCGGCTGTCCGCACAGGCCACCGGCGTGGTCAACGTGGCCTGCCTGATGGGGCTCGCGATCCTCGGCGGCCTGTGGTTCCCGGTCTCGGCCTTCCCCTGCTGGCTGCGGAAGATCGCCGAGTACACTCCGACCCACCGCTTCGCCGACCTCGGCTGGGCCACCTCGCAGGGTCATGCCCCGGGTGCGGCGACCATCGCACTGATGGCAGCCTGGCTGGTGGTCTTCGGTGCGTACGCCGTGGTCTCCTACCGTCGGTCCGCACGGACCGCGTGAGTGCCGGACGACGAGGCCGGTGAGCTCATGAGTCACCAGTACGGGGAGAAGACCATGCCATCACTGCTGCCGAAGCTGCCTCCGCCCGGCGAGAAGGCCGAGGAGTTCCCGGGCCCGCCCGCCAACGGCTACACCTTCCTGCCGTGGCTCCTGATGGGCAGCGGCGCGGCGGTCGAGGTGGCCAAGGGCAAGGTCGCCGAACCCTGGCTCGGCGGACTCGGCGTCGTCGCCTTCGCCGTCCTGTACGCGCACGTCGCCTTCCGCGCCCTGGACAAGGAGCGGCGCGGGGAGCGGGCCACGCTCGTCCTGCTCGCCGGGCTCGCCGCCGTCACCTACGCCGTCGGCATCGGCTACGGCGGCGTCTGGCTCCTCTTCTTCCCGCTGCTCTCGCTGGCCTGCGGCGCGGCGGTGCGGGACCGGCGCCTGGGCGTGGTGCTCATCGTGCTCGCCGGTTCGGTGGGGGTGATCTCGGGGGTCAAGACCGGCGACCCCTGGGACAACATGACCATCGCGTACGGCACGTTCCTGTCCGGTCTGGTGATCTCGGCGCTGCTCTCGCTCTCCGAGACGGTCCGCGAACTGCGCGACACCCGGCAGGAGTTGGCCCGTACCGCGGTCGAGAAGGAGCGCCTGCGCTTCTCCCGCGATCTGCACGACCTGCTCGGCCACACCCTGTCCGTGATCGTGGTGAAGTCCGAGGCCGCCCGCCGGATCGCCCCGCGCGACCTGGACGCGGCCCTCGGCCAGGTCGCCGACATCGAGTCGGTCGGCCGCCAGGCCCTCACCGAGATACGCGAGGCCGTCACCGGCTACCGCGAGGGCAGTCTCGCCACCGAGCTCGACCGGGCCCGCTCGGCGCTGAGCGCCGCCGAAGTCGAGCCGGTGGTACGCCAGTCGGGGCCGCCGCTGCCCGCGCAGGCCGAGGCACTGCTCGGCTGGGTGGTGCGCGAGGCGGTCACCAACGTCGTGCGCCACAGCGCCGCGACCCGCTGCGAGATCGTCGTCGAGGGCACCCCGGAGCGGGTGACCCTGACGGTCACCGACAACGGCAGGGGCGCGCCCGCCGCGCCCGCGCCGGGGCCCCGGACGGGCGGCAACGGCCTCAAGGGCCTGACCGAGCGCCTCGCCGCGGCGGGCGGCTCCCTGACCGCGGGCCCCGCGCCCCGCACCGGCTTCCAGGTGCGGGCCGAACTCCCGGTGGACCCCGAGGACACGGCCCTCGACGCCGAACTGACCACCGCCCCCGGCCACCACTGACGCCCGGCCGCGCATACCCTTTCCCCGTGGACGAGATGCCCCAGGATCACCGACCCGCCAAATCCGTGCGCGTACTGCTCGCCGAGGACCAGGGGATGATGCGCGGCGCGCTCGCCCTGCTGCTCGGCCTCGAAGAGGACATGGAGGTCGTGGCGCAGGTCTCGGCGGGCGACAAGATCGTCCCCGAGGCCCTCGTCTCGCGCCCCGACGTGGCGCTCCTCGACATCGAACTGCCGGGCAGGAGCGGCCTGGACGCGGCCGCGGACCTGCGCGAGGAGGTCCCGGAGTGCCGGGTGCTTATCCTCACCACGTTCGGCCGGCCCGGCTATCTGCGCCGCGCGATGGAGGCGGGGGCGGCCGGATTCCTCGTGAAGGACGGCCCGGTCGAGGACCTCGCGGAGGCGATCCGCCGGGTCCTGCGCGGCGAGACGGTGATCGACCCGGCGCTCGCCGCGGCCGCCCTCAGCGCGGGCCCGAGCCCGCTGACCGCCCGCGAACGCGACGTCCTGAACGCCTCGGTGGACGGCGCGACGGTCTCCGACATCGCGGGCAAGCTGCACCTGTCGGAGTCGACCGTACGCAACTACCTGTCGTCCGCCATCGGCAAGACGGGCACCCGCAACCGCATGGAGGCGGTGCGCTCGGCCCGTCAGCAGGGCTGGCTGTAGGGCTCAGGCCCGGGTGGCGGGGCCCGCCGCCCGGGGCAGCCACAGCAGGGCGAGCAGCACACTGCCGAGCAGCACGACGCCGCCGACGCGGAAGGCGAGCGCGTACCCGGCGGTGAGGTTCTCGGCGCTCTGGACCACCCCGGTGCGGGAGGCCGCCACCGTGGAGAGGACGGCCAGGCCCAGCGCGCCGCCCATCGTCCGGGACGTGTTGATCAGGCCCGACACCAGTCCGGCCTCGCTCGGCGCGGCCCCCGACGTGGCCAGCGCCGCGAGCGGTGTGGTGGCGAGCCCGGCGCCGGTCATCATGAGGATGCCGGGCACCAGGATCGACAGCCAGTACGGGTCGTCCGCGCGCATCGTGGACTGCCAGCCGAACCCGGCCGCGGTCACCAGGACACCCAGCACCGTCAGGTTCCGGGCGCCGGTCCGCGGCATGATGCGCGGCGCCAGCTTCGAGCCGAGGACGACGCTGAGCGAGCTGGGGATGAGCGCGAGACCGGCGCCCAAGGGGCTGTAGCCGAGCACGTTCTGGGCGTACAGGGTCATGAAGAACCAGGTGCAGAACATCGCGGAGCCGCACACGAACATCACCGCGTTCGCGGCGGAGACGGCTCGCAGCCGGAAGAGCCTCAGCGGCATGAGCGGCGCGGCGGTGCGGCCCTCGACCACGAGGAACGCGACGAGGAGACCCACCCCGCCAAGGAGCGGGACGAGCGTCCCCACCGCGCCCCAACCGCCCTGCTCGGTCTGCACGATGCCGTACGAGAGGGTCGCGAGCCCGGCCGTGACGAGGACGGCGCCGGGCAGGTCGAGCCGGTGGCGCTGCCCGGCCCGCGACTCGGTGATCCACAGCGCGGCGCCGAGCAGGACGAGCGCGCCGACGGGCACGTTGATGAGCAGCACCCAGCGCCACGACAGGGCGTCGGTGAGCACGCCGCCGACGAGCCCGCCCGCCGCGCCACCGCCCGCGCCGACCGCGGCCCAGGTGCCGATCGCCCGGGTGCGGGCGGCGCCCTCCGGGACCGCGGCGGTCAGGATGGTGAGGGTGGCCGGCGCGAGGACCGCGGCCCCCAGGCCCTGGGCGGCCCGGGCCGCGAGCAGTTGCCAGCCCTCCTGGGCGAGCCCGCCGCCGAGGCTGGCCGCGGTGAACAGGCCGAGCCCCACGAGGAACATCCGCTTGCGCCCGTAGAGGTCGCCCGCGCGCCCGCCGAGCAGCATGAACCCGGCGAAGGCGATGGCGTACGCGTTGACCACCCACTGCAAGCCGCCGGCGCTCATGCCGAGGCCGGTGCGCATGGAGGGGAGGGCCACGTTGACGACGGACACGTCCAGCACGACGAGGAACTGGCCCGCGCAGGCGGCGAGGACGACGGGCCAGGTGCGGGGGGTTCGGGTGGGGGTGGATATGTGGGTGTCAGCGGACGTGTGGGCCATGCGAGTCATGCTCGCACGGGGTGGGTGCCTGTTACACCCCCCTTTCCCTGACCCGTTGAGGGACGCGGGGAACCGCGCGACCAGCCACGTGCGGCCCGCAGGCGAACCGACGCCCCCCGGAGCGTCTCGGGAAAGGGGCGGGGCGGGGAATGGGCTACCGGCGCAGCAGGGTCACCACCGCCGCGCCGCCCAGACCGATGTTGTGGGCGAGGCCCACCCGCGCGCCCGGCACCTGCCGGGCCCCCGCCTCCCCGCGCACCTGCCACACCAGCTCCGCCGCCTGCGCGAGACCCGTCGCCCCCAGCGGATGCCCCTTCGAGATCAGACCCCCGGAGGGGTTGACCACCCAGCGGCCCCCGTACGTCGTCGCCCCGGACTCGACCAGCTTCCCGGACTCCCCCGCCCCGCACATCCCCAGCGCCTCGTAGGTGAGCAGCTCGTTGATCGAGAAGCAGTCGTGCAGCTCGATCACGTCGACGTCCTCGATGGCCAGGCCCGCCCGGGCGAAGGCCTCGCGGCCGGCCGCGCGCGACATCGGCGCGCCCACCGCGTCGATGCAGCTCCCCGAGGCGAACGACTCCTCGGTGTCCGTGGCCATCGCCTGGCCCGCGATCTCGACCGCACGGTCCCCCAGCCCCTTGCCGTCCACGAACCGTTCCGAGACGACCACCGCCGCCGCCGACCCGTCCGACGTGGGCGAGCACTGGAGCTTCGTCAGCGGCCGGTGGATGGTCTTCGCTCCCAGCACCTCCTCCACCGCATACGCCTGCTGGAACTGGGCGTTGGGGTTGTTCACCGAGTGCCGGTGGTTCTTGGCGCCCACCGCGGCGAGCTGCGCCGCGGTGGTCCCGTACCGCTCCATGTGTTCGCGCGCCGCGTTGCCGAAGATCTGCGCGGTGGGCGGCGTCATCTCGAAGCCGTGGCGGGCGGCCATGACGCCGTAGTGCCGGGCCACCGGCGAGGTCGTGAAGTCCCCGCCGTCCGAGCCCCCGCCCAGCGCGCCCCGCTTCATCTTCTCGAAGCCGAGCGCGAGCACGCAGTCGCTCACCCCGCCCTCCACGAACTGCCGGGCCAGCATCAGCGCGCTCGCCCCGGTCGCGCAGTTGTTGTTGACGTTGTAGACCGGTATCCCGGTCAACCCCAGTTCGTACACGGCGCGTTGGCCCGCCGTCGAGGGCTGGAAGCAGTAGCCGACGGGGACCTGTTCGACCTCGTCGTACGCGATGCCCGCGTCGGCCAGCGCCGCGCTCCCGGCCTCCTTGGCCATGTCCCAGTACTGCCAGTCCCGGGACTCGGGCTTCTCGAACCTGGTCATGCCGACACCGACGATGTAACTCTTCACGGCAGGGGAACCCTTCAGTCTCGGGGCAGGCCGAGGATGCGCTCGGCGACGACGTTGAGCTGGACCTGGGTGGTGCCGCCCGCGATGGTCAGGCAGCGGGACATGAGGAAGCCGTGCACGGCCCGCTCCCCCGCCCCTTCGGCGACCGCGCCCTCGGGGCCGAGGAGTTCGAGGGCCAGCTCGGCGACCTTCTGCTGGTGCGGGGTCTGGACGAGCTTGCGGACACTGGCCCCGGCGCCGGGTTCCAGGCCCGAGACCTGCCGCAGGGTGGTGCGCAGCCCGATGCAGGCGAGCGCGTGCGCCTCGGCGGCCAGCGCGCCGATCCGCGCCCGGTACGCCCCGTCGAGCTCACCGGCGCGGGCGATCAGCGCTTCGAGCCCGGTGTCGAAGGCCACCTGGTCGGCCATGTGGACGCGTTCGTTGCCCAGGGTGTTGCGGGCGACCCGCCAGCCGTCGTCGACCTCGCCGACGACGGCGTCGGCGGGCAGCAGCGCCCCGTCGAGGTAGACCTCGTTGAAGAGGGAGTCCCCGGTGATCTCCTTCAGCGGACGGATGTCGATGCCCTCGGTCCGCTTCATGTCGACGAGGAAGTAGGTGAGTCCCTTGTGCTTGGGGGCCGCAGGGTCGGTGCGGGCGAGCAGGATGCCGTAGTCGGCCCACTGCGCGGCGCTCGTCCACACCTTCTGTCCGGTGACGCGCCAGCGGCCGTCCTCGGTGCGCTCGGCCCTGGTGCGCAGGGATGCGAGGTCGGAGCCGGCGCCGGGCTCGGAGAAGAGCTGGCACCACAGGAGTTCGCCGCGCAGGGTCGGGGCGAGGAAGCGGTCCCGCTGGGGGCCGGAGCCGTGGGCGAGGAGCGAGGGCACCACCCAGGTGGCGATGCCGAGGTCGCTCACCTTGACCCCGGCCCGCCTCAACTCCTCCTGGATGACCAGTTGTTGGACGGGCCCGGCGCCGAGCCCGTAGGGGGCGGGCAGGTGCGGGGCCGCGTATCCGGTGGGCGCGAGGGCCCGGCGCACCGCACCCGGGTCCAGGCCCCGTACGCCCTCGATCACGGCGCGGGCGGCCCCGCGGAAGTCCTCGGCCTCGGGCGGCAGCTCCATGCAGAGCTCCCGGCGGGCCCCTTCCCCGGCCAGCCGCACGGCCCGCAGCCGGTGGGTGTCCCCGGCGCCGAGCAGTTGGCGGGCGACGAGAGCACGGCGCAGATACAGATGGGCGTCGTGCTCCCAGGTGAAGCCGATGCCGCCGAGGATCTGGACGCAGTCCTTGGCGCAGGAGCAGGCCGCGTCGAGGGCCGTGGCCGCGGCGAGCGAGGCGGCCAGGCCCCGCACCCCGGCGGGCTCGTCCATGGCGCGGGCCGCGTCCCACACCAGGGCGCGGGCCTGTTCCAGGCGTACGAGCATGTCGGCGCAGAGGTGCTTGACGGCCTGGAACTGTCCGATGGGGCGGCCGAACTGCTCCCTGACCTTGGCGTGCCCGGCCGCGATCTCCAGGGCCCGGTCCGCCGTGCCGCACGACTCGGCGGCGAGCAGCAGGCAGGCGAGGTCGTGGACGAGGGCGCTGTCCACGTCCAGGACCCGGTCCGCGTCGACCACCACGCCCTCGGCCCGCACCTCGGCGGTGGGCCGGGTCGGGTCGGCGCTCTCGTGCGGACGGATCCGCAGCGCCTCGGCGTCCACCGCGCACCACAGCGTCCGGTGGTCCTCCCGCGCCGCGAGGACCACCACGTCGGCCTGGCCCGCGGCCAGTACGGGAGGCGCGGTCCCGTCGAGGAGCAGACCGCCCCCGCGGCCCACGGCGGTGAGCGTCCCCGCGCCGAACGCCACGGCCGCGGTCCTGCGTCCCGAAGCGATGTCGGCGACCAGGGCGTCGTGCCCCGCGCGGCGCAGCAGCTCGGCGGCGAGCGCGCCGGGGAGGTAGGGGCCCGGCAGCAGTGCGCGCCCGGCCTCCTCCAGGACGACGGCGAGCTCGGGCAGGCCGCCCCCGCCGAACTCCTCGCCGAGGTGGATGCCGAGCAGGCCCTGTTCGGCGAGCCCGTCCCAGAACGGCGGCCGGGACCGGGCGGCCTCGGGCGCGTCCAGGAGTTTGCGCACCTCCTCGACGGGCGCGGCCCGCGCCAGCCGGCCGCGCACCGCCTCGGCGAGCTCCCGGTGTTCTTGCGTGATCGCGATGCCCATGGACGCCCTCACCCGTCGCCGGTCCCGGAACGGCGCAAGAGTAGAACACGTTTCAATCTGACGGAAGGTCAGCTGTGCGAGACCTTCGAGCCCCGCCCGCCCGAAGGCGCCCGGCGGGCGTACGGCAGCATGGACCGCTCACACACGTACGACACAGAGGAGCCGGGCCGTGGCCACTCCCCAGCCTCAGATCCTGGCCGCCTTCGAGGCGGCCAAGGGCTTCATGCCGGTACGGGAAGGCCTGGCGCTGTACGAGGCGGCGGCCTCCGCGGGGGCGCTCGGGCTGCCGCTCCTGGAGGTCGGCACCTACTGCGGGCGCTCCACGATCCTGCTCGCCGAGGCCGCCCGGGAGAGCGGCACGGTCGCGGTCACCGTCGACCACCACCGCGGCAGCGAGGAGCAGCAGGCCGGCTGGGAGTACCACGACCCGACCGTGGTCGACCCGGAGGTGGGGCGGATGGACACGCTGCCCACCTTCCGGCGCACCCTGCACGCGGCCGGTCTGGAGGACCACGTCATCGCGGTGGTGGGGCACTCCCCGCAGGTGGCGCGGGTGTGGGGCGGACGGCTCGGCTTCGTCTTCATCGACGGCGGCCACACCGACGAGCACGCGAGCGCCGACTACGAGGGCTGGGCGCCCAAGCTCGCCGAGGGCGGCATCCTGGCCATCCACGACGTCTTCCCCGACCCGGTCGACGAGTTCACCGGCCAGGCGCCGTACCGCGTCTATCTGCGGGCGCTCGCGTCGGGCGCGTTCACCGAGGTCTCGGCGACCGACTCGCTGCGCGTGCTGCGCCGGACGGCCGCCGCGCTGTGACGCCGGGCGCCGCGGGCCGGGGCCCGGCCCTCGGCGCCTCCGACGGGGGTAGCGGGTCGCCGCGTCCCCGGCGGGATCACCCGGCCAGGCCCTAGCATCGCAGCGTGTCGTACGACAGCGAGTCATCGAACCCGGACAGCCGGTCGCGCCGTGTGCGCGGCCGGGCCCTCGTCGCTCTCGCCGCCCTCGCGCCGACCGCCCTCGCGGGCTGGCTCGTCTGGCAGGCGATGAGCGGACCCGGCGGCCAGGACGACAAGCCGCCGAAGGTGCTCCCCCTGCCGAGCCGCACCGTGCAGTCGACCCGCCCCGGCGCGGGCGCCGCGACGGTGACCGTGACGGCCACCCCCTCCCCTGCCGCCCCCTCCTCGTCGGCGTCCGCACCCGCACCCGGGTCGCCGAAGAGCGGGACCGCCGCCGGGCCGCTCTCCGGAAAGACCGTCGTCATCGACCCAGGTCACAATCCGAATAATTTCCAGCACACGAAAGAGATCAACGAGCCCGTCGACATCGGCACGAACAAGAAGGAATGCGACACCACCGGTACCGAGACCAACGACGGTTATACGGAAGCCGAGTTCACCCTCGATGTGTCGCACCGGATCAGGGCGATCCTGGAAAAGCAGGGCGCGAAGGTCGTGTTCACCCAGAACGGCGACCGGACATTCGGCCCGTGCGTGGACGAGCGGGCCCGGATCGGTAATCAGGCGCATGCCGACGCCGTCGTGTCGGTGCACGCGGACGGCGCGAACCAGGGCCAGCGCGGCTTCCACGTGATCCTGCCCGCGACGGTGAAGGGCGGCGCCGCCGACACCGCGCCGATCGTGGGGCCTTCGCGTGAACTCGGTGTGCGGATCGCGGGGAAGTTCGTCCTGGACACGGGGATGAACGCCTCCAACTACGTGGGCGACGGCACCGCCCTGGACGTCCGCAGCGACCTCGGCGGACTCAACCTGTCGACGGTTCCCAAGGTGTTCATCGAGTGCGGCAACATGCGGGATTCCCGGGATTCGGAGCTCCTGAAGAGTGCGGAGTGGCACCAGAAGGCGGCTCAGGGGATCGCCGACGGCATTATGGCGTTCCTGGGCGGGTAGGCTCCCGACCCGCCGTACGGCCCACAGATCCAGACGATAGATTCTTCCGCACAGGGGGAACCACCTAGAGCTTCACGCCGTGTGCACGTACACCGGCGGCAGCGATGACCGCCCCGACGAGACGACATAAAAGAGGACTTTTACGTGAACATCCGCTCCCTCACACGAGGCGACGGCGTGGTGATCGGTGCAGCGGTGGTGCTGTTCATCGCCTCGTTCCTGAATCTCACGTCCGCGCCGAGCTGCTCCGGCCAGTTCTGCCCGAGTGTCGAGGCGCCGAACGCCTGGGACTCGCTCTCGCTCCTGATGAGCATGTTCCTGGCCGGCATCATCGGTGCGGTGCTCGTGGTCGTCGGCCGTTCGCTGCCGCAGCCCAAGAAGGTCGCGGGCCTGGACCTCACCCAGTTCGGCGTGGCGTTCACGATCTTCGCCGCCTGGACCGCGTTCTGGACGATCATCGACGCGCACGGCTCCGGCGCCGGCATGATCCTCGGCCTGATCGCCACGCTGGTGCTCGCCGCGGCCGCCGTGGCCTCGCCGCTGGTCGCCGCCCTCAAGGCGCCGCTGATGGGCGCCCCGAGCCCGGCCGCCCCGCAGCCCTACGGCTACCCGGGCGCGGCCCAGCCGGCCGGTGGCTACGGCTACCCCGGCGCGGCCCAGCCCTACGGCGCCCAGCCGGGCGACCCGAGCTTCGGCGGCCAGCCGCAGGCCCAGGCCCAGCCGTTCGGCGCGCAGGCTCCGGCCGCCGACCTGAACAAGGACAGCCAGGCCCCGGCCGCGTCGGCCGCCCCGGCCGGTGACTTCGCCCCGTTCTGGTTCGCGGTCCCCGTCGCCCGCCCGCTGTACGCGGAGGACGGATCGCCCACCCCGATCGCCGAACTCGCCCCCGGCACCTGGTACCTGGCCGTCGACCAGCGCGGTCCCGGTCTGGTCGCCCAGACGCAGGACGGCCGCCGCGGCGTCCTCCAGGACACCACGGGCATCCAGCGCGGCTGACCGCCCCGGCGCCTCGACGGCCCCCCGCCCCCTTCCGGGCGGGGGGCCGTTGCCCTACAGTCCCCTGACGGTTCGTCAGATCGCTGGGAGGGGACGCCACATGCGCCTGGGACTCGCACTCGGCTACTGGGGGCGCGGACCGAACCCCGCCCACCTCGAACTGGCCCGCGCGGCCGAGGAGTTCGGCTACCACTCGGTGTGGACGGCGGAAGCCTGGGGTTCCGACGCGTTCACCCCCCTGACCTGGATCGCGGCGCACACCTCCCGCATCCGGCTCGGCACCGCGGTCGCGCAGATGGCCGCGCGCACCCCCACCGCCACCGCCATGCACGCCCTCACCCTGGACCACCTCTCGGGCGGCCGGATGATGCTGGGCCTCGGGCTCTCGGGGCCGCAGGTCGTCGAGGGCTGGTACGGCCGCCCCTTCCCGTCTAGCCCGCTCACCGCGACCCGCGAGTACGTCGACGTCATCCGCCAGGTGCTGCGCCGCGAGGCCCCGGTCGAACGCGACGGCCGCTTCCACCCGCACCCCTACAACGGCGCGGACGGCACGGGCCTCGGGAAGCCCCTCAAGGCGATCACCCACCCCCTGCGCCCGGATCTCCCCGTATTGCTGGGCGCCGAGGGCCCCAAGAACATCGCGCAGACGACCCGCATCGCGGACGGCTGGCTCCCGCTGTACTGGTCGCCGACCCGCACGGACGCCTACGCCGCCGCGCTGGCCGGGCTGCGGGACGACTTCCTGGTCGCCCCCATGGTGCGGGCCCACGTGTGCGACGACGTCGCCGAGGGGCTGCTCCCGGTGAAGGCGATGCTGGGCTTCTACATCGGCGGCATGGGCCACGCGGCCCGCAACTTCCACGCCGACCTGATGGCCCGCATGGGGTACGGCGACGAGGCCCGCCACATCCAGAGCCTGTTCCTGGCGGGCCGCCGGGACGAGGCGGTGCGCGCCGTGCCGGACGCCTTCGCCGACGAGATCTCCCTGGTGGGGCCCCGCCAACGCATCGCGGAACGGCTGGAGTTGTGGCGCAAGGGCCCGGTGACGGACCTGCTGGTCACGTCACCGGACCTCGCGACTCTGCGGACCCTGGCCGACCTCAACGCCTAGTACCGGCCGTCGAGGACGCGGGCCCGCCCTGACGCGGGCTCAGCCTCCGGAGAGCTGTCCGGCGGAGGGGACCTGGTCCTTGACCGGCGCTCCGGCGCTCTGGCCCGCGTCCTTCACGCCGCCGATCACGTTCTCGAACTTGCCGACGTCGGCGTCGCTCGCGTCGCCCTTGCGCAGCTTGGCGGGCAGGTCCTTGAGGGACTCGATGCCCGAGGACAGCGGGGCGAGGGCCTTGGAGAGCAGCGGGTCGCCCTTGGCGTTCTCGGTGGCGGCCTTCAGGCGGTTGTACGTGAACGCGCCCGCCAGACCCGCCTTGACGAGGGCGAAGGTGCGGCCCTTGGCGCCCTTCTTGAACTTGCCCGCCTTGAACGGCTTCACGATCCACTGGTAGGCGGCGCCGGCCGCGAGGCCCGCGTTGGCGACGAAGCGCGTCTTGGCCAGCTTCTGCCGCTCGGCCGACGCGGTCGGCGACGGGTTGCTCTCGGCCACGGTCAGCGCGGCGGCCTGAGTGGACTTGGTCTCTCCTCCGCAGGCGGTCGTCGACACCAGGACGGCGCAGGAAAGGACGACCGCCACGACTATGCGGCGGATGGGGAACGTACTGGGCACGATGACCTCCGGGGGATGTTTCGGCCTCCCCGGCAGCCTCACCCGGCCCACCGCGCTGCGCCACCCGGGCGACTCCGTACGGGTCGCTTCCGCGGGGCTGGGGGGTGGGGGGCTTCACCCGCGGGCCGGTGGGGGCCTGTCGCGCAGTTCCCCGCGCCCCTTGGCAGCGTGCAGCTCCCCCCATCCGCGTGGTGAGCCCCCGCACCCTGGCCCCTTCGGCTGCGGACCGTGCCCGGTTGCTCGCGCAGTTCCCCGCGCCCCTTGGCAGCGTGCAGCTCCACCCATCCGGGTGGTGAGCCCCCGCACCCTGGCCCCTTCGGCTGCGGGCCGTGGCCAGTTGCTCGCGCAGTTCCCCGCGCCCCTTGGCGGCATGCGGTGATCCCATCCGCGTGGAGAAGCCCGCGCCCCTGGCAGCATGCGGTGACCGCATCCGTGCAGTGGGCTATTCGCAGCAGGAAGGGGGGAGGCCTCGGGGGAGGTGGGTGGCGCCGAAGACCGCGGTGGTGGCCTCGTCGCCGCCCAGGGCGGCCACCGCGAGGAGCAGTGAGCCCGCTGTCCACGTCGTGAGCTCCTCGGGCCACACCGCGCGGTTGCCCTCGAAGACGTAGCCCGTCCAGTACATGCCCGTCGCCTCGTCGCGCAGGTGCCGGATGGACTGGAGGATGTCGAGCGCCCGGTCGGACTCCCCCATCGCCCAGAGCGCGAGGGCCAGTTCGCAGCTCTCGCCGCCGGTGACCCACGGGTTGGGCAGCACGCAGCGCACTCCGAGGCCGGGCACCACGAAGTCGTCCCACATCGACTCGATGCGGGCCTTGGCGGCCGCGCCGGTGAGGGCGCCGCCGAGCACCGGGTAGTACCAGTCCATCGAGTAGCGGGACTTGTCGAGGAAGCGCTCGGGATGGTGCTGGATGGCGTGGGCGAGCGCGCCGGTCGCCAACTCCCAGTCGGGCTGCGGCTCTTCGCGCTGTTCGGCGATGGCGAGCGCGCAGCGCAGGGCGTGGTGCACGGAGGAGCTGCCGGTGAGCAGCGCGTCGGCGACGGCCGCGCCGTCCTCCTCGCGCTTCCAGCCGATCTGCCCGCCGCTCTGCTGGAGGGCGAGGACCCATTCGACGGCCGCGTAGACCGTGGGCCACATGCGGTCGAGGAAGGTGTCGTCGCCGGTGGCCAGGTAGTGGTGCCAGACGCCGACCGCGACATAGGCGACGAAGTTGGACTCGCGGCCGCGGTCGGTGACGTTGTCGTGCTCGCCGTCGTGGTAGGCGGCGTACCAGGAGCCGTCCTCGTTCTGGTGCCGGGCGAGCCAGTCGTAGGCGCGCTCGGCGGCGGCGTGTTCGCCCGCCGCGTCCAGCGCCATCGCGGCCTCGGTGTGGTCCCAGGGGTCGAGGTGGTGGCCGCGGAACCAGGGGATGGCTCCGTCGTCGCGCTGCGCGGTGAGCAGGGCGGTGACCGTCCGTCCGGCCTGCCCGGCGGTGAGCACCCCGGGCAGCACGAGGTGTTCGGTGCGCTCCGGCGAGGTCACTTGGCAGCGCTCTTTCCCGGCAGCACGGGCAGGTGCGGCTTGGTCGCGTACGCCACGAAGCTCTTGCCGACGACCGGGTTGAGCGCCCGCTCGGCGAGCCGGGTGAGCGTGCTGATGCCGGGCGTCTTCATGATGTCCCAGACCAGCAGCTGGTGGTACGCCTTGACCGGCAGCGCCTTGTCGTTGTCGACCCCGAAGGCGCACTTGAGCCACCAGTACGGCGAGTGCAGCGCGTGCGCGTGGTGGGTGCCGTACGGCTTGAGGCCCGCCTGCTTCATCTTGCCGATGAGCTCGTCCGCCTTGTAGATGCGGATGTGGCCGCCCTCGACCTCGTGGTACTCGTCGGACAGCGCCCAGCACACCTTCTCCGGCCCGTACCGCGGCACGGTGACCGCGATGCGGCCGCCGGGCCTCAGGACGCGGACCATCTCGGCGAGCACGCCCTTGTCGTCGGGGATGTGCTCCATGACCTCGGAGATGATCACGACGTCGAAGGACTCGTCGGGGAACGGCAGGTTGAGCGCGTCGCCCTCCATGGCGGTGGCGGTGGCGCCCTCGGGGGCCTCCCCGGCCTCCTTCATCGCGGCGAACCACTTGGCGACCTCGCGGATCTCCTCGCCGTTCTGGTCGAGGGCCACGACCTGGGCGCCGCGCCGGTAGCACTCGAAGGCGTGCCGGCCCGCGCCGCAGCCCAGGTCGAGCACGCGGTCGCCCGGGGCGAGCGGGAAGCGGGAGAAGTCGACGGTCAGCACGGATGCCTGCTTTCGCGGACGGGGGGATGGGGTCGGCCGGGGTGTCGGGGGTGCCGCGTCACCAGGCACCCCCTTGGGCCGCGGTGCGGCCCGGCGTCTGGGGCACGGGGCGGCCCGGGGGGACGGGCGCGGGGCGCCCGGGGTTCGTGCTCCGGGTCACCTGGCTGCCTTCCGGGCCGAGCGGCCCTGGGCGGCGATCGCCTCGCGGTAGAGCTCGGCGGTGCCCTGGGCGGCGCGGGCCCAGGTGAAGCGTTCCAGGACGCGTTCGCGGCCGGCCGCGCCGAGCCGGGCCCGCAGCGCCGGGTCGCCGAGCAGCCGGGCGAGTCCGGCCGCCAGGGCTCCCGCGTCCCCGGGCGGCACCGCGAGGCAGGTCTCGCCGTCGGTGCCGGCGACCTCCGGGATCGCGCCGCCGGTCGTGGCGAGCAGCGGGGTGGCGGTGGCCATGGCTTCGGCGGCGGGCAGCGAGAAGCCCTCGTACAGCGAGGGGACGCAGCTGACCTGCGCGGACCGTACGAGGTCGACCAGTTCGGCGTCGGTGATGCCCTTGACGAACTGGACGGCGTCGCCGAGCCCGTACTTCTCGATGGCCTGGGCGACCGGGCCGTCCTCGGCGCGTTTGCCGACCACGACGAGGTGGGCCTCGGGGTGCTCGGTGCGCAGCTTGGCGAGCGCCTCGACGAGGAAGACCAGGCCCTTGAGCGGCACGTCGGCGCTGGAGGTGGTGACGATGCGGCCGGGCACCTCGGCGACGGCGGGGTCGGGCGACCACAGGGTGGTGTCGGCGCCGATGTGCACCACCTGGATGCGGTCCTCGCGCACCCCGAGGTGGTCGACGATCTCGCCCTTGGAGGTGCCGGAGACGGTCAGCACGGAGGGCAGCCGACGGGCGACCCGCTTCTGCATGCGGGTGAAGCCGTACCAGCGGCGCACCGAGGCGCGGCGCTTCCAGTCGGGGGCCGCGTCCAGTTCCAGCTGCCGGTCCACGGTGATGGGGTGGTGGATCGTGGTGACCAGGGGCGCGCCCACGTCGGCGAGCAGCCCGTACCCGAGGGTCTGGTTGTCGTGCACGACGTCGAACTCGCCCCGCCGGGCGGCCAGATGGCGCCGGGCGCGCAGCGAGAAGGTGAGCGGCTCGGGGAAGCCGCCGGTGCGCATGGTGGCGACCTCCAGGCGGTCGATCCAGTCCCGGTACTCGTCCTTGGCGGGCGTGCGGAACGGGTCGGGCGAGCGGTAGAGGTCCATGCTGGCGAGCTCGGTGAGGGGCACGCCCTCGTCGAGCACAGGGTAGGGCTGGGCGCCGATGACCTCGACGCTGTGGCCGAGCCGGGCGAGTTCGCGCGAGAGGTGGCGCACGTAGACGCCCTGGCCGCCGCAGAACGGGTTCCCCTTGTAGGTGAGGAGCGCGATCCGCAGCGGGCGGTCGCCCGCAGGGCCCGCGTCCCCGGTGCGGGGGCTTGCCTCTATGGCCTCAGCGGTCACTCGCGGCCCCCTTCATCACTGCGTTTCGCCGGAGCGTAACCGCTCGCGCTAATCTAGAACAAGTTCCAGACTTGATCCTTCTTGAGCGTTCTTTGATCACTCAAGGAGCTTCGAATCTACCGGCAGGTAGCGCGACTGTAAGAGCCGGATCAGGTGATTCGCGCCACGACGGGGCCCCTGCCATGCTGGGCCGCCGAACACCGTGGCAGAGAACACCGGAGAACCGGACAAACGGAACGGGACACATGACAGCGGAAGTCAAGGCGGCCACCGCGGCCGCCCCGCCCCTGACGGAGCGCCAGGAGGCCCGGCGCCGTCGGATCCTGCACGCGAGCGCCCAGCTGGCCAGCCGGGGCGGCTTCGACGCGGTCCAGATGCGCGAGGTGGCCGAGGCCGCGGGCGTCGCGCTCGGCACCCTGTACCGCTACTTCCCGTCCAAGATCCACCTCCTGGTCGCCACCATGCAGGACCAGCTCCAGCACCTGCACGGCACCCTGCGCAAGCATCCACCCTCCGGCGAGGCGTCCGCGGACCGGGTGGCCGAAACCCTCATGCGCGCCTTCCGCGCACTCCAGCGCGAGCCGCACCTGGCGGACGCGATGGTGCGGGCCCTCACGTTCGCGGACCGCTCGGTGAGCCCCGAGGTGGACACCGTCTCGCGGCAGACCACGGCGATCATCCTGGACGCGATGGGCCTGGACCACCCGACCCCGGAGCAGCTCTCCGCGGTCCGGGTCATCGAGCACACCTGGCACTCGGCCCTGATCACCTGGCTGTCCGGCCGCGCGTCCATCGCCCAGGTCAAGATCGACATCGAGACGGTGTGCAAACTGATCGACCTGACCGCCCCGCCGGAGTAAGCAGCACCGACCCCTCCAAGGACCGCGAGGAACCGCGCGCCCAGCCACGCACGATCCGCGGCCGAATACCGGCCCTCCCCGACCGAAGGGTCCGAAAAGACCCCGCCGGGACCAGCCCCGCCAAGGGGCGCGGGGAACTGCGCGACCAGCCACGCACGGTCCGCGGTCGAATACCGGCCCTCCCAGCGGGCGACGCGCTCCCCCCTCCGCACCGGCCATGACAGGCTCAACTCCCTGGCCAGCGGGGGGATTCGGGGGCCGGAGCACCCCCGTTTCGTGCGCCCCGGCGGCGCGTGTCGCGCCCCGCGTGCGCTGGTGCGCGCCCCCAGTGCCCCCCACCGATCCGTTCGGCCGGACCGTGACGGGGGTAACCGCCGCCCAGAATCGTTGCGTGCCCAACGAAGGCACCGGTAGCGGTGACCCTGGGAGGAGCTGGAAACGTGATCCGGGTACTTCTCGTGCACGACGCGTGTCTGTTGCGGTCGGCCTTGGCCGACCGCCTCTCACGCGAATCGGACTTGGAGGTCCACCACGCCCCGTGGCGCGGCGCCGCGGCATTGGCGCGATTATTGAGCCCGGACGTCTGTGCCGCCGACCTGGACTGCTCCGAGTCCTACGGCATCGCCCCGCTCGGCGAACTCACCGGCTGCCGTCCCGGCACCGGGAAATGCCGACTGCTGGTGCTGGCCGACACGCACCGTCCGGGACCGTTGAAACGAGCCGCCGACGCCAACGCGCGCGGCTATGTGGACAAGGGGGGCACACCCGAGCGCCTGATCTTCGCCATCAGACAGGTGGCCGAGGGGAAACGGTTCGTCGACGACTCTCTCGGCTTCAGTTTCCTCAGGGCCGCCGAAATGCCGCTCACTCAAAGGGAGTTGAGCGTTCTTTCACTCGCTGCGGAAGGAGCCTCGGTCTCCGACATCGCGCTCCGACTGCATCTTTCCAACGGCACCGTGCGCAATTACATGGCCGCCATCACCCGCAAGACCGGGGCACGCAACCGGGTCGACGCGATACGGATTTCCCAGGGGGAGGGATGGGTGTGAGGGACCGGTTCCGGTGAGGTCGCGGTAGAACGCGGAGCGGGCCAGGAGTTCCTCGTGGGTGCCGAGTTCCGCGCGGGCCCCGTCCATCAGCAGTACGCGGTCCGCGCGCCGCGCCGAACCGGTGCGATGGGCGACCACCACGAGGGTGCGTCCGGTGAACGCCCGCTCCGCGCGCGCCTCGGCCGCCGGGTCGAGATGACAGGTCGCCTCGTCGAGCAGTACCAGGGGCGCGGGCGAGACATGGGCCCGCGCCAGCGCGACGAGCTGGCGCTCGGCGGCGGACAGGGCGGCGGGATCGAGCACGGCGTCGAGCCCGCCGAGCCGCTCCAGGAGCGGCCCCGCCCCGACCGCGTCGGCCGACTCCCGCAGGGTCTCGTCGTCCGGGAGCCGGTCGCAGAAGTAGCCGAGGTTCTCGCGGAGGGTGCCGGTGAACACGTACGCCTCCTGCGGCACGAGCACCCGGTCGCAGCCCCGGATCACCTCGCCCGCGTCCGGCCGGAGCACCCCGGCGATCAGTGCGAGCAGGGTGGACTTGCCGATGCCGCTGGGCCCGGCCACCGCGAGCCGCTCGCCGGCCGGCACGGCCAGGTCGAGCCGGTCGATGACGGGGTCCGCGCCGGGCCCGTAGGCGAAGACGACCCCGCGCAGCCGCACCGGCCACCCGTCGGGCCCGTACGGCACCGGGGCCGGGCCTTCCTCCTCCCCCTCGGTCAGCCTGCGCAGCACGACCGTCAGCCGGGCGCCCGAGGTGCCGAGCCCCTGCACCAGGGCCTGGAGGGCGGGCAGCAGGGACTGGGTGAGGTAGGCGAGCGCGCCCGCCAGGCCGCCCGCGGTGACCCCGTGGCGCAGCAGCCAGGGCGCGCCGACCAGGAGCAGCACCAGGGGCAGGCGTCCGCCGATCCCCACGGCGAAGGTCCGGGCCACGCCCCAGAGGGCGAGCGAGCGGGCCGCGCGGTACTCGTCGTCGATCCGCTCCCCGGCGCTCGCGGCCGCCCGCTCGTGGGCGCCCGATGCCGCGATGTCCCTCAACCCGCCCGCGATCAGGCCGAGTTCGGCGGCCAGGCGTTCGTCGGCGGCCAGGAGGTCCTCCTGGCGGCGGGCCAGCGGGCCGAGGGTCGCGGCGAACAGGGCGAGCCCCACGACCAGCGGGCCCGCGACCACCGCGAGCAGCACGGGCGCGAGGGCGAACAGGCCGAAGAGAGCCCCTGCGGCGGTGAAGACGAAGGTGCGGGAGACGAGGACGAGTCCGGCGAGGGTGTCCCTGGCCAGCTCCACCTGCTGGGTGAGGCGGGACAGGGCGGCGTCGTCCGCCTCGCGCAGGCCGCGCGTCACCACCGCCCGCACCAGGCCGTCCCGTACGGGCTCCACGAAGTCGGCGACCGTCCCGTACACCCGGTGGGTTCCCCAGGCTCCGGCGAACACGGCGACGGCGGCCGCCGCGAGCCATCCGGTGCCGGTGGCGGCGCGGCCCGCGAGGAAGCCGTCGTCGAGGGCGCGGGCGAGGGCGAAGCCGAGCAGGAAGGTCTGGGCGGATTCGAGCAGGGACCATCCGGCGAGGCGCAGCAGCACCCGCTTGCGCCGCCACAGCAGGCTCATCAGCACGCGGCCTCGACCTCCCCGAACACCGCGCGGTAGTCCGCGATCCGGTAGAGCTCGTGGTGGGGTGCGACGGCCCGCGCCCGGCCGTCCTCCAGCCACACCACGAGGTCCGCGCGCGCCGCCGTCGAGGCGCGCAGCGCGATGATCAGGTGGGTGCCGCTGCCGTGCAGCAGCGCCTGGGAGACCTTGAGTTCGGTGGCGGAGTCGAGGCTGGAGGTGGCGTCGTCCAGGATCAGCAGCCGACCGGGGTGCGCGAACGCCCGTGCCAGGCCCAGGCGTTGGGCCTCGCCGCCGGACAGCGGCGCGCTCGCGCAAGGGGTCGCATAGCCGTCGGGCATCGTGCGGACGAAGGCGTCGGCGCAGGCCGCGCGGGCGGCGGCGCGCACCGCGTCCTCGCCCGGGTCGTCGACCCCGTACGCGATGGTGCCGCCCACCGTGCCGCCGAGCAGTGCGGGGCGGGCGAAGGCGTAGCCGACCGCCCGGCGCAGCCCGGCGCGGGCCAGGGAGGGCAGGGGTACGCCGTCGAGGGCGACCGTGCCCGACTCGGGGTCGGCGAGCCGGCCCGCGACGGCCGCGAGCGCGGACTTGCCGCTGCCGGACCGTCCGACGACGGCGACGACGGCCCCGCCCGGCACCGTCAGATCGAGCCCGCGCAAGGGCCCGTGCGTGACGCCCCGAAAGGTCAACTCGCCTTTTCCAGGCGGAAGTTCGGTGCTTCCGTACGCCGTGATGGGCGTGCCCAGGACGTCCTGGAGGCGGGCCACGGCGGTGCGGCCGCGGGTCAGGGTGTTGACCATGCCGACCAGGGCTCCGGTGCCGGTGGCGAGCGCGGCGTAGCGCCAGGCGGCGAGGAGGCCGCCGACGCTCAGGTCGCCGCGGGCCACGCGCAGCCCGGCGACGGCGAGGACGGCGAGCTGGAGGAGCGGCAGCAGGACGGCGGCCTGCGCGGTGGAGCGGCCGAGCACCTCCCACATGCGGTGGCCCTGGCGGGACAGTTCGGGCAGCGGGGCCAGAATCCGGGCGGCGTCCCGTTCGGGGCGTCCGGCGGCGGCGATCGTACGGGCCCCGCGCACGGCTTCGAGGAGTCGGCCCGCGATCTCGCCCTGGGTGTGCAGATATCCGGCGCTGCTGGCGCCGGAGCCGCGCACGAACACCTTGAGGAGCAGGGCGAACAGCGGCATTCCGGCCAGCACCACCAGGGCGGTCCACCCGTCGGTGAGGGCGAGCGCGACGAGGCCGCCGACCGGGGTGACCACGGCCGCGAGGGTGCCCGCGATCGACACCGGGACGGTCGCGGCCTGCACCGCGTTGCCGGTGAGGCGAGCCACCAACTCGCCCTCGGAACCCACGTGTTGGGGGCCCGCGTCCAGTACGTGGCCGAGGACCCGGCGCCGGATCCAGGCCGCGCTGCGGGCGGCGGCGGTCGCGGTGGCGGCGGATTCGACGGCGCCGATCAGCACCGTGAGGACGGTGAGCAGCACGCACAGGGTGATCCACGGGCCGGCCTGGGACTGCCGCCCGGCCAGGACCAGGTCGAGGGCGCGGCCGAGCGCGGCGGGCAGGGCGAGCCCGGCGCCGGCCGACGCACAGCTCAGGAGCAGGATCAGGGTGCCGGGGCCGGCGCTCTGCCGGACGGTCTCACGCAACAGCAAGGCGGCCTCCCGCGAGGCGGCCCCGGCCGGCGAGCGGTGCCGGACGGGGCCGCGTCGTTCACTGTGTCACTGGTTACGCGGTGATCACAGGCAGAGCGTCAGGCTCGCGACGCTGTCACAGAGCAGCAGGCTGAGCTGGCTGCCGCCACCGTGACCGCCACCGTCGCCCTCGTCGATGTCGAGTTCGACGTCGAGGTTCTGCAGGTCCAGAAGGGACATTGCTTTCTCCTTTGTCGGCGATGTACAAGCCGTCCGTGGGGGACGGGGTTTGTTTCAGCCCCGGGTGGGGCCGTTTCTGGGGCCGCCGGTCTCGGCGGCGGGGGTGGGCGCCAGGAAGGGCAGTCCGACGGGCCGGTCGGCGAGGGCCGCGCCGAGCGCCAGGAGGCAGCCCGCCGTGCCGGTCGCGAGGTCCATGGAGAGCCGCATCATCTGGTCGCCGGGGAAGGCGAGTTGGCCTTCGTAGGGGAGCGCGTACCAGGCGAGGAGGTCGATCTGGTCGTCGAGCCAGGCGCGTGGCGCACCGCTCCTCGCCAGGTGGAGCACCATTCCGGCGCGCCCGTTGAACAGACCGGGCTGCGCGTAGTACCGGGAGCGGGCGGCGGGCTGGATCTTGTCCCGCGCCTCCTGGAACGCCGGGTCGGCGCGGTGGGCGAGGAAGTCGTCGAGCACGGCGGCGATGCCGACGCTGCCCCCGCCCAGGTACGGCAGGGTGCGCGTGGTGTCGTTGACGACCAGGGTGCCGACCGGGTTGGTGACACAGCGGTCCAGGTCGCGCCGCAGCTCCTCGGCCGCCCGGTCGAGCAGCGCGGGGTCGCCGGTGGACTCGTACAGGCGGAGCAGGAACAGCGCGGGCCCGCTGGCTCCGTGCAGCAGCCCGGCCCGGCGGCCGCCGCCGGTGCGCCCGGCGAGCAGCTCGGCCGCCTCCAACGCCTGTTCCTTGAAGCCGAGTCGGTCCAGGACCAGACCGAGGCCCGCGAGGCCGCCGTGCAGTTCGGGGGCGAGCCGCTGCCAGTTCTCGGCCAGGACGGACTCGATCAGTTCGCGGGACCGCTCGGT
Organism: Streptomyces sp. NPDC045846; assembly: GCF_056431605.1. Classification (NCBI taxonomy): domain Bacteria; kingdom Bacillati; phylum Actinomycetota; class Actinomycetes; order Kitasatosporales; family Streptomycetaceae; genus Streptomyces; species Streptomyces sp. NPDC045846. Next base: position 738,940 of record NZ_JBWKKJ010000002.1, on the reverse strand, counting down.
GTGGCCGAGCCGGTCGAGGACGAGGGCCACTCCAGCGAGCCCGTCGTAGAGGCCGAGCGGGGTGCCGGACGGCGGCGGAGCGGTGTGCGCGAGCAGCCACTGTTCGCCCTCGGGGTAGCGCGCGGCGCCGGTCTCGGCGAGCGCGTACAGCACTCCGGCGGCGCCGTGCGCGAGGCCGAGGCCGCCGCCGGGGGTGAACTGGGCGACGTCGCCCGGGAAGAGCCGGTCGTCGCGCTCGGGGGTCGCGGAGGCGAGGATGGCGCGGGTCATGGAGTCACGGCTCGCGGGCCAGTCGCCCGGCGCGACGGGCACGCTCGCGCCCTGCGGCGCGCTCTCCCCCTCGATCACCCGGACCGCCTCGTCGAGGAAGCCCGCGGGCAGGTCGGGGAACTGGGAGGCGGCGACGGCGGCGAGGTGGGCGGCCTTGGACCGGTCGATCACCAGCAGGCTCGTCATCGGCACGAACAGCGCGATCCGCAGACAGGCCAGCGCGTAGCGGTCGACGTCGAAGCCCTTGCGGTCCAGGGGCGCGATGAAGCCGGGGTGGGCCATGGACTGGCCGCGGTGCTCGTCGACGGGCAGGGCGGCCTCGAAGTCGAGGAGGCGGACGCCCTGTTCGTCGGGGTCGACCATGATGTTGAACATGTGCAGGTCGTTGAAGACGACGCCCCGCTCGTGCACGGCGGCCACCGCGTCCTCGACGGAGCCCAGCAGGCGCAGCGCCCAGCGGGTGTACTCGGCGACCTCGTCGGGGTCCGGCTCGACGCCTATGAGCGGGTGGCGGGGTGCGAAGAAGGAGTTGAGGGTGCGCCCCTCCAGGAAGTCCATGACGAGGAAGCGGTGCTCGCCGAGGGTGAACCAGTCCCGCACGGCGGGGGCGACCCCGAGGCCCGCGACCCGTTCCAGGGCGTTCTTCTCGCGTTCCAGGCGGGTCACCGCGTCGGCGCCGTCCGCGGCGAGCCCGGCGTGGGGCCTGGCCTCCTTGAGGACGACCTTCTCGCCGGTGCGGGTGTCGGCCCCGGCGTAGACGCCGCCGCCGTTGGAGAAGTGCAGGGCGCGTTCGATGCGGTACGGCAGGTCGCCGGTGGTGGTCGCGTTGCGGGCGGCGAGGTGGGGCGCGAGGAACGGCGGCAGGGCGACCCAGTCGGGCAGGTGGAAGACGGGGTCGCGGCGGTCGGGCACGAGCACGCCGTCGGCGTTCTCGATCGCGGGCACCAGGGTGCCGTTCGCGTCCACGCAGTGCCGCTTGGTGAAGCCGCCGTAGCGGACGTAGAGCGGGCCCTCGCCCCACCGCAGGTCGCTGAGGATGTACGGTCCCGGCTCCCCGGCGAGCAGGGCGCCCAGCTCCTCCAGGATCACCCGGAACTCGGCCTCGTCGGCGGGGTAGAGGGTGGCGAACTTCCCGCTGGAACCGCGGCCCGCGTACTTGGAGTTGCGCAGGTGCAGGGGACGTCGTCCGGGGACGAACTTGAACGGGACGGCGCGCGGGACGCAGTAGTCCCACACGTACTCCGCCACCTTCTCGGCGTTGTCCAGACAGGCCGACACGTGGATCTTCCAGCCCTGCTGCGGCCGCGTTCTGCGTCCCGGTATGCCGTCCGGGCTGAAGTGCAGCCAGTCTCCGGCGAGTTGGGCCGTCCAGCCCTCGGGGACGGTGCGCCGGGCGGTCTCGAAGAGCGGCACCCGGTCGTCGCGACCGTCCGCACGCGAAGAGGACAAGCGGTCCGGGGTCTCGTAGAAATGCCTGTCCGCCAGACAGAAGACCTCGTACCGCTTGTCCATCGTGCCTCCCCCTCGACGGTGTGACATCGAGTTGGCACTCCCCCCTCGACGGCGTGGCCACGACTTTTCCACGCCGCCGACGGGCCGGACCAGTCACGCCTGTCATCAGGTCGCCGTGCACTACGCATGGATCAACCTGTGTTCGCAGGGGCTCGAACAGGAGCGTTCGAAGGGGGCGATTTCAGGACTGTTCCGCAGGCCTTCCCGGGCTACTCCTCGGGCGGGAACACCGTCTCGCGGGAGTCGAGCAGGGTGATCAGGACGGCTTCGACCGGGCAGCCCTCGGCGGCCGCCAGGATCTGCTCGTTGGCGTCGGTGTCGGGGGTGCGGGGATGGGACTGACGTGCGCTGTCGAGTTCGAACGCGGCGGGTGCGTGGTTGACGCACATGCCGGAGCCGATGCAGACGCTCCGGTCGACCTCGACGTGCCAGCGGTCGCCCATCACTCGCCTCCGTGGCCGGCGGGCAGGTGGATCATCTTGTGCTCCAGGTACTCGCCGAAGCCCTCGGGCCCGAACTCCCGCCCCACGCCGGAGGACTTGTAGCCGCCGAACGGCCCGAGCATGTCCAGGCTGAAGGTGTTGACGTTGAAGGTGCCGGTCCGCACCTTGCGCCCGAACTCGATGCCGTGCTCGACGTCGCCGGTCCACACGCTGCCGCTGAGCCCGTACTCGGAGTCGTTGGCGATCCTGAGCGCCTCGGCCTCGTCCCCGTACGGCAGCAGGCAGATGACCGGCCCGAAGATCTCCTCGCGGGCGATGCGCATCGTGTTGTCGACGCCGCCGAAGAGGGTCGGCTCGACGTACCAGCCCCGGTCGAGCCCGGCCGGGCGGCCGCCGCCGGTGAGGATCTTGGCGCCCTCCTCCTGGCCGATCCGGATGTAGTCGAGCGAGCGCTGCTGCTGGCGTCTGGCCACCAGCGGCCCGACCTGGGTCGCGGCGTCCAGCGGATCCCCGACCACGAGCGCCCCCGCGGCGGCCGCGAACGCCTCGGCGATCTCGTCGTAGCGGCTGCGCGGCGCCAGGATGCGGGTCTGCGCCACACAGGCCTGCCCGTTGTTCATCCAGGCGGCCGGGACGACTCCGGCGACGGTCGCCTCCAGGTCCGCGTCCGGCAGGATCACCGCCGCGGACTTGCCACCGAGCTCCAGGGTGACGCGGGTGAGGTGGCGCGCGGCGACCTCCATCACCCGCTTGCCAGCCGCGACGGACCCGGTGAAGGAGACCTTGTCGATGCCGGGGTGCCCGACGAGGTATTCACTCACCTCGCGGTCCGCGGGCAGGATGGAGAGCACGCCCTCGGGGAGCCCCGCCTCGGCCGCGATCTCGCCGAGGATGTACGAGTCGAGGGGCGACTCGGGGGACGGCTTAAGGATCACCGAGCAGCCGGTGAGCAGCGCGGGCGCGAGCTTGGCTGCGGCCACGAACTGCGGGACGTTCCACGGCACCACGGCCGCGACCACACCGACCGGTTCGCGCCGCACCAGGATCGGGCCCAGCGCGCCCGCCCGCCGCTCCTCGTACGGGAACCCGCGTGCGACCGTGATCGCGGAGTCCCACACCATCATCGCGCCGAGCGCCTGCGCGAGCACGCTCCAGGAGTACGGGGATCCGTTCTGCGAGCTGATCGACCGGGCGATCTCCTCGTGCCGCACCAGGATCGCGTCCTTGATCCGCGACACCACCTCGATGCGCTCCTCGGGCGTCGCCCGCGCCCAGGGCCCCTCGTCGAAGGCCCTGCGCGCCGCGGCGACGGCCCGGTCCACATCGGCGCGCGAGGCGTGCGGGACGCGGCCGATGACCTGCTCGGTATGGGGTGAGATCACCTCGATGACGTCGGAGCCGAGGGGGTCGGTCAACTCCCCGCCGATGAAAAGCTGTCCGTGTTCCACGAGCTCGGTCATGCCTGGTGCCTCCTGCGGGGCGGGCTTCCCTGTCGCAGCGGCCCGGCGGCGCGGTCCGCCGCCGCCACCCGGCTCTGCTGCCTGACTCTCTGCTGCCTGGACTCGTCCGACGCATCTGACGTCGCTTCAGAACTGATACCAGTTCTAGTTGCAGGAGTCCACGGCCCGAACCGCCACGCGCCAACCGCCCCTCCGTCGAAGCGGAGGCCGTCCTCATGGATGACTCGGGCGACCATTGAAACCAGTTCTAGTTATAGTGACCGGGCAGCGCCCCGCCGGATCGCTCCCGGCGGGAACTCCAGAAGGACCCAGAACGATCCGGAGAGACCCAGAGAGCCCCAGAGAGACGAGGACTCCATGCCGCAGGAGCCAGCCGGACCTCAGGTGACCGACCACGGTGGCGGCGTCCACTCCATCGAGGTGCCGATCCCGGACAACCCACTCGGCCACACCCTGGTCCACCTCGTCGACACCGACCGGGGTCCGGTGCTCGTGGACACGGGGTGGGACGACCCGGCCTCCTGGGGCGCCCTCACCGCCGGGCTGCGCGCCCTCGGCACCGACGTCTCGGCCGTCCACGGCGTGGTCATCACCCACCACCACCCCGACCACCACGGCCTCTCCGGCCGGGTCAGGGAGGCGTCCGGCGCCTGGATCGCGATGCACGCCGCCGACACCGCCGTCGTACGCCGCACCCGCGAGGCCGAACCGGGCGTCTGGCTCGACCACCTGTGCGCCAAGCTCGCCGCGGCCGGCGCCCCCGAGGAGCACATCGCTCCCCTGCGCGAGGCCCGCGCCTCCGGCCGCACGCGGACCCTGCCGGGGTTGCGGGCCGCGCTGCCCGACCGCGAGATCGTGCCCGGCGACCTGCTGCCGCTGGCGGGGCGCCGGCTCCGCGCGATCTGGACACCCGGCCACACGCCCGGCCACGTCTGCCTCCACCTGGAGGAGGCCCACCCCTCCCAACTCCCGGGCAACGGGCGCCTGTTCAGCGGCGACCACCTGCTGCCCGGCATCACCCCGCACATCGGCCTGTACGAGGACCCCGACGAGGCGGGCGCGACGGACCCCCTCGGCGACTATCTCGACTCCCTCGAACGCGTGGGCCGGCTCGGCGTCGCCGAGGTGCTCCCGGCCCACCAGCACGCCTTCACCGAACCTTCCGCGCGGGTGCGGGAGTTGCTGGCCCACCACGAGGACCGCCTCACCGACCTGCTGGCCCTGCTGGCCACCCCGCTCACGCCGTGGCAGCTCGCGGAACGCATGGAGTGGAACCGGCCGTGGTCCCAGATCCCGTACGGCTCGCGCACGATCGCGGTGTCGGAGGCGGAGGCGCATCTGCGGCGGCTGGAGAAGCTGGGGCGGGCGGAGCGGGTGCCGGGGGGCGGGGCGCAGCGCTACCACGCGGTCTAGCCCCACCCCGCGGGACCTCCTGGGGCTCCACCCCGGACCCCGTTGAGGGCCAGGGACCCCCCATGGCGGGCTGAGGTTGCCGGCCTGGTCCGGCACCGTGCCGCCACGGGGCGCGGGGAACTGCGCGAGAAGCGAGCACGGCCCGCAGGCTCTCAACTGCACCCCGCAGGGGAAGGGCGCCCGGCCCCGCCGGGTAGGGTGGTCGGGTCGTCATGCCCGTACGGGGGGAAGCCGGTGCAAACCCGGCGCTGACCTTGCAGCCGTGAACCGCACCCCGCGGTGAGCCGGAATGCCCCGCGGCCGCATGACCGGCTCACGTCACCCGCACACCGCAGGTGACCGGCACCGTCGAGGCATACGGAGCCGGAGCCGGGTGCCAGCGCGCGCCCGTGCCCGCGCTCCCCGCAGGAGAGGCACCGCCCGCCATGACCGTACGCCGCTGCGCCGCAGCGCTCGCCGCCGCCACCGCCGTCCTGGGCGGGGCCGCCCCGGCGGCCTTCGCCGACGGCACGCCGTCCCCCGCGGCGGTCCCGCCGGGCCTGTACGGCACGAAGGACCCGCAGTACGACGGGGTCTTCCGGCAGTCCCTCGCCTTCCTCGCCCAGGAGAAGGCCGACGTCAAGCCCGCCGAGCAGGCCGTCTCCTGGCTCACCGGGCAGCAGTGCGCCGACGGCTCGTTCATGTCGTTCCGCGCGGACCCGGCCAAGGCCTGCGACCCCACCAAGCTGGACACCAACGCCACCTCGGCCGCCGTGCAGGCGCTCGTCGCGGTCGGCGGTCACGGCGACGCCGTCAAGAAGGGCGTCGTCTGGCTGAAGTCGGTGCAGCAGGACGACGGCGGCTGGCCGTACACCCCGGGCATGGGCGGCAGCGACGCCAACTCCACCGGCATCGTGATCGGCGCGCTGGCCGCCGCGGGCGAGAAGCCCGACGAGGTGAAGTCGGCCAAGGGCGGCAAGACGCCCTTCGACGCGCTGCTCACCTTCGCGCTGCCCTGCGAGGACCCCACGGGCCCGGGCGCCTTCGCCTTCCAGCCCGACCCGAAGACGCAGAAGCTGTACGCCAACGCGGACGCCACCGCCGCGGCCGTGACGGGCTCCCTCGGCAAGGGCCTCACCGCCACCGCGGGCCAGGCCGACGCCAAGGGCACCGCCTGCGAGAAGGCGACCACCCCCGAGCAGGCCGCGCACAACGGCGCCGCCTACCTCGCCAAGACGCTGGCCCCGACCGGGTTCCTGAAGTCCGCGATGCCGGGCGCCGCCGACCAGCCCGACTTCGGCAACACCGCGGACGCGGTCGTCGCGCTGGCCGCCGACGGCATGGCGCAGCAGGCGAAGGCGTCCGCCGACTGGCTGTCGAAGAACGCCGCCGCCTGGGCCAAGGAGAACGGCCCGGCCGCCTACGCCCAGCTCGTCTTCGCCGCCGACGCGACCGGCGCCGACCCGAAGAACTTCGGCGGCGTGAACCTGATCCAGTCCCTCAACGCCACGGGCCCCGCCCCGCGGACCGCGGCCACGCCGTCCGCGTCCGCGGAGAAGTCCGAGGCGAAGAAGAACGACGGGATCTCGGTGTGGTGGATCGTCGGCGTCGGCCTGGTGGCCGGTATCGGCGTGGGCTTCCTGATCAGCGGCCGCAAGAAGAACCAGCAGCTGTGATGCGCACGCGACTCGCCTCGTTCGCCGCGCCGCTCCTGGCCCTGGCGGTCCTGACCGCCGGTGCGGGCCCGGCCGAGGCGGCCGGGTACCGCTACTGGTCCTTCTGGGACCTGACCGGCGACACCTGGACGTACGCCACCCAGGGCCCGGCGTCCGCGCACCCCGGCGACGGCTCGGTCCAGGGTTTCCGCTTCGCCGTGAGCGCGGACTCCAAGGACGCGTCCAAGCCGCGCACGACGCCGTCCTTCGAGGCGGTGTGCGGTGCGACGCCGACCAAGGGCGGAACGAAGCGGGTCGCGCTGGTCATCGACTTCGGTACGCCCCAGGACGCCGCCCAGGGCGAGACCCCGCCCGCCGCGCGCAGCGCGTGCGCCCAGCTCCCCCCGGACGCGACCAGCGCGGACGCCCTGGCCGCCGTGGCCAAGCCGCTCCGGTACAACAGCGCGGCCCTGCTGTGCGCGATCGGCGGCTACCCGCGCACGGGCTGCGGCGAGCAGGTGGGCGACACGGCCCCCAAGCCCGCCCCGGCCGCGAAGGACGACTCGGGCAGCGGCCCCTCGCTGGGCCTCCTGGCCGGAGTGGCCGCGGTCCTGGCCCTGGGCGCGGCAGCCATCTGGCAATCCCGCCACCGCAAAAGCTGACCCCCACCATGCCCCCCGAGCAACATCCCCCAACACCGGGGGACTCCACCCCTGAGAACGGCGCGCCCCCGCCCCCCGCCCCACAGGCGACCTCCGACCGGGGAATTGACCCCCCGGCCGTCGGCAGCGATGCGCCCGGGCACGACGAACCCCGCCAAGGGGCGCGAGGAACTGCGCGAGCACCACGGCCGGTCCGCAGCACGAACGACGCGAACACCACCCCCGACCCACAGCCGCCAACGGCGAACACCACCCACGGAGAGACCCGCACGCATCCCCCCACCCCGACGGACGCAGCGGACACCACCCCCACCCCGCAGCCGCCGACGGCGAACACCACCCACGGGGAGACCCGCACGTATCCACTCAGTAGTACGGGTGGTGCGGGTGGGAAACACGGCCCGGCCGGAGGCCGGGCGCTCCCCCACCGGCCCGCGGCCGAAGACACCACCTCCGGGCCCGGGGCCGAACCCAGCACACCCCGGCCCGAGGCCAACCCCCGCACACCCCGGCCCGGGGCCGAGCCCCAAACCCCCCGGCCCGGGGCCGAGCCGCACGCCCCCACCCCCCACCCGAGCCGGAGGCTGACCGCGCCGGTCGCGAGCCGGAGCAACGCCGTGCACCCCGGCGCCTGGTGGCTCTGGGCGCTCGGCCTGGCCACGGCCGCGTCGCGCACGAACAACCCCCTCCTGCTCGGCCTGCTCGTCGGCGTGGCCGGCTACGTCGTGGCCGCCCGCAAGACCGACGCGCCCTGGGCCCGCTCGTACACCGCGTTCCTCAGGATCGGCCTGTTCGTGGTCGGCGTCCGGCTCGCGTTCAACCTGGTCCTCGGCTCGCCGATCCCCGGCAGCCACACCCTGTTCACGCTGCCCGAACTCCCGCTCCCCGCCTGGGCGCAGGGCATCCGGATCGGCGGCCGGGTCACCGCCGAGGGCATGCTCTTCGCGCTGTACGACGGGGCCCGCCTGGCCACCCTGCTCATCTGCGTGGGCGCGGCGAACGCCCTCGCCAACCCGGCCCGCCTCCTCAAGTCGCTGCCCGGCGCCCTGTACGAGGCCGGCGTCGCCGTGGTCGTCGCGATGACGTTCGCGCCGAACATGGTCGCCGACGTCGTACGGCTGCGTACCGCGAGAAGGCTGCGCGGCCGCCCCACCGGCGGCATCAAGGCGATCGCGCAGATCGGCCTGCCGGTGCTCGAGGGCGCCCTGGAGCGCTCGGTCGCGGTGGCCGCCTCGATGGACGCGCGCGGCTACGGCCGCACCGCCCAGGTCCCCGCCCCCGTTCGCCTCACCACGACCGTCCTCACGCTCGGCGGACTCCTCGGGGTGTGCGCGGGAACGTACGGACTGCTCGCCGCCGAAGGCGCCGGGTACGGTCTCCCCGTGCTCGCGGCCGGGCTGCTCGCCTCCCTCGCCGGGCTCCGCCTGGGCGGGCGCCGCCAGATCCGCACCCGCTACCGCCCCGACCGCTGGGGCGTCCGGTCCTGGCTGGTGGCCGGTTCGGGCGCGGCGGTCGCGGCCCTGATGCTCTGGGCGGGTACGTACGCTCCCGAGGCCCTCACCTTCGGCGTCGTCCCGCTGGCGGCGCCGAGCCTGCCGCTGTGGCCCGCGCTGTCCCTGCTCGCCGGGCTGCTCCCGGCGTTCGTCGCCCCCGTCCCGTCGAAGGAGTCCCGGTGATCCGGTTCGAGAACGTGTCGGTCACCTACGACTCCGCCCCGCGGCCGACCGTACGGGGTGTCGAACTGGCCGTCCCCGAAGGGGAGTTGGTTCTCCTGGTCGGACCGTCCGGGGTCGGCAAGTCGACCCTGCTCGGTACGGTCTCCGGGCTCGTCCCGCACTTCACCGGCGGCACCCTGCGCGGCCGGGTCACCGTGGACGGCCGCGACACCCGCACCCACAAGCCGCGCGAGCTGGCCGATCTGGTCGGCACCGTGGGCCAGGACCCGCTCGCCCACTTCGTCACCGACACCGTCGAGGACGAACTCGCCTACGGCATGGAGTCGTTGGGCCTCGCCCCGGCCGTGATGCGCCGCCGGGTCGAGGAGACCCTGGACCTGCTGGGCCTCGCGGAGCTGCGCGACCGCCCCATCGCCACCCTCTCCGGCGGGCAGCAGCAACGCGTCGCGATCGGCTCGGTCCTCACCCCGCACCCGAAGGTCCTGGTCCTGGACGAGCCGACCTCGGCGCTCGACCCGGCCGCCGCCGAGGACGTCCTGTCGGTCCTGCAACGCCTGGTCCACGACCTGGGCACGACGGTCCTGCTGGCCGAGCACCGCCTGGAGCGGGTGGTCCAGTACGCGGACCAGGTCATCCTGCTCCCCACCCCCGGCGCCCCTCCCTTGATGGGCACCCCTGCCGAGATCATGAAGATCTCCCCCGTCCACCCCCCGGTGGTGGCCCTGGGGCACCTGGCGGGCTGGGAGCCGCTCCCCCTGTCGGTGCGCGACGCCCGCCGCAGAGCCGGCCCGCTGCGCGACCGACTGGCCACCCTCACCCCGCGGCACCCGCAGGCCACGGCCCCCACCGACGGCGGGCCGACACCGACGGCGCAGGAGTCTCCCGCGGAGACCCCGGCGCACCCGCTCGGCGATACGGACGGGAAGCACAGCCCGGACGGGGGCCGGGCGCACCCCCGCCGCCCCGAGGCCGGACCCCGCGCGGCTCCCCTGCGGACCCTGGCCGCCCTCTTCCGCCGTGCGCCGGGCACCCCGAGCGCCCCCACCGTCACCACGGCGAGCGCCCTCGGCGTACGACGCGGACGTGTGGAGGCCCTGCGCAGGGTGGACCTCACCGTGGCCCCGGGCGAGACGATCGCGCTGATGGGACGCAACGGCGCCGGAAAGTCCACCCTGCTCGGCACCCTCGTCGGCATGATCGAGCCGACGACCGGCTCGGTCACGGTCGGCGGCCGCACTCCCCACCGCACCCCGCCGCGCGAACTGGTCCGCGAGGTCGGCCTCGTACCGCAGGAGCCGCGGGACCTGCTGTACGCCGACACCGTCGCCGCCGAGTGCGCCGCCGCGGACCAGGACGCGGGGGCCGCCCCCGGAAGCTGCCGCGCGCTGGTCTCCGCGCTGCTGCCCGGGGTGGCGGACGACACCCACCCGCGCGACCTCTCCGAGGGCCAGCGTCTCGCCCTCGCCCTCGCGATCGTGCTGACCGGCCGCCCTCCCCTGCTCCTCCTCGACGAGCCGACCCGCGGCCTGGACTACGCGGCGAAGTCCCGCCTGGTCGAGGTGTTGCGGGCGCTGGCCGCCGAGGGACACGCCATCGTGCTCGCGACCCACGACGTGGAGCTGGCCGCCGAGCTCGCCCACCGGGTGGTGATCCTGGCGGGCGGTGAGGTCGTCGCGGACGGCCCGACCGCCGAGGTGGTCGTCTCCTCGCCCGCCTTCGCCCCGCAGGTCGCCAAGATCCTCGCGCCGCAGCACTGGCTCACCGTCCCGCAGGTCACCGAGGCGCTGTCGTGACGCGGAACACAGGAGCGGCCAGGCCCGTCCGCCTGGGCCCCCGCGCGGTCGTCGCCCTCTGCCTCATCACCCTCATCGGCGTCGCCGCGTTCGGCTGGCCGCTCCTCGCGGACGCCGACTCCGGGCTCGCCCACGCCCAGGACGCCCCCTGGCTCTTCGCCGCGCTGCTCCCGCTCCTGGTGGGTGTGGTGGTCGCCACCATCGCGGACGACGGCATGGACGCCAAGGCCGTCGCGATGCTCGGGGTGCTGGCCGCGGTGGGCGCCGCGCTGCGCCCGCTGGGCGCGGGCACGGCGGGTCTTGAGCCGATGTTCTTCCTGATGGTGCTCAGCGGCCGGGTGCTCGGCCCGGGCTTCGGCTTCGTCCTCGGCTCCGTGACGATGTTCGCGTCAGCGCTGCTGACCGGCGGGGTCGGCCCGTGGATGCCGTTCCAGATGCTCGCGATGGGCTGGTTCACGATGGGCGCGGGCCTGCTGCCCGGCCCGGACCGCCTGCGCGGCCGGGCCGAGCTGGCCCTGCTCGCCCTCTACGGGGCGCTCGCCTCCCTCGCGTACGGCACGGTCATGAACCTCCAGGGCTGGACCTTCATCGGCGGGATGTCCTCGGGGATCTCCTTCCATCCCGGCGACCCGCTGCACGACAACCTGATCCGCTTCTTCGCGTACTGCGCCGCCACCTCGCTCGGCTGGGACCTGGGCCGGGCCGCGCTCACGGTGGTGCTGACCCTGGCGCTCGGCACCACCCTCCTCAAGGCGCTGAGGCGGGCGACGCGACGCGCCGCCTTCGAGGCCCAGGTCACATTCGAGGCCTGATCGGGGTCCCGTGGGGGTGAGGCCGCCCACAGGACCTTGGTCCTCTACGAGGCGGAATAGTGGGCCCACGGCATGATCCAAGCGGGTCCCGCCAGCGGGTCTGACCTGCACTTATCCGTCCCTTACACCCCCGGGGACGTTTCACCTCTCATGCGACTCCCACTAGTAAGCGGGGTCATTGCACCCGCCCGGGCGGCCCGTTACAACTGTTCGAGTCGCCGGAACCGCCCGGTCCGCTCGCCGGGCCGACTCACTACGGGTTCCCTCGCCGTGGAGGTCTGAGAACCTCCGGCGGAGCGCGGCGCCCATGTCCCCGAGGTTAGGTTTCGCGTTGTCTTTCGCCGCCCGTTTCACCGCTCGCAAGAAGACCATCGCCGCCACTGGCGCCACCCTGCTGGCCGCCGCCGGTGTCGCCATGGCCGCCGTCCCGGCCCAGGCCGCACCGACGAGCGCCCAGGCGATCGCGCAGCAGATGATGCCGTCCGACCAGTTCCAGTGCTTCAGCAAGATCGTGAACCACGAGTCCGGCTGGAACCCGTCCGCCACGAACGCCTCCTCCGGCGCCTACGGCCTGGTCCAGGCCCTTCCGGGCTCCAAGATGGCCTCCGCCGGCGCCGACTGGCAGACCAACCCGGCCACCCAGATCAAGTGGGGCCTGAACTACATGAAGGAGCGCTACGGCAGCCCGTGTGGCGCCTGGAACTTCTGGCAGCAGAACAGCTGGTACTAAGCCGTACCGGCGATGGAGTCGAAGAGCCGCACGATCCCCGGCGCCGACTTCCTGAAGGCCCCGTTGTGGTCGACCGCTCCCTGGTCGACGACCGGGGCCTTCTTTCCGTGCGCGGCGAGCTGCCGCGCACAGCTGAGCGCGTTGGCGATCGGCACGTCGGTGTCCCCGCTCGCGGTGTAGAGCCGCATGGGCACGGCGGGCTTCCAGTCGCAGGTGTGGTCGTTCCGGCGCATGGCGTCGAGCAGCGCTCCGTCCGGGTGCCGCAGCCGCTCGTAGAACGCGGGCGTGAGCAGGTCCTTCACGCTGCCCGGCAGCGCGCCGAGGATCTGCTCCTCGGTGTGCGTCCCGTCGAGCAGCCCCTCCACGACCCCCGCGTACGGGGCGCGGAAGGCCTCGGCCGGGTCCTTGTACAGAGGGTGCAGCCGGTTCTGGGCGGTGAGCCAGTACGACATGTACAGCACCCCGCTGATGTCGTTCACCCGCCCGTCGAAGAGCGCGGGCACCTCCTGGCCCTCGATGTCGTACGGTCCCGAGACCGGGGCCAGCGCCTTGAGCCGGAAGTGCGCGTCCGCGCCCTGGCTCAACGCCTTGCCGAGCGCCATGGCGACCTGCCCGCCCTGCGAGAAACCGGTGCCGTACACGTCCCCGGTCAGCGGCCTGCCCAGCTCGCGGGCCGCGGTGCGGGTGGCCCGCAGCATGTCGAGCGAGGCGGACACGGACGAGGCGGTGTCCATGTAGGGGTGGTGGCCGGGCCCCTTGCCGAGCCCGAGGTAGTCGGGGGCGGCCACGGCCCGCCCGGCGGAGGCGTGCAGATAAGGGGAGAGGCGGCCGGAGTCCTCGCCCACGGACGGCGCGTAGTCGCGGTCGACCATCGTGCCGTGGGTGTCCGCGACGAGGTCGAGCCGCCCGTGCCGCCCGTCGGCGGGCAGCACGAGCAGGCCGGTGGCGGTGGTGGGGCGGCCCTGCGGGGTGATGGTCCGGTACGTGACCCGGTAGCCCCGCACCCCGTACCGGACCCCGGCGCTGTCCACGTCGGCGGCCTTCAGGAAGCCGGCGACCTGGGCGGGCCCGAGGTCGGATACGGGGGTGAGCGAGATGAGCTCGCCCCTGCCGCCCGCCGGGTGGGCCTGGGCGAGGGGAACGGTGGCGCCGACCGTCGCGAGAGCGAGGGCGGCCGCGGCGAGAACGCGTGTCTTCGTCATGGGGAAGAGCCTGTCTTCTCCCCCTGCCCCGCCGACATCCGACGAGCCCCCGTCCGCCGAGGGGGCCTGGCAACACCCCGAGGCCCCGCCCGGAAGCTACAGGCGCTGGATGATCGTGCCCGTGGCCAGCGCCCCGCCCGCACACATGGTGATCAGCGCGAACTCCTTGTCCCGCCGCTCGAGTTCGTGCAGCGCCGTCGCGATGAGACGAGCCCCGGTCGCCCCCACGGGATGCCCCAGCGCGATCGCGCCCCCGTTGACGTTCACCTTCTCCAGGTCCTGCTCGAAGACCTGCGCCCAGCTCAACACCACGGACGCGAACGCCTCGTTGATCTCGACGAGGTCGATGTCCCGCAGCGACATGCCCGCCTTGCCGAGCACCGCCCTGGTCGCGTCGATGGGACCGTCGAGGTGGAAGTGCGGGTCGGCCCCGACGAGGGCCTGGGCCACGATCCGCGCCCGGGGCCTGAGCTTCAGCGCGCGGGCCATCCGCTTGGACGCCCACATGATCGCCGCCGAACCGTCGGAGATCTGCGAGGAGTTGCCCGCCGTGTGCACCGCCGTCGGCATGACCGGCTTCAGCCGGCCGAGCGCCTCCATCGAGGTGTCGCGGAGCCCCTCGTCGCGGTCGACGAGGCGCCACATCCCCTGCCCGGCGGCCTGCTCCTCCTCCGTCGTGGGCACCTGCACGGCGAACGTCTCCCGCTTGAAGCGCTCCTCGGCCCAGGCCACGGCCGCCCGCTCCTGCGACAACAGGCCGAGCGAGTCGACCCGTTCGCGGGTCAGCCCCCGGTTGCGGGCGATCCGCTCGGCTGCCTCGAACTGGTTGGGGAGGTCCACGTTCCACTCGTCGGGCCACGGCTTGCCCGGCCCGTGCTTAGAGCCGGAGCCCAGCGGCACCCGGGACATCGCCTCGACCCCGCAGCTGATCCCGACGTCGATGACACCCGCCGCGATCATGTTGGCGACCATGTGGCTCGCCTGCTGCGAGGAGCCGCACTGGCAGTCGACGGTGGTCGCGGCGGTCTCGTACGGCAGCCCCACCGCGAGCCAGGCGTTGCGCGCCGGGTTCATGGACTGCTCGCCCGCGTGGGTGACCGTGCCGCCGACGATCTGCTCGACGCAGTCGGCGTGGATGCCGGTGCGGCCGAGGAGTTCGCGGTAGGTCTCACCGAGCAGGTAGGCGGGGTGCAGATTGGCGAGCGCGCCCCCGCGCTTGCCGATGGGGGTGCGTACGGCTTCGACGATGACGGGTTCCGCGGCCATGAGCTCGTCCTCTCCTGACACAGCCGCTGGGTGTCCCGGCACCGCACGGCCACGAACTGATACGCGTTCTAGTTCTGAGTGCAGTCTTATGAGAGCTACCCCGGGTACGCAAGGGTTGTGCACGGCCCGCATGGGGAGTTCAGTGGGCAACAGATGCCGCCGCGGGCCTTGCTACTTGTAGAACCCGTTACTACCTTTCGGACAACTTCTGATGGACCGTCAGACATGGAGTGGCCGATGCGTTGCCCCCACCTGCCCGACGGGTTCGACTTCACCGACCCCGACCTGCTCCAATCCCGCGTGCCGCACCCGGAGTTCGCCCAGCTGCGCCAGACGGCCCCGGTGTGGTGGTGCGCCCAGCCGACCGGCATCTCCGGCTTCCAGGACGACGGCTACTGGGCGGTGACGCGGCACACCGACGTCAAGTACGTCTCCACCCACCCGGAGTTGTTCTCCTCCAACACCAACACCGCGGTCATCCGCTTCAACGAGTCGATCAGCCGCGAGCAGATCGACGTCCAGAAGCTGATCATGCTCAACATGGACCCGCCGGAACACACCCGGGTCCGCCAGATCGTCCAGCGCGGCTTCACGCCCCGCGCGATCCGCTCCCTGGAGGGCGCGCTGCGCGACCGCGCCCGCTCCATCGTGGACACGGCGCTGTTGGAAGCCAACAAGAACGAGGGAGCCTTCGACTTCGTCACCAACATCGCGGTCGAGCTTCCCCTCCAGGCCATCGCCGAACTGATCGGCGTCCCCCAGGAGGACCGGACCAAGATCTTCGACTGGTCCAACAAGATGGCGGCGTACGACGACCCGGAGTACGCGATCACCGAGGAGATCGGCGCCGAGGCGGCGATGGAGCTGGTGTCGTACGCGATGAACCTCGCCGCGGCCCGCAAGGAGTGCCCGGCCAAGGACATCGTCTCCCAGCTGGTCGCGGCCGAGGGCGAGGGCAATCTGCTCTCGGACGAGTTCGGCTTCTTCGTGATCCTGCTCGCGGTGGCGGGCAACGAGACGACCCGCAACGCGATCAGCCACGGCATGCACGCCTTCCTGACCCACCCCGACCAGTGGGAACTCTACAAACGCGAGCGCCCCGTGACGGCCGCAGAGGAGATCGTGCGCTGGGCCACCCCGGTCGTCTCCTTCCAGCGGACGGCGACCCAGGACACCGAGCTGGGCGGCCAGAAGATCAAGGCGGGCGACCGGGTGGGCCTCTTCTACTCCTCCGCCAACAACGACCCCGAGGTCTTCGACGAGCCGGAGCGCTTCGACATCACCCGGGACCCCAACCCCCACCTCGGCTTCGGCGGCGGTGGCCCGCACTTCTGCCTGGGCAAGTCGCTCGCGGTCCTCGAAATCAACCTGATCTTCAACGCGGTCGCCGACGTCCTGCCCGACCTGCGCCTGGCCGGTGACCCGCGCCGACTGCGCTCGGCCTGGCTGAACGGCATCAAGGGCCTTCAAGTGACGCGTAGTTGACCCCCGGAGCCGGGAGGCAGGGGCCATCCCCCCTACGCCCCGCCCCTGTCTCCTTCCGGGTGGTTCGTTACGCTCGTCCCATGATCGACGGGGTGGACACGGGGCAGGGCCGGGACGCGACCCGGCGGTGGGTGGAGCGGAGCGTGGGCGCGCGCGTCGAGCGGGCGGTCACCCTGCACGGCGGGCTGAGCTGCGAGGTGCGGCGCCTGGACATCGGCGGCGACCGGCCCCGTTCCGTGGTGCTCCGCTCCTTCACCGACGACTTCCACCTGGCGGACGCCCCCGCGATGCTGACCCGCGAGGCGGACGTCCTGACCCTGCTCGGCCGCACCGGGGTGCCCGCGGCCGAGCTCGTCGCCGTCGACCCGGACGCCGCGCACTGCGACCACCCCTCGCTGCTCATGTCGCTGCTCCCGGGCCGCGTACGCCTCGACGAGGCGGGGGCCGACGAGCGCGCGCCGCTCCTGGCCCGCCAGCTCCTCGCCATCCATCGCGTCCAGGTCGCCGAGGCCGAGCGGCCGCGCGTCTGGGAGGCGTGGACCTCGGCGGAGGAGGTCGAACTGCCCGAGGCGACGCGTCGGCCCGAGGTCTGGCGGCGCGCCGTCGACGCCATCCGCCGTCAGCCTCCCCCGTACCGGCCCGCTTTCCTGCACCGCGACTTCCATCCCGGCAACGTCCTGTTCAGCGGCGCCGGGGACGGCCTGCGCGTCAGCGGCGTGGTCGACTGGGTCGAGACCTCCTGGGGCCCCGCCGACCTCGACGTGGCCCACTGCTCCACCAACCTCGCGCTGCTCCACGGCCCCGCGGCCGGTCTCGCCTTCGCCGGGCAGTACGTCGCCGCGGGCGGCGAGCTGGCCGCGACCGCCCGCGATCGTCAGTACTGGCGGCTCCTGGACGCCCTCGCCTTCGCCCCGGACGCCGAGGACGTCGCGCTCCCCTGGCAGGCGCTCGGCCGCACCGACCTCACCCAGGAGCTCGTCGCCCAGCGCCTGGAGGACTACCTCCAGGCCGTGCTCGACGACGGACCCGATTCCGGTGTCCCGGAGCCCCACGCCTCTTGATCCCTCACGTCCCCCACTGAAACAGTTGACCGAGAAGCCTCTCGCAACTGAATCGGCAGGAAAATGGACACACAGCGACAGGATCAGCACGCCCGGCGAATACCGTCCGAGCTGGCCGTCACGGAGCGGACCCGTCATCGGCGGCTCCGCGACCAGGGCAGCACGCGGGTCGAGGACCTCGACGCGATCCTGCGCGCCGGGTTCGTCTGCCACCTCGGGGTCGTCGTCGACGGCACGCCCATGGTGGTGCCGACCGTGTACGGCGTCGACTTCGACAGCCGCACGCTGTTCGTGCACGGCTCGGTCGCCAGCCGCAGCATCGTGCGGGCACCGGGGGCCACGGTCTGCGTGACCGTCACCCACGTCGACGGTCTCGTGCTCGCCCGGTCGGTGTTCGAGCACGGCGTCAACTACCGCAGCGCGATGGTCTACGCCGTGCCCCGGCTGATCACCGAGGGGGACGAGCTCCTGCACGGCCTGCGGGTCCTGACCGAGCACTGCGCGCCCGGCCAGTGGGACTACGCCCGACGGCCCAACTCCAAGGAACTGGCGGCCACTTCACTGCTCGCGCTGCCACTGGACGAGGCGTCCGTGAAGGTGGCCGCGGGCCCGCCCGAGGACGGGGACGGCCCCGACGGGGAGCTCGGCCTGTGGGCCGGGGTGGTGCCGCTGCACACCCGCTTCGGCGCGCCCGAGCCCGACCCCGCGCTCCCGGCGGGCATCTCCGTGCCCGATCACGTCGCGGCCCTGGGCGGCGGCAACTCGGTGGGCTGACCGCCACGACGACGCGTTGCTGACCCCCTGCGGGATTCCGGCACGGCTGGTGGCCGCGGGCGGCGCGGCGCTCGTGCTCGCGGCGGCGTGCGGACCCGCCACGGGCGGCGGGCGACCGGCGCCCGTCCCCTCACACCGCTTTGACCTGCGCCTGTAGCAGACTGATCCCCGATGGACGAGCCGAAGGCGCCACCCCGGCGGCCTTCCGACGAGAGGTGTCGCGTGGCCAGCGTCGTAAAGATCAACGTACTGACCGTGCCGGACGAGCAGCGCGAGGTGCTCGAAAAGCGGTTCGCCGCGCGGGCGGGGTCGGTGGAGAACGCGGACGGGTTCGAGTGGTTCGAGCTGCTGCGGCCCGCCGAGGGAACAGATCAGTACCTCGTCTACACCCGCTGGCGCAGCGAGGAGGACTTCCAGAACTGGATGGCCACCTCCATGCGGGGTGCGCACGGCGGCCAGGGCGAGGGCGGCGAGCGGCCCAAGCCCGCCGCGTCCGCGTCCACGCTGTGGTCCTTCGAGGTCGTCCAGCAGGCCGAACCCAAGGCGTGAGCGCGGGGGCCGATTAATTCGGTGGCCACGCCGGTCCCGCCCGGGATAGGCAGGGCCCATGAGTTGGATCATGGCTACCGAGCGGCCCGACACCCCCGACGCGAGCCTGCTGCGGCGCGACTACTACGACGAGGTGGCGAGCCGGTGGTACGGCCGGCCCGCCACCGCCGAGGAGATCGAGCAGGGCCTCGCGGACGACGGGTCCGGTCAACTGCGGCCGCCCACCGGGGACTTCGTGGTCGGCCGGTACGAAGGACGCCCGGCGGCGTGCGGGGGTGTCCTGCTGTTCGCCCGGGCGCCCGTGATCGACGGCACCGCCCCGGCGACGGCCGAGCTCACCCGCGTGTTCGTCCGCCCCTTCGCGCGCGGGACCGGGGGCGGGGCGGCGCTGCTCTCGGCCCTGGAGGACGCGGCCCGGCGGCTCGGCGCGCGACGGCTCGCCCTGGACACCCGGCACGACCTGGTCGAGGCACGCGGCCTGTACGCGAAGCACGGCTACCGCGAGGTGGCCCCGTACAGCGAAGGCCCGTACAGGGAGCGGTGGTTCGCCAAGGAGCTGTGATCCGGGAGGGGCTCAGCCGACGGGGCCGTCGCTCCTTCCCCGGGCCATGTGGTCGCGGGGCGCGGCAGGGCCGGTCGGACGTTCCGGGTCCGAACCCGACAGCTCCGACGACAGTTCCGCCACCAGTTTCACCAGGTCCGTCGGGCGCTCCGGGCCCCACCAGTCGCCCAGGAGCTCGGCGAGCGACTCCTCCCGCGCCGCCGCCAGCCGGACCGCGACCTGATGGCCCCGGTCCGTCAGCACCATCGGCATGCCCTCGCGCCGGGCGAGGCCCCGCTCCTCGACCTGGCGGGCCGCCTCGGTGATGACGTGCAGCGGTACGGGGCTGCGCTCGGCGAGCATGCCGGGTTCGGCGGATCCGTACTTCCTGATGCGCAGGAGCAGCCAGCTCGCCGCCGGGAGGAGGTCCAGGTCGGCCTTCTCCGTGATCGTCTCGTAGATCGCGCGGCGGCCCTCGCGCGTGCCGAGGACCGACAGGGCGCGTGCGCACTCGTCGTAGGAGGACCGCTCGACGGGGTTCGAGGCGAGCGTCTGGCTGGTGTCCGGCGCGGTCACCGCGCCCCGCAGCTTGTCCTCCTTGAGCAGCCACGCCGTCAGGAAGGCGACGAGGACGACGGGCGCCGCGTACAGGAACACGTCGGTGATGGAGGAGGCGTACGCGTGCAGCACCGGTTGCCGTGCGGCGGGCGGGAGTTGGCCGATCGCACGCGGGTCGGCGGCGATGGTGCCGGGGCCGACGCCCGGCGGGAGCGGCTGCCCGGCCAGTGCGTCGGAGAGCTTGCCGGTGAGCCGGTTGGTGAAGATCGTGCCGAAGATGGCGACGCCGAACGAGGCTCCGATGGAGCGGAAGAAGGTGGCGCCGGAGGTCGCGACGCCCAGGTCCGCGTAGTCGACGGCGTTCTGCACGACCAGGACCAGGACCTGCATGACCAGGCCGAGGCCCGCGCCGAAGACGAAGAAGTAGACGCTCATCTCCCAGGTGGGGCTCGTCTCGGTGAGCCGGTGCAGGAGCAGCAGGCCGAGCGTGGTGACCGCCGTGCCCGCGATGGGGAAGACCTTCCACCGCCCGGTGCGCGACACGACCTGTCCGGACGCCGTCGACGTCAGCAGCATGCCGAGGACCATCGGCAGCATGTGCACGCCGGACATGGTCGGCGAGACGCCCTGCACGACCTGGAGGAACGTCGGCAGGTACGTCATCGCGCCGAACATCGCGAAGCCCACGATGAAGCTGATGACCGCGACGAGCGTGAACGTACGGATGCGGAACAGCTTCAGCGGCAGCACCGGCTCGACCGCCTTGCGCTCGACCGCGACGAAGGCGGCGAGCAGCACCGCGCCGAGCACCGCGAGCCCGATGATCTGCGCCGAGCCCCAGGCCCAGGTCGTGCCGCCGAGCGAGGCGACCAGGACCAGGCAGGTCGCCACCGAGGCGATGAGGAAGGTGCCCAGGTAGTCGATGGTGTGCCGGGTCCCGCGCACCGGGATGTGCAGGACGGCGGCGATGACGAGGAGCGCGATCACGCCGATGGGCAGGTTGATGTAGAACACCCAGCGCCAGCTGAGCTGTTCGGTGAAGAACCCGCCGAGCAGCGGGCCGAGCACACTGGTGGCGCCGAAGACCGCACCGAACAGGCCCTGGTACTTGCCGCGTTCGCGCGGCGAGACGATGTCGCCGACGATCGCCATGGAGAGCACCATCAGGCCGCCGCCGCCCAGGCCCTGGAGCGCGCGGTAGCCGATCAGCTGCCCCATGTCCTGCGCGATGCCGCACAGCGCCGAGCCGATGAGGAAGATCACGATCGCGGCCTGGAACAGCTTCTTGCGGCCGTACTGGTCGCCGAGCTTGCCCCAGAGCGGCGTCGCGGCGGTGGAGGCGAGCATGTACGCCGTGACGACCCAGGACAGGTGCTCCATCCCGCCCAGCTCGCTGACGATGGTGGGCAGCGCGGTCGAGACGATGGTCTGGTCGAGCGCGGCGATCAGCATGCCGAGCAGCAGCGCGCCGATGGCGACCAGTACGGTCCGCCGTTCCTGCCCCGCACCGGGGGCGACGGTGGCGGGAGCTGAACCCTGAGCCATGGTCACGTCCCATCCGTGTGTGTGCCGCGAGTCGCTCTCCCCATCTTGATCGGAATGTGGAGATATGGCCTGCCGGGACCGGCCGCACGGCCCGGGTGCCCCGGGGCCGCCGGGCATAATCGCTCGCAGCCCATGGGGAGGGGACCCGACGATGACCGGACACGGCTGTCCTGAATGCGGTGCGGAACGCGGGGTGGACGGCAGACCCGGCTGCGACTGCGCGGAGCGCGCCGCCGAGACCCTGCACGCCGAGCGCTCGGCCGAGGCCGCCGCCGCGGAGGACTTCGACCCGCTGCGGATCCGGCCGTACGTGATGCTGCCGAACGCCTCGGTGGGGCCGGACCGGGAGCCGCCTCCCGTCCCCGCCACCGAGCGGACCATGCGCCTCGCGGCGGTGCCCGCCCACCAGGCCCCGCCCACCGGCTCCGAGCGCCCCGAACCCCCCGAAGCGGACGCCCCGGGCCTCGCCGAGGCGCCCCGCAGGCGCCGCCGTACAGCCGCGGTGGTCATCGGCGCCGCCGCCGCGGTCGTCATCGGCACGGCGGCGTTCGCGAGCACCCTGTTCGCCGGGAACGCCACGCCGAAGCAGGCACTGCCCGCGGCCGCGGACAGCGGCGCTCCCTACAGCGGCACCGACACCGCGTCGGCCGCGGCCCCCTCGGCCGCCCCGTCGCGTACGGCGAAGGCGACGCCGAGCCACTCCCCCTCGGCGCGGCCCTCGCCGTCGCCCTCCGCGTCCAGGGCCGCCTCGCCGACGGCGTCCAGGTCCGCGCCCCCACCGTCCGCACCGGCCTCGGTCGCACCCGCGAGCTCCCCCGGCGGCAAGCCGCTCGCGCCGCCGCCGGGCACGACGCTGCGGCGCGGCGACAGCGGCCCCGCGGTGCTCGAACTCCAGCAGCGGCTGGCCCAGTTGGGCCTGTACACCGGCAGCACGGACGGCACCTTCGGGTCCCGTACGGAGCGCGCGGTGCGCGACTTCCAGTCGTACACGGGCATCGACGGCGACCCGGCCGGCGTCTACGGTCCGCCGACCCGCCGCGCCCTGGAGTCGATGACCGACCAGCCGTAGGCGGCCGCCGCCCGAGCCCCGGCCGCCCCGTGCCGACGTACCGCCCGAGCGGGCAGGAGGGGGGCGGGTGGCACAAACCGCTCCGCGTTTTGTATCGTGGAGGAACAAAGTGATCCCTGCCTGTACTCCCTGACCGGCGGGCGGGGATCACCTTTGTGTTTCTGCGCCCCCCGCTCCCGCGCCCTGGAGTCCGCCGATGTCGGCCACCACCGTCCTGACCGCCCGCGCCTTCCTGTTGGACATGGACGGCACGATCGTGAACTCCGACGCCGTCGTGGAGCGCTGCTGGCGCCGCTGGGCCGAGCGGCACGGCCTCGACCCGGAGGCGGCGCTCAAGGTCGTCCACGGCCGCCAGGGCTACGCCACGATGGCCGTGCTGCTGCCGGACCGGCCGATGGAGCAGAACCACGCGGACAACAAGGTGATGCTCGCCGAGGAGACCGCGGACACCGACGGCGTCGTGCCGGTGGCCGGGGCCCCCGCCTTCATGGCCGCCCTCGCCGGACACCCGCACGCCCTGGTGACCTCGGCCGACGCGGCGCTCGCCCGGGCCCGCATGACGGCCGCGGACCTGCCGATGCCGGACGTGCGGGTCACCGCCGAGTGCGTGGGCGCGAGCAAGCCGGACCCGGAGGGCTTCCTCAAGGGCGCGGCCGAGCTGGGCTTCGACCCGGCTGACTGCATCGTCTTCGAGGACTCGGAGGCCGGGATCGCGGCGGGCCGGGCGGCCGGGATGCGGGTCGTGGGCGTGGGCCCGCGCGCGCACGCCCACGAGCCCACCGCGTACGTCCCGGACCTGACGCACCTGACCGTGACCGCCGGGGCGGACGGCACCCTGCGCCTGGAGATCCACGGCTGACCCAGCCCGTACCACCCCATGAGCGAACGGCCCCCGGCCTACCCCGGGGGCCGTTTTCACGTCCGAAGCCCCGCGGGGCTCAGCCCGCGATGGCCTCGAACAGGCTGAACCCGGCGAGCGCCAGCATCAGGCAGGCCGCCACCTTGGTGATCAGGCGCAGCGGCACGTGCTTCATCAGGGTGCGGCCGCCCACGATGCCGAGCCCGGCGACGGCCCACAGGCCGAGCACCGCGCCGATGCCGACGGACAGCGGGTTGTCGTAGCGGGCGGCCAGGTTGGCCGTCATGATCTGGGTCAGGTCACCGAACTCGGCGACCAGGATCAGCATGAAGCCCGCCCCCGACACCTTCCAGAACGACTGGTCGGCGGGCGCCTTCACCTCCTCGTCGTCCTCGTCCTTCTTGAAGAGCAGCATCGCCGCGCCCGCGAGGAAGAGCACGCCGACGATCGCCTGGAGCAGCCGGTGCGGCAGCAGGGTCAGCACGCTGCCCGCCGCGATGGCGAGCACCACGTGGACCGCGAAGGCGACCGCGACCCCGACGAAGACGTACGAGGCCTTGTAGCGGGTGCCGAGCATCAGTCCCGCGAGCGCGGTCTTGTCGGGGAGTTCGGCAAGGAAGATCACGCCGAAGGTGATCGCCATGATCGTGAAGCTGAGCACGGAAGGGGTTCCTCAATCGGTCGGGCGCGGCCGTACCGAGAGCAGTTCGGAGCTGAATCCGGGGTCGCTTCGGCACGGCAGCGCCATGAATGGTCATGGTCACTGCGGCCGAAGGTCTCGCTGGCGGGTCCCTGACGGGCACGCGCCTCCGGGCGCCGGCCGGGGACCCCTGGGGGATCCGGCAGTATGTCGACGTTCCGGCGAAGAGCTACTCCCCTTCTGCGCCCTCAAGGGTACGGCATGCCTCGCGCACCCCATCAGGGACCAAGGTCCCGTACGTCCCGGTGCACCCTGCCCCGGGCGACGAGTTCGAGCACCACGGACACCGCTATCGCCTGGACGGCCATGAGCGCGACCAGGACGAAGAGCTGGACCGCGCCCGCCTGCACGGGCGAGGCGCCGCCGAGCAGCATGCCCACGAACGCGCCGGGCAGCGTGACGAGCCCCACGGTCCTGGTCTGGTCGAGGCCGGGCAGCAGCGCGTCCGAGGCGGCGGGCCGGGCGATCTCCAGGCGGGCGTCCCGGTCGAGCAGGCCGAGCGCCATCCCGGCCTCCACCTCGCCGCGCCGCGCGGTCAGCTCGTCGAGCGCCCGGCGCCCGCCGAGCACGGTCGCGGTGAGCGCGCCGCCGATGAGGATGCCGGTGACCGGGATCAGCGCGATGCCCTTGACCGGGACGAGCCCGGTGAGCAGCAGCGCCGCGACCACCGGGACGACTCCGGCCGCGATGGGGGCGGCCGCCCACCACCAGGTGGTGTTGGCGGTCATGCGGCGGCCCGCGGTGCGGACCGCGACGGCGAACATCAGCGTCAGGAATCCCAGCAGCAGCGGCAGGGAGCCGACCACCCAGTGGATCGCCAGGGCGACCACGGCGAGCTGAACGGCCGCCCGCACCCCGGCGATCAGGATCTCGCGGTACCGCCCCAGGTGCGCGGCCGCGGCCACGCCCGCGGCGAGGAGGAGCAGGGCGACGAGAACGGCCCCGAGCGTGACGTTCACCGGCAGCAGCACGCGCCCACCGTACGACGGGCGCCCGCCCCGAGCGGCCCGGGCGGACGGCGCGTCGGTGCCACCCCCGCCCGGAGGCGGGCCGCCGCGCGGCGCCCCGTGTCCTCGCCGCCGGACGTGCCGGGCAGCACACCGCTCCCTCAACCGCCGCCTCCGCAAAGGCCGTTGAAACCTGTCGGACCCCCGCGTCGTTCCGTACCGTACGAACGGACCGGCGACAGAGGGGGCATCACATGGCCGGGCTTCGCCTGGGGCCGCTGCTGCGGTACGTGGATCCGCGGGGGTCCGCCACGGTGTGGGTCGAGGCGGACCGGCCCTGCACGGCCCGGGTGCGCTGCGCCGACGGCACCGAGGGCGCCTCCCGTACGTTCCAGATCGCCGGGCACCACTACGCGCTGGTCCCGCTGGACGGGCTGACTCCAGGCCCGGCCACCGCGTACGAGGTGCTGCTCGACGAGCGGCCGGTCTGGCCGCCGCCGGAGTCCCGCTTCCCACCGAGCACCATCGCGGTCCCGGCCGACGGCTCCGGGCGGCTCCGCGTCACCTTCGGCTCGTGCCGCCGCGCGCCCGAGCCCGGCGGCACGGACGCGCTGGACGCCCTGGCCTCGGGGCTCGCGGCCGACCCGGCGGCCGAGCGGCCGGACCTCCTGCTGCTCCTCGGCGACCAGGTCTACGCGGACAGTGTCTCGGCGGACACCCGGGCCTGGCTGGCCGCGCGCCGCGATCCGCGCGACCCACCGGGCGCGCAGGTCGCGGACTACGAGGAGTACACCCGGCTGTACTACGAGTCCTGGCTCGACCCCGAGGTGCGCTGGCTCCTGTCCACCGTCCCGAGCTGCCACATCTTCGACGACCACGACGTGATCGACGACTGGAACACCAGCGCCGCCTGGCTCGCCGAGATGCGCGCCACCCCCTGGTGGCAGGAGCGGGTGGTCAGCGGGCTGATGTCGTACTGGGTCCATCAGCACCTGGGCAACCTCTCACCCGCCGAACTCGCCGCCGATCCGCTGTACGCGCGGGTACGGGCCGTGCCGGACGGCACGGAGGCGCTGCGCGAGTTCGCCGCGCTCGCCGACGCGGACCCGGCGGCCGTGCGCTGGAGCTACCGGCGCGACTTCGGCCGCACCCGGCTGGTGATGGTGGACACCCGGGCGGCCCGCGTGCTGGCCGAGGGGCGGCGGGCGATGCTCGACGAGGAGGAGGCGAAGTGGCTGTGGTCACAGGTCCCGGCACCGGGCACCTGTGACCACCTCCTCATCGGGACCTCACTGCCCTGGCTGCTCCCGCCGCTCGTCCATGACGCGGAGGGCTGGAACGCGGCGCTGTGCGCGGGCTCGCGCGGGCCGCGCTGGGCGCGCATCGGAGAGAACCTGCGGCGGCGGGCCGACCTGGAGCACTGGGCCGCGTTCCCCCGCTCGTTCGGGCTCCTCGCCGAGCTGATCGCCACGGCGGGGTCCCAGGCCGGCGCTCCGGCCACCATCAGCGTGCTGTCGGGTGATGTGCACCACGCATACGTGGCGGAGCCCTTCTGGCCAAATTCCGCGCCCCACCTCACGTCGCACGTGGCGCAGTTGACGTGTTCGCCGGTCCACAACTCCGTTCCGGCCCCCGTGCGGGCCGGATTCTGCTTCGGCTGGAGCGGCCCGGGGCGCGGTCTCGGCCGCGCCCTGACCCGGCACGGACGCGTGGTCCGGCCGCCGCTCGACTGGCGCAGGACCGGCGGACCGTGGTTCGGCAATCAGCTCATGACCCTTACGCTGCACGGCCGTTCGGCGCGGCTGCGGCTCGATCGGGCGCGCCGCGCCAGCCGTTGGCGAATTGGTCCAGTCCAACTGAAAACCATTCTGGATCGGCCACTCACCCCCGGCGGCACGCCTGGCTCAATTCACCCAGCCGAAACAAGACATTAAGAATGTTGAACTTGCAAGCACTACTGAGGGCTGCCTAACCTGTGGGTCCCATCGGTCACGTCCCCCACCGAAGGAGCCCCCCATGGCCTCCCCCACGCTCGATGCCGAGCGCGCGCGTCCCTACGCGCTCGCCCTGTTCCGCATAGTCATCGGCCTCCTCTTCGCCTGCCACGGCGCCGCCTCCCTGTTCGGCGTCTTCGGCGGAGCGGCGGGCGGCGGCTCGATCCCGGCGGGCACCTGGCCCGGCTGGTACGCGGCGGTGATCCAGCTCGTCGGCGGCATCCTGGTGCTGACCGGCCTCTTCACCCGCGCCGCGGCGCTGGTCTCCTCCGGCTCGATGGCGTACGCGTACTTCAGCGTCCACCAGTCCAACGCGCTGCTCCCCCTCCAGAACGGCGGCGAGGCCTCCGCGATGTACTGCTGGGCGTTCCTGCTCCTCGTCTTCACCGGGCCCGGCGCGCTCGCCCTCGACCAGCTCCTGGGCGCCCGACGCGCCGCCGGACCGGCCGCCGACACCCAGCGCGAGACCGTCGCCGCCTGAGCGCGGCCGGGGCCCCGGCCCCAACACCCGCCCCGCTGCCCGGAGTTCAGCCGCGGAACTCCGGGCAGCGGCAGGTCGTCAGCCGGTGGCGCGCGGCGCCTTCGGCGCGGCGAACGGCACCGTGAAACAGGCGAGCCGGTCCCCCTTGCCGCCGGGCTCCCGGTGGATCACCACCGAGTTGGCCTCGCCGGGCCGGAACCCCCAGGCGTGGTGCGCGACCGCCGCGCCGTCCCCGTGCGCGTCGGACGTGAAGTCCAGCCACACCTCGTTGGCCGGGCCGGGCAGCGGCGCGGCCGAGTCCCGGTAGTGGTCCCCCGCGTCCTTGGGGCTGCCGCCGCAGGGAGCCCGGTGCACATGCACGCCGTAGGCGTGGCCGGGCGCCAGACCGCGCACCCGCAGCGCCACGGTCGTCCCGCCGGGCTCCTCCCGGCCCGCCCGCCCCGCGTCCCGCACCCCCACCGTCCGCTGCTCCACCCCGATCCACGCACCGGCCGGTACGAGGTCCATGGCGTACGTCACCGCCGGGGAGGGGACGAAGGCGCCGGGCGGCGCGAACCGGGCCTGCGCCCGCAGCCGCACCGCGTCCCCGGGCGCGCCACCGCCCGCGCCCTGGCCCGCCGCACCAGCGGCGAACACCGCGAGCGCCGCCACCCCGGCCTGCACCGCGGACATCCTCGACACCATGCTCCACTCCCAACGATCGTGTCCCGCTCGACTCTCCCTGTGCTGTAACACCAGCCACCCCTGACAGAAACCCCCAGAGGCCCAGGCGTACGCTGTACGGCTGTACCGCCGCCCCTGCCGCTTCCCCGCGACACCGCGGTATTCAGTCCCGGGGAACCGACAAGCCGCAGAGGAGCGAACGTGCTGGAGAGTGTGGGGGCGCTGACGTCCAGCCCCTGGATCTACGCCGTGGTCGCGCTCTCCGTGCTGCTCGACGTCTTCCTTCCGGTGCTCCCCAGCGGTGTGCTGGTGATCACCGCGGCGACCACGGCGGCCGGTTCGGCGGGCGTGGCCGGAGCCGGGGACGCCACCCGGGCCGGGCATGCCGATCTGCTCCTGCTCGCCGCCTGCGCGGCGACCGCCTCCGTCCTGGGCGATCTGATCGCGTACCGCCTCGCGCGGCGCGGCGGCGCCCGTCTGGAGCGCGCGATCGCCCGCTCCCGCCGCCTGACGCGGGCGCAGGAACGACTCGGCATCGCGCTCAGCCGGGGCGGCGGGGGCCTCGTGGTCATCGCGCGCTTCGCCCCGGCCGGGCGCTCCGTCGTCTCGCTCGGCGCGGGCGCCGCGCACCGCAAGGTCCGCGAGTTCCTGCCGTGGTCGGCGCTCGCGGGCGTGGCCTGGGCGACGTACAGCGTGGGGCTCGGCTACTTCGGCGGGCAGTGGCTCGGCGCGACCTGGCTGGGCACGGCGGTCTCGGTGCTCGCCCTGTTCGCCGCGGGCGGCCTCGCGGCGTACGTCGTGAAGCGCCCCGCGCCGACGACGGCCCCGGCGTCCTGACGCGCGTCGTGATCGAAGCGCGCCGGGCCGCGCGTCGTCGCGCCTGACGAAGGCGCACCGCGTCCCGTCGAGTGCGCGTCGCCCGTTCCCGCCCCTCCCGCTAGGCGGGCTTTCGCGCGGCCGCCCCGCGCACCTCAAGGCCGGCGAGCAGCTCGCGGGTCGACTCCGCTATCTCGTCCACCGCCCGCTCGAACACCTCCCTGTTGTGCTCGGCGGGCGCCCGGAAGCCGGACACCTTGCGCACGTACTGCAGGGCCGCGGCCCTGATGTCGTCGTCGGTGGCCTCCTGCGGCATGGCCGGTGGCCTCAGCGTCTTGATGCTTCTGCACATGCCCCCAGTGTGACCGACGCCACCGACAACGCCTTCCGGCCGCCGAGACCGGCACCCGGGTCCGGGTCCGAAATCCGCGCGGCCGCGCCGCCGTCGCCGTCTAGAGTCGAAGGCATGGCGGAAGAAGCGAACGGCACCAGCACCGGCCCCGTACGCGTCGACAGCTGGATCTGGTCGGTCCGGCTCACCAAGACGCGCTCCCAGGCGGGCACGGCCTGCCGGGCCGGCCACGTCCAGGTCAACGGCGAGCGCGTGAAGGCCGCCCACCAGGTGAAGGTGGGCGACGAGGTGCGGCTGCGCATGGACGGCCGGGAGCGGATCGTCAAGGTCGCCAAGCTGCTGCGCAAGCGGGTCGGCGCCCCGGTCGCGGTCGAGGCGTACGTCGACAACAGCCCGCCGCCGCCCGCCCGCGCGGACGTCCTCGCGGCTGGCGTGCGGGACCGCGGCCTGGGCCGTCCGACCAAGCGCGACCGGCGCGAGATGGAGCGGCTGCGCGGCCTCAACGAGAGCCGCCGCACGGCGGGTTGAGGGGTTCGGCCGGGTTCCACCGGTCGTTGACCCGGGGGCAACTCGCGCCGTCCCGGAGTACCTTGGTGGCTTGAACCGGGGGCCTGGGGAAGCCCCCGATCCGTCCCTCAAGGACCCACCATGATCCTCTGGATGATCCTTCTCGCCCTGATCCTGTACGGATTCGGACTCAGCCTCGGCAGCATCGTCTTCTGGGTGGCCGTCGTGGCCGCTCTGCTCACCCTCAACCGCCACGTCGGCGGCGGTGGTTCGGCATCCGCCGGGGGCGGCGGATCCGGCCGCACGGACTCCGACTACCGCGCCTACCGTGCCCGCCGGGACCGGATGGACCGCTGGGAGCGCCGCTACCGGCGCGAGCGCCAGGGCCTGTTCTCCCGGCACCGCGACTGATCGCCGTCAGCTCCGGCGCGGCGGCCGGCTTCAGAGCCAGCCGTTGCGCCGGAACCCTCGATGAATGACGAAACAGGCCACGGCCATGACCCCCAGGGCCATGAAGTAGCCGTAGCGCCAGTGCAGTTCGGGCATGTTCTCGAAGTTCATGCCGTAGATGCCGCACACCATCGTCGGCACCGCCACGATGGCCGCCCACGCCGTGATCTTCCGCATGTCCTCGTTCTGGGCCACCGTGACCTGGGCGAGGTGGGCCTGGAGGATGGAGTCGAGCAGCCCGTCGAAGGCGGCGATCTGCTCGGTGGTGCGCAGCAGGTGGTCGGCCACGTCGCGGAAGTACGGCCTGACGTCCGCGGCGACCGACGGCACCGCTTCACCGGCGAGCTTCTGCAACGGCCGGTCGAGGGGTGCCACCGCCCGCTTCAGTTCCAGGAGTTCACGCTTGAGCTGGTAGATCCGCCCGGCGTCACCGCGCCCCGCGTTCTCGGCGAAGACGGCGGTCTCGACCGCGTCCATGTCGATCTGCATGGCGTCGGTGACGGCGAGGTATTCGTCGACGACGTGGTCGGCGATGGCGTGCAGCACGGCCGATGGCCCCTTGGCGAGCTGCTCGCGCTCCTTCTCCAGCACCTCCCGCAGGGGCCCGAGCGAGCCGTGCATGCCGTGCCGCACGGTGATCACGAAGTCGGGTCCGGTGAACACCATCAGCTCCCCGGTGTCCACCACCTCGCTGCTGGCGGTGAGTTCCTCGTGCTCGACGTACCGGCACGTCTTGAAGACGGAGAACAGGATGTCGTCGTACGGCACGACCTTGGGCCGCTGGTGCGCGGTCACGGCGTCCTCGACGGCCAGCGGGTGCAGCCCGAACAGCTCGGCGAGCCCCGCGAACTCCTCCTCGGTCGGCTCGTGGAGCCCGATCCACACGAAGGCGTCGCCGCCCGCCTTGCGCACCCGGCGCAGCGCCTCGTCGACGGGGCAGTCCTCCTGTTGCCGCACGCCGCCCGCGTACACGACGCAGTTGACCACCGCACTGCCCAGCGGCGAGCGCGCCGGATGGCTGAGGTCGACGGTCCGCCGGTAGGCGCGGCGCACCGCCCTGCGCAGGTTCCGCATCATCGCCACGACCCGTTTCCCTTCCCCGAACGAGCGGCCAGTGTGCCACCGCCTCCTGTGCCGGTACGCGCCTCCCCGGAACTGCCCGTACGCACTCCCCGGAGTGCCCGCACGCACCTCCCTGGGAGACGTTCCGCGCCCCGTCGGCGTTCCGTCGTCAGGGCGATCCCTCGCGCACGGCGGCGGCCACCGACAGCAGGTAGCGCCGGATCACCAGGTCCTGGAGCAGGCGCGTGAGGGGCCCGCCGAGCCGGGCGTACCAGCGTGCGGGCCGCGAGAACGCCGTGACCTCGAACCACACGAGGCCGTCGGCCTCACGCCCCACGACGAACGCCTCCTCGCCGCATTCGGGGTGGCCGGGCAGGGTGCCGTAGGCGAATCCGATGCGTTCGGCGGCCCGTACGCTCCACACCACCCGGCACGGGATGACCAGGCGCGGGAAGGGCAGGCCGGGCGGTCGCACGACGATCAGCACGGTCGCGCCGGGCACGGCGGGTGCGGCGGGCCGCACCCCGAACCCGGCCCCGCGCTGCGCGCCCCAGGCGAGGACGAGCGCGCCGGCCCGCTCGAAGGTGTCCTGCCCGTACCCGACCCGGATCCGCCGCCGGAAGGTGCGGTACCCGGCCTCGGCGCCGGGCAGCACCCGCTCGCCGGTCGCACCCACCTCCGGATAGCCGGGCCGTGCCGCGCAGGCGCGTGCGTACGCCGCCCGCAGACTCCGCTTCACGACCATGACCACCCCTCGTCTCGCCCTCACCACGCACCAGAACCGGAACCCGAACCACACGGAACCGCGCCCGAACTCCCAGGCCCCCACCGCCCCGCGGATCCATGGGAGCCACATCCCGCACGGGGGTTACTTTTCAGCCAACCACAGGCGTAATCTCGGCCATCCGGCGGAGTCCTCCCCGCTCCTGACCCGCCGGACCCCCGGGCCGAGCGTTTCCCCGAGCACGCTGCGGCACCGGCCGAGAAGCCCCGTCCCCACCCCGACGGGGCTTCCCGCCGCCCCGCCCTCCCATCCTG
This sequence comes from Streptomyces sp. NPDC045846, assembly GCF_056431605.1. Classification (NCBI taxonomy): domain Bacteria; kingdom Bacillati; phylum Actinomycetota; class Actinomycetes; order Kitasatosporales; family Streptomycetaceae; genus Streptomyces; species Streptomyces sp. NPDC045846. The sequence continues at coordinate 706,616 of NZ_JBWKKJ010000002.1, read as the reverse complement.
CGCGCGGGACCGAGGGAGTGGCCATGGGTTGGCGCTGTGGGCCGTGGTCTGTGGTCTGTGGTCTGTGGTCTGTGGTCTGTGGTCTGTGGTCTGTGGTCTGTGGTCTGTGGTCTGTGGGCGAGTCTCGTCACGTCACCAGCGCGAACGGCCTCCCGACGGCCGCGACCGGTACGCCACAGCGCGTCGAAGTTGTCCCGCGGTCAGCCACTCAGCCCGCTGCCACCCAGCGCGTCCGGAAGCTCGGCGCGGAGACGTGCGCACACCTCCTCGACCGCTTCCGCGCCTGGCAACCGATTGGCCCGGGACATCGCCAGTTGCAGCACCGGCCCGTAGGCGTTGTGCTCGACCATGTCCTCGCGGCAGGCGGGCTGCACCACGAAGTGCAGGACAGGCTGCCAGGGCTCAGCCCCCTCAGGGGAGTCGGACGGCTTCTACGGCGTCTGTCGTCTTGCGGGGACGAGACCCCGGCTGTTGACATGTTGGTGCGGGGGAGCACGCCGACGCAGGGGGGCTTGCGTGAGCGAACTGAAGATCACTGCGTGGAAGCGGTACGGGCACGATCGGCTGTACGTGAACCTGCCCAACGGGGTGGCCGTCGCATTCCTCGACCGGCACACCGGCAAGGTCACCGTCCTGCGGGACGAGTACCGAACGGCCGCCACCCAGGCTCTCGTTCAGTACCTTCCCGGCGCCGAACCGCCCGCTCCCCCGCCCCGGCCTCCAGCTCCACCCCGCCCCGCACCGCGCCCCCTGCCCGAGCTCGGCCGGGAGGACGACCTCGCTCTGCGTGAGCCGGGCAAAGGGCTGCGGGACAAGCTCCGCCACGAGGGGCCCGGTCCGGCGGAGCGCTTCGTGGACCTGCTGCTGCGTCGGGAGACCGAGTGGGACCCCTGGCGGAAGGGGCTGGCCGGTGAGAAGCGGGTGGGCCGGGAGTTGCGCCGATTATCCGCCGCCGGCTGGTTCGTCCTGCACTCCGTACCGCTTCCCCGGGAGGTCGACATCGACCACCTGCTCATCGGGCCCGGCGGCGTGTTCAACATCAACACCAAGAGGCACCCCGACAAGGACGTCTGGGTCGGAGACGAGGTGGTCAGGGTCAATCACGGCAAGCCCCAGCCCTACCTGCGAAAGAGCCGTGCCGAAGCCGGGCGCGTACAGCGGGTGTTGGAGCGCTACTGCGACTTCGACGTCCCGGTGACACCGGTCCTGGTCTTCGTCGACGTCCGCCGCCTCGACAAGGTCGCCACCCTGCTCGACGTCCGGGTCTACGAGGAGCGGGCCGTCTCCGCACTGGCCCCGCTCACGGGAGTGCTCCAGCCCGAGCAGGTACGGCGGCTCTACGAGATCGCCCGCCGCAAGCCCGTATGGGAGAACGCCTGAGGGCGCCCAGGGTCGGCCCGCGGCGCGGAGGCGCCGGACGTGCGAACGCGCGGACCGCTGTCGCCCAGCCCGACCAAGACGTGGCCCGAGCAGACGTCGCCGATCTTGCCGGGCTCTCCCGGGGCAAGCCGCTCACCCGTCGTGGAACCATCCGCGGGCCGACAGCCGAAGAGCAGGGCGTCCAGGCCACGGGCCCGACCGGCCCCGCAGAGAGCGATCCGGCGCGGCGTGACGGGCGGAGACGTCAGGAGGGGAAGCCGAAGGCCCCCCGCCGAGATCGGCGGGGGGCCTTCGTTCCGGTGGGCGTGGACGGTTTCGAACCGCCGACATCTGCTTTGTAAGAGCAGCGCTCTACCCCTGAGCTACACACCCGTGGATGAGGGAACAGCGTACATGGCCCACGGGGTGGGACGACAAACCCGCGGGAAGGCCGTGAGGAGGGGACGGGGAAGCGCGAACTGACCGGGCCGTGTGTTCGTCCTTTCCTGGTGGGAGAATGGAACGGGCAGGGCGACACAGCACGGGAGAGGGATGTGACGGGGACACACGCGCGGCCGTACAGCAGAGCGGGTGCCACCGTCCGGGACGTGGTGGCGCTCATCGCGTTCCCCGTCGTGCTCGGCGCCGCGGTGCTGCCGGGTGCGTTCGCCGGGGGCGGTACCCGCCGCTGGTTCGGCGGGCGCGGCGAGAGCGTGCGCGCGGACGCGCAGGCCGCCAAGGACGCGGCGGCGGCCGCCTTCTACGAACTCGACACCGCCCAGCGCGATCTGCGGATCTCCATCGAGACGATCACGGCGGTGGACAGCTCGCCCGGCGCCCGCCGGGCCGTGGACGACTTCGAGGCGCTCGGCCGCCGCATCGACGAGGCCAGCAACCAGTACATCACCGCCGTCGACGCCCACGACCTGGACCGGGACGACCTGGACGCCTCCGTCGCCTCCCGGGCGCGGGCCGAGCTGACCGCCGCCAAGGACGAACTCGTCCGGGTGAAGGGCGAGCTCGACCGCTTCGAGCAGAACCTGCGTCCGCTCCTGGACACCGCCGAGACCCAGCTCGCCCGGCTCGCCCCGGCCATCGAGCGGGCCCGGCACGCGCTGCTCGGCGCCAGCACCGCCCTGGACGCCGTGCGCGCCTCGGGGCTGCGCGCCGACGAGCTCGCGGCCCGGCTCGCCGCCCTCGGGCCGGAGCTCACCAAGCTCAACCAGGGGGCCGGGCAGCACGGCGTGCCGGAGACGCTCCAGCGTGCGGACCGGGTCCTGCGCGAGGCCGAGGCGCTGCGTTCCGAGGCCGAGCAGCTGCCCGCCAAGGCCGCCGAGATCGACCGCAGGCTGGTCTCGCTGCGCACCCGCGCCCAAGCGCTCACCACCCGGGCCGGCGCGGTCGACCCGGTCCTGAGCGAGCTGCGCCGCCGCTTCGCCGCCGCCTGCTGGCAGGACCTCCAGCAGGTGCCCGACCAGGCCGCCGTCTCCGTACGGCAGGCGGAGGACAAGCTCAAGGAGGCGGCCAAGGCGCGCGAGGAGCAGCGCTGGGCCGACGCGACCTCGCGGCTCAGTACGGTGCGGGCGCTGCTCAACACCACCGACGAGGCCGTCTCGGCCGCCGGTGACCGGCTGAACCGGCTGAACGCCGTCGCGAAGGACCCGCAGCAGGAGATCCAGCGCACCCGGTTCGCGATCCGCGACGCCCAGCGCCTGGCGATGTCCGGCCGCAACACTCCCGATCCGCAGCACGCCGGGCCGCTGGACGAATCGGTGGCACGGCTTGAGCGGGCCATCGCCACGCTGGAGGGCAGGCACCCGGACTACTGGCACTTCCTGACGGAGACCGAGGCGGTGCGGGCGACCGTGGCGCAGGTGGTGGCCCGCATCCGCGAGGAGCGCGGCCACGGCGCGTGACCGGCGGCTGCGGAGCGTACTGGCGGGGCTCCCGCTGAGTTGTTGCGGGCCAGGACCGGGCGGATCCTGGAGTACGTACGCCCCGCGTGCCTAGGGATGAGGAGGGCCCCCACCATGGCCACCCATACGATCTCGCAGCGCCTCAACCACAGCCGGGTCTCGCTCAACGAACATCTGCCGATCGACCACCGCCTCAGCCGCGTCTACCGCTTCGGCGCCGGGCTGATGGGGCTGGCCCTGCTGGTCTTCGGCATCCTCGGCCTGATCCACCAGATCGGGTTCTTCGACACCGGCGGCTCCCGGGTCGCCGGGCTCAACACCAACGGCGCGCTGAGCGTGCTGTCCATCGTCGTCGGGGTGCTGCTCCTGTACGGGATGGTCAGGGGCGGCAACTTCGCCTCGACGCTCAACATCGTGCTCGGCGTCCTGTTCCTGATCAGCGGGTTCGTGAACCTCGCGCTGCTGGACACCTCGCGCAACTTCCTGGCCTTCAAGATGCAGAACGTGCTGTTCAGCTTTGTGGTCGGGCTGCTTCTGATGGTGTTCGGGATGTACGGCCGGGTCACCGGGTTCCTGCCGCACGACAACCCGTACTGGAAGGCGCGGCACGAGCACGCCGACGAGCTCTGACCAGCCCAAGTGGCCCGGGCCATCCGGGCCGCCTCCCCGGCCACGGCCCGTGCGTGCGCGCCATCAGCGGGGTGCGCTTGGCCGGGCCCGCCAACAGCCCGCTGGGACGGGCCCCCTTCGACCGCGGACCGTGCGTGGCTGGTCGCGCAGTTCCCCGCGCCCCCAACAGCGTGCACCTCACCGGACGCCCCACCAGCCCACCAGAGCCGGAACCCCTCGACTGCGGACCGTGCATGGCTCGTCGCGCAGTTCCCCGCGCCCCCAGCGGGGTGGATCCCCGGCCCGCTCGGCTTCGGGGCGCTTAGGCTTGGGGTATGCCTCGCTATGAATATCGCTGCCGCACCTGCGGCGACACGTTTGAACTCAGCCGCCCGATGGCCGAGTCCGCCGCCCCCGCGCCGTGCCCGGTCGGCCACGACGACACGGTGAAGCTGCTCTCCACGGTGGCCGTGGCCGGCACCGCCAAGTCCTCCCCCACCCCGTCCGTCGGCGGCGGAGGCTGCTGCGGAGGCGGCTGCTGCAGCTAGCCCGCCCCAGCCCCAGCCCCGCCAGAAACGCGGAGAACCCCCAGGGGCACGGGGGCTGAGCAACCCCCAACCTCCTAGGGGCGCGGGGAACTGCGCGACCAGCCACCAACGGCCCGCAGACAAAGGCAACACCCAGCCCGCCAGAAACGCGGAGAACCGAGCACCCCCAACCCCCCAGGGGCGCGGGGAGCTGAGCACCCCCCAACCTCCTAGGGGCGCGAGGAACTGCGCGACCAGCCACCAACGACCCGCAGACAAAGGCAACACCCAGCCCGCCAGGAACGCGGAGAACTGAGCACCCCCCAACCCCCCAGGGCCGCGGGGAGCTGAGCACCCCCCACCCCCCTGGGGGCGCGGGGAACTGCGCGAAACCCGTGCCGGGCCACCGCAGAACCCCACCCCCCCCCAGCGGAGCGCTACCGCTTGCGGGACAGCGTCAGACCGTCCGCGACGGTCAGCATGACGCTGTCCATGCGCTCGTCCGCCGCCACGTGCTCGTTGAACGCGCGGATCGCGGCGGGCGCGCCGGTCGCCTCCGGGTCCAGGACCCGGCCGTGGTACAGCACGTTGTCCGTCGCGATGAGCCCGCCCGGCCGCAGCCGCGGCACCAACTCCTCCCAGTACGCGATGTAGTTGCCCTTGTCCGCGTCCAGGTAGGCGAGGTCGATGTGCGGCTCGGCCGGCATCGCCCGCAGGGTGTCGAGGGCGGGCGCGATCCGCAGCTCGATGCGGTCGGCGACCCCGGCCTTCGCCCAGGCCTCCTTGCCGTACGCCGTCCACTCCTCGGAGACGTCGCAGGCGATCAGCTTCCCGTCGGCCGGAAGCGCCTGCGCCATCGCCAGCGCCGAGAACCCGGTGAAGGTCCCCACCTCGACGATGTGACGGGCGTTCACCAGCCGCACCAGGAAGGCGAGGAGCGGCGCCTGCTCCTCGGCCGACTGCATGCCCGCGAAGTCCGGCAGCCGCTCGTACGTCGTCTCGACGAGCCCCCGCTGCACCGCGTCCAGCGGGGGGTTGTGGGCCAGCATGTAGGCGTACAACTCGTCAGTGATCTTGGTGCTGTTTCCCTTGGTCATGCGGCGACCGTACCGGGTGCGGCAGCGGCACGGCGTCCTCGTCAGCGCGCGGCGGCGGCCAGGAAGCGGCGCAGGATCTCCTCGCCCGCGAGCACCCCGCACGCGGCCAGCGCCTCGGTGGCGGGCGACCGCCAGCCCGCCTCGGCGAGCTCGCCGTGGCCCGGGCGCCAGCCCCGGTCGGCGGCGAGCAAAAGGTCGGCGTCCAGGAGCGAGTCACCGGCGGCCAGGGTCAGTTCCGCGCCGGTGCGGCGGGCCACCTCGCGGACCGCCGCGCTCTTGGTGAGCGGCTTCGGCACCGCGTAGATCTTGCGGCCCTGGAGCGAGACCGTCCAGCCGCGCGGATCCGCCCAGGCCGCCAGCTCCTTGACCCACTCGTCGGGCAGGAGTTCCCGCTCCACCACGAGGTAGGCGAAGAGGTCCTCGGCGACCCGCTCCTTGCGCAGCCAGCGCGGGTCGGCGACGGCCCGCAGATGCGCGCGGACCTCGTCGAGCGGGGCGCACTCGGCGGCGATGCGGGCGGCCACCCGGCGCGCCCAGTCGAGGTCGGACTCGCCGTTCACGAGCAGGTGCCCGCCGTTGGCACAGATCGCGAACTGCGAGGGCGGGCCCGGGAGTTGGATGCGCTGGTACTGCTTGCGGGTGCGGGTCGTGGTGGGCACGAACACGGCCGCCGCCTTCAGCTCGGCCAGCAGCCGGGCCGCGTCCTCGGTGACGTACGAGAGGGGCTTGTGCTCGTGCACCTCGACGCAGAGCAGCCGCGGGGCCCGGTGGTCCGCCATGGTGAGGCCGAGGGCTGCCGCGGAGTAGATCAGGGTGCGGTCGAGGTCGCTGGCGACCAGCGGAAGCGGGGTGCTCACCGGGCCGCCACCGCCTTGCCGTCCGCGCCGGTGGCGCCGCGCGTGTACTGGGGGTGGATCAGTCCGACGCAGCTGTACGGCAGCCCGTCGACCTCCTCGACCGGCACCCCGCGCTGTTCGGCGAGCAGCCGCACGTGGTCGAGGTCGGCCCCGGCATCCCGCCCGGCGAGGATCTTCCAGGGGACCCGGCGCAGCAGCACCCGGGTGGTCTCGCCGACGCCGGGCTTGACCAGGTTGACGTCGTGGATGCCGTACGCCTCGCTGATCCGCTCGACGGCCGCCCAGCCCTCCCAGCTCGGGGTGCGGTCGGCGTCGCGCAGGGCCTTGGCCTCGCGGTCCACGTCGGCGCCGACCTCGTCGAAGCGGGCGGTGACGGCGTCGAGGAAATGCCCCGAGACGTCGGCTCCGGCCAGCTCGCGGTAGAACTTGGCGCCGTGGAAGTCGCCGGGGCCGATGAGGTCGCGGCGCAGCACGGTGCGCGAGATCAGGCCGGAGACCGTGGAGTTGAGGCAGGCGGACGGGATCAGGAAGTCCTCGCGGGTGCCGTACGTCCGCACGCACGACCCGGGGTCGGCGAGTACGGCGATCTCCGGGTCGAAGCCCTCGAACTCGGGGAACTCCCGTATGGCGGCGGCCAGTTCGCGGGCGATGGCGCCCTTGCCCGTCCAGCCGTCGACGAACACCACGTCGGCGGGGTCGTGGTGGGCGGCGAGCCAGCGCAGCGCGTTCGGGTCGATGCCCCGGCCGCGCACGATGGACACCGCGTAGTGCGGCAGGTCCAGTCCGTGGCGGTGCCGGGCCCAGCGGCGCATCAGTACGCCGACGGGCGTCCCGGCGCGGGCGAGCGAGACGAGCACGGGGCGCGGATGGGCGTCCCCCCGGCGCTTTCGGCGTTGGGGGAGCTCGGTCAGGACGGTCTCGGTGACCACGCCGACGGCCCGCGCGATCCGGTGGGCCGAGGTGTCGAGCGCGGCGCGGAACAGCTCCTGGTACCGCGGGCTCGGCTGGTACTCGACCGGCAGCGACTCCGCGTAGTGGGCGCCGCCGCTCTGGATGGCCTCCTCGCGCTCCTCGGTGGGGGCTTCGAGCTCGACCCCGGACAGGTCCTTGAGCAGCCAGCCCACGTCCTCGGGCGCGTAGGAGGAGAAGGCGGGGCCCCTGAGGGGTTCGGGCAGCGGCTCGGGCATGGGGGCACCTTCGGGTACGTACGAGGGCAGCACGGCGAGCACGACGTGCGGGACGTGGGCGGCGAGCTGGGCCAACAGGCCGTCGGGAGCGTGCAGTCGGGGGGTGTCGGCGGCCGAGTCCACCACGGCCACGACCGCGTCGAAGCCGCCCCCCGCGACGTTGTACGCGTACCGCTCGCCGGGGCCGTCGGCCGGGTCGTCGTGCGCGGGGAAGGCGAGGCGGGTGCGGATCGCGTACCCGGGGTCGTCCACGGCGAGCACGGGCGAGCGGGTGGTGGTGGAGTAGCGCACCTCGGCGCCGCCGAGCTCTTCGAGGGCGACGGCGAGCCGGAGCGGCGCGTACATCAGCTCCTCGAAGCCGAGCACGAGGACGCGTGGCGTCCCCGCACCGCCGGGAGCGGGCAGGGCCTCGGCGAGGCGGGCGGCCATGCCGGGCAGCGCGGCGTCCAGGGTGGCCCGGTGGGCCGGGGTGAAGCCGTGCCGACCCCCGTCGGGAAGCCCCTCGGGCCAGCCCACCTCGACCCGGGCGCACGTCGAGTGGTGAGCGCTGCTCTTGCACAGCGGATGTCCAGGGTTCTCGGCCGGGGCCGCCGGGTCCGCGCCGGGCGAGCCGCCGACCGCTGCCGCACGGCCGGTCTCGTACTCCTCCACCAGCGCCCTCCCCTTCTCCAGCACCCCCTCCGGCAGCCGTACCGTGCCCGATGCCGAGGCGACCAGGTCGACGCGGGCGCCGATCTCCGCCGCGAAGGCGTCGAGGCGGTCGCGGTCCTCGGGGGAGCGCATGTCGACGAGCGCGACGATCACGTAGTGGTCGCGCGGATGCCGCGCGTGCAGGTCCCGGATGGTGTTGAGGACCGTGTTGCCGGTCGAGAACTCGTCGTCGACCAGGACCAACGGCCCCTGTCCCGCGAGGAGTTGGGGGTCTTCGGGCAGCAGCAGGTGGGAGGTGGCGTGGGAGTGGGACTCCTCGAAGCCGCCCGCGGCCGTGACGCCCCGGACCGGGCGGCGGGTGGAGTGGAGGAAGGGGGCGAGGGCGAGGCCGTCGGCGACCGAGTGGCCGAGGCCCGTGGCGGTCTCGGCGTACCCGAGCACCACGGCCCGCGCGGCCGCCTCCGCACCCAGCAACTCCCCCACCCGTACGCCCAGTTCGTATCCGGCCCGCCACACCACGGAGGGGCACTGGGGCACGTGCTTGCCCAGCACGTTCGACACGAGGAGGTGAGCGCGCTTCGGGTTGCGGCGCAGGGCGAGCCCGAGCAGAGCGCTCAGCCGCGCGTCCCCGACGAGCTCGACGCCCAGCCGCTCGGCGACCCAGGTTCCCGACCACTCAACCACGTTGCTGTGTCTCTCTGTTCGTTCGTGCTGCTCGTTCGTGCTGCTCATGCGGGCTGTTCGTTCGTACGTGTCAGTCGGCGAGCCCGGCCGCCAGCAGGTCCACAAAGCCGACGTCCGCCGCGGCGACGCCGAACACCTCGGCCCGCAGCAGGGTGCGCTCGGCCCAGGCCCGGTGCGGCTTCACCTCGTTCATCTTGTTCGTGTACGAGGAACGCAGCACCCCGCCGCCACCCCGTTCGGGCCGCAGGATGTCCTGGGCGTCGCTGAACTCCTCGTGGCTGACCACCGACAGGGCGTGCACGGGGACCACGTGCGAGGGGTGTATGCAGGTCTTGCCGAGCAGCCCGTTGGCGCGGTCGAGCTCGATCTCGCGGAGCAGGCCGTCCAGGTCGTGCTCGATCAGCGTGGTACGGAGCTCCTCGGCGCGCCCTTCGAGGAAGGGGCTCCGGCGCAGCTGGGGCTTGAACATCCGCTCCTGGAGCCGGAAGTACTCCCACACGGGCCCGGTGATGGTGAAGCCCGTGCCGTCGGCCCGGCCGAGCACGTTCACCACGTCCGCGATGACCCCGGCCACGATCTGCACGTCGTACGCCGTCATGTCGGGCGAGCGGCGCAGCCCGTAGGCGGAGCAGAAGTCGGTGACGCCCAGGCGCAGGGCGAGGACGCGCTCGCGGTACTTCTCCACCGTGCGCGCGATCCCGGTCAGGGTCTCGGCGCGGGTCTCCAGGTGGAGCAGCTGGGGCGACTCCAGGACGGGCATGGCGAAGAGCCGGCGCCCGCTCGCGGACTCGGCGGCGGTGAGCGCCTCCAGGAAGTCGAGGCCGCGCTCCTCGGTGAACTTCGGCAGGACGAAGCCGCACAGGAGACGCGCCGACGCGCCCAGGCGCTGCACCAGGTCGGGTATCTGGAGCGGCTCGCGGACCCGCACGAAGAGCAGCGGGACCTCCTCGCCGCGGGCGTCGAGGTCGGCGAACTGGCGGACCAGATTGGCCTCGGCGGCCACCACCTCGGCGTCGTCTATCGAGTCCTCCAGGCACAGCACCATGGACACGACACCGCGGCGAGCCTGTTTCAGGACATCGTCGGCGAGCGTGGGCCGCGTCGCCGGGCTGTACAGGGTGGCGCCGAGGGCGGCCGACAACACGCGCGCTGAGGAGCCCGCGGTGAACTCGCAGGGCTCCTGGTGGAAGAGGTTCTTCCGCGCCGTCGGCGGGACGTGCCCGAAATGCCGCATATACATTCCCCGTACTGCCAGGACGGCCGAGAATTTGGGTGGCCGGTAATAGTACGTAGGAACACGTGTCAAGAGTTCCCCAAGTGCGTGAAGTTCAGGTAACTCGTCTGCATCATCCGCCCCGGGTGTGGTCGGCGAGTACATCTCGGGGCGTACCCGGCCGGGCCCCGCGTTGTCCGCGAGGCCCGCGGGAAGGCAGGATGACGGGCATGACGCACGCGATGCTGAAGGGATCGAACGTCCCGCTGGAGGCCCCGGCCGTGCGGGCCGTGCTCCGCTGGTCGCCCGGCGCCGACGTCCCGGACGTGGACGCCTCGGCGCTGCTGCTCGCCGCCGACGGCCGGGTGCGTTCGGACGAGGACTTCGTCTTCTACAACCAGCCGCGCCATCCCTCGGGCCTGGTGCGCAGGCTGCCCAAGAAGCGCGTCGCGGAGGGGCTCACCGACACCGTCGAGGCCGATCTGGCCGCGCTCGACCGCTCCGTCGACCGGGTGCTGATCACGGCGTCCTCGGACGGCGCGACCTTCCGCGCCGTACGCGATCTGCGGATCCTGCTGTTCGACGCGGCGGTGTCGGGGGCCGAGCCGGTCGCGCTGTTCGACGTGAAGCCGGAGACCGGCGAGGAGACGGCGATCATCTGCGGCGAGCTGTACCGCCGCGGCGAGGGCTGGAAGTTCCGCGCGGTGGGCCAGGGCTACCCGACCGGCCTGGTGGGCCTGGCCACCGAGTACGGCATCTCGGTGGACGACGGGGAGGGCCCCGACAGCGCGCCGAGCACGGACAGCGCGCCCAGTGCGCCGTCCGTGCCCCAGCCGCTCCCCCAGCACGCGGCCCAGCCCGCCTACGGGTACCCGCATCCCGCGCCGCCCGCCCAGCCGCCCCCCGCGCAGCCGTCGTACGGCTATCCGCAGCCGGCCACGCCGCAGCCCGCGTACGGCTACCCCCAGCCGGCCGCTCCGGCGCCCGCGCCCGACCCCGCGTTCGTCCTGCCGCCCATGGGGCCGCAGTTCATCCGCTCGTAGGGCGGCGGCTCACGCCTTGGTCTTGTAGCCGCGGCCCCACTGGAGGCCCCACCCGTACAGACGGTCCAGCTCGGCCTGGAAGCCGTACACGAACTTCACCTCGCGCCGCACCACCATGTCGCCCTTGACGTTCTCGATGGAGACGACGGCGCAGGAGCGGGCCTCGGGGGCGCGCTCGTCAAGCTCTATCTCGATGCGCGGGCCGTTGCTCGGGTAGAGCGTCACCTTGGCGTGGGTGCGGTCGAAGGCCGGGGTCTGGTCGTAGATGTAGACGAAGACCAGCAGCCGCTTGATGTCGTCGCGGTGGTCCAGGTTGATGAAGATGGTCTCGCCGGACGCCGAGCCGAACCGGTCGTCGCCGCTGCACTCCACGTAGGGCGGCTTGTTGGTGGCGCCCAGGAAGTTGCCAAGGGGCTGGACCACGCCCTTGGTGCCGTCCTGGAGTTCGTAGAGGCAGCCGAGGTCCAGGTCGACGTTGACCATGGACTGGGTGTGCCCCTGGACCATCTCGGGCTTGAAGAACTTGAGCGGGTGGCGCAGCAGCCGCCCGCTCTGGTCGGGCTTGCCCCCGAAGTCCGAGGTGCGCATCCGCCAGGACAGGTTGACCCGCAGGCTGCCGGTGTTGGCGCCCTGCTTCCCCAGCGAGACCGTGTTGTGCCGTCGGGTCAGCTCGATCGTGTTGGTCGCCGCGCTGCCCGAGTCGAACTGTGAGGCCCTGCCCCGCCACACGCCGTCCCAGAACGCCATTGCCCCCACCCCATCGGTCCGTGAACTGTCCCCGCACACAAGCGACTGCGGGGCGGCCGGCGAGGCCGGGACCTCGTGACCGCCCCGCAGAGAGCGTTCCTCAATCGAAGGCGGATCACACGCCGCGGGGCGTGCGCTCCTGAAGCACCGGGGTCACACCCCGGAGCCGACTTCCGCCCGTTCGCTGGAATCCTCGCCGCCGTCCGCCGCGATCCGCCGGTTGCGGCGCACCGAGGACCAGAAGGACCAGGCGATGAGGACCACGCCGACGAGGCCGGTGATGACCTCGTTGATCTCGTACTGGATGGTGACCAGGAGGATCACGGCGAGCGCACCGATCGCGTAGTGCGCCCCGTGCTCCAGGTACACGTAGTCGTCCAGGGTGCCCTGGCGGACCAGGTAGACGGTGAGCGACCGGACGTACATCGCGCCGATGCCGAGGCCGAGCGCCATCAGGACGATGTCGTTGGTGATCGCGAAGGCGCCGATGACGCCGTCGAAGGAGAACGACGCGTCCAGGACCTCCAGGTAGAGGAACATGAAGAACGCGGCCTTGCCGGCCATGGCGACGGCGGAAACCTTGCTGCCGGTGCGCTTGGCCTCCTCCTCGGCCTCGTGCTCGCGCTCCTCGTCCTCTTCGAGGCGGTTCTCGAAGAAGCCGGAGAGCCCGCCCACGACGAGGTACGTGATGAGGCCGGCGATGCCGGAGATCAGGACGGTCTGCGCCTTGTCGACGTGGACGCCGCCGTGCTGGTGGGCGTGGGTGGCGAACGTCATGGAGGCGATGAGCAGGACGACCAGGGCGATGCAGACAGACAGCATGTCGATCTTGCCGAGCTTGGCCAGCGGGCGCTCAAGCCAGGCGAGCCACTTGATGTCGCGGTCCTCGAAGATGAAGTCGAGGAAGATCATCAACAGGAACATGCCACCGAAGGCGGCGATCGACGGGTGCGCGTCGGTCACCAGCTGCTGGTAGCGGTCGGCGTCGTTCAGCGCCAGGTCGACCGCGTCGACCGGGCCGATCTTGGCGCTGATCGCGACGATGACGACGGGGAAGAGCAGCCGCATGCCGAAGACGGCGATGAGCACGCCGACCGTGAGGAAGATCTTCTGCCAGAAGGCGTTCATCTTCTTCAGGATCCCGGCGTTGACCACCGCGTTGTCGAAGGACAGCGAGATCTCCAGGACCGCCAGGATGGCGACGACCCCGAAGGCGGTCCAGCCGTCGTAGAGCACGGCCAGGGCCAGGCCGATCGCGGTGATCGCGAACGACCAGCCGAAGGTTTTCAGGAGCACTGACTTCCCCATCGTGTAGAGCGGGCCGACCCCACGTAGAGCGGGTGTCCCCCCGCACCGCGCACGGCTTGACGCTGCTGTCTCCCCGGGGAGCGCCCCCGGGCCCCCGGCAGGGACCGCCCCCGACGGCACTCGACTTGAACGCAACCGGGCGATCTCTTTAGGAGACGTTGACCCCGAAGTCTAGAGCGATGCCCCGCAGTCCCGATGCGTACCCCTGACCAACAGCACGGAACTTCCACTCGCCGCTGTACCGGTACAGCTCGCCGAAGATCATCGCGGTCTCCGTCGAGGCATCCTCGCTGAGGTCGTACCGGGCGAGCTCCTGGCCGTCGGCCTGGTTGACGACGCGGATGAACGCGTTGGCCACCTGGCCGAAGGTCTGGCCGCGGTTGTCCGCGTCGTGGATCGAGACCGGGAAGACGATCTTGTCGCAGGCGGCGGGCACCTTCGTCAGGTCGACGATGAGCGACTCGTCGTCGCCCTCGCCCTCGCCGGTCAGGTTGTCCCCGGTGTGCTCGACCGACCCCTCGGGGCTCTTGAGGTTGTTGTAGAAGACGAAGTACTCGTCGCCGAGCACCCGCCCGTTCGCGCACAGCAGGGCGCTGGCGTCGAGGTCGAAGTCGGCTCCGGTGGTGGAGCGCGCGTCCCAGCCGAGACCGACGAGCACCTGCGTGAGGTTCGGTGCGGCCTTGGAGAGGGAGACATTGCCTCCCTTGGCGAGCGTGACGCCCATGTTCGTGTCCTCCCCGAGAAGTGGAACAGCTGGTGAGCACATCCGGCGCCGCACCGGAAGGGGTGCGGCGCCGGACGGAGAGAGCGGTCGGCTCAGACGTTGACGCCGAAGTCCTGCGCGATGCCGCGCAGGCCCGAGGCGTAGCCCTGGCCGATGGCGCGGAACTTCCACTCCGCGCCGTTGCGGTACAGCTCGCCGAAGACCATCGCGGTCTCCGTCGAGGCGTCCTCGCTCAGGTCGTACCGGGCCAGCTCGCTGTTGTCCGCCTGGTTCACGACGCGGATGTACGCGTTGCGCACCTGGCCGAAGGACTGCTGGCGGCTCTCGGCCTCGTAGATCGAGACCGGGAAGACGATCTTGGCGACGTCGGCCGGCACCGCGGCCAGGTTCACCTTGATGACCTCGTCGTCGCCCTCGCCCTCACCGGTGAGGTTGTCACCCTGGTGCTCGACGGAGCCGTCGGGGCTCTTGAGGTTGTTGAAGAACACGAAGTTCGAGTCGTTGGTGACCTTGCCCTGGTCGTTGGTCAGCAGGGCGCTGGCGTCCAGGTCGAAGTCACCCCCGGTGGTGGTGCGTGCGTCCCAGCCCAGACCGACGATGACCGCGGTCAGGTTGGGGGCGGCCTTGGTCAGCGAGACGTTGCCGCCCTTGCTGAGGCTGACTCCCACGAGTCCTCCCAATGGTGTGAGGGGCCGGCTTGGTCAGCGTCCCCGTCGTGCGTTGGCATCGGATCAACGAATGGATCCTAGTGACCGGTTCCCGGGTCAAACAGACGATTCGGCCGAACGTCAGCGGTGTCGGCCGTGCCGCCGGGACCGGACGGTATGCCGCGGTCAGATGGTGTCGAGCGCCTTGAGGTACTCGTTCAGGTCGCGCGCGTCCGGCAGGGCGTTCACGACGGTCCAGCGGACCACGCCCTCCTTGTCGATGATGAAGGTGCCGCGCACCGCGCATCCCTTGTCCTCGTCGAAGACGCCGTAGGCGCGGCTGACCTCGCCGTGCGGCCAGAAGTCGGAGACCAGCGGGTACTCCAGGCCCTCCTGCTCGGCGAAGACGCGCAGGGTGTGGATGGAGTCGTTGGAGACGGCGAGCAGCTGGGTGTCGTCGTTCACGAACTTCGGCAGGTTGTCGCGCAGTTCGCACAGCTCGCCCGTGCACACGCCGGTGAAGGCGAACGGGTAGAAGAGCAGCACCACGTTCTTCTCACCGCGGAAGTCGCTGAGCCTCACGGTCCTGCCGTGGTTGTCCTTGAGCTCGAACTCCGGGGCCTTGGTGCCGACCTCGATAGCCATGGAAACGCCTTCCCTTCAGTGGGCCGTTCTGGTGAACCCCACCCTACGCACCCGCCCACGCACAGGGCCCCCTCAGGCGGGTGCCTGAGGGGGCCCTGAGGGCGTGAGGAGGATCAGCGCTTGGGGGACTTCAGGCGGGTGCCCGACCAGTCCTTGCCGACGCTTACGCTCTTGGCCGGCGACAGGCCGGCGGTCTGCGCGGCGTCGTTGATGTCGCTCGGCTCGACGTATCCGTCCCGGCCGGTCTTCGGGCTCAGCAGCCAGATCGTGCCGCCGTCCTCCAGAAGGCCGATGGCGTCCACCAGGGCGTCCGTAAGGTCGCCGTCCTCGTCGCGGAACCACAGCAGTACGACGTCGGCGACGTCGTCATAGTCCTCATCGACGAGATCCTGGCCAATCAGGGACTCGATGCCCTCGCGGAGATCCTGGTCGACGTCTTCGTCGTAACCGATCTCCTGGACCACCTGTCCGGGCTCGAACCCCAGCCTTCCGGCCGGGTTGGTCCGCTCCTCCGCGTGGTCCGCGGTCGCGCTCACGGCTTGCCTCCTGATCTTGATTCGGTAAGTTCTGCAGCCGCGCGCATACGCGTGGCATTGGGCGTAGTCCACACGGGCGGGACGAATCTCGCAAGTACCCGGCCCCCGAACCCGCCCTTTGGGGGTCAGTGTGGCCGTGTTCAGGGACATCCGCATCCCCGCCGGTGATTCATCCCACACCTTTGGTGACCGTTTGCTCCGTTGTGTTCCTTCGGGTACTCCAATCGGGCCCGAACACCCTTCGGGAACGGATGGCCGGGTTGAGCGTAAGGTTGCGATTTGGCCCGACCCGTCCAGGCCCTGAGCCTACTTCCTGCTCCGGTGACGGTTACCTCTCGGTAGAGATGACGTTTGCGCCCCAGCGGTACACGATGGGATGCGGCGCAGAATTGGCTGTCTTCCGCATTCCCCCGACAGTGAAGGAACAGCGTGGCTTCCGGATCCGATCGCAACCCGATCATCATTGGCGGCCTGCCGAGCCAGGTCCCGGACTTCGATCCCGAAGAGACCCAGGAGTGGCTCGACTCCCTGGACGCCGCCGTCGACGAACGCGGCCGGGAACGAGCCCGCTATCTGATGCTCCGGCTGATCGAGCGGGCCCGCGAGAAGCGCGTGGCCGTGCCCGAGATGCGCAGCTCGGACTACGTCAACACGATCGCCACCAAGGACGAGCCGTTCTTCCCCGGCAACGAGGAGATCGAGCGCAAGGTCCTCAACGCGACCCGCTGGAACGCGGCCGTGATGGTCTCCCGGGCCCAGCGCCCGGGCATCGGCGTCGGCGGCCACATCGCCACCTTCGCTTCCTCCGCCTCGCTGTACGACGTGGGCTTCAACCACTTCTTCCGCGGCAAGGAGGAGGACGGCGGCGACCAGATCTTCTTCCAGGGCCACGCCTCGCCCGGCATCTACGCCCGCGCCTATCTGCTCGACCGCCTCAGCGAGCAGCAGCTCGACGCGTTCCGGCAGGAGAAGTCGAAGGCGCCGTACGGGCTCTCCTCGTATCCGCACCCCCGGCTCATGCCGGACTTCTGGGAGTTCCCGACCGTCTCGATGGGTCTCGGCCCGCTCGGCGCGATCTACCAGGCGCGGATGAACCGCTACATGGAGGCGCGCGGCATCGCCGACACGTCCAACTCGCACGTGTGGGCGTTCCTCGGCGACGGCGAGATGGACGAGCCCGAGTCGCTCGGCCAGCTGTCCATCGCGGCGCGCGAGAACCTGGACAACCTGACGTTCGTCGTCAACTGCAACCTCCAGCGCCTCGACGGGCCGGTGCGCGGCAACGGCAAGATCATCCAGGAGCTGGAGTCGCAGTTCCGCGGCGCCGGATGGAACGTCATCAAGCTGATCTGGGACCGCAGTTGGGACCCGCTGCTCGCGCAGGACCGCGACGGCGTCCTGGTCAACAAGATGAACACCACGCCGGACGGCCAGTTCCAGACGTACGCCACCGAGACCGGCGCCTACATCCGGGACCACTTCTTCGGCGACGACCACCGGCTGCGCGCCATGGTCGAGGGCATGACCGACCAGCAGATCCTGCACCTCGGGCGCGGCGGCCACGACCACAAGAAGATCTTCGCGGCGTTCTCGGCGGCCAAGGCGCACAAGGGCCAGCCGACCGTGATCCTGGCGCACACCGTCAAGGGCTGGACGCTCGGCCCGAACTTCGAGGGCCGCAACGCGACCCACCAGATGAAGAAGCTGACGGTCGACGACCTCAAGGGCTTCCGCGACCGGCTGCACATCCCGATCACGGACAAGGAGCTGGAGTCCGGCGCGCCGCCGTACTACCACCCGGGCCGCAAGTCCGAGGAGATCCAGTACATGCACGACCGCCGGCTCGGGCTCGGCGGCTACGTGCCGACCCGTGTGGTGCGCTCGAAGCCGCTGGCCCTGCCGGAGGACAAGACGTACGCGGTCGCCAAGAAGGGCTCGGGCCACCAGTCGATCGCCACCACGATGGCGTTCGTCCGCATCCTGAAGGACCTGATGCGGGACAAGGAGATCGGCAAGCGCTTCGTGCTGATCGCCCCCGACGAGTACCGCACCTTCGGCATGGACGCGTTCTTCCCGAGCGCCAAGATCTACAACCCGCTGGGCCAGCAGTACGAGGCGGTCGACCGCGAACTGCTGCTCGCCTACAAGGAGTCGCCGACCGGGCAGATGCTGCACGACGGCATCTCCGAGGCGGGCTGCACGGCCTCGCTGATCGCCGCGGGGTCGGCGTACGCCACGCACTGCGAGCCGTTGATCCCGGTATACGTCTTCTACTCGATGTTCGGTTTCCAGCGCACCGGCGACCAGTTCTGGCAGATGGCCGACCAGTTGGCGCGCGGATTCGTGCTCGGCGCGACCGCCGGGCGTACGACGCTGACCGGTGAAGGTCTGCAACACGCCGACGGCCACTCGCAGTTGCTCGCCTCGACCAACCCGGCCTGTGTCGCCTACGACCCGGCGTTCGGCTACGAGATCGCGCACATCGTGCAGGACGGCCTGCGCCGGATGTACGGCCCGGACAGCGAGGACGTCTTCTACTACCTCACCGTCTACAACGAGCCGATCCAGCACCCGGCCGAGCCGGCGGACGTCGACGTGGACGGCATCCTCAAGGGCATCCACCGCTTCGCCGCGGGCACTTCGGGCTCCATCCCGGCGCAGATCATGGCGTCCGGCGTGGCCGTGCCGTGGGCCGTCGAGGCCCAGCGCATCCTCGCCGAGGAGTGGAACGTACGGGCCGACGTCTGGTCCGCCACCTCCTGGAACGAGCTGCGCCGCGAGGCCGTCGAGGTGGAGGAGCACAACCTGCTGCACCCCGAGGAGGAGCAGCGCGTCCCCTACGTCACGCGCAAGCTCCAGGGCGCGCAGGGTCCGTTCGTGGCCGTCTCCGACTGGATGCGGGCCGTTCCGGACCAGATCGCACGCTGGGTGCCGGGCACGTACCAGTCGCTGGGCGCGGACGGGTTCGGCTTCGCGGACACGCGGGGTGCGGCGCGGCGCTTCTTCCACATCGACGCGCAGTCCATCGTGCTGGCGGTCCTCACAGAGCTGGCCCGCGAGGGCAAGGTCGACCGGTCGGCGTTGAAGCAGGCGGTCGACCGGTACCGGTTGCTGGATGTCACGGCGGCCGATCCCGGGGCGGCGGGGGGCGACGCGTAGGCCGCGTCCGCTGGTTTGGGGGCTCGGGGGGTGATGGGTGCGGCGGGGTTCTTCCCCCCGGCCCCCGTCACTTCTCGGGCCTGCGGCCCCTGGCTTCCCGGGCTCTGGCCCCCGGGGCCCCGGCCCTCCCGGGCCTGTACGGGATTGTGTGCGTTCGCGTGCTGTGCGGATGGTTCGGCTGACCGTCCGACGTGGCTGATCGCGCAGTTCCCCGCGCCCCCTGTAGGTGGGCCCGAGTCGCATCGGCGGCGCGCGCTTCCGCCCGTCCCCTGTAGATGACCCCAGCCGCCTGCCCGGTCGCGCAGTTCCCCGCGCCCCCTGTAGGTGGGCCCGAGTCGCACCGGCGGCGCGCGCTTCCGCCCGTCCCCTGTAGATGACCCCAGCCGCCTGGCCGGTCGCGCAGTTCCCCGCGCCCCCTGTAGGCGGGCCCGAGTCGCATCGGCGGCGCGCGCTTCCGTGCGGCCCCTGTAGATGACCCCAGCCGCCCGCCTGATCGCGCAGTTCCCCGCGCCCCTTGCAGGTGGGCCTGTACGCATTCAGAAGGGGCGGGTCCCCCACAGGGACCCGCCCCTTCCGGGGTTCGCGGCTGGGTCAGAAGACTCCGTTGCCCAGGCTTGCCGCCCCTATCAGCCAGATGATGGCCAGCAGGGTGTCGATGGCGCCCAGGACCAGGGCCACCAGGGCGGGCAGTGGGTGTGCGCCGTTCCAGCGGCGCCCCATGCCCAGCCAGCCGCAGGCGATCGCGACCGGGCCGAGCACGATCCCGAGGACGAAGAACCCCGCGACCGCGCAGACCAGTCCGACGATGCCGAGCGTCGCGCGGTCCGGCCCGGTCCGGGGCCACATGCGGTTCCGTGACCGGGGGGTCCTGCGCATACGCGTGCTGTGTCCGAAGCCCGCCATCATCACTCCCTGGGGTTGGTCGGCTCGGCCTCAAGGAGTCGTGTACCACGCATCCGCGCTCCCACACCCCGAACGCCCTTATCCGATGCGGGACTTGGGGCGGGCGGCGTCGCTCGGCGTACGCGACAGCCCTGCCGGGTGGCCCGACAGGGCTGTCGCGTACGGGAGTTGACGGGATCAGATGTGACCCGCGCCCGCGCCCGCCGGTGCGTTCTCGCCGCGCTTGGTGAACAGGGCGACCGCGGCGGCCAGCACCGCGACGATCCCGGCGACGGTGAAGGCGGTGCTCATGCCCGACACGAACGTGTCATGGGCGACCGAGGCGACCTTGGCCGCGATCTCCGGCGGCGTGCCCGGCTGGACCGGGCCCATGCCGACCTCGACCGCCTTGGACAGCCCCGAGGACTGCTCGGGCGACAGCGGCGGCAGCTTGGCCGCGGCCCAGTTGTCCGGGAGCTTGGAGGTGACCTGCGAGGACATCACGGCGCCGAGCACCGCGGTGCCGAGCGAGCCGCCGACCTGCATGCCCGCCTGCTGGAGCCCGCCCGCGACGCCGGACAGCTCGATGGGGGCGTTGCCCACGATGACCTCGGTGGCGCCGACCATGACCGGGGCGAGCCCCAGGCCGAGGAGGGCGAACCAGATCGACATCGTCAGGGTGCCGGTGCCGATGGTCAGCCGGGACATGCCGAACATGGCGACGGCCGTGCAGACCATGCCGCCGACCAGCGGGACCCGCGGGCCGAGCTTGGTGATCAGCACGCCCGCGATCGGCGAGGCCACGATCATCATGCCGGTGAGCGGCAGCAGGTGCAGGCCGCTGTCGACGGCCGACATGCCGTGCACGTTCTGCAGGTAGAAGGTGACGAAGAAGAGCCCGCCCATGAAGGCGAACGCCATCAGGATCATCAGGATCGTGCCCGCCGACAGCGGGACGGAGCGGAACAGGCTGAGCGGGATGAGCGGCTCCCTGACCTTCGTCTCCCAGAAGGCGAAGAGGACGAAGCTGATCACGGCGGCCGCGATGAACCCGAGGGTCCTGCCGCTGCCCCAGCCGTACTCCGAGCCCTTGATGAGCGCCCAGATCATGCAGAACATCGCGACCGAAAGGAGCACGATGCCGAGGATGTCGAACGACCTCGGCGCGTTCTCCGCGCGGTGGTCGAGCAGGATCAGCAGGCCGAGGACGAGCGCGATGGCGCCGACCGGCACGTTGATGAAGAAGACGGACTGCCAGCTGACGTGCTCGACGAGCACGCCGCCCAGGATCGGGCCGCCCGCGGTGGAGGCGCCGATGACCATGCCCCAGATGCCGATCGCCATGTTCAGCTTCTCGGCCGGGAAGGTGGCGCGCAGCAGGCCGAGCGCGGCCGGCATCAACAGCGCGCCGAACAGACCCTGGAGCACACGGAAGGCGATGACGAAGGTGACGCTGTGGGAGAGGCCGATGGCACCCGAGGCGGCGCCGAAGCCGACGACGCCGATGAGGAAGGTCTGGCGGTGCCCGAACCGGTCGCCGAGCTTGCCCGCGGTGATCAGGGAGACGGCCAGGGCCAGCATGTAGCCGTTGGTGATCCATTGGACGTCCTGGAGCGAGGCTCCGAGGTCCTTCTGGATGGCGGGGTTGGCGATCGCCACGATGGTGCCGTCGAGCGCCACCATCATGACGCCGATGGCCACGGCGAAGAGCGTCAGCCAGGGGTGGCCGCGCAGCCCCCTGACCGGCGCCGGTATCTCGTCCTGTGGCGCCTTTTCGACGGTGGTCTGACTAGTCATGCCATCGAGGCTAATGTCAGCTACTGACAGTTGACAAACCATTTCACAAGTCGGTGGCTGTCACGTCGCTCACAGCTAAGCTGAACGCGCCAGATTGACTGAAAATTGATGGAACTCAAAGGGAAAAGGGTCCTCGAAGTGACGGTGGAGCAGCGCCCGATGGCGCCGGTCGGCGGACTGCGCGAGCGGAAGAAGCAGCGCACCCGCGACGCGCTGCTGCGGGTGGCCCTGGAGCTGTTCACCACCAAGGGGTACGAGCAGACGACCGTGGACGAGATCGCGGACGCGGTCGACGTGTCGCAGCGCACCTTCTTCCGCTACTTCGCCAACAAGGAGGCCGTGGTCTTCGCGGCCCAGGACACCATCGAGTCGCACTTCGTGGACGCGCTGCGCGAACGGCCGCCCGCCGAGGGCCCGTTCACCGCCATGCGCAGGGCCGCGCTGTCGGCCTGGGACACCATCGAGGAGCTCCTGTCCCCCGTGGTGCCGGTCGCCCTCTACATGCGGACGTACCAGGTGATCGAGTCGACACCGGCGCTGCTCGCCGTTCATCTGCGCCGCTCGGCGGAGCTGGAGGAGCAGGTCGCGCGGCTCATCGCCGAGCGCGAGGGCCTCGACGTGGACGCCGACCCGCGGCCCCGGGTGGCGGTGGCGGCCTTCACCGGCGTGATGCGGGTGGCGGGCGGCCAGTGGGGGCAGCGCAAGGACCCGAGCGTGGCCGCGATCCGCGACCTGACCGCGAACTACCTGGACCACCTCGGCCCCGCCCTGGCCGACGACTGGCGCGAGTGAGCCACGCCGAGGGCGCCGGGTCCGACGGGGGCGCACCGGGGCGCCTGCGGGCCGGGCGGCCCGCCGGGGCGCGGCGAGGCCGGAGACCGCACACCGGGACCCGCTCCGGATGCGTGTCCGAACCGCGCCCGACCGTGTCCGGGCCGCACGGAGCGTGCGCCCGCGCGCGCTCTTCGTGAGACCACTCCCCGCTCAAACGTGATCTGAGTCACTGTCAGCCCAGTGGACCTCCAGGGTCTCCTACTGTGGTCCGCAGTGACTTCCTTCGACTCCTCCCCCACGCTCAACGTCTGGCGCGCGCTGCTCGCGCTCGCCGTCGTGTTCGTCATGCTCGCGACCTCCGGCTGGACGGCGATCCGCGGCCACGCGGCCGACTCCGAGCCGCGCGCGGCATCCCTGGCCGCCTGGGCCCGGGGCACCCTGGACGGCCACAAGCTGCCCAAGGCGGACTCCGCCCCCCAGCAGCTCGCGCACTTCTTCGGCTCGCTCACCGCCTCCCAGCGGGGCGAGCTCGCCGACCGCTATCCGCTGGTCGTGGGCAACATGAACGGCGCCCCCGTGCCCCTGCGCTATCAGGCCAACCGGGTGGCGCTCGGCGAGGCCCGCGCGGTCGAGGGGAAACGCATGGTCGACACCCGGCTCACCGCCGACGGCCGCCTGGACGCGGGCCGCCGGATGCACCGGTTCGAGTCCCTGCTCGACGACGGCCGCCAGATCCTCGCCTTCGACCCCTCCGACACCGGCCGGGTCGCGGAGGTCTTCGGTGATCTGGACCACGCCCAGCGGGTGTCGGTGATCGTGCCCGGAGTCGACACCGACGTCCTGACCTTCGAGAAGTCCAACCGCAAGAACACCGCCCCGGTCGGCATGGCCGAGTCGCTGTACGCGGCCGAGCGGGCGGCCGCCCCGGACACCCGGACCGCCGTGATCGCCTGGGCCGACTACACCGCGCCCGCCGGGCTCGGCATGGATGCGGCCATCGGCAAACTGGCCGAGGACGGTGCCGTACGGCTGTCCGCCATGGTGCGCGCGCTGCCCGGCAGCTCCTCGGTCGAGCTGTTCTGCCACAGCTACGGCTCGGTGGTGTGCGGGGTCTCCACGCGCGAACTGCCGCGCCGGGTCAGCGACATCGCGGTGGCCGGCAGCCCCGGCATGCGGGTGCGCAACGCCGCCCAGCTGGACACCTCGGCGCGGGTCTGGGCCATGCGGGACAGGGACGACTGGATCCAGGACGTGCCGTACCTCGACGTCGCGGGCCTCGGCCACGGCGCCGACCCGGTCTCGGCGGCCTTCGGCGCGCGGGTGCTCTCGGCGGCCGGGGCCATCGGCCACACCGGTTATTTCGAGCCGGGCACCAAGAGCCTCGCCAACTTCGCGGCCATCGGAGTTGGCGCATACCAGACGGTCGGCTGTGCCGACGGCAGCGCCGTGTGCGGCAGCGGAATTTCCGATCGGTCGGCGGCTTGACGCAGACTCCGGCGGGCTGACACGCGTAGACGCCGCGTGATCGCCGGAGCAGCCGCTCCCGGACGGGGTTCCCTCCGAGGGGGGACGCGCGGGCGTGCGCCGCCTACGATGAGGCGCATGGGTGATGTGCTGGCCGGAATTCATGCCACCTGGGAGTTCGGGTCCGACTCCGTGCTCATCCGCTTCGAACGGGGGATCCGCGCGCCGAAGCTGTTCCAGGCGCTGCGCGAACGACGCATCCCCTACGAGGCGTTGGAGTCGGTGACGCTGTCCCAGGGCAAACGCGGCACGGTGGTGCTGCACGCGGTGCCGAGACCGGGCGCCGATCCACTGATGGACGTCGCGGCGGGTCAGCTGAAGGAGTCCTGCGACCCCTACCGCCTGGTGCTTCCGGCCGAGCGCGAGACGCTCGCCGAGTACTACGCGGACGAACTGCGCGACGCCCTGGTACCGCTCGCCTCGCAACCCGCCGACCGCCATCTGGTGGCGGCCCCCGAGGCCCCGCTGAACTTCAAGGCGTACGACGCCAAGGCCGCCTTCGACGGGCACCAGGTCACCTTCCGCTGGTTCTGGACGGGCGCGTCCTCGGAGAAGTGGAAGGCCGGCGACCAGACCTTTCCGCTGGCCGCGCTGAGCGGCGTCGAGTGGCGCTCCCCCGAGGCCTTCAACGGCTACCTGCGCCTGCTGCGCCGCGAGGGCGACGACGCCGCCCCGGCCGACCTCGACCCGGCGGCCGTGGTCTTCGGCCTCGGCTACGGCCCGGTGCACGAGTCGCTGCCGTTCGCGGCGGCGGTCCTCGCGGCGGTACGCGGCACGGCCGGGGTCTCCATCCCGCACCAGCCGGTCCCGGTCGCGGCGGGGCGGCGCGATCCCGCCGACATCGCGGAAAGGATCCGCCACCTCGGCGACCTGCACCAGGCGGGACTGGTCACCGACGACGAGTTCAGCGCCAAGAAGGCGGAGCTGCTGGCCGAGCTGTAGCGGGCGCGGCGCCGCCGGACCGATACCCAGGTGCGAGACCCGGCTGGCACCCCGGTATGACGCCTCGCGGCCCGATCCTGCCTACGCTGGCCGGGCCATGAAGATCGCACCCGCCTCCCGAAGGGCCCTCGCCCTGTTGCGGCCCCCCGCCGAAGCCGCCCGGCCCCTGTTCTGGCAGGCGCCCAAGCGCTGGCAGCGGTGGAGTCCGTACGTCGTCACCGGCGTCTTCGTGCTGGTGCTGCTGCCGGTCACCATCGCCGTGCTCGCCAACGACTACCGGCTGGGCGGCGGCTGGGCCGGGGCGCTCGGGGTGGCCCAGACGGTGCCGCTGCTGCTCGCCGTGACCCGCCCGCTTCCGGCCTGGCTGATCGTCTTCGGCGCCGACGTGCTCGGCGCGCTGGTGCTGTTCCACGGCGAGACGACCGGGCGCTCCTGGCCGTGGACGCCGACGGTGATCGTCGGCCACCTGGTCCTCATGGTCTGTCTCGGGCTGCGCGAGACGACCCGCACGCTCGTCGTGGTGTGGCTGGTGACGGGCGCGGCCAGTGTGGCGCTGGGCGCCTTCCCGCCGCACGGCTCCAGCAGCACCTACGTCCTGCTGTTCGTGCTCTCCGGCGTGGTGCTGGCCTTCGCGGGCGCGGTACGCACCCGCGCGGAGGCCGAGCGGCGGGTCGCCGAGCAGGAGACCATCAGCGAGGCCGAGCGCGCCCAGCGCACCCTCCTGGAGGAACGCGCCCGGATCGCGCGCGAGCTGCACGACGTGGTGGCCCACCACATGTCGGTGATCACCGTGCAGGCCGACTCGGCGCCCTACCGGCTGACCGGACTCGACGACGCGGCCCGCGGGGAGTTCGAGTCCATCGCGTCCAGCGCCCGGGAGTCGCTCAGCGAGATGCGCCGACTGCTCGCGGTGCTGCGCAGCGACGGCAGCGGCGAGGGCGGCGAGCGCGCGCCCCAGCCCGGCGTGGACCGCCTTCAGCAGCTCGTCGAGGCGACCGTACGCGCGGGGCTGCCGGTCCGGCTCTCGCTCTCCGCGGAGCTGCCCGCGCTGCCGCCCGCGGTCGATCTGTCGGCGTACCGGATCGTGCAGGAGGCGCTCGCCAACGTCGTGCGGCACGCGCCGGGCGCCACCACCCGCGTCTCCGTCACGGGTGACGGCCGGCACCTGACGGTGGTCGTCGTCAACGGCCCGGCGGCGGGCCGCACTTCGCCGCTGGAGGGGTCCGGCACCGGTCACGGCCTGGTCGGCATGCGCGAACGCGTACGGTTGACCGGCGGGTCGCTGGACACCGGGCCGCTGCCGGACGGCGGCTTCCGGGTGGCCGCACGGCTGCCCCTCGACCCCGCATCCGCACCCGAACTCCCCCTCTGAGGACACCAGTTGACCATCCGCGTGATCATCGTCGACGACCAGGCCATGGTGC
The DNA here is from genome assembly GCF_056431605.1 of Streptomyces sp. NPDC045846. NCBI lineage: Bacteria > Bacillati > Actinomycetota > Actinomycetes > Kitasatosporales > Streptomycetaceae > Streptomyces > Streptomyces sp. NPDC045846. The sequence goes on along the minus strand of NZ_JBWKKJ010000002.1, from coordinate 680,364 downwards.
GGGCGGGGTTCGCCGCGCTGCTCTCGGCGCAGGCCGACATCGACGTGGTGGGCGAGGCGCCCGACGGCCGCGAGGGGGTCCGGGTGGCCCGCTCGACCCATCCGGACGTGGTCCTCATGGACGTCCGCATGCCGGAGATGGACGGGCTCGCCGCGGCCCGCGAGATCCTGGACCCGCCGGCGGGCGTCGTACACCGCCCGAAGGTGCTCATGCTGACCACCTTCGACGTCGACGACTACGTGTACGAGGCGCTGCGCGCCGGGGCGTCCGGGTTCCTGCTCAAGGACGCGCCTCCGGCCGACCTCATCGGGGCGGTGCGGGTCGTCGCGGCGGGCGAGGCGCTGCTCGCCCCGTCCGTGACGCGCCGCCTCATCGCGGACTTCGCGGCGCAGCGGCCGGCTCCGCGGCGGGGGGCGGAGGCGCTGCGTCTGCACGGGCTCACGCCCCGGGAGAGGGAGGTGCTCGAACTGATCGCGCGGGGGTTGTCGAACCAGGAGATCGCGGGGCGGCTCGTGTTGGCCGAGCAGACGGTGAAGACGCATATCGGGCGGGTGTTGGCGAAGCTCGGGCTGCGGGACCGGGCCCAGGCGGTGATCTTCGCCTACGAATCCGGCGTGGTCCGCCCGGGCGCCCCCGGCTAGCCCCATCCCCCTGGGGCTCCGCCCCAGCCCCGGAGAGCCCCCACCCCGCCCCTTCCCGCTGTGACACTCTGCGGCTCCGCCGCGTGGCCTCCGGGGGATCACGCTCAGCTGCGGACCGTGCTCGCTTCTCGCGCAGTTCCCCGCGCCCCTAACAGCACTGGTGCTGGTCAGCGTCAGCATCTTCAGCCCGTCCGGCGTTTGAGGACGAGCGCCGTTCAGGCGCGAACGGGGGTCTGGGGGCGAAGCCCCCAGGGTCCTTCAACCCCCGGAGGGTCTCGGGAAGGGGCGGGGTGGGGAAGAGTGGCCTTCGGCCGTCCCCGGCTCACCCACCCCCTACCCAGGTAGCACCTCCCACCTGGCCCCCCGGGGTGACGCCCCGCGCCCCACCTCCTCCCTACCTTCCCCCTCGTCGAGGGACAAGGACGAGGAGAGGGAATCGCATGCGCCGGTTCAGAAGGGCGTTGATCGCTTCCGCGTTGACCGTCACGGTCGTCGCGGGAACGGCGGGGTGGGCGACGGCCGGCGCGCAGCAGGCCGTCACGGGGCCGCCGCCCGGCTCCGCGGCGTGGCGGGCGGACACCGTGCTCGGGCGCCCCCTGCCCGACCCGGCGAGCGCGACACCCCGCGAAGTCGCCCTGTTCTTCGCGGGGTTGAGCGAGCGGGAGCGGCAGACCCTGGCCCGCCGGCACCCCGAGGTCGTCGGAAACCTGGACGGCGCCCCCGTACACCTGCGGTACGAGGCCAACCGGCGCGCCGTGGCCGACACCCACGACCCCCGCTTCGCGCGGCTCGCCGAGCCAGGTCGCCAGATCCTCGCCTTCGATCCGCGCGGACGCGGTCAAGTGGCGCAGGTGTACGGCGAGTTGGACCGGGCCGCCCATGTGGCCGTCGTCGTGCCCGGGTCCGACATCGACGCGGGCACCTTCGACCGCCCGACCGACCCGTACGGCACCCCCGCCGGCATGGCCTCGGCGCTGCGGGGCGCGACCCGCGACGCGACCGCCGTGATCGCGTGGGCCGGGTACACCACCCCGGTCGGCGTGGGCCTCGACGCCGCCACCGGGAAGCTCGCCGAGGCCGGGGCCGAGCGGCTGACCCGGCTCACCGAGGGGCTCGACGCGGTCGGCGCGCCCGACCCGGCGCTGTTCTGCCACAGCTACGGATCGGTCGTGTGCGGGCTCGCGGCCCGGGACACCGACGCCTCGGACATCGTGGCGCTCGGCTCCCCCGGCATGCGCGCCGACACCGTTGCCGACCTGGACACCGAGGCCCGCGTATGGGCCGCGAAGGACCCCTCCGACTGGATCGACGACGTACCGCACGTCGAGTTCGCGGGGCTCGGCCACGGCGCCGACCCCACCGACCCGTCCTTCGGCGCGCGCCGGGTGCCCGCCGGGGACGCCCGGGGTCACACCGGCTACTTCGCCCCCGGCACCCGATCCCTCGCGGCGTTCGCCGCCATCGCCACAGGAGAGGCCCGATGAGTGCGCTCGCCCAGGCCGTCGCGGACATCGAGCGACGCACCCCCGCCCACCGCGACCGCGCGATCGACGGGCTGCGCGCCCTCGCGCTGCTCGCCGTGCCGACCGGGCACTGGCTGCTCGGCGGCTTCACCCGCGACGACGCGGGCGCGCTGCACAACGCGAGCCCGCTGTCCTCCTTCGCCGCGTTCGCCCCGGCCAGTTGGATCCTGCAACTGCTCGGGATCTTCTTCCTGGTCGGCGGCTACGCCTCGGTGCTGTCCTTCCACCGCAGGAAGGGGTCGACCGGCCAGTGGCTGAAGGGGCGGATCGCCCGGCTCGGGCGGCCCGTGCTCGGCGTCACCGCCGTCTGGGCCGCGATGATCCCCGTCCTGTACGCCCTCGGCGTCCCGCACGACACGCTGCGCACCGGGTCGACGCTGGTGATCCAGCCCCTGTGGTTCGTCGGCGTGTACGTCGCCGTCACCGCGCTCACGCCGTACTGCGTGCGGGCGGCGCGGCGGCTCGGCGGGTGGGCCGCGGCGCCCCTGATCGGCGTCGTCGCCCTCGTGGACTTCCTGCGCTACGGGCCGTACGCCGATGCCGTGCCGTCCTGGCTCTCGCTGGTCAACATCCTGCCGGGCTGGATGTTCGCGTACCAACTCGGCGTCTCCTGGGGCGAGAAGAGGATCGGCCGCAGGGGCGCGTGGCTGCTGCTCGGCGGCGGGACGGTGCTGTTCGCCGCGCTGCTCGTCCTGTTCCACTACCCGGAGTCCATGGTCGGCGTGCCCGGCGAGGCGCGGACGAACTCGCATCCGCCGTCGCTGCTGGTGCTCGCGCTCGCCGCGGCGCAGTCCGGCGCCGCGATCCTGCTGCGGGACCGGATCGCCGACCGGCTGAGGCGGCCCGCGCTGTGGGCGCCGGTCGTGGTCGTCAACCTGTCCGCGATGACCATCCTGTGCTGGCACCAGACGGCGATGCTCGCGGCCGCCGTACCGGCCTCCTTCGCGGGGCGGGTGCCGGGCCTGACCACCGCGCCCGACACCCTGGCCTGGATCGGTGAACGGCTCGCCTGGATGCCGGTGTTCGCGGTGCTGCTCGTGGTGATCGCCCGCTACGCGCGGGGCTTCGAGGCCCCCTGGGCCGGGGCGACGAAGGCCCGCCGGGCAGCGGCGGGGCTGCTCGCGGCGGGCTTCGCGGTGTTCGCCCTGGGGCTCGCGTGACGTACCGCTCGCGCGGCCTACTGCTCGCGGGCCGCCGAGGTGGACGACATGTCCGGGTAGCGGTCGCCCGCGACCTGCCCGGCGATGGGCTCCAAAAGCGCCAGTTCCTCGGCGCTCAGCGTGATGCGCGTCGCCCCGGTGTTCTCCAGGAGGCGGCTGCGCTTGCGGGTGCCCGGGATCGGGACGACGGTCAGGCCGTGCACCTGGGCCCGCTGCTGGACCCAGGCGAGCGCGATCTGCGCGGTCGTCGCGCCGTGCGCGGCGGCGATCTTGTGCAGGGGCTCCAGGAGGGCCGCGTTGGTCACGGCGTTGTCCCCGGTGAATCGGGGCTGGAACCGGCGGAAGTCGCCGCCGGACAGGTCCTTGCCCGCGTCCGCGAACGCCCCGGTGAGGAAGCCGCGGCCGAGCGGCGAGTACGGCACGAACGTCACGCCGAGCTCGGCGGCGGCCGGTACGGCGCTGCGCTCGACGTCGCGGCTGAAGACCGACCACTCCGACTGGAGGGCGGCGATCGGGTGCACGGCGTGGGCCTCGCGCAGCTCGGCGCCGGTGACCTCGCTCAGGCCCAGGTGCCTGACCTTGCCCTCGCGGACCAGCTCGGCCATCGCGCCGACCGACTCGGCGAGCGGCACCTGCGGGTCGCGGCGGTGCATGTAGTAGAGGTCGATGACCTCGATGTCCAGGCGGCGCAGGCTCGCCTCGACGGCCTTCCTGATGTAGGCGGGGCTGTTGTTGATGCCCCGGTGGTGCGGGTCGTCCGCGCGGCGCTCGATGGCGAACTTGGTGGCCAGGGTCACCTCGTCGCGGTGCGCGGCGAGGAACGGGGCGAGGAACTCCTCGTTGGCGCCGGAGCCGTACACGTCGGCGGTGTCGATGAGCGTGACACCGGCCTCGACGGTGGCCTCCAGGGTGTCGCGGGCGGCACTCTCGTCGGTGTCGCCGTAGAACTCGCTGATGCCCATGGCGCCGAAGCCCTGGACGCCGATCTCCGGTCCTTCGGTGCCGAGCCGTACGGTGCTGATCTTCTCAAGGGGGCTGTTGCTCATGGGGGTTCAGGCCCTTTCCGACGCCGGGGAGGCGTCCGCTTCGGACGCCCTGCGGGCGCCCGCGTAAAAGTCGATCTTGTAGTCGAGTACGGCGAGCGTGTCCTGGAGCTCCGCCATGCGCGCGATGACGTCGCGCCGGGTCTGCTCCAGGAGCTCCTGGCGCGCCTCGAAGGTCTGCTCCCCCTCGCGGACGAGCTCGGCGTAGCGGACCATGTCGGCGACCGGCATGCCGGTCAGCCGGAGCTTGCCGACGAAGGCGAGCCAGTCCAGGTCCTTGTTGCTGAACCGGCGCTGCCCGGTGTGCGAGCGGTCGACGTGCGGCATGAGACCGATCCGCTCGTACCAGCGCAGGGTGTGCGCGGTGAGCCCGGTGCACGCCACGACCTCGCTGATCGTGTAGCGGTCCTGGCCGTCGGGGCGCGGGTGGGGCGGCTCCGTCGCGCAGAGGCCCCGCCGGACCCGCGCCGCCACCTTCACCGCCGTGCTGTCGATCACCGTCATGACCTCCACGCTAGAACCTTGGAGTGCACTCCAAGCAAGCGAATTCCGTGACGTGTTTCGTGCCGCGCCCGGCGCGCGTCGCGGGCCCGGTCCCACCGGACACCGTCCGGGCGTTCCCGGCGACCCGGCGGGTACGGCCGGGGTCTTCACCCCGCGGAGCGCCGACTAGGCTCGTACGCATGGAGAGCCTGCGGATCATCGAGACCTGGCCCGTACCGACCGCCGCGGCGGCCGTGGTGCGCGCCGACGGAACGCTTGCCGGCACCCACGGGCCGGTGTCCCACCGGTTCCCGCTGGCCTCCGTCACCAAGCCGCTGGCAGCGTACGCGGCCCTCGTCGCGTACGAGGAGGGGGCGATCGAGCTCGACGAGCCGGCCGGGCCCCCCGGCGCGACCGTGCGGCACCTGCTCGCGCACACCTCGGGGCTCGCCTTCGACGAGCACCGGGTGATGGCGCCGCCCGGTGAGCGCAGGCTGTACTCCAACGCCGGGTTCGAGGTGCTCGGCGACCACATCGCGAAGCAGTCGGGCATCCCCTTCGCCGACTATGTGCACCAGGCCGTGTTCGAGCCGCTCGGAATGGCGTCCACCACCCTCGACGGCTCGCCCGCCAAGGACGGCGTCTCCAGCGTGGAGGACCTGGTGCGGTTCGCGGCGGAGGTGCAGGCGCCGCAGCTGCTCCACCCGGCCACGGTCGCCGAGGCGATGCACGTGCAGTACCCGGGCCTCAAGGGCGTGCTGCCCGGCTACGGCCACCAGAACCCCAACGACTGGGGCCTCGGCTTCGAGATCCGCGGCGCCAAGTCCCCTCACTGGACGGGCAGTTCGTCCTCGCCCCGCACGTTCGGCCACTTCGGCCAGTCCGGCACGTTCCTGTGGATCGACCCGGACGCGGGCCTGGCCTGCGTCGCCCTGACGGACCGCGCGTTCGGCCCCTGGGCGGCCGAGGTGTGGCCCGCCTTCACGGACTCCGTGCTGGCCGGGTTCACACGGAGCTGAGCTCCCAGAACAGCACCTCGGCGTCCTCGTCGGCCGTCAGCTCCAGCCCCAGCGCCGCGGTGACCCGCGCCGAGTCGCCCGGCCCGAGCCGCTCCCCGGCGAGCCGCACCCGGCCGCGCACGACGTGCGCGTACACGCCCGGCGCGTCCGGGACGGCGGTGCGCTCCCCGGCCGCGAGGCGGCGGACGTAGAGCATGGCGCCCGCGGGGAGCACCGCGTAGGGCGTGGCGTCCGCGATGCCGCGCACGAGGTCGTACGCGGGTTCACCGCCCGGCTTCTTCGGGGCGAGCCACATCTGGAGGAAGACCAGCGGGGATGGTCCCTCGTTGCGCTCCTCGTGCCGCACGCCGCCCGCCGAGCTCAGGCACTGCACGTCGCCGGGCCGCACCACCGTGGTGCGGCCCGCCGAGTCGCGGTGGGTGAGCTCGCCCTCGATGACCCAGGTGAGGATCTCGGTGTGGCTGTGCGGGTGCTCGTCGAAGCCCGCCCCGGGCGCGAGCCGCTCCTCGTTGCACGCGAGCACCGGCCCGAAGCGGAGGTTGTCCGGATCGTAGAACCGCCCGAAGGAGAAGGCGTGCAGGGACTCGATACCCGCACCCGGGTCCCCGCCTCGGTAGCGCTCGTCGCCGCGCCTGACAGAAATCACGCCCACCACCGTAGACCCGGCCCGGCGGGGAGCGATCCCGATAAGGCAGTCTTGTCCCCGTGCCAGCACCCGATCCCGTACACCCCGCGAAGAATGCCCATCCGCATGCCGCGACCCTGAAGCGTCTTGAGCAGTCCTCGGGGCGGCTCGCAGCGAACGCCATCGCCCGCATGGACGCGACGCTGCCGTGGTACCGGGCGATGCCGCCGGAGAACCGGTCGTGGATCGGTCTGGTCGCCCAGGCCGGCATCGCGGCCTTCACCGAGTGGTTCCGGCATCCCGAGACGCCCCAGGCGATCTCGACCGACGTCTTCGGCACGGCCCCGCGCGAACTGACGCGGGCCATCACGCTGCGCCAGACCGTCGAGATGGTGCGCACCACCATCGAGGTCATGGAGACCGCGATCGAGGAGGTCGCGGCGCCGGGCGACGAGTCCATCCTGCGCGAGGCACTGCTCGTGTACGCCCGGGAGATCGCCTTCGCGACGGCCCAGGTGTACGCGCAGGCCGCCGAGGCGCGCGGCGCCTGGGACGCGCGGCTCGAATCCCTGGTCGTCAACGCGGTGCTCTCCGGCGAGGCGGACGAGGGTGCCGTGTCCCGGGCAGCGGCGCTCGGCTGGAACTCGCCGGAGCACGTCTGCGTGGTCCTCGGTACGGCGCCGGACGGCGACAGCGAGCTCACCGTGGAGGCGATCCGGCGGGCCGCGCGGCACGCCAAGCTCCAGGTGCTCACCGGGGTGCTCGGTGACCGCCTGGTCGTCATCGCGGGCGGCAGCGACAACCCGCTCCACGTGGCGAAGGGCCTGATCGGGCCCTATGCCGCGGGCCCCGTCGTCGCGGGCCCCATCGTCCCCGACCTGCTGGCCGCGACCCGGTCCGCGCAGGCCGCGGCGGCCGGCCTGAAGGCGTGCTCGGCCTGGCAGGACGCCCCGCGCCCGGTGCTCGCGGACGATCTGCTGCCGGAGCGGGCGATCGCCTCCGATCCTGCCGCGCGCGAGCAGTTGGTGGAGGAGATCTACAGACCGCTGGAGGAGGCCGGGTCCGCGCTCCTGGAAACCTTGAGCGTTTATCTGGAGCAGGCGAGCAGCCTGGAGGGCGCGGCCCGGATGCTCTTCGTCCACCCCAATACCGTTCGCTACCGGCTCCGACGTGTGACGGACGTCACCGGGTGGTCACCGTCCGATGTGCGCTCCGCGTTCACGCTGCGGATCGCGCTGATCCTGGGGCGTCTGGCCGACGGAGATTCGCAGTCCTAGACTTTTGTCGGACACCCACAATTCCCCCGACGGTTCTTCGTCCCTGTCCCCACGGGCGTGCGGAGCCGTCCACAAGAGAGAGTGTGAGAGTGCTCGTACTCGTCGCTCCCGGCCAAGGCGCTCAGACGCCCGGCTTCCTGACCCCCTGGCTCGACCTTCCCGGCGCTGCCGACCGGCTCGCCGCGTGGTCGGACGCCATCGGTCTTGACCTCGTCCACTACGGCACGCAGGCGGACGCCGACGCGATCCGCGACACCGCCGTGGCCCAGCCCCTGCTGGTCGCCGCGGGTCTGCTGTCCGCAGCGGCCCTGGGTGAGGTCTCCCCCGGCGCCGTCGCCGGGCACAGCGTCGGTGAGATCACCGCCACCGCGTTCGCGGGCGTCCTGTCCGAGGAGGCCGCGCTCGGCTTCGTGCGCAAGCGGGGCCTGGGCATGGCCGAGGCCGCCGCCGTCACGCCGACCGGCATGGCCGCGCTGCTCGGCGGCGAGCCCGAGGACGTGCTGCCGCACCTGGAGAAGCTGGGCCTGACCCCGGCGAACGTGAACGGCGCGGGCCAGATCGTGGCCGCCGGCACCGCCGAGCAGCTCGCCGCCCTGGAGGCCGACAAGCCCGAGGGCGTGCGCCGCGTGGTGGCCCTGAAGGTCGCCGGCGCCTTCCACACCGAGCACATGGCCCCGGCCGTGGCGGCGCTCAAGGAGGCGGCCACGTCCCTGACCGTCGCCGACCCGAGGTTCACGTACGTCTCGAACGCCGACGGCAAGACCGTCGCGTCGGGCCAGGACGTTGTGTCCCGCCTGGTCAACCAGGTCTCCAACCCGGTCCGCTGGGACCTGTGCATGGAGACGTTCAAGGAACTGGGCGCGACGGCGCTGATCGAGCTGTGCCCGGGCGGCACCCTGACCGGCCTCGCCAAGCGCGCGATGCCCGGCGTCAAGACCCTCGCCCTGAAGACCCCCGCCGACCTCGACGCGGCTCGTGAGCTCATCGCCGAGCATGCATCCGCCTAAGGAGCCGAGAGCCATGTCGAAGATCCGGCCCAGCAAGGGCGCCCCGTACGCGCGCATCATGGGCGTGGGCGGCTACCGTCCCGTGCGCGTGGTGCCCAACGAGGTGATCCTGGAGACGATCGACTCCTCCGACGAGTGGATCCGCTCGCGTTCCGGCATCGCCACCCGCCACTGGGCCTCCCCCGAGGAGACCGTGGCCGCGATGTCCATCGAGGCCTCGGGCAAGGCGATCGCCGACGCCGGGATCTCCGCCGACCAGATCGGCGGCGTGATCGTCTCGACCGTCTCGCACTTCAAGCAGACCCCGGCCGTGGCGACCGAGATCGCCGACAAGCTCGGCACCGGCAAGGCCGCCGCCTTCGACATCTCCGCCGGCTGCGCGGGCTTCGGCTACGGCCTGACCCTGGCCAAGGGCATGATCGTCGAGGGTTCGGCCCAGTACGTGCTGGTCATCGGCGTGGAGCGGCTCAGCGATCTGACCGACCTCCAGGACCGCGCGACGGCGTTCCTGTTCGGCGACGGCGCGGGCGCGGTCGTGGTGGGCCCCTCCGACGAGCCGGCCATCGGCCCCACCGTCTGGGGTTCCGAGGGCGACAAGTCGGAGACCATCAAGCAGACCGTGCCGTGGACCGAGTACGACAGCTCGGGCAAGTTCCCCGCGATCACGCAGGAGGGCCAGGCGGTCTTCCGCTGGGCCGTGTTCGAGATGGCGAAGGTCGCCCAGCAGGCGCTGGACGCGGCCGGAATCAGCCCGGACGACCTGGACGTCTTCATTCCGCACCAGGCCAACATGCGGATCATCGACTCGATGGTGAAGACTCTCAAACTGCCGGACCACGTCACGGTCGCCCGCGACGTGGAAACCACCGGCAACACCTCGGCCGCCTCGATCCCGCTCGCAATGGAGCGGCTCCTGGCGACCGGACAGGCGAAGAGCGGCGACACCGCGCTCGTCATCGGCTTCGGGGCGGGTCTCGTGTACGCCGCGACGGTCGTTACCCTCCCCTAGGCACTCCGGATCTTCCGGAAGCCCGTAATTCGAAGCATTAACACCGAAGGAGCGCCAACATGGCCGCCACGCAGGAAGAGATCGTCGAGGGTCTCGCCGAGATCGTCAACGAGATCGCTGGTATCCCGGTCGAGGACGTCCAGCTGGACAAGTCCTTCACCGACGACCTGGACGTCGACTCGCTGTCCATGGTCGAGGTCGTCGTCGCCGCCGAAGAGCGCTTCGACGTCAAGATCCCGGACGAGGACGTCAAGAACCTCAAGACCGTTGGCGACGCCGCCAGCTACATCCTGAAGCACCAGGCCTGATTCAGGACCTGAATTCGGGCTGCCACCCAGCGGTGGCGCCGCTGATTCACGTCCCTTACACACGTGGAGAAACTTCCTGTGAGCTCGACCAATCGCACCGTGGTCGTCACCGGTATCGGCGCAACCACACCGCTGGGTGGCGACACCGCCTCGACCTGGGAAGGTCTGCTGGCGGGACGCTCCGGTGTCCGCCCCCTGGAGGGTGAGCGCTTCGCCGAACTGCCGGTCCGGATCGCGGCCCCCGCCGCGGTGGACCCCAGTGAGGTGCTGCCCCGGCCGCTGGCCCGCAAGCTGGACCGCTCGGCGCAGTTCGCGCTGATCGCGGCCAAGGAGGCCTGGGCCGACGCGGGCTTCACCGCCCCGGCGGGCGACGAGGCCGGTGTCACTCCGGAACGGCTCGGCACGGTCATCGCGTCGGGCATCGGCGGTGTCACCACGCTGCTCGACCAGTACGACGTGCTGAAGGAGAAGGGCGTACGCCGCGTCTCCCCGCACACCGTGCCCATGCTCATGCCGAACGGCCCCTCGGCCAACGTCGGCCTTGAGGTGAACGCCCGCGCCGGCGTCCACACCCCCGTCTCCGCCTGCGCCTCGGGCGCCGAGGCCATCGGGTACGCCGTCGAGATGATCCGCACCGGCCGCGCCGACGTCGTGGTCGCGGGCGGCACCGAGGCGGCCATCCACCCGCTGCCCATCGCGGCGTTCGCCAACATGATGGCGATGTCCAAGAACAACGACCACCCCGAGCAGGCCTCGCGCCCCTACGACAAGGCCCGTGACGGCTTCGTCCTGGGCGAGGGCGCCGGCGTGGTGGTCCTGGAGTCCGCCGAGCACGCCGAGAAGCGCGGTGCCCGGGTCTACTGCGAGGTGCTCGGCCAGGGCCTCTCCGCCGACAGCCACCACATCGCGCAGCCCGAGCCGACCGGCCGGGGCGTCGCCGCCGCGGTGCAGAACCTGCTCGACTCGACGGACCTGAAGCCGTCCGAGGTCGTCCACCTCAACGCGCACGCCACCTCGACCCCGCAGGGCGACATCGCCGAGATCAAGGCGCTGCGCAAGGTCCTCGGCGACGACCTGGACCACGTGGCGATCTCCGCGACGAAGTCGATGACCGGCCACCTCCTCGGCGGTGCGGGCGGCATCGAGACCGTCGCCACGGTCCTCGCCCTGTACCACCGCACGGCCCCGCCGACCATCAACGTCGACGAGCTCGACGACGAGATCGACCCGGGCCTGGTGAGCAGCGAGCCGCGCAAGCTCCCCGAGGGTTCGATCTCCGCGATCAACAACTCGTTCGGCTTCGGCGGCCACAACGTGGTGCTGGCGTTCCGCTCGGTCTGAGCGCGCTCCGTACGCGGCTGAGAAGGCCCCGCCGTTCGGTGGGGCCTTTCGCGTACGCGGTGCTGGGTCTGGTTCAGACGACCTGGTGCAGCCAGCGGACGGGGGCGCCCTCTCCGGCGTAGCGGAAGGGCTCCAACTCGTCGTCCCAGGGCTTGCCGAGCAGCTTGGCGATCTCGGCCTCCAGGTCGGTCTCGCCCTGGACGGAACGGGCGAGGGCGGCGCGCAGCCGGTCCTCGGGGATCAGGATGTCGCCGTGGATCCCGGTGACGGCGTGGAAGATGCCGAGGTCGGGCGTGGCGCTGTAGCGCTCGCCCTCCGCCGTGGCGCAGGGCTCGGCCGTGACCTCGAAGCGCAGCAGGTGCCAGCCGCGCAGCGCGGAGGCGAGTTTGGAGGCGGTGCCGGGTTCACCCCGCCAGGAGAACTCGGCTCTCCAGGTGCCGGGCGACGCGGGCTGGCGGATCCAGTCGAGCTGGACGCGCACCCCCAGGACGCCGGCCACAGCCCACTCGACGTGCGGGCAGAGCGCGCGCGGGGCGGAGTGGACGTAGAGAACTCCACGTGTCGTCACCGGGACCTCCAGTGCGGTTCGAGGTTCGCCTTCCCCAGCGGCCTCGCGCCCCTGCCGTTCCCGGTCAGGACAGCACCTGACATTCTGCCCCTGGGTTCAACAGTAAACAGCATCGGGAGCTAATCTCCTGAAAAGGGACAGTATGTGACGTGATGTAATTTACCGGAGCCGTCTGGCGTGGTTCGTCTGGCTGGACGGGCCAAAGCTACCGCGCGGAGCTGTGCCCAGGGTGTCGTAATGTCGGTCGGAGCGCCTTCGAACACCAAGCTTTCACTCGCGAGGACGCCGCGAAAGCCGCGAAAGACCGTTGCCCGCCGCACGGAGGAGGACCCGGGATGCCGGACAGCCGCCGGAGCCGCCGCGTCCGCGCCACCGCCGCCCTGCTCGCGGCGACGGCCCTCGCCCTGACCGCCGGCTGCGAGTCCGGGGGCGGCCGCTCCTCGGCGAGTCCGTCCGCCACGAAGAAGCCCTCGCCGAGCCCTTCCCCCACCTGGGACCGCAGCCCCAAGTCGCTCGCCGCGATCGGCGACTCCATCACCCGCGGCTTCGACGCCTGTACGGTCCTCGCGGACTGCCCGGAGGTCTCCTGGGCGACCGGCAGCGACGCGCAGGTCGACTCGCTCGCGGCCCGCCTGCTCGGCCCCCAGGCTCCCGCCAAGAGCTGGAACTACGCGAAGACCGGCGCCAGGATGGCCGATCTCCCGGCCCAGATGAGCCTGGCCGCGGCCCAGCACCCGGGCCTGGTCACGGTGATGGCCGGAGCCAACGACGCCTGCCGCGACGACGTCGCGGACATGACGCCGGTGAGCACCTTCCGCGCGGAGTTCCAGGCGTCCCTGCGGCAGTTGCGGACGGTGTCCCCGAAGTCCCAGGTGTACGTGTCGAGCGTGCCCGATCTGAAGCGGCTGTGGTCGACCGGGCGGGGCAGCCCGCTGGGCAAGCAGATCTGGAAGCTGGGCATCTGCCGGTCGATGCTGGCCGACGCCGACGACCTGGGCGCGGCCGCGACCGAGCGGCGCGCGGAGGTGTACCGGCGGGTGGTGGCGTACAACGAGGTCCTCAGGGACGTGTGCGCGAAGGACCGCGCCTGTCGCTACGACGGCGGGGCGGTCTTCGACTACCGCTTCGACGGTGACCAGCTGAGTCCCTGGGACTGGTTCCATCCCAGCAAGAACGGGCAGGGCCGCTTGGCGGAGATCGCGTACGGAAAGGTGACGTCGGGGGGCTGACCCGGGGCTCCGCCCCAGACCCCGGAGTCCCCCACCCCGCCCCTTCCCTAGACCCTCCGGGGGTGAGATGTGTGCGGGCCGTCTCCCTGGGGCTCCGCCCCAGACCCCGTATCGCGCGCCGAAAGGGCGCTCGTCCTCAAACGCCGGACAGGCTGAAACACCCGACCAGCCACGCACGGCCCGAGCACGAAAGCGGGTCAGGGGCGCGAGGAACTGCGCGACCAACCACACACGGCCCGAGCACGAAAACGGGTCAGGGGCGCGAGGAACTGCGCGACCAACCACGCACGGTGCGCGGGCGGAGGAGGGGTTGGGGGCGGACCCGCCCGGCAGGGCGGTCGAGGCCCCCACCCTCACACCTCCAGCGTCGCTGAGAGGCGAACGTCCGCCAAGGAACGACAGGCCCGCACCTCGTACTGCCCCGGCACGAAGACCCACCCCCCGGCCTCCTCGTCCCAGATCTCGAACGCCCGCCCCCGCAGCGGGATCTCGACCTCCGCCGCCTCTCCAGGACCGGCCTCCACGGAGGCGAACCCGGCCAGCCAGCGCCGCGGTCGCTCCACCGGGTCGGCGACCGGCACCAGATAGATCTGGACGGTCTCGCGGCCGGCGCGCGCGCCCGTGTTGCGGACGCGGACCTTGGCCTGGGTGGGGGTCACCTCCAGGGACTCGTACTCCCAGCTGGTGTAGCCGAGCCCGTGCCCGAAGGGGTAGGCGGGATGCGTACCGGCCCGGTCGTAGGCGCGGTAGCCGATGAACAGGCCCTCCTCGTAAGGGAGTTGGCCGCGCGTGGGGCGGACCTCGGTGACGGGGGCGTCGGTGAGCGCGGCCGGCCAGGTGGTGGGGAGGCGGCCGCCCGGTTCGGCGCGGCCGAGCAGGACGTCGGCGAGGGCGGCGCCGCCCTCCTGGCCGGGGAACCAGCTGAGGAGCACCGCGGCGACGTCGTCGCGCCACGGCAGCTCCACCGGGGAGCCGGAGTTGACGATCACCACGGTGTGCGGGTTGGCGGCGGCGACGGCGCGGACGAGGTCGTCCTGGCGGCCGGGCAGCCGCAGGTCGCGGCGGTCGAAGCCCTCGGACTCGACGCGGTCGGTGGTGGCGACCACCACCACGGCGACCTCGGCCGAGCGCGCCGCCTCGACGGCCTCGGCGATCAGCTCGTCGGGGTCGCGCCGCGGCCCGAGGTGGGTGAGCGAGAACATCACGGCCGTGAGCGGGACGTCGGCGCCGCGGTGCACGGTGTGCCGCAGGGACACCTCGACGGGGACGCCTTCGCTGAGGTGGGCGCGGCCGCGTTCGGCGGGGGCGCCGAAGAACGCCTCGAAGGGGTCGGACGCGTCGCCCATCGGCTGCGTCCCCTCCCACAGGGTGTGGCTGTCGACGCGGAGGGCGAAGGCGCCGATGCCCCGGGTGCCGAAGGCGTGCTCGCCGCTCTCGCGCGGGGTGAAGGTGCCGGTGACCTCGACGGAGTGCAGCGCCTCGTGGGTCACCCCGGCGGGCAGGTCGTCGCCGATCCACTGGACCTGGCCGCTGGGCAGCGAGCCCGTGCCGAGGACGTTGCCCGCCGCGTCGCGGCACACGGCGCGCAGCTCGAACCCCTGGTCGGCGGGGGCGAGTTCGTCGCTCGGGTCGGCGCCCACGGTGTAGGTGAGCGCGCCCTCGGGCAGCGCCGCGGTGAGGCCGTCGAGCGGGGAGACGACGTGCTCGGGGAAGACGGTGGCCGAGCCGCCGCCGAGCACGCGCGCGTCGCGGGCGGCGGCGCCGCTGAGGGCCACGGTGCGGACGCGGGCCGGGTCGATGGGCAGGGCGTCGCGTTCGTTGCGTACGAGGACGAAGGCGCGGCGGGCGATCTCGCGGGCCAGCGCCGGGCCGTCGACGGCGGCGGGGAGCTCGGTGACGGCGCCGTCGACGCCGTCGAGGATGCCGACGCGGGCCGCGAGCCGCAGCACGTTGCGTACCGCGTCGTCGACGACCGACTCGTCGACCTCGCCCTTGCGGACGGCGGCGGCGAGGGCGTCGCCGTAGACGGTCCGGGGGCCCGGCATCGCGACGTCGAGTCCGCCGAGGATCGCCCCGGCGGTCGAGCGGGCGGCCATCCAGTCGGAGACGATGAACCCGTCGAAGCCCCACTCGCCGCGCAGCACCTCGTTCTGGAGGTGGTGGTGCTCGGTCATCGTCGTGCCGTTGACCTGGTTGTAGGCGGCCATGATGCCCCAGGGGCGGGGGTTCTGGACGATGGCCTCGAAGGGGGCGAGGTAGAGCTCGCGCAGCGGGCGCGGGGCGACGACGTTGTCGACGGTGAAGCGGTCGGTCTCGGCGTCGTTGGCGACGAAGTGCTTGACGGTGGTGCCGACGCCGCCGCCCTGGACGCCGCCCACGTAGCCGGAGGCGATCTCGCCGGTGAGGCAGGGATCCTCGGAGTAGCACTCGAAGTGGCGGCCGCCGAGCGGTGAGCGGTGCAGGTTCACGGTCGGCGCGAGCAGCACGTGGACGCCCTTGCGGCGGGCCTCCTGGGCGAGCAGGGTGCCGGCCCGGCGGGCGAGCTCCGGGTCCCAGGTGGCGGCGAGCGCGGTCGGCGAGGGCAGGGCGACGGACGGGTCGTCGGCGGTCCAGCGGACGCCGCGCACCCCGATCGGCCCGTCGGACATCACCAGGGAGGCGAGCCCGATCTGCGGCAGGGCGGGCAGCGACCACATGTCCTGCCCGGCCAGCAGCCGGGCCTTGGCCTCCAGATCGAGTTTGCCGAGCGCCGTCTCCACGGCCTCGCTGTAGTCGGGGGTGGAAACAGGTGCGTCTGCCACGGCCGTACCTCCTCGTTGAAGTCCGCTGCTGGGTCCATGGTGGCCCGGCTACCTGTAGAACGGTAGGGTTAGTTATCTGTCCGTGACAATCGAATGCCGTACGGTCCTCTCGGAACACCGACGGACCGGCACGGAGCGGGGGCGGACATGGCGAGGACCAGGAGCGCGAGAAGCGAGGAACGGCGCGCGGACATCCTGCGGGCCGCCCTGGAGGTCATCGCGGAGCGCGGCTACCGGGGCGCCTCCCTCGGCGCGGTCGCCGAGCGGGTCGGCCTCACCCAGCAGGGCCTGCTCCACTACTTCCCCACGAAGGAGGCGCTGCTCGTCGCCGTCCTGGAGGAGCGGGACCAGTGGGACACCGGCGGGCGCCGCACCTCGGCCGAGGGCTGGCGGCTGGAACTCCTCGCGTCGCTGGTCGAGTACAACGCGATGCGGCCCGGCATCGTCCAGACGTTCTCGGCGCTGCTCGGCGAATCGGTGACCGACGACCACCCCGCCCGCCCGTTCTTCACGCGCCGCTACGCCCAGGTGCGCGAGGAGATGACCGCGGTGCTGCGCGCCGAGTACGGCGACCGGCTCCCCGGCGGGCTCACCCCGGAACGGGCGGCCCCGCTGCTCGTCGCGGTGATGGACGGCCTCCAGTACCAGTGGCTGCTCGACCCCGGGTCGGTGGACATGGCGGCCGCCTTCCAGGACTTCGTCTCCCTGCTCGGGACCGCCAACGCCACCGACGGCTCATAAGTCCCTCTATCCACACGGGACTTCCGTGCGAATACTGGGCGCCACCGGACTTCGACGGAAGGATCTGTGGTGCGACGACGTGTACGGGTGGCGCGGCTCGGGTGGGCGGTCGCGGCGATGACGTTCTGTACGCTGCTCGGCCCGGCCCCCGCGCAGGCGGCGACCGTGCCCCGGCAGGCCACCGTCGAGGAGCAGCGCCTCGACGGTCCCGTGCCCAAGGAGATCCTGGCGCGCAGCGGATTCGCGGACGTGGCACCGGGGTTCACCCGCGCTCTGGAGGCCACCCGGTCCTACGGCGCGGCCCGGCGACTCGTCGAGCGCGAGGGGACGCGGCTGTGGCGGCGGGCGGTGGACCGGGTGCAGGGCCGGGGGCCCGCGGGCGGCGACCTGAGCCGCGACGACGACCGCCCGCTGTACTGGGCCCGTCTCGGCCTGACCCGCGAACTGCGGCTCTGGCAGCCGGAGTTCGGCCTGTCCGACGCGGACCGCACGGCCCTCCTGGACCGGCTGGAGCAGACCTCGCGCGGGCAGAGCACCGTCGACTACCCGCGGGGCAAGGGCTTCAAGAAGATCCTGCTGACCGGCTTCGACCCGTTCACCCTGGACCGGGACATCAGGATCAGCAATCCGTCGGGGGCGACCGCGCTCGCCCTGGACGGCACCTGGGTCCGCACCGCCGACGGGCAGCCCGCCCGGATCGAGACGGTGACCTTCCCGGTGCGCTGGCAGGACTTCGCCGACGGCGTGGTCGAGCGGGCGCTGGCGCCGGTGCTGCCGAAGGTGGACGTCTTCACCACGGTGAGCCAGGGCCGCGTCGGACGCATCGACGTCGAGCGGTTCAACGGGGCCTGGCGGGGCGGCTTCCCGGACAACGACAACGCGTCGAGCACCGGCCGGGTCCCGGTGAGCGACCCGGCGACGCAGCCGCAGTGGACCCGGACGACGCTGCCGTACCAGGACATCGTGGCCGCGCCCACCGGCCGCTTCCCGGTGTACGACCACACCGACGTGACCGAGATCCCGGCCGGGGCGACGGAGCCGGTGGACCGGCCCGACGGGCCGACCCCGGGCTCGACCGCACGGGCCGGGGGCGGCGGCGACTACCTCTCCAACGAGATCGCCTACCGGGCCACCCTGCTCCGCGACCGACTGGGCCTGAGCATCCCGGGCGGCCATGTGCACACGCCGGTGCTGCAGTTCGGGCCGGGGAACACCGATCCGGCGACGGGCACGGTGACGGACCCCCAGTTCGTCCGGAACCGGCTGGACATCGTGGCCCAGCTGAGGGCGATCGTCCGGGTCGCCGCCGCATAGCCCCGCGGGGCCCGCACGCGTCAACCGCGTGCGGGCCCGGCGGAGTTCAGGACGTACGTGCGGCCCGTGTGCGGGCGCGCAGGCCGAGCAGGGCGTCCACGGCGAGGAACGCCAGCAGGCTGAGCCCGAGGAGCGGGACGAACCAGCCGACCACCGCCGTCACCGCCCCGAGCACGAGCAGCACCGGGAGCGGCACCTTGCGCCAGGCGCCGCGCGGCTGCGGGCGGCCGACGCCGAGGGCGCGCTCCTTGGTGGGCCTGCGCTGCCACCACATGCGGTAGCCCCAGCCGATGAGCGCGATCAGCGCCACGGCGAGCGCCGCGAGAGCGAGCTGGTTGGGCAGGCCGAGGAAGACGCCCATGTGCGCGTCGATGCCGAAGCGGGTCAGCTGGGCCAGGAGCGGATAGTCGGAGAACCGCAGCACGTCCAGGACCTTGCCGTCGGCGGGGTCGATGGCCACCGAGTCCAGGTGCACGGGGAACTCGGTGTCGCGCTCGCGCACCACGAAGCCCTTGCCCGCGCTGGGCAGGCTGATCTGGATGCTCGCCCGCACGCCCTGGGCGCGCGCGGTCTCGGCCACCTGGTCGAGGGTGAGCGTGGAGGGCGCGGCGGGCGGCATCACCATGCCCTCGTGGTGTTCGTGGCCGCCCGCGCCCATGCCGCCCGCGGTGGCCGCCGCGACGGTGGGGGTGGCGCCGCCGAGCCGGTCCTTCAGCTCGGCGATGTTCTCGCCCGCGTACCGCGACCAGGTGAGGCCGGTGGCGGAGAGCAGCACCAGGCCGACCACCGCCCACAGGCCGACCGACCCGTGCCAGGACAGGGTGCGGCGGCGGCCGGTGGCGCCGCGCTCGGGGCGCAGCAGCCGGGCCCGCCGACGCCGGCCGATCCACAGCAGGGCGCCGCCGAGGGCGACGACCCAGAGCCAACTGGCCGCCAGCTCACTGTAGTTGCGGCCCGCCTCGCCCAGCTTGAGGTCGGCGTGGAAGGACGAGAGCCAGCTGCGCAGCGGCAGCGCGCCCGAGCTTCCGGTGCTGGCGAGCGCGCCGCGCACCTCGGTGGTGTACGGGTTCACGAACACGGCCAGCGACTCGTCCTGCGCGAGACCGGGAGCCTTCATGAGGACACGGGTGGTGGCGCCTTCCTCGGGCGAGGGCCAGACGGCGGTCACCTCCCCCTCGGGGTGGGCCGCCTTCGCGGCGGCGACCTGGGCGGTGAGCGGCTGTACGGCCTCACCCGCGGGGACCCGCAGTTCGTGCCGGTACAGCACGTTCTCGGCCTGGAAGGACAGCGCGTAGAGCAGGCCGGTGACGGCGGCCAGGAACAGCAGCGGGGCGATCAGCACCCCCGCGTAGAAGTGCAGCCGCAGCGCGAGCGGGCGCAGCGCGGCCCAGGTCGAGGGCCGCGTGGTGGGAGGTGGCGCGGTTTCCCGCGAAGGGGTGTCGACGGACATGAGGATCCTGACGATCGGCGTGGGCATGGGTGAAGGGACCCCTGGCCACGCCGGTGCCGGATCAGGCGAAGGCGGGTCGGCCGGGGGCCGTGGCTCGGGTGCGTCCCCGGGCCGGCGGCCCCCGCCGGATGAAGGCATGGCTGTGCACCGCTCCGCGCAGCCTCGGGCGCGGGCGGTGGTGCGGTCGCGGCCTGCGCGCGGGCCGCGACGGCGCGGGCACGCAGGTGCGTACGAGGGCGAGGGCGCGGCGCAGCGGTCGCGTGGCGAGCACCCCGAGCGCGCCGACGGCCCGGGCCAGCCGGAAGGCGGCGGTCTCGCCGCGCCACAGCCACAGCCCGCAGACCAGGGCGGCGAGGAGGTGGGCGGCGAGCATGCCGCCGGACATGGTGTGGGCGGCGGCGTCCATGGCGAGGGCGTGCGCCTGGTCGGCGGCCCCGGTCATGGAGTCCCCGGCCACGGATGTCATGGACGTGGATGTCATGGACGCCATCCCCGGCATGTCCTGCATGGCGTGGCCGTCGGACGGGTCCGGCATGAGATGGGCGTACCGCGCCCCGCACGTCATCGTCGGCATCGGCATCGGCATGGGCATCGGGTCCGGCGCGTGCGCCATCCCGGACGCTCCGGTCGTGCCAGTCATGCCGGGCATCCCGGTCATGGGCTGGGTCTTGGCGAACAGCACGTGCAGGGCGCCCTGGGCCGCGACCTGGCCGGCCGCGATGGCGGCGACCCCGCGCTGCCGTCCGGCCCCACACCAGGCAACCGCTCCCGTGGCGGCGAACGCGGCGAGCAGGACGGGGAAGGGGATGTCATGCCCGGACATGGACGAATGCCCCACCGCGGCCAAAGCCACGCACAACGCCGCGAACATCGCGGCCCGCAGGGTGCGCAGCGGCGACCGGGCATTCGTCATGACGGCCAGATCATGCCATTTGCGGACGCCGCCCCCGCGGTCGGGGTCGGCCGAAGCCCGAGGTCACGCTCCGGACGCGCGGACGGCTACTGCCGCCAGAGGACGGCGAGCGTCTTGCTCACCACCGCGACCGCCGCGAACACCAGCGCCGCCCCGGTTTGGCCCGCGACGGCCAGGGCGGCCGCCCCGCTGCCGAACCAGGCGACCTCGAAGAGGACCCGTACCGCGCCGCGCGTCTTGTACCGGGCGTCGGGCGCCCCGCACAGCCCCCACACCACGGCGAGCGCGGCCGGGGCGCCGATGCCGAGCAGGATGCGCACGAGCCAACCCGCGTCCCGGGCGAAGCCCCAGAAGCAGGCGGCGGCGAGGACGGCGAGTTCGAGCAGGAAGATCAGCAGCAGGTTGAGCGGCTTGAGGGTCTTCATCCGGCCACACCGGCGCGTTCGGTCATGCGGCGATGCTGACCGCGACCGGCCCCGGGATCAAGAGGTGTGCGGGACGCGGACCGGACCGGGGCCCGCACCCGCGCCGCCCTCCGCCTCCGGCTCGGGGTCCGGCTCCGACTCGCCCAGCAGGTCCCGCACCATCAGGGTCGCGCCCGCCACCGCGCCCGGCATCAGGAAGACGGCGACCAGCGGGATCACGAAGGCGAGCGCGAGGGGCACGCCGAAGCCCAGGGCCATCAGGCGGCGCGAGCGCAACAGGGCGAGCCGGGAGGGCAGTTCCATGCCCCGGCGCTGGAGGGCGACCGCGGTGAGCTCCTCGGTGAGGAAGAAGCCGGTGACGCAGAAGCCGATCGCCGGGATCACGCTCTGGCCGACGACCGGGATGAAGCCGAGGGCGAAGAGCAGGACGCCGTAGCAGGCGACCCTGACCAGGATGCGCACGGAGTCGCGGGCGGAGACCCACAGTTCGCGTCCGAGCGAGAGGCCGGACTCGGGGGCCTCGCCGCCGCCCTCGGCCCGGTCCACGTCGCCGGACAGCTTCTCGTAGAAGGGCTGCCCGACGAGCAGGGTCACCGCGGTGAAGGAGATCACGGCGAGGAGCAGGCCGAGCGCGAAGACCAGCGCGGTCAGAAAGCCGCGGAACAGGCCGAGCCAGGGCGAGGACCAGCCGTCGGCGAAGGGGGTCGCCCAGCCGACGAAGTCGTCGGCGCCGTAGGCGAGTCCGACCAGCGCGCCCACGTACAGGACGAGCGTGAGGAGGCCGGGCAGCAGCCCGACGCCCAGCGACCGGCCGTGCCCGGCGGCCCATCGCTGCCCCTTGACCAGATATCCGAAGCCCGCCCCGAGATCACGCATGGCACCGACCTTATCCGGCCGCGGTGGGGCGGGATCCAGCCGCGTCGAAGATTGCTCGCGCTGCGGGAATGAAGGGCGCTAACTCTTGGGTTGTGCTCATCACCAGCAACGACCCGGGGGGTACTCCAGATGTCGAGCAACACCATCACCACGACGGCCATCACCGTGCAGGGCACCGTCGCCGACGGATACGAGAGCGTGCGCGAGGAGTTCGCGGCGTTCGTGGCCGCCGAGGAGCACGACCCGGCGGCCCAGCTCGCCGCGTACAAGGACGGCCGTCTGGTCGTGGACCTGTGGGCCGGTGACGTCTCCGGGGACTCGCTGTCCGGCGTCTTCTCCACCACCAAGGGCGCGGCCTACCTCGTGGTGGCCCTCCTCGTCCAGGACGGCGTCCTCGACCTGGACCGTCAAGTTGCCCACTACTGGCCCGAGTTCGCAGCCGAGGGCAAGGGCGAGGTGACGCTGCGTCAGCTCCTGACGCACCGCTCCGGCGTCATCGGCGCGGACGACGGCTTCACCCCGGAGGAGCTCGCCGACGACCGCGTGGTCGCCGAACGGCTCGCGAGCCAGCGGCCGTTCTGGAAGCCGGGCGTGGGCCACGGCTACCACGCGCTCGCGATCGGCGCGCTCGCCGGCGAGGTGGTGGTGCGGGCGACCGGCCGCACCGTCCAGGAGATCTTCGAGGAGCGCGTGCGGGCGCCGTACGGCCTGGACTTCTTCCTCGGGCTGCCCGAGGCCGAGCGGGCCCGCTACCGCGACGTCCTGCCGATGCTGCCGACGCCCGAGCAGCAGGCCGTCCTCGCAGCGGGCGCGGTCGGCCGCTACAGCCGGCTCCCGATCGCGTTCAACACGAGCGCCGACCCGTCCTTCGACCTGGTGGACTTCGTCAACTCGCCCGCCTCGCTGGCCAAGAGCCCGGCCTCGGTGGGCGGTGCGGGCAACGCGCGCGGCATCGCCGGGATGTACGCGGCCGCCATCGGCGCGTTCAACGGACAGGGCCCGCTCCTGAAGCCGGAGACCGTCGCCGAGTTCGCCCTCGTCCACTCGACCGGGCCCGACCTGGTGCTCGGCAACCCGAGCGACTTCGCCCTCGGGTTCCAGGCGCTCGGCCTCACCTACCCCGCGCTGGGCGCGAACACCTTCGGCCACAGCGGCGCCGCGGGCTCCCTCGCCCTCGGTGACCCGCGCTCGGGCCTGGCGTACGGCTACACGCGGCGCCGGTTCGCCTTCCCGGGCGGCGCCGCCCCGGAGAACGAGCGGCTGGCGCGCGCGGTCTACAACGCGGCGATCGGCCAGTAGCGCGCGAACCGGTCCAGCGCGGCCTGGGCCGCCCCGCTCATGCCGGGGTGGCCCAGGCCGTGCCGGGCCTCGTCGACGACCAGGAGTTCGCACCCCGGCCATCGCGCGGCGAGCGCCCGCGCGGGATCGGGCGGCGAGCTGAGGTCCTGTCCTCCGGTGATGAGCACACCGGGGACGCCGCCCAACTTGCCCGCGCCCTCGACCAGTTGGCCCTCGTCGAGCCAGGCCGCGTGGCGCCAGTAGTGCGTGACGATGCGGGCGAAGGCCATCCGGAAGGCGGGATCGGTGTACCGCGTCTCGCCGAACTCCTCGACCAGCGGCGTGCCCGCCGCCCGTACGTGCGTGTCCTCCCAGCGGCACCACATCCGGGCCGCCTCCTCGCGCACGGCCGGGTCGGGGTCGGCGAGCAGCCGGGCGTACGCGTCGACCAGCCGCTCGCCCTCGGCGGGGTGCGCGGCGGCGCGGAAGTCGGCCCACGCCTCGGGGAAGTGGACCCGCACCCCCTCGGTGATCCAGTCCACTTCGGCCCGGCCGGTCGTCACGACCGAGAAGAGGACGGCCTCGCTGACCCGCTCCGGGTGCTTCTGCGCGTACGCGAGGCCGAGCGTGGCGCCCCAAGAGCCGCCGAACAGCAGCCACTTGGCTATGCCGAGGTGTTCGCGCAGCCGCTCCATGTCCGCGACGAGGTGGTGCGTGGTGTTGGTGGCCAGGCTGGTGGCCGCGTCACTGGCGGGCGGCGTGGAGCGGCCGCAGCCGCGCTGGTCGAAGAGGACGACGCGGTAGCGGGCCGGGTCGAAGTAGCGCCGCCAGAACGGCCCCGCGCCGGAACCGGGCCCGCCGTGCACCACGACCGCGGGCTTTCCCCGCGGATTTCCGCAGACTTCCCAGTGGACGCGGTGTCCGTCACCGGTGTCGAGCATGCCGTGGTCGTACGGGGCCGTCTCGGGAAAGGTCATGCGGGCCAGCATGACAAAGGACCGCGCCCCTCGGGGCGCGGTCCTTCGCGGGGCACTGGTTACGCGACCGCGAGGTTCACCGTGATGTTGCCGCGGGTCGCCTTGGAGTACGGGCAGACCTGGTGGGCCTTCTCGATGAGGTCCTGGGCGGTGGCGCGGTCCACGTTCGGGATGGACGCGGTGATCTCGACGTGGATGCCGAAGCCGTCGTCGTTCTTGCCAATGCCGACGTGCGCGGTGACGGTCGAGCCGGAGATGTCGGCCTTCTCGTTGCGGGCGACGACACCGAGGGCGCCCTGGAAGCAGGCGCTGTAGCCGGCGGCGAAGAGCTGCTCGGGGTTGGTGCCCGCGCCGCTGCCGCCCATCTCCTTCGGCGGGTTGACGACGACGTCCAGCCGGCCGTCGTCGGTGGAGACGCGGCCGTCGCGGCCGTTCTCGGCGGTGGCGACGGCGGTGTAGAGGACCTCGGACTTCTGTATGGACATGCTGGGCTGCTCCTCCTGGGTTCGCGGCCGCTCGCGCCCACGGCCGCCGGGATGTGGAAAAACCTTATCGGATCGCGGAAACCATGAGGCGGAGTGTGCGGTGGGTCACTTCCCACCGCACACTCCGCGCCGCCCGGGCGGGGCCCGTCCGGGGACTACTCGCCGAGCGAGACGACCATCTTTCCGGTGTTCTCGCCGCGCAGCATGCCGAGGAAGGCCTCGACGCCGTTCTCGATGCCGTCGACGACGGTCTCGTTGTACTTGAGCTCGCCGGAGGCGAGCCAGCCCGCGACCTCGCCGACGAACTGCTGCTGAAGGCCGTAGTGGTCACCCACCAGAACGCCCTGGAGCCGCAGCCGCTTACCGATGATCATGGCCATGTTGCGCGGGCCGGGGGTGGGCTCGGTGTCGTTGTAGCCCGCGATCATTCCGCAGATCGTGGCGCGGCCGTGCACGTTGAGCGCCGAGATGGCGGCTTCGAGGTGCTCGCCGCCTACGTTGTCGAAGTAGACGTCGATGCCGTCCGGGGCCGCCGCGCGCAGCTGCTCCAGGACCGGGCCCTTCTTGTAGTTGAAGGCGGCGTCGAAGCCGAGCTCCTCCACGAGCCACTTGACCTTCTCGTCGGACCCGGCCGAGCCGATGACCCGCGAGGCGCCCTTGAGCCGGGCGATCTGGCCGACCTGGCTGCCCACCGCGCCGGCCGCGCCGGAGACGAACACCGCGTCGCCCTCCTTGAAGGAGGCGACCTCCAGGAGACCGGCGTACGCGGTCAGGCCCGGCATGCCCAGCACGCCGAGGTACGCGGAGAGCGGGGCGATCTCCCCGTCGACCTTGGTGGCGTGCTTCGCGTCGACGTCGGCGTACTCGCGCCAGCCGAGGCCGTGCAGGACGTGGTCGCCCACGGCGAACCGCTCGTCGTTCGAGGCGATGACCTCACCGACCGCGCCGCCGTCCATCGGCCGCTCCAGCTGGAACGGCGGGACGTAGGACTTCACGTCGTTCATGCGGCCGCGCATGTACGGGTCGACCGACATGAAGAGGTTCCGCACCAGGATGCGGCCCGCCCCGGGCTCGGTGACGGGGACCTCCCGGAGCGCGAAGTCGGAGGGCGCGGGCCAGCCGTTCGGGCGGGCGACGAGGTGCCATTCGCGGCTGGTGGCGGGGAGTGCGGACGAGGTGGCCATGGGGTGCGTCCTCCTGCGAGCAAATGCTGATCGGTGGATCGGGTACGTCAGTACCTATCGGCACGCCGTCGCCGCACCGGTACGCCGATGGGCCGAGTGCCGAATACTTCAGGTACTGAAAGAACAATGCGCCTGGATATTTGAGATTGTCAAGTAACTCGGTAGGCTGGGGGCATGCCCTCCCGCATGGATCCCCTGAGCCTCGAAGTCGTCGAGCTGATCGGCACGGTCGTCGGCCGCTACTACGAGGAGTACGACCGGGCCGCGGCCGAGCACGCCCTCACGGGCGCGCAGGCCCGCGTCCTCGGGCTGCTCGCCCTGGAACCGATGCCGATGCGGCGAATCGCCCTGAAGCTGAAGTGCGAGCCGTCGAACATCACGGGCATCGTCGACCGCCTCGAAGTCCGGGGCCTGGTGGAACGGCGCCCGGACCCGGACGACCGCCGCGTCAAACTGGCCGCCCCCACCCCCGAAGGTCTCGCGACCGCCACCCGTCTGCGGGACTCCCTGAACTTCGCCCGGGAGCCGCTGGCCGAGCTCACGACCGAGGAGCGCACGGTGCTGCGGGACCTGCTCCGCCGCATGCTGGGCTGACGGCCGCCGTCCTGGTGCCTGCCTGTCCGCGGGTCAGACGCACCAGAAGAGGAAGGGCTTGCAGGGCTTCGGCTTGGGCGGCGCGGGGGGCGGCGTCGACGGCGCGGTCCCGCCCGGGGTGCTCGGCCCACCCGGCGGGGGTGAATCGGGCGCCCCGGGCGTGGGAGTGGTCGCGGGCCGGGACGAAGTGGGGCCCGGGCCGGGAGTGTCCGGGGTGGAGCCCCGGGGCGAGGGGCCCTCGCTCCGGGGCGGCTCGGCCTCACCCGCGCCACGGCCGGGCTCCCCGCCTGCCGGGCCCGATCCGCGCCCGTGCCCCCGCGAGGACACCGGCTTCACCGTCGGCCTCGCGGGCACCGCGGCCTCGCTGCCCGACGGCAGCGGCTGGGGATCGGAGATCGTCTGGTCCTCGTGCACGGTCGAGGCCCGGTCGTCGACCGGCGCCTCCAGGGCCAGTTGCACGAACCCGACCGCCCCGGCCACCAGGACCAGCCCCGCCGAGCCGAAGAGGATCGCCTTCCCGCGCTTGCGCCGTCCGCGCCGCCCCCCGCGGGCGCGGCGATGACCGGACGGCCCCAGCACCTCCGCGACGCCGCGCGGGGCACCCGCGTACACCAGGAGCTCGTCCTCGGGCGCGGGCGCGAGCTCCTCGACGGGGGTTCCGCAACCGGCGCAGGCCAGCGCGCCGTTGAGGTGCCGTCGGCAGGAGTGGCAGTAATCCATGGCCCAGGGAGGCTATGCGGCGGCCGGGCAACAAATGGGGCCGGAGATGTGTGGATCTTGTGCGGAAGGGAGGCTTCCAGGGCGTGGCCGCGTGACGAATCGCCATGGACCGGGGCGTTGTCAGTGCGGCCGGGCAGGATGGACGTCATGACGGAAACCGTGACGCGCCCGCTGGGCCCGCTGGACTTCCAACTGGTGCTGCTGCGGCGGATGGCCGACCACCAGCCGGGCCTCGTCGAGGACGCCCGGCACGAGCTGGGCGCCTCGGTGGCGGACATGCGCGAGGCCAACAAACGCTGGCAGGCGATGACCCGGTCGTCCCGGTCCCGGGGCGCCCTGGCGCGCTACCGCTCGGTGCTCGGGGAGCCCGAGGCGGTGGTGCCGCGCCGGATCGGGGACCTGGACTGCGAGGCGCGGCTGTGGCCGGTGCCGCTCTGGCCGGGGCTGCGGTTCGAGGTGCTGGCCGGGCCCGGCGGCGCGGTGTGGAACGAATGGCTGGTCCGAGCCCCCGGCATACCGGGCCCCGAGCTGCGCGGGGAGGAGGATCTGCGGCCCTGGGCGTGCACGGTGGACGAGGTGGCGCGGGCCTTCGCCCCGGCCCGCCCGATGGAGGGCTCGGCGCCGACCCGCTGGCAGCTCGCGATCACCCTGCCCGGCGGCGGAACCCGCGTCG
Organism: Streptomyces sp. NPDC045846; assembly: GCF_056431605.1. Classification (NCBI taxonomy): domain Bacteria; kingdom Bacillati; phylum Actinomycetota; class Actinomycetes; order Kitasatosporales; family Streptomycetaceae; genus Streptomyces; species Streptomyces sp. NPDC045846. The sequence continues at coordinate 652,700 of NZ_JBWKKJ010000002.1, read as the reverse complement.
CGGAGTTCACCTGGGGCCTGCTCCAACGCCTGCTGCCATGAAACCCCGGCCACCCGACCACACCCCACCCACCCAAGCCCGCCCACGCTGACCCCATGCCCTGCCCCAACGCCTGCCGCCATGAGACCCGGCGGCCCGACCACGCCCGTCCCCGTCAGCTGAGCCCCGCTCAACCCTGGCCCCGCCTCCCCGCGCACGCTCATCCCGGTCAGCTGACGACCCGGCAGAAGGCGCCCGGACGGGGATCGGCCAGGGGCGTGAGACAGGGGTTGACCTGCGGGGTGTCGCCTTTCTGGCCGGGCGTCAGGTCGGGGTTCCCCGACCGGCGCATCCCAGCGCGCGCGGGCCCCCGCGCGGTCGCATGATGCGAACTATGTACCGCTCTCGGGAGGATCTGCCGTGACCGTCAGTCTTGAGCAGTTGCGCCGTTGCCATGTAGCCGTCGACCTCGGGGCCGCGAGAACCCGGGTCTACGTCAAGGGAGCCGGGCTCGTCGTCGACGAGCCGAGCGTGGCCGCCGTCAACACCCGTACCGGCGCGCTCATCGCCGTCGGCGCCTTCGCCGAACAGATGACGGGCCGCACGCCCGACTACATCCGGGTGGCCCGCCCGGTGTCCGGCGGCACCGTCGTCGACATCGAGATGGCCCAGCGCATGCTGCGCCACCTGCTGGGCGAGAAGCTGCGCCGCCAGTTGCGCCGCAAGCCGCGGCTGCGCGCCGCCGCCTGCACCCCGCACGACAGCGACCCGCTCGCCCAGCGCGCCGCGATGGAGACCCTGGTGGGCCTCGGCGCCCGCCGGGTCGAGCTCGTCGACACCCTGATCGCGGCCGCAGTGGGCTGCGGCCTTCCCGTGGAGCAGCCCACCGCCACCATGATCATGGTGTGCGGAGCCGCCACCACGCAGATCGCCGTGCTCTCGCTCGGCGCCATCGTGACCGCCGTCCGCATCCCGGTCGGCGGCGAGGCCATCGACCACGCGGTCATCCAGCACCTGCGCCACCAGCACGAACTGATGCTGCCCAGCCAGTCCGTGCGCCCCCTGCAACTCGCCCTGAGGGGCAACGGGCTCACCCCGCAGGGCCCCGCGTCCACCGAGATCCACGGCCGCGACGTCGCCACCGGCCTCGCCCGCTCGGTCCTGGTCGACACCGCCGCCGTACGCGACGCCATCCACACCCCGCTCACCGCGGTGCTCGACGGCATCGGCAAGGTGCTCCGGGAGTGCCCGCCCGACCTGGTCGCCGACCTGGCCGAGCGCGGCATCATGATGGTCGGCGGAAGCGCGCTGCTGCCCGGCCTCGACCAGATGCTGCGCGACTCCACGGGCATGCCGGTGCACATCGCGGAACGGCCCGACGTGTGCGCGATCCTCGGCCTCGGCGCGATGCTGGAGGGCCAGATCCACCCGATGGTGCTCGACCCGCTGGCCGAGTGAGCGGCGCGACAGTCGCCCCTGCCGGGACGGACGGCCGCGGTGGGAGATCCTCGAAGGATGAGTGAAGCGGAGAATCCGGACAGCACGGCGCCCCGGCTGCCGATGCTCCTGGAGGCGGTGCTCGGCGTCGGAACCGACCTCGAACTGCGCACCACGCTCCAGCACATCGTGGACACGGCGACCGAGCTGACCGATGCCCGGTACGGGGCGCTCGGGGTGGTCGACCCCGAGCGCGGCCGGCTCACCGAGCTGTACACCGCCGGGCTCACCGACGCCGAACGCGAACGCATCGGCCCGCTGCCCGACGGCCGCACCGGCCTGCTCGGCGCCCTCATCGAGGACCCGCGCCCGCTGCGCCTGGACGACCGGCGCACCGACCCCCGCTCGACGGACCTGCCGCCCGGTCACCCGCCGATGCGCTCGTTCCTGGGCGTCCCGATCCGCGTGCACACCCAGGTGTTCGGCAACCTCTACCTCACCGAGAAGCACGGCGGCCCCTTCACCGACGAGGACCTGGCGATGCTGCGGGTCCTGGCCGCACAGGCCGGGATCGCCATCGGCAACGCCCGGCTCTACGAGACCGTACGGCTGCGGGAGCGCTGGATCGAGGGCGCGGCGGCCGTCACGACCTCGCTGCTCACCGGCGAGACGGCGGCGGACGCGCTGATGACGGTGGCCGAGCGGGCCCGGCTGCTCGCGGACGCGGCGGCCGGCGTGGTGCTCCAGCCCACCCCGGCGGGCGGCATGGAGATCGTCGCCGCGTCCGCGCCGGACGACCCCGACGACATCATCGGCACCACGATCGAGCCCGGCTCGCCCGTCCTGGTCCAACTCCTGGGCGGAGAGCCGGTGTTCCTGGAGGACTCCGCGACCGACCCCCGGATGACCACCCACGTGCGCACCCGGTTCGGGCCGAGCATGATGCTGCCGCTCCAGAGCGGAGGCAAGCTGATCGGCACGCTCGCGCTGCCCCGCAGGCGCGGCGACCGGCCGTACACGGCGGTGGACCGGCTGCTCGCCGCCCAGTTCGCCTCGCAGGCGGCCCTCGCCCTCGTCCTGGCCGACGCCCAGCACAACCGCGAACAGCTCGCCGTGTACGAGGACCGCGACCGGATCGCGCGCGACCTCCACGACCTGGTCGTGCAGCGGCTCTTCGCCACCGAGATGATGCTGGAGTCCACCCGGCGCCGGGCCGAGAAGGCCGCCGCCGACGACACCGACGAGATGCTCACCCGGGCCGTCGACGAGCTGGACTCCACCATCCAGGAGGTGCGCACCGCGATCTTCGCCCTCCAGCAGCCGCCCGCCGACGCCCCGACCACCCTGCGCGGCCGGGTCCTGCGCGAGACGGCGGGCGCGGGCGCCCTGCTCGGCTTCCGGCCCTCCGTACGGTTCGAGGGCCCGGTCGACGCCCTGGTCGGCGAGCCGGTGGACACCCAGCTGATCGCGGCCCTGCGCGGCGCGCTGGCCGCGGCGCACCGCCGGGCCGGGGTGTCCTCGGTGCGCGTGGTCGTCGACGCGGGCGCCGAACTCCCCGACGGGCGGGCGGCGGTGCGCCTCACCGTCGTCGACAACGGCATGCGCGACGACGGCATCCGCGGCACGACCCTGACCTGGCAGGCCCCGCTCCAGTAGCCCGCCCGGGTCCGCGCACGAGAAGTCGGCCGCGGACGGCCCCTTCGGTGAGGGTGGGCGGCCGCGCACGGCCTGCGTCCCGGCCCCTCGGGTCCGTGTCGGCGGTAAGAGGTGAGCTGGACCACGGCCCCCGCCGCAAGCCGCTCCAGCGGAACGCGGGGACGCGTACGGCAGGATGCGGATCATGCGTCCGGGCGGCGCCGCGTAGGGTCGACGACCTGGGCCCGGCACGGTTCGGGCCCGCCCGCGCCGTCGACCTCCGAGGAGTCCCGTACGTGTCCCCTCTCTTCCCCTCCCTGTACGCCGCCGAGCCCCGGGAGGCGGTCCGCTTCGGCGGGCTGTCCCTGACCCATGCCGAGCTGGCGGGCGCGGCAGGCGCCCTGGCCGGCCGTCTCGCGGGCGCCGGGCGGGTCGCGGTCTGGGCGACGCCGACCCCGCGGACGGTGGTCGGTGTGGTGGCGGCCCTCGTCGCGGGGGTGCCCGTGGTGCCGCTGAACCCGAAGACGGGCGAACGCGAGCTGACCCACATCGTCCGGGACAGCGGGCCGACGGTGGTGCTGGCCTCGCCGGAGGACCAACTTCCGCCTCTGCTCGGCGAGTTGACGCGCATCGACATACCGCTGGCCGGGACGGTGACGGAGCTGCCGCCCGAGCCCGCCGACGAGGCACCCGCGCTGATCGTGTACACCTCCGGGACGACCGGCCCGCCGAAGGGGGCCGTCCTGCCGCGCCGGGCGCTCGCGGCGACGCTCGACGCGCTCCAGGGCGCCTGGGGCTGGACGGCCGACGACGTCCTGGTGCACGGACTTCCGCTGTTCCACGTCCACGGCCTGATCCTGGGCGTCCTCGGCCCGCTGCGCCGCGGCGGCTCCGTGCGCCACCTCGGGCGGTTCTCGGTGGAGGGGGTGACGCGGGAGCTGTCGGCGGGCGCGACGATGCTGTTCGGGGTGCCGACGATGTACCACCGGCTCGCCGAAGCGGTCGACGGCGATCCGGAGTTGGCGCGGGCGCTGGCGGGCGCGCGGCTGCTGGTGTCCGGTTCCGCGGCGCTGCCCGCACCCGACCACCGCCGCATCGCGCGGGCGACCGGCCGGGCGGTGATCGAGCGGTACGGCATGACCGAGACGCTGATGATCTGCGCGGCGACGGCGGACGGCGAGGCGCGCCCGGGCACGGTCGGCGTGCCGCTGCCCGGCGTCGACCTGCGGCTCGCCGACGAGTCCGACGGCATCGGCGAGATCCAGGTGCGCGGCCCGAACCTGTTCAGCGGCTATCTGAACCGGCCGGACGCGACGGCCGCCGCCTTCACCGAGGACGGCTGGTTCCGCACCGGCGACATGGCGAGCGTGGACGCGGACGGCCAGGTGCGGATCGTCGGCCGCAAGGCCACCGACCTCATCAAGAGCGGCGGCTACAAGATCGGCGCGGGCGAGATCGAGAACGCGCTGCTCGACCACCCCGGAGTCCGCGAGGCTGCTGTGACGGGCGAGCCGGACGCGGACCTGGGCGAGCGGATCGTGGCGTGGGTGGTACCGGCCGACCACCAATCACCGCCCCCCGAGGCCGACTTGATCCAGCACGTGGCTTCCCAGCTCTCCCCGCACAAGCGTCCGCGCGTGGTGCACTACCTGCCCGAACTGCCCCGGAACGACATGGGCAAGATCATGAAGCGAGCCCTGCATGTCTGAGCGGAAGCCGAACGACGCGTCCGGCGGCACGCCCGCGCGCCTGTCCGCGCGGGCGGCGATCGCCACGGCGGTCACGGAGTTCACCGAACTCCCTTACGCCGCACGGGACTTCCCCGAGGACGGCCCCCTCGCCTGGTCGGGCTACGGAGCCGCACGGGCCCGGGCGACGGAGCGCACCGGCGAGCGGGAGTCGGTGGTCCACGGCCTGGCGAGCGTGGCGGGGCGGCCGTGCGTGCTGATCTCCTTCGAGTTCGGCTTCCTCGGCGGGTCGCTGGGGCAGAGGACGGGTGACCGCCTGGAGGCGGCGTACGAAACGGCGCGCGAGCGGCGCCTTCCGCTGGTCTCGCTGATCGCCACCGGCGGGAGCCGCATGCAGGAGGGCATGCTGGCGCTGACCCAACTCCAGCGCGTCGCACGCCAGTCGGCGCTGCTGCGGGAGGCGGGGCTGCCCCAGATCGCGATACTGCGGGACCCGACGACGGGCGGCGGCTGGGCCACGCTCGGCGCGGGCGCCGATGTGATCCTGGCTCTGCCGGGCGCCCAGATCGGCTTCGCGGGTTCCCGGGTGCGCCCCGCGGACGCGGATCCGGCCGCCTACGGAGCGGAGGGGCAGCTCGCGGCGGGCCAGATCGACGCCATCGTGCCGAGCGAGGACCTGCGGGACGCCCTGGCGGAGTGGCTCACCCTGCTGGCCGGGCCCCGCCTCGCCGAACCGGCCCCGGTTCCGGACCCCTTCGTGGCGCGCGCCCTCCCGGCCGACGGCTGGGACGCGGTGGGCCGCGCCCGATCGGCTCAACGGCCGCGCGCCGAGCCCTACTTGGACGCGTACTTCTCGCACCGCCGGGAGCTGGTGGGCGACCGGTGCGGGGGCGTGGACCCGGGGATGCTGTGCGGCTTCGGGCTGCACGACGGCGTGAGTTACGCGTACGCCGCGCAGACCGGCACCGCGACCCGCCCGGCGGGCTACCGCGCCGCGGCCCGCCTCATCCGCCTCGCCGACCGGCTCGGCATCCCGGTCCTGACCCTCGTGGACACCCCGGGCGCGGCGAACGACGCGGCCGCGGAGCGGTCCGGCCAGGGCGCGGCCATCGCGGAGGCCTTCGCGGCGGTGGCCTCCGCGCGCGTCCCGGTGACGACCCTGGTCATCGGGGAGGGCGGCTCGGGCGGAGCCCTGGCCCTGACCTCCCCCGACCGCACGTGGGTGACGGCGGACAGCTACTTCTCGGTGATCGCGCCCGAACTCGCGGCGGCGATCCTGAAGCGGGGCGAGGACGAGGTCCGCCGAACGGCGTCCCAACTCCGGCTGCGGCCACAGGATTTGGTGGAGCTGGGGGTGGCGAGGGGGGTGGTGGGCGCGTAGTTTCGCCGCTCGCGCCCAAGCCCGTTGCCGCCGACGGTCCGCGCACCGACCGCCCGGACCGGGCCCGCGCGGTGTTCCGGTCGCGCGGACTCGCTCCCGGCGACAGGAAGCCCCGCCGCTTCGGATGGGCCGAAGGGGCGGGGCTTTTCTGTGGTGCTCTTGCGGTCAGGAGCCGAACTCTCCGGTCTTGAGGCTTCCTACGAAGGAAGAGAACGCGTCCACACGGAAGGCCAGAGCCGGACCGTTCGGCGCCTTGGAGTCACGGACGGGGACGATACCGCTCGTGACGACAAGGTTGGCGGCGACCTCTACGCAGTCACCACCGTTGTTGCTGTACGAAGACTTGAACCAGCGAGGAGATTCGGTCGTCACGATTTGCCCTTTCGTACCTGCTCGATCATGGCCACCGATGCCGCCTGCGACAGCGATTCGGCCTGCAACTGATGGTAGGCCGTCAACATGGGCTCCACCGATGCGCTCTCGCGGTCAAGATTGCCCTGCGCCTGGGACTCCGCGTAGCAGATCACGGAGCGGTCCGGCAGGGTCAGGAGGTTGACGGGCAGGTCAAACGTGCGACGCTCGCCGATGTCGTACGGCACCACCTGGAGAAGGGTGTTGGGCAGCTCGGCGAACTCGACGAGACGAGCCAGCTGGGCGTCCATGACGGATGGGCCACCGACGGTACGCCGGATACAGCTTTCGTCCATGGCCACGAAGACCATGGGAGGACGGGGCCGCATCAGAGCGGCTTGGCGCTCCGCGAGGAACGCGATGCGATCGGCCGCCTGTTCAGGCGTGATGGCACCGCGGCGTACGGCGCTCTCGGCCAACACCCGTGCGTACTCCGGCGTCTGCAACAGCCCCGGAATGATTCCGATGTTGTACAGCCGGATTTCTGTGGCCCGAGCCTCGTACTTGACGTACTCCGGGAACCCCTCCAAGAGGGAGCCCTGGCGCACCTGCCGGTACTCACGCTCGAACGCGTCCGCGCTGCCCTCAAGGCCGAACGCGCGGTCCGCACTACGCGAGAATCGGAGAGTCGGAGGTTTCCGACCAGTTTCCACCGCCGAGATGTGCACGCTGGAATATTCCATGCGCTCGCCGAGCTGGTCCTGCGTCCAGTCGCGCGCCTCCCGCAAGCTGCGCAGACGGGCCCCATACGCTGCCTGTGGCGAGGCATCCGGCCTCAACTCCTTGCGGTTCAAGGGCGGTTCACCAACCTTTCGTTCTCTTCCAACAGGTTGAACGGTCCCCACGTGTGGGCCACGCTGAAACCCCGAGTAGCGATGGCGCTACGGAGAGGAGTGGCCGTGCCTGGTGAGAATAGGGCCCCCGGGAGCACGCGGTCGGCGACCCGTCACATTCGCCGACTCGTGTCCACGGCAAGGGAGTTGAGGGCGTGGGCCACCGATCCAGCGAGCCGGCACAGCAGGCGGGACGAGGCGTCTCGACGGCTCGGTCCCTTGCCTGGCGGGCTTCACCCGAGTGCGGACCGTGCCCCGGTCGCCGACCGAGCGAGGACACCCCGATGAGCCTTTGCCGTGCCCCCTTGTGTCTCTCCGCACCGCTGGTGTCCGCCGCCGTGGAGCTCGTCGGCACGGGCGCCGCCACCGACGACGTGGTGGAGTTCCAGCACTGCGAGTTGGAGCAGCACGTGGAGGGTGAGCACGCGGCGCACGTGCTGTTCATCGAGGACAGGAGCGGCCGCGCGGTGTGGGTGTTCTGGCGCGAGGCGGAAACCCGCGTCCAGGTCACGGAGCCGTGCGCGGCACGTAATGACGCCCAGAACATCTGCCTGCTGTACGCGCGCCACCTCGGCGGCCATCTCTGGCCCGAGGACGCCGCGTGCCTGGCGGACCTCCAGAGTCGGTTCACTCATCGGTAGCAGTGGACCGGGCCCCGCTTCGTAGGAACGGAACGGGTACGACAATCGCGTGGCAAAGGAGAGCACCCATGAGCACCACACTGGCCCACGGCGGCGACAAACTCCCGGGCGAGCCCTACCCCGGACCGCACCCGCCGCCCACCCCCGACGGCGGCCCGGGCGTACCCAACCCGCCGAAGGCCGGCTAGCCGGTGGCCGCCGACGCACACCAGGAACGCCCCGGCCGCGCGGAGCTGGGGCGTGTCCTCATCTCCGCGGGGGCGCTCACTTCGGACTGGGCACCCTCGTTCGCTGCCGTTCCGCGCGGCAGCTTCCTCCCCGACCTCATCTGGCCGTGGGACATGCGGACGGGGCAGAGCGTTCCCGTGTCGCGCGCCGACGACCCGGAGGGGTGGTACGGGTACGCGGACGCGGACGTTCCCGTGGTGACGCAATGGGACGACGGCAGGCACACCGGCACGGAGCCCGGGCTGTCGTCCACGTCATCGGCGTCGATGCCGTCCGTCGTCTTCCGGATGCTCGCCGACCTCGACGTGCGGCCCGGCGACCGCGTCCTGGAAATCGGCACCGGGACCGGCTGGAACGCGGCCCTCCTCGCTCACCGGCTGGGGACCGAGAACGTCATCAGCGTCGAGCTGGACGCCGATGTCGCGGCCGACGCCCGTACCGCACTCAACGTGTTCGGCCTTCCCGTGCACGTGGTGACCCGCGACGGGCTGCGGGGCTACGGCGAGGGAGCGCCGTACGACCGCGTCATCGCGACCTGCGGCCTGCGGTCCGTCCCCTACGCGTGGGTGCAGCAGTCCCGGCCCGGCGCGATCGTGGTGGCCCCGTGGGGGACGCACTACAGCCACGGGGACGCCGTGGCCCGGTTGGTCGTCGCCGATGACGGCAAGAGCGCTTCGGGGCTGTTCACCGGGCCCGTGGAGTTCATGAAGGCACGCACCCAGCGTCAACCGCCCGTGCCGCACGCCGAGTACGTGACCGGCAGCGTCGCCGAGGGGGAGGAGTCTTCGAGCACCGTCACCGAGGAACAACTCCTTGGCGGTCGATTCAGCGCTCAGGACTTCGTGGTGGGCCTGTGCGTCCGGGACTGCGTGCGCGTCGTCGCCGATCAGGACGACGGCGCGCGTGCCGTCTGGTTCTACGGCCTGACGGACCGCTCCTGGGCGTGCGCGCAGTTCCGGGAGCACGCGGCGACCCGCGTGTGGCAGTCGGGGCCCCGCCGGCTGTGGGACGAGGTGCGAGCCGCACTCGACTGGTGGACCACACGAGGCCGCCCCGGCATCGAGCGCTTCGGCCTGACGGTGGACGCCGGGGGCGAACGCGTCTGGCTGGACGAGCCGGACGACCCCGTACCGGGCGGGGCCCCAGATCCCCGGCCCCCTACGCGACGGGCCGCCGCGCGTCGTACCGGGCGAACCCCCTGCGACTCAGCCCCAGCACCGTCACGGCAAGCACACACGCGACCCCACCCCCCACCACCATCACCGCGGGCGACGTGAGGTCGGCGACCGTACCCGCGAGGAAGTCCCCGAGCCGGGGCCCGCCCGCGACCACCACGATGAACACGCCCTGGAGACGCCCCCGCATGTCGTCCGGCGCGGCGACCTGCATCATCGTGTTGCGGAACACCATGGAGACGGTGTCCGAGAACCCGGCGACCGCGAGCATCAACAGGCCGAGCCACAGCTGCCGGGTCAGCCCGAACGCCGCGATGGCGGCGCCCCACCCGCCGACCGAGATCAGCACCGCGAGCCCGTGCCGGTGGATGCGCCCCTGCCAGCCGGAGAACACCCCGCCGAGCAGCGCCCCGACGGCGGGCGCCGCGACGAGGAGGCCGGTGGTGCGCGCGTCACCGCCGTACCAGAGGACGGCGACGGCCGGGAACAGGGCGCGGGGATGGGCCAGGATCATCGCGCAGAAGTCGCTGAAGAACGTCATCCGCAGGTTGGGCCGGGTGGCGAGGAAGCGCAGCCCGTCCAGGACCGAGGCCCGCTTGGCCCCGGTCCGCTCGGGCAGCATCGCGGGCAGCCGCCACATCGCGTACAGCGAGGCCGCGAAGGTGACCGCGTCGATGAGGTACGCGGTCTTGTACCCGGCGAAGCCGACGACGAGGCCGCCCAGCATCGGCCCGACCAGCGTGCCGGTCGTCATGATCATGGAGTTGAGGGCGTTGGCGGCGGGCAGCTGCTCGGGCGGCAGCAGCTTCGGGATCATCGCGGAGCGGGCCGGCGCGTTCAGGGCCTGGCAGACCGACTGGAGAGCGATGACGGCGTACAGGAACCACACGTTCGCGACCCCGGCGAACGTTCCGGCCGCGAGCGCCCCCGAGAGCGCGGCGGATCCGAGCGCGCTGTACAGCCCGAGCCTGCGCCGGTCGACGGTGTCGGCGATGGCCCCGCCGTACAGCCCGAACACGACCAGCGGTACGAGGGTGAAGATGCCGACCAGACCGACGTGGAAGCTGGAGCCGGTGAGGTCGTAGACCTGGAGGGAGATCGCGAGCGCGGTCATGCCGCTGCCGACCCAGGACACCATGTTGCCGAACCAGAGCCTGCGGTAGTCCGGCGATACCCGGAACGGCGTGAGGTCGGCGAATATGCGGCGCCGCGCCGCGGGTATCTCCCCGGTGGCGGAGCCGTCGGCCGCCGGGGAGGCGGTCCCGGACGCGGCGGTGGCGCTGGGCGGTGCGGCGGTCTCGGCGGGCTGCTCGGCTTGTTCGGTCACGCGGGATGCTAACCCCGGCCACGAACACCGAGGTAGGGGCGGCCTCACAGGGGGACGCCCCCGGTGCTCACGAGCGTGCCACCGCCCCCGGCCCGCAGCGGCCGCTCACGTGTCCAGACGTACTCATCGCCCCTGGCGTCCCCCCGCTCCTGGCGGCCCCCGGCCCCGGCAGGACCCGTCGCCCCGGGCGCCGTACCCCGGCCGGGTCAATGCCCCGAAACCGGGTTTCCCGGCCAATCCCGGGCCCCGCGAAAGCGGTGCGGACGCCCTCTTCGGCCCATCGCCTCAGGTGGCGGGCGCGGCGGCCCGTTCCGGCCGCTCGCGCCATCCTTATGCCACGCCAGGAAGCGCGCGCCGCGGCCCCCGGGCGCCGCTACGCTTCCCCCGATCAGTACGTAGCGTCGTCGCCGCCCCCGCCGTCATCCGGCGGGGGCGGCGACGCATCTCGCCGGAAGGCCAACCATGAACACCCTGATCTCCGCCGCCGCCCGCCGCCCCGCCGCCCCGCAGACCGCCCGGCGCACGCCGCTCACCGCGCGGGCGGCGGCACAGCACGCCGGCCGTGTCCCGGTCGCCCTCGACCGCGTCACCACGACCGCCGCCAACGTGCCGAGCGCCTCGGCCTTCCAGTCCGCCCTGTGAAAGATTCGTAGCCCACGAGCCCTGCCCGAGAGGCCCCCGGCCACCGCACATCCCGTGCGCACCACCGGGGGCCTTAGCTGTTCCCGTCTGCGCGAAACCCTCACAACCCGCGTCGGCGCCCTCCGTTGGCGCCAAGGGGCCGCCCGCCGCGCCTCGCTCTCTTTAGGATCAAGAACCTGTCAGTCATGAGGCGGCCCCGGCCCGAAGCGGTGCGTCGGTCGGCCGCCGCCAGCGGGCGTGGGGGGGTGGAGAGCCATGGCCGCCCCAGGAGTGCCCGTGATCCGGGCCCCAAGGCCCGAGGAACCGTTCCCTCAGAAAGCCCTCAAGCCTCACGCGTCCCGGTGGACCAGAACTGAGGATGGCAGTCCGGGCGTCCCCGGAAACGTCGAGTACACGACCACCGCACGGCAGGACCACAGGACTCAGGAGATCGTCGCATGTCCACCGATACGACCACTGAGCACGGCGGGCCGTCCCGCATGAGCCTGGACCACCAACCGCCGCCGGGGCCACCGCTGTTCACCAGCCCCGGGCAGTCGGGGCTCGTCTCGACCCCCGAGGCGAAGCGGGCCGCCGCCAACACCATCGAGACCCACCTCGAACCGGACACCAAGAAGTCCGGCACGCACGCCGACGAGTCAACTGCCGCCGCCATCAAGGAATTCGGCCCGCACGACGGGCACGGCTGGGTGACGTCCGGCGCGTTGAAGAAGGCGCAGCACACCTGGGGCGAGCAGGTGCAGGGCCTCATGAACCGCCTCGCAGGCGAGAAGTCCGCGCTGCGCGGCGCCAACTCCCTTTTCCAGAAGACCGACTTCGGGGTCCACCAGAACATCGGCCGCCCCGACTCCCCCATCGACCACTACTGATTCCTCGCCCTTCCTCATCCCCCTCCCCACCTATCTCCGGCCTCGCAGACATACAGGACGACCTCATATGCCCACGTACCAAGAGATATTGGCGACCGACCTGTCCACCTTGACCACGGCGGCGACGAAGTGGGAGGAAATGGCCGGCCAGTTCAAGGAACGCGAGACGCTGTACCACGATCAGGTGCACACCATCACGCTGCCCACGCAATGGGTGGGCGAGAGTGCGCAGGCCGCGAACGCCACGTTCGACATCACCCTGAACGAATACAAGTACGCCCAGACCGAGGCCAAGGCGATGGCCTCGCTCCTCAGGGACGCGCACACCCAGTTCGTCGAGCTCCGAAAGAAGGTGGAATCGGAACGGGACGCCGCGATCAAGGACGGCATGGCCGTCTCGGCCACCGGCAACGTCACGTTCGACGCCGGCAGCCTCGACAAGGGGGAGCTGAGCGCCTACCACCACGACCCGGACTTCCAGCAGTCCGCCCGGGACAAGGCCTCCGCCTGGCAGAGCCGGATCGACAACGCGGTGAAGAGCGTGTGCGACGCGGACCAGGGCTTCGAGGTCGCCCTCACCCAGGTGGTCCAGGACTCCGACCGCCTGGACGGGACCACCAACGGGTTCAACGGGAAGGCCAAGGGAGACATCGAGCAGTACGAGGCGGACGAGGGCAAGGACCTCGCGCTGCGCATCGACTCGGGCAAGGCCACTCCCCAGGACTACGCCGAGTTGCAGCGCCTCTTCCGCGACAATTCCGGCGACAAGGTCTTCAGCCAGACGCTCCTCGACGAACTCGGCGCCGAGGGCACCGTGAAACTCTCCAACTCCCTCGACAGCCTCGCCCATTACAAGGACAAGAAGGACGGCGGCCAGTACCTGGACCTCCAGAAGGGCCTCGCCACCACCCTGGCCACGGCGACCCGTGACCCCGACTCCGCGTTCTACAAGAATTTCCGCGAGCAGCTCCGGAAGGCCGGAACCGAGCAATTCAAGCTGGACGGCCTCAGCAAGATCCCGGACGAGAAGGTCCGCGGCTATCAGAGCCTGGTCACGCTCATGCAGCACGGTGACGGCTATGCCGGGCAGTTCCTCAAGGACACCGCGGACGACATCCGTCACGCGGAGACGTCCTACACGGCCAAGGGGAACCTCGATTCCGTCTGGTCGCTGCGCGACAAGTTCAGCGACGGCGACCGGGGCTGGTTCGCCAACGATCCCCTCGACGGCGTCCTCGGCATCATGTCCCACGACCCGGCGACCAGCACCGCCTACCTGGACCCGGCGCACGGCGACAACCTCAACTACCTGCTGCACGGCCGGGACTGGAACACGGTGGTGGACCACTTCGCGACCCCGCCCGGCGGCACCACCCTGGGCATGCCGGTCACGGTGGAGGACGGCGACGTCCGCAAGGGCTTCGGCGCCGCCCTGGAAGCCGCGACCACGGGCAACGCACCGGGCACGTACCACCCCATCGCCCACCACACGACGGCCCAGGCGAGCATCCTGCAACAGACGGTGGACACGTTGAACGCCGACAACCACGCCCAGAAGCTGCCGAAGAACCTCACCGAGCCGCTGGCGCACATCATGACGTCGTACACGGCGGACACGCACCAGACGTTCGCCAAGTCCGATACGCACTACGACACTACCGTCAACGAGCCAGGGGTGGTCTGGGAGGACAAGGACGGCGCCCATCTGGCCCTGGCACCGGACCACTTGACCAAACTCATGCGGGGAATCGCCGACGACCCCGAGGCTTTCGGGCACCTTTACGGCGCGGAGCAGAAGTACTCGCACGACGTCCTGGCCGCTATCCCGCAGGACGCCGGGGAGAAGACCATCCAGGATCGCATCGTCGAGTCCTCGCGCGCCATGGGCTCCTACGACGGTATCCGGGCGGACATCATCTTCGACGAGCGTTTCAAGAAGACGCAGTGGGCCGCCGACTTCAACCACGGAATCGGCACGTCGCTGAGCACGGCCCTCATGTTCAACCCGGTGTCCGATCTCAGTCCCGTCGGAGACCTCGTCACCAAGAGCGTCGACATCTGGACGTACGAGTCCAACAAGGAACACACGGCCGAGGCGAATCTCGAGGCGACCGACGCGAACGCGAAGACGTACGACGCCGGCCAGCGCGACGTCGATCACATGGTCAGGATGTGGGCCCAGAGCCGCGGGCACGACCTCGACAGCGACTACACCAAGTACTTCCTCCACGTCGGCCAGAACGAGTACGGCACCAGCCGCAACGACTCCATGCGCTTCCTCCGGCCCGATCGCTGACGCCCCCGGAACGGCCCTCGACAGAATGAGCACCATGCAGAAGAACTCCAGGATCCGACGCATCCACCCCGGCTGGTACGCGGGGGCGTTCGTCGCCGTTCTGGCCATAGCGGCCCAAACCCTCTACAGCACCGGCATATACGACTCCTGGCGCGACAGCCGGTCGGTGGACCGGGCCTGTGGGGGGAATGTGGCGCAGGGCGAACTCGCCGCGGCGCTGGAGTCCTCGGAGCTGCGGGCGAGATCCCTTGAGGTCGATGACGGCTATCTGGCCCATTGCCTGGTGCTGAGGGCGGACTCCGGGAGCAAAGGCTCTCTGGAGATGTCTCTGCGCTGGAGCACTACCAAGCCCTCGTCCTTGGAGGCCTTTCCCTCCGGCTCCGACATCAACAACGGGACCAGGGGGCAGGTCGCGCCGCTCGGCGCGGGCTGGTCCGGCGTCGTGCGCAATGACGGCAGCGCGGCTGTTCAGGTCGCACTCGACTGCCGGAACGACAGGAGCAAGGCGCTCGTCGCCTACGGGTCCTTCGCCGCGCCGGGCTTCGCCCCGTCAAAAAGTCCTGCCGCCCTCACGGGACTGGGCAGAGTGACCGCGGAGACCGCCCAGAAGACGGCGGCGAAGTACGGCTGCGAGGCGAGCGGGGGCGAAAAACTGACCACCGTCTCATCGCCTCCCTACGGCGCCAGGCCCAACCCGGCCAAGCCTCTCGGCCAGTCGACCGGCTCCTGCGCCGCGTTGCGTGCCCTCGCCTCGACGGCGACGCAGAACGGCGTCCCCCATGCCATGGAGTTCCCTGCCGACACACAGACCCCTCAGGTGAACTGCTACCTCGCCACCGCGTCCCAGAAGCCCGGATACGGCCTGTTCGCGTTCTACGGCGCGAGCGCGAAGGCACTCCGGGCAGGCAGTGTGCCCTCCTTCCTCAGGGCGCCGGACGTGCCGAGGGACTACGCCTGGGCCACCGCGACGTGCCCCCAGTCCACGGAACCGGCCTCGTTCCTCCTCACTCGCCTGCTGGAGGAGCACGGCAACGACATCACCTACCCCGTCCCCCACTACTCCCCCGACTTCGCGAACACCGCCCTGAAGGCGTTCGCGGACGGGGAGGCGAAGCAACGGGGGTGCACCGACGTGCGGATGACGGCCGGGGCGTAGGCCCGTCGAGGGCGCCGGACGGGGCCGGGAGGTCCCGCCCGGCGGGGTCACGACACGCGCGCGGCGGCGTTGGTGAGCCGTGCGGGTGATCACTCGAAGGAGATCGTCCGGCGGCCCCGATCCGCTCCTGATGCGGCCGCCCGGAGCGGATCGACGGACGCCGCACCGCACTCCGGAAACGCCAAAGGCGCAGGCCAGATCGTTTCTGCACCTGCGCCTCGTGGTGGGGCGGGTGGGACTCGAACCCACGGCCGACGGATTATGAGTCCGCTGCTCTAACCGGCTGAGCTACCGCCCCTAACGGCGCGTCGCGCACATTTGTGCGCGCCGTCTGCCGCAGCATAGCCGCTCATACGATCTCCTGCCTCGGATGGTCGGCATCGCACGCCCATGAGGACTTCGCGGGGATCCCAGCGGTTCCACGGGATACGAAAAAGGACCCCGAAGGGTCCGATTCCGCTGCTCTCCCGACTGGACTCGAACCAGTAACCTGCCGGTTAACAGCCGGCTGCTCTGCCAATTGAGCTACAGGAGATCGAGCTCCCCCGACTGGACTCGAACCAGTAACCTGCCGGTTAACAGCCGGCTGCTCTGCCAATTGAGCTACAGGGGAATGCCTCGTTGCATCGAACGTACCTACCTGGGGTGATCCCGGGCGGCGTGCGTTCGCTGCGACACATACATTAGCGCAAGCAGGGGGGTGCTCCGCCAATCGGTTCCGCCCTGGGTGATCACGGGGCTGCGCGGGTAGGCGCGGCACACACGCTAGGGAAGGGTGACCGCCATGCGATACCGGCTCACGTTCGCCGCCGGACTGGCTCTCGGATACGTGCTCGGAACCCGGGCCGGACGCGAGCGTTACGAGCAGTTGAAGAAGTCCGCACGTCAGATGGCGCAGAACCCCGCGGTGCGGAACACCGCCGAATCCGCCGCGCAGACCTCGCGCCAGGTCGCGGGCAAGGCCTTCCAGGCCGTGAGCGAGAAGGTCGGCGACAAGATGCCCGCCTCCGTCACCGACCGGGTGCGCTCCCTGCGCGAGCGCGGTCCGGGGGCCGAGGACGACTGGGGCACCAGCAACACCTGACCCGCCGTCGCGTCCGGCGCGCGGCCCGCACGACAACCCCGACGGCCCCGACAGCGTTGTCCCGGCCACCGCCGTCCCAGGAGCCCCTCGCGTGCGGCAGAATCTCAGGCATGGGGATAGTCGCCGGTCTTGACAGCTCTTCCGCCTTCACTCGCATCGTCGTCTGCGACACGGACACGGGTGCCGTGCTGCGACAGGGGTACGCCCCGCATCCCGTCGAACCGAAGGCGACCGAGGTCGATCCACAGGCCTGGCTGCTCTCGCTCGGCGAGGCCGCGACCGGCGGGCTCCTGGAAGGCGTCCAGGCCATCGGGGTCGCGGCCCAGCAGCACGGCCTCGTACCGCTGGACGGCCAGGGCAACCTCGTGCGGGCCGCGCTGACCGGGAACGACAAGCGGGCGCAGGTCTCCGCCGCCGACCTGATCGACGCGCTGGGCAGCCGGGAGGCCTGGGCGAAGGCCGTCGGGTGTGTGCCGCAGGCCGCGCAGGCGGTGGCCAAGCTGCGCTGGCTGGCGCGGAACGAGCCGGAGGCCGCCCAGCGCACCGCGGGCATCCTTCAGGCGCACGACTGGCTGGTGTGGCAGTTGCTCGGCCGGCCCGCGCGCCGCACCACCGACCGCGGCGCCGCGTCCGGCACCGGCTACTGGTCGGCCGCCACCGGCTTCTACCGCCCCGACCTGATCGAGCTCGCGCTCGGCCACCAGGTGGCCCTGCCCGATGTGCTCGGGCCCTCCGACGCGGCCGGCACCACCCCCGAGGGCCTGCTGATCTCCGCCGGTACGGGCGAGACGATGGCGGCCGCGTTCGGGCTCGGTGTCGGCGCGGGCGACGCGGTGGTCTCGCTCGGCGCCTCGGGCTCCGTCATGGCCGTGCATCACGAGGCGCTGGCCGACCCGAGCGGGATGATTACGTCCTTCGCCGACGCGACCGGAATGCATCTGCCGGTCGTGCATACGAGCAATGCCGTCCGGGCCCTGCGCGGCACGGCGGAGATGCTCGGCGTCGAGGATCTCGCCGAACTGAGCGCGCTGGCCCTCAAGTCCACCCCCGGCGCCTGCGGTCTCGTGCTGCTGCCCTACCTGGAGGGCGAGCGCACGCCCCGGCTTCCGCACGCCGCGGGCACCCTGACCGGCCTGCGGCGCGAGTCCATGAAGCCGGAGCACCTGGCGCGGGCCGCCTTCGAGGGCATGCTCTGCTCGCTGGCCGACGCCCTGGACGTGCTGCGGGTGCGCGGGGTCGAGGTCCGGCGGGTCTTCCTGCTCGGTGCCGCGGCCGAACTGCCCGCCGTGCAGGCGGCGGCGCCCGCGATCTTCGGTACGCAGGTGGTCGTGCCGCAGCCCGCCGAGTACGCGGCGCTCGGCGCGGCCCGGCAGGCGGCCTGGGCGCTCGGCGTCTCGCAGGGCACGCTCGCCGCGCACACCCCGCCGGCCTGGCAGGGGGCGTCGGCGCAGGTCTTCGAGCCGGGCGAGGAACTGGCCGTGGGGCAGGCGGTGCGTCAGCAGTACATCGCGACGCGTGACGAGATCCACCCCGGCGCCTTCGGCCAGGGTTCTTGACGCGGAGGGGTCCTACGCTCTTTGCTATTCCTTTTGACTTCACCCCGATAATCGCTTGAGCTTCCAGGGGTGGAGTGTCGCAAGATGGGGGGTCGAACCCCCGATCTTGCCGACCCGGAGAGCCTGCGCGTGCTCATACGACTCCTGCGGTCCCATCTAGGGCCGTACAAGAAACCGATAGCCCTGCTGGTCCTGCTGCAACTGCTGCAGACCAGCGCCACCCTTTATCTGCCCACCCTCAACGCGAACATCATTGACAACGGTGTCGTGAACGGTGACACGGGCTACATCCTGAGCCACGGCGGCATCATGATCACCGTCAGCCTCGTCCAGGTGTTCTGCAACATCGGTGCCGTCTTCTTCGGTGCCCGGACCGCGGCCGCCCTCGGGCGGGACGTGCGGGCCGCCGTCTTCGCGCGAGTGCAGTCCTTCTCGGCCCGCGAGGTCGGCCACTTCGGGGCGCCGTCCCTGATCACCCGCACCACCAACGACGTCCAGCAGGTCCAGATGCTGGTCCTGATGGCGTTCACGCTGATGGTGTCCGCGCCGATCATGTGCGTCGGCGGCATCATCATGGCCCTGGGCCAGGACGTGCCGCTCTCGGCTGTGCTGCTGGCGGTCGTCCCCGTCCTCGGTATCGCCGTCTCGCTGATCGTGCGCAAGATGCGGCCGCTGTTCCGCACCATGCAGACCCGGCTCGACACGGTGAACCGGGTGCTGCGCGAGCAGATCACCGGCAACCGCGTGATCCGGGCCTTCGTACGGGACGAGTACGAGCAGGGCCGCTTCAAGGGCGCCAACACCGAGCTCACCGACGTCTCCCTGGCCACCGGGCGCCTGATGGCGCTCATGTTCCCGACCGTCATGACCGTCGTGAACGTCTCGTCGGTCGCGGTGGTCTGGTTCGGTGCCCAGCGCATCGACAGCGGCCACATGCAGATCGGCCAGCTCACCGCGTTCCTCGCGTACCTCATGCAGATCGTGATGGCCGTCATGATGGCCACCTTCATGTTCATGATGGTGCCGCGGGCCGAGGTCTGCGCCGAGCGCATCGAGGAGGTCCTGGGGACCGACACGAGCGTGGTGCCGCCCAAGAGCCCGGTGCGCGAGCTGCGCCGGCACGGCCATCTGGAAGTGCGGGGCGCCGAGTTCAAGTACCCGGGCGCGGAGGCCTCCGTGCTGCGGGGCGTGGAGCTGGTGGCCCGGCCCGGCGAGACCACCGCGATCATCGGGTCGACGGGCAGCGGCAAGTCGACCCTGCTCGGGCTCGTGCCGCGGCTGTTCGACGTGACCGACGGGCAGGTGCTGGTCGACGGCGAGGACGTGCGCACGCTGGACCCCGTCCTGCTCGCCAAGACGGTCTCGCTGGTGCCGCAGAAGCCGTACCTGTTCTCGGGGACGGTCGCCACCAACCTGCGGTACGGCAATCCGGACGCGACCGACGAGGAGCTCTGGCACGCCCTGGAGGTCGCGCAGGCGAAGGAGTTCGTCGGCAGGCTGGAGGGCGGCCTGGACGCGCCGATCGCGCAGGGCGGCACGAACGTGTCCGGCGGTCAGCGCCAGCGGCTCGCCATCGCGAGAACGCTGGTGCAGCGCCCGGAGATCTACCTCTTCGACGACTCCTTCTCGGCGCTCGACTACGCCACCGACGCGGCCCTGCGCTCCGCGCTCGGCCGCGAGACCGCCGAGGCCACGGTCGTGATCGTCGCCCAGCGGGTCTCCACGATCCGGGACGCCGACCGCATCATCGTCCTCGACGAGGGACAGGTCGTCGGGACCGGCCGCCATCACGAGTTGATGGCCGACAACGAGACGTACCGGGAGATCGTGCTCTCCCAGCTGACGGAGGCTGAGGCGGCATGAGCGGGCCCGGTGGACGCATGATGATGGGCGGCGGCCCGGATCAGCGGTCGATGAACTTCAAGGAGTCCGGAAAACGGCTGGTCAAGCGGCTGGCTCCGGAGAAGGCCACGCTGAGCGTGATGCTGCTCGCGGTGGTGTGCAGCGTCGGCCTCTCGGTGGTCGGGCCGAAGATCCTCGGCAAGGCGACCGACCTCGTCTTCGCCGGGGTCATCGGCTGGAACCTGCGCGACGTGCCCACCAAGGCGCAGGCGATCGAGGGGCTGCGCCACCGCGGCGAGGGCGGCCTCGCCGACATGCTCTCGGGCGTGGACTTCACCCCCGGCCAGAAGATCGACTTCGGCGCGGTCGGCAGCGTCCTGCTCACCGCGCTCGCGGTGTACGTGGGCGCCGGGCTCATGATGCTGGTGGCGACCCGGCTCTCCAACCGGGCCATCAACCGCACCGTGTTCCGGATGCGCGAGGACATCCAGACGAAGCTGTCGCGGCTGCCCCTGTCGTACTTCGACAAGGCCAAGCGCGGTGAGGTGCTCAGCCGCGCGACCAACGACATCGACAACATCTCGCAGACGATGCAGCAGACCATGGGCCAGCTCATCAACTCGCTGCTGACCATCGTCGGCGTGCTGGTCATGATGTTCTGGATCTCGCCGCTGCTCGCGCTCGTGGCGCTGGTCACGGTGCCGCTGTCGGTGTTCGTGGCGGCGAAGGTCGGCAAGCGGTCGCAGCCGCAGTTCGTCCAGCAGTGGAAGTCGACCGGCAAGCTGAACGCGCACGTCGAGGAGATGTACACCGGGCACGCCCTGGTGAAGGTCTTCGGGCGCCAGCAGGAGTCGGCGGACGCCTTCGCCGAGCAGAACGACGCGCTGTACGAGGCGTCGTTCAAGGCGCAGTTCAACAGCGGCGTCATGCAGCCGCTGATGATGTTCGTCTCGAACCTGAACTACGTCCTGGTGGCCGTCGTCGGCGGTCTGCGGGTCGCCACCGGTGCCCTGTCCATCGGTGACGTGCAGGCCTTCATCCAGTACTCGCGCCAGTTCTCGATGCCGCTGACCCAGGTCGCCTCGATGGCGAACCTGGTGCAGTCCGGTGTCGCATCGGCCGAGCGGATCTTCGAGCTGCTCGACGCCGAGGAGCAGGCGCCCGAGACGGCCTCGCCCGAGCGCCCCGAGGTGCTGCGCGGCGCGGTCTCGCTGGAGAAGGTGTCCTTCCGGTACGAGCCGGAGAAGCCGCTCATCGAGAACCTCTCGCTGAAGGTGGAGCCCGGGCACACGGTCGCGATCGTCGGTCCGACGGGCGCGGGCAAGACGACGCTGGTGAACCTGCTGATGCGGTTCTACGAGGTCACCGGCGGCCGGATCACCCTGGACGGGGTCGACGCGGCGAGGATGACCCGCGAGGAGCTGCGCTCCGGGATCGGCATGGTGCTCCAGGACACCTGGCTGTTCGGCGGCTCCATCGCGGACAACATCGCGTACGGCGCCCCGAAGGAGGTCACCCGCGAGGAGATCGAGGAGGCGGCGAAGGCCGCGCACGCGGACCGGTTCATCCGGACCCTGCCCGAGGGCTACGACACCGTCATCGACGACGAGGGCACCGGGGTGAGCGCGGGCGAGAAGCAGCTCATCACCATCGCGCGGGCGTTCCTGTCCGACCCGGTGATCCTGGTCCTGGACGAGGCGACGAGTTCGGTCGACACCCGTACCGAGGTGCTGATCCAGAAGGCGATGGCGCGGCTCGCCCACGGGCGCACGTCGTTCGTCATCGCCCACCGCCTCTCCACCATCCGGGACGCGGACGTCATCCTGGTGATGGAGAACGGCTCGATCGTCGAACAGGGCACGCACGACGAGCTGTTGGCGGCGGAGGGCGCGTACGCGCGCCTGTACGCGGCCCAGTTCGCCCAGGCGGTCGCCGAAGTCGACTGACCCGTACGGGAGTCGGGGCCGGTGCGGATTCGTTCCGTACCGGCCTTCGTCAGTCCAGGTAGCCGCGCAGCTGGTCCGCGAACGCGTGGTCGCGGAGCTTGTTCAGCGTCTTCGACTCGATCTGGCGGATCCGTTCGCGGGTCACGCCGAAGATGCGGCCTATCTCCTCCAGGGTGCGCGGGCGGCCGTCGGCGAGGCCGTAGCGCAGCTGGACGACCTTGCGTTCGCGCTCGCCGAGCGTGGAGAGCACGGCCTCCAGGTGCTCGCGGAGCAGCAGGAACGCGGCGGACTCGACGGGGGACGCGGCGTCGCCGTCCTCGATGAGGTCGCCGAGCGCGACGTCGTCCTCCTCCCCCACCGGCGCGTGCAGCGACACCGGCTCCTGGGCCAGGCGCAGCACTTCACCGACCCGCTCGGGCGTCAGGTCGAGGTGGGCGGCGACCTCCTCGGCGGTCGGCTCGTAGCCCCGCTCCTGGAGCATCCGGCGCTGGACGCGCACCACGCGGTTGATGAGCTCGACCACGTGGACGGGCACGCGGATGGTGCGGGCCTGGTCGGCGAGCGCCCGGGACATGGCCTGGCGGATCCACCAGGTCGCGTACGTCGAGAACTTGTAGCCGCGTGCGTAGTCGAACTTCTCGACCGCCCTGATCAGTCCGAGGTTTCCCTCCTGGACCAGGTCGAGCATGGTGAGCCCGCGGCCCACGTACCGCTTGGCGACGGAGACCACCAGGCGCAGGTTGGCCTCGATGAGGCGGCGCTTGGCCATCCGGCCCATGACGACCAACTTGTCGAGATCCACGGCGAGTTGGGAGTCCGGGTCGGGGGTGTTGCGCAGCTTCTCCTCGGCGAACAGGCCCGCCTCGACGCGCCGGGCGAGCTCGACCTCCTCGGCCGCGGTGAGCAGCGGGATGCGGCCGATCTCGCGCAGGTACTGACGGAAGAGATCGGAGGACGGCCCGCCGGTATCCACCCGGCCGGGCTGCGGTTCGGGGGGTTCTGGGACCTCGTCCTCGGTGACCGGCTCGGGAACGGGCCCGGCGGCCGGGCCGGACGGCTCCGCCTCCGGGTGGTGTACGGCCCGCGACTGCGGCGGTACGGCCGTGACGACGTCGTTGTCGGTCAGGGTCTGGGTCTGCACGGGGGCGACCTCCAGGGTGATCGCTGCCGGATCGGGGGCGTGCGGCAGCGGGACGGGGGCGGCCGGGCCGCTTTCCGTCCCGTACACGATGAGCGGATCCGCGGGGGTGAGGTGCCCACCCCCGAGGGTGGGCCGGCCGCGCTCCGAGGACTCAGGCACCGCAACCCAGTGTGGGGTACGACACATGGTCGCCGCGACGGGCGTGCGGTGACTTTTTGAAGCCGGTGCGTGACCGGGTGGTTACCCGGATGGATATGCCACCGCGGGCGCCCCATCCGCCTTTCGGCCGGGAACGCCGACCGGACGCCGGATACATGAGACGAAGGCCTTCTGCCTCAACGGCTACCCACTACGGCCGCGATTAAAGAAGGCGCGCCCGAAAGGGGGCTCGCGACCGCGAGACGGGCCCCCGGCAACACTCGCTCGCGCTCCCCCGCTCAGGGTTTGGTGTGCTGCCCCGCAGAGGGTCAGAGTGCTGCCGCGCCCTTGTTGCGCAGGGCCTGGCCGTACTGCTGGAGGACCCACAACTCGTTCTGGACGGCGGCCAGTTGGGCCGGATCGCCGTTCTGCCCGAGGCGGGCCAGGGTGCCCTGGATGTCCAGGAGGCGGCGGTCGACGGCGCGGCGGCGGACGGCCACCAGCTGCTCGCCCGCGTACGCCTCGTCGACCGTGCGGGCGTGGATGGCCTCCACGGCGAGCTCGGTGACCAAAGCGCGGACCACGTCGTTGGGCGCGCGGTCCATGACGGTCGGCAGGTAGTCGGAGGGGGCGTCGGTGGCGCCGCCCGCCTCCTGGATGCACTGGCGGACCGCCGCGTAGGGCGGGGCGGTGAACTCGTCCACCCCGTACGCGTCGAACGCCGGGGAGACCAGGTGCGGGTGCTGCAACGCCAGCTTGAGCAGCTCCCGTTCGGTGCGGTGGGCGGGGCTGCGCAGGTTCAGCGCGGGGCCGGGGGCTGCGGCCGCGCGGGGGGCGGCGGTCTCGTACTCCTGGCGGCGGTGCTGCGTGGGCGCGGGGCCCTTGCCGCCGCGGTCGCGGGCCCAGCGGGCGAGCTGGGCGACGCGCTTGACCACGAACTGGGTGTCCAGGATGCCGAGGATCCCGGCGAGCTGGACGGCGACCTCGTGCTGGGAGGCGACGTTCTTGATCCGGGCGACGATGGGGGCCGCCTCGTCGAGGGCCGCGGCCCGGCCCGCCGGGGTCTCCAGGTCGTAGCGTCCGACGATCTGGCGGATCGCGAACTCGAAGAGCGGGGTGCGGGGTTGGACCAGGTCCACGACCGCCTCGTCGCCCTTGGCCAGCCGCAGGTCGCAGGGGTCCATGTTGTCGGGGGCGATCGCGATGTACGTCTCGGCGGCGAACTTCTGGTCGTCCTCGAAGGCGCGCAGGGCCGCCTTCTGGCCAGCCGCGTCGCCGTCGAAGGTGAAGATCACGCGGGCCGAGCCGTTGTCCATCAGGAGGCGGCGCAGGATCTTGATGTGGTCGCCGCCGAACGCCGTGCCGCAGGTCGCGATGGCGGTGGTGACCCCGGCCAGGTGGCACGCCATGACGTCGGTGTAGCCCTCGACGACCACCGCGCGGCTGGACTTGGCGATGTCCTTCTTCGCCAGGTCGATGCCGTACAGGACCTGCGACTTCTTGTAGATCGGGGTCTCGGGGGTGTTCAGGTACTTCGGGCCGTTGTCGTCGTCGCGCAGCTTGCGGGCGCCGAAGCCGACGACCTCGCCGGACACGTCGCGGATCGGCCACATCAGGCGGCCGCGGAAGCGGTCGATGGGGTTGCGGCGGCTCTCCTGGGCGAGGCCCGAGGTGAGCAGCTCCTTGTCGCTGAAGCCCTTGCCGCGCAGGAAGCGGGTCAGGTGGTCCCAGCCCGCCGGGCTGTAGCCCACGCCGAAGTGGGCGGCGGCGGCCTGGTCGAAGCCGCGCTCGGCGAGGAAGGCGCGGCCGATCTCGGCCTCGGGGCTGCCGAGCTGCTCGGCGTAGAACTGCGCGGCCGCCTTGTGCGCCTCGACCAGCCGGATGCGCTCGCCGCGCTGGTGCGAGGGGTTGTAGCCGCCCTCTTCGTACCGCAGCGTGATGCCCGCGGTGGCGGCGAGCCGCTCGACCGCCTCGGAGAACGACAGGTGGTCGATCTTCCGGACGAAGGCGATCGTGTCGCCGCCTTCCTGGCAGCCGAAGCAGTGGAAGAGACCCTTGCTCGGGCTGACCTGGAAGGACGGGGACTTCTCGTCATGGAAGGGACAGAGGCCCTTGAGGTTGCCTCCCCCGGCGTTGCGCAGCTGGAGGTACTCGGACACGACGGCGTCGATCGGGACCGCGTCCCGTACCGCCTTCACGTCGTCATCGTTGATCCTGCCTGCCACGCGTGAAGTCTACGGGGACGCCGCGACACTCAGGGTGCGAGGGAGCCGAGTGCGACGGCCGGATCGGCCAGCGCCTCGGTGTCCACCTGGGCCCCGCCCCGGATGAGGGCCTGGATGGGCTCTGTGACATCCCACACGTTCACGTTCATCCCGGCGAGCACCCGGCGGTCCTTGAGCCAGAACGCGATGAACTCGCGCTTGCCCGTGTCCCCCCGGATCACCACCTGGTCGTAGGAGCCCGGCGGCGCCCAGCCCGAGTATTCGAGGCCGAGGTCGTACTGGTCGGAGAAGAAGTACGGGACCCGGTCGTAGGAGACCTCCTGGTCCAGCATCGAGCGGGCGGCGGCCGGGCCGCCGTTGAGGGCGTTGGCCCAGTGCTCGACGCGCAGCCGGGTGCCGAGCAGCGGATGGTGGACGGCGGCCACGTCGCCGGCCGCGAAGATGTCGGGGTCCGAGGTGCGCAGCGAGGCGTCCACGGCGATGCCGCCGCCGTGTGCGCGGTCGACCATGGCCAGGCCCGCGGTCTCGGCGAGCGAGGTGCGCGGGGCCGCGCCGATCGCGGCGAGCACGTCGTGCGCCGGGTGCTCCTCGCCGTCGTCGGTGCGGGCGGCGAGCACCATGCCGTCCTGGCCGACGATCTCGGTGAGGCGGGCGCCGAAGTGGAAGCGCACCCCGTGCTCGGCGTGCAGGTCGGCGAAGAGCTGGCCGAGCTCGGGGCCGATGACGTTGTGCAGCGGGGTGGCCTCCGGCTCCACGACGGTGACCTCGGCGCCGTACCCCCGGGCGGCGGCCGCGACCTCGAGACCGATCCAGCCGGCCCCCGAGATCACGAGGTGGCCGTTGTCGCGGCCGAGCGCCTTCAGGACGTGCCGCAGCCGCTCGGAGTGGGCGAGGCGGCGCAGGTGGTGGACGCCCGCCAGCTCGGTGCCGGGAATGTCCAGGCGGCGCGGCTCGGCGCCGGTGGCCAGCAGCAGCCGGTCGTACTGGATCAGGGTGCCGTCGCCGAGCCGGACCGTCCTGGCCCCGCGGTCGATCGCGGTGACGGTCTGGCCGAGGTGGAGCTCGATGTCCTTCTGCGCGTACCAGGCGGGCTCGTGCACGAAGACGCTGTCCCGGTCCTCCTTGCCGGCCAGGAACCCCTTGGACAGGGGCGGCCGTTCGTAAGGGTGCTCGCGCTCGTCACCGATGAGGATCACCCGCCCGTTGAACCCTTCGGCCCGGAGGGTCTCGGCGGCTTTCGCCCCCGCGAGACCGCCTCCGACAATGACGAATGTCCGATCTGCGTCGACCACTTGATGCCTCCTCGGTGCTTGCTGCGCGGCGCCGCCATCTGCGAGCGTCCCGCACGGAGCGTGATGGGGGAAGAGGGCTTGCTCCGTTGGGACGCCGACGCGGCTGGGATTACCGGTGGTGCACGGTAAGTCTGGAGTGGAGCGAGCGGGCCGCCGCGTCGGTGAGCGAGGCGATCTGGTCGACGATCACCCGCTTCCTCGCACGGTCGTCGCCCGCTTCGTCGTACAGGGCGCGGAACTGCGGGTCGAGCCCCTCGGAGGGGGCCCGGGCGGTCAGCGCGTCGGCGAGCTCGGCGAGCACGACGCGCTGGTCGGCCCGGAGCCGCTCCTGCTCGTCGCGCTGCATGACGTAGCGGTCGGCCACCGCCTTCAGCACGGCGC
The DNA here is from genome assembly GCF_056431605.1 of Streptomyces sp. NPDC045846. Taxonomy (NCBI): domain Bacteria; kingdom Bacillati; phylum Actinomycetota; class Actinomycetes; order Kitasatosporales; family Streptomycetaceae; genus Streptomyces; species Streptomyces sp. NPDC045846. The sequence continues at coordinate 625,397 of NZ_JBWKKJ010000002.1, read as the reverse complement.
ATTCGTTGCGGGCGGCGCGCGGCACGACCAGCTCCGCGCCGTACCGGGTGAGGTGGCCGGTGCCGAAGGCCGCGCGGGTGGCGCCCTCGGCGGCCAGGCAGAACCGGCCGATGAGCTGGCTGGTGGCGTCCTTGAGCCGGGCCTGGGAGACCGCCGAGCCGTCGTAGCCGTGCGGCCACCAGTCCTGCTCCATGAGGCGCTCCAGCGCCTCGGTCAGCTCCTGCGGATCGGTGTCGGCGGGCACGTACCGGCCGATGGCGACGCGCCAGATGTCGGCCCGCTCGGCCTCGGAGCGGAGCGCGCGGGGGTCGACGTGGCCGGCGTGCAGGCCGTCCTCGAAGTCGTGGACCGAGTACGCCACGTCGTCCGACCAGTCCATGACCTGGGCCTCGAAGCACTTGCGGTAGGGCGCGGCGCCCTCCCTGACCCAGGCGAAGACCGGCAGGTCGTCCTCGTACACACCGAACTTCACCGAGGCCGGGTCGCTGGGGTGACCGCCGCGCGCCCAGGGGTACTTGGTGGCCGCGTCCAGGGCGGCGCGGGTGAGGTTGAGGCCGACGCTGACGGGCTCCCCGGTCACCGACGAGCGCACGAAGCGCTTCGGTTCGAGCCGGGTGAGCAGGCGCAGCGACTGGGCGTTGCCCTCGAAGCCGCCGATGTCCTTGGCGAAGTCGTTGAGCGCCTGCTCGCCGTTGTGGCCGAACGGCGGGTGGCCCATGTCGTGGGCGAGGCAGGCGGCTTCGACCAGGTCCGGGTCGCAACCGAGGGCGGCGCCCAGCTCGCGGCCGACCTGGGCGCACTCCAGCGAGTGCGTGAGCCGGGTGCGCGGGCTCGCGTCCCAGGCCTGGAACGGAATCTCCCCTGCTCGGGCGGAGCCGAGAGCCCGGGGAAGCGAGCCCGGCGTGACGACCTGGGTCTTGCCGGACAGGCGGCGCAGCGCCCCCGAGTGCAGCACGCGCGCGCGGTCGCGCTGGAAGGCGGTGCGGCCGGGCCGCTTGTCGGGCTCGGCGGCCCAGCGTTCGGTGTCGGCCTCGGCGTAGAACTCCATGCACCGACAGTAAACGGAGTCACCGACAACTGGGCTCAAGGGGGCGTCGAGGCTCACTGCGCGAAGCCGGGTGCGCGGGCCCGCGCACCCGGGGCCGGGTTCAGGCGGGAACGAGCGCTGCGGCGGGCGCGGCGTCCCCGCCGCACGCCGGCGTTCGCGCCAACGCCTCGTCGTAGCGGTGCAGTACGAGCCTGGCCATCGCCGGATGCGCCCCCAGGGGCGCGGCCGCGAGCCAGGGCGCCACGGCCGCGCTCTGCGTCGCGAAACGGCCCGGCGCGGTGAAGTACGAGGCGACCGCGACCCGGTGCCTGCCGCGCGCGGCGAGCGCGCGCAGCGCCTCGGGCACGGTGGGTGAGGCCGCGGAGGCGTAGGCGGGCAGCACCGGGACCCCGCCGAGGCGCTCGCTCAGGAGCTGGGCGGTGCGGCGGGTGTCGGCGGCGGAGTCCGGGTCGCGCGATCCTGCGGCGGCGAGGACGACCCCGGCGCCGCGCACGGCACGCGCGTCGAGCTGCCAGCCCGCCTCCACCAGCCGCCCGTACAACGCCTCGACCAGCAGCGGATGCGGGCCGAGCGGGGCCGCGACGCGGGCGTCGAGGTGTCGGCCCGCGGTGGCGAGGACGTGCGGGACGTCGTGCTTGACGTGATGCCCGCGGCCGAGCAGCAGCGGCACCACCACGGCCTCCCCGCACAGTCCGGCCAGGGTGTCGGGCAGCAGCGGGCGGTTCAGCTCGATGTGGCCGAGACGGACATCGAGGCCCGGGCGCAGTTCGCGGACCCGGTCCAGGAGCGCGGTGACCGTCCGCAGCGCGCCGGGGTCGCGGCTGCCGTGCGCGACGGCGACGAGGGCGGGGCGGTCGGTGGGCGTCATGGAGGTGCGGGTTCCGTTCAGTCGTATGTGGCCGAGCCGACTGCCCAGTTGGGCCGTGACGCGGGTGAGGAGCTCCGCGGTGGTGTCGAGCGTGAGGGCCTGGGCGCGGGGTTCGGGGCCCGGTCCGCCCGGCACCGCGGGCTGGGGCCGGGACCGCGGAAAGGGGTGGCTCGTCTCCGTCTCCGTCATGGACCGATCCTGCCGGGCGCACGTTGCCGGGTCGTTGCGCGGCGGTGACAGGTGTTTTCCATGGCCTCACGGGGCCGCCTGGACGAGGGTGCGGCCAGGTTTGTGGGCGGGTTTGTGGGCGGGTTGGTGGGCGGGGCCGTGTCACAGAGCTGTACGGGGCGTGCCGGACGGCGAACCGGCCTCCCGCCCACGGCGTCCCTTCCGCCGTACGCCGCCGAAGATCACGTCGTACGCCGGAGAAGACCACCAGGGGGACCCGTGCCGCGCCCGCGCATCCGACTGAAACGACCACGCCTGCCGCGTACCCGTGCGGGCCGCAGGCGTCTCGTGCAAGGCGTCGTCGCCGGTTGCGTGCTCGCGCTCGTCCCTTCCGCCTGGCTGTACACGACCACGAGCGACCGGATCGGCACGGTGGCCGACGCTCCCGCGTCCGGGGTCGCCGTGGTGTTCGGCGCCGGCCTGTGGGACGGCAGGCCCTCCCCCTACCTCGCCGACCGCCTCGACGCGGCGGTGCGGTTGTACCGGGCGGGGAAGGTGAGGGCGGTCCTGGTCACCGGCGACAACAGCAGGCCGGGCTACGACGAGCCCGACGCGATGCGCGGCTATCTCGTCCAGCACGGCGTGCCGGACAGGAGCGTGGTCAGCGACTACGCGGGGTTCGACACCTGGGACTCGTGCGTCCGGGCCAAGAAGATCTTCGGCGTGGACCGGGCCGTCCTGGTCAGCCAGGGCTTCCACATCCGGCGCGCGGTCGCGCTGTGCGAGGCCGCGGGGGTGCGCTCGTACGGCGTCGGCGTCGCCGCCCCCCACGACCTGACCTGGTACTACGGCGGCACCCGCGAGGTGTTCGCCGCGAGCAAGGCCCTCCTCGACGCGACCTTCCACCCGGACCCGACCTTCCTCGGCCCCAGGGAACCCGGGATCGCTCGGGCGCTGGGGGGCTGAGTCGTTGGGGGCTGACGGATGACAACTGGCAACTGGCAACTGGCAACTGACAGATAGCGCCCATGCCTGACAGCTGACAGCTGACAGCTGACAGATAGTGCCCTACGCCTGACAGCCGACAGATAGTGCCCCATGCCTGGCAGTCGACAGCTAACAGATGACAGCCGACAGCCACCCCCTCACCACCACCCCGCCGACGGAATGAGCCCGCCGCACCGGGGGCGTAACCCGCGGGCGGGGGCGGGCGTAACACGGTCGGCGCAGGCTGGAGGGCATGCTCACCGATGCCGCCGCCCCCGTGACCCCCACCCACTGCCCGTACTGCTCGCTCCAGTGCGGCATGGGGCTGCGGGCCGCGAGCGGGGCGGACGGCGGGCTCGACGTGGTGCCGCGGGACTTCCCCGTCAACCGGGGCGCGCTGTGCGGCAAGGGGAGCACCGCGCCCGCGCTCCTCGCGCGCCGTCTCCGGCTCACCGAACCACTGGTCCGGCGCGCGGGCACCGGCCGTCTCGAACCGGCCACCTGGGAAGAGGCGTTGGGGCTGGTCGCCGAGCGGTTCGGCTCCGTACGCCAGGGATACGGGGCCGACGCGGTCGGGGTGTTCGGCGGGGGCGGGCTGACCAACGAGAAGGCGTACGCGCTGGGGAAGTTCGCCCGGGTGGTGCTCGGCACCTCGCAGATCGACTACAACGGACGGTTCTGCATGTCGTCGGCGGCCGCCGCGCACCAGCGGGCGTTCGGCGTCGACCGGGGGCTGCCGTTCCCGCTGGAGGACGTGGCGCGGACGGGCTGCGTGATCCTGGCCGGTTCGAACCTCGCGGAGACGATGCCTCCCGCGGTGCGGTACCTGCGTGAACTGCGCGAGCACGGCGGCAGGTTGATCGTCATAGATCCCCGTCGGACGAAGACGGCCGAGCAGGCCGATCTGCATCTGGCGCCACGCCCCGGCACCGATCTCGCCCTGGCGCTCGGCCTGTTGCATCTGGTGGTGGCCGAGGGGCGCGTGGACGAGGAGTTCATACGCGAGCGGACGACGGGGTGGGAGGCGGCGCGGGCCGCGGTGATGGCGCACTGGCCGGAGTACGTGGAGCGGATAACCGGCGTGCCCGTGCCCCAGCTCCGCGCCGCGGTCGCGATGTTCTGCGACGCGCCGGACGGGATGGTGCTGACCGCGCGCGGCGCCGAGCAGCACGCCAAGGGCACGGACACGGTGGGCGCGTGGATCAACTTCTGTCTCGCCACCGGCCGGGCGGGCCGCCCGCTGTCCGGATACGGCTGCCTCACCGGCCAGGGCAACGGCCAGGGCGGCCGTGAACACGGCCAGAAGGCGGACCAGTTGCCCGGCTACCGCAAGCTGACCGACCCGGCGGCGCGGGCCCATGTGGCCGGTGTGTGGGGGGTGGAGGCGGACGCGCTGCCGGGCCCGGGGCGCAGCGCGTACGAACTCCTCGACGCGCTGGGCGGCGAGGTCAAGGCGCTGCTGGTCATGGGGTCCAATCCGGTCGTGTCGGCGCCGCGCGCCTCCCATGTGGAGGGCAGGCTGCGCGCGCTGGACTTCCTCGTCGTGGCGGACGTGGTGCTCTCGGAGACCGCCGCGCTCGCGGACGTCGTGCTGCCGGTGACGCAGTGGGCGGAGGAGACGGGCACGACGACCAACCTGGAGGGCCGGGTGCTGCTGCGGCGGGCCGCGCTGGCCCCTCCGGAGGGCGTCCGCAGCGACCTTCAGGTGCTCAACTCCCTTGCACAGAAGCTGGGCTGCGGGGTTATGGCGAAGGGGTTCCCGGTCGATCCCGAGGAGGTGTTCGAGGAGCTGCGGCGCGCCTCGGCGGGCGGGGCGGCCGACTACGCGGGGATCAGCTATGCCCGGATCGAGGCCGAGGACGGGGTGTTCTGGCCCTGTCCCGAGGAGGCGCACCCGGGTACGCCCCGGCTGTTCCTCGACCGGTTCGCGACCGGGGACGGGCGGGCCCGGTTCGTGGAGGTCACGCACCGCGGGCCGGACGAGGAGACCGACGCGGACTACCCGGTGGTGCTCACCACGGGCCGTGTGCTCGCCCAGTACCAGTCGGGCGCGCAGACCCGGCGCGTGCCCGAACTCAACGCCGCGGCGCCCGGCGCGTACGTGGAGATGCACCCGCTGCTCGCCGAGCGGATCGGGGTGGGCGACGGCGAGGCGGTGACGGTGGTCTCGCGGCGCGGGCGGGCCACGGCCCCGGCCCGGGTCACCGCCGCCATCCGCTCGGACACCGTGTTCATGCCGTTCCACTGGGCGGGCGAGGGCCGGGCCAACAACCTGACGAACCCGGCGCTCGACCCGGTCTCGAGGATGCCCGAGTTCAAGGTGTGCGCGGTACGGGTGGAGCGGTCCGGTCCGGTCGGCTGAGCCAGTCGCCGCCGGGGATCGGGGTGCCGCCCGCGAGCAGCTCGCGGACCAGGCGGGGCGCCGCGAGATAGGTCCACGACCGTACGGGCCGTCCTTCCACCAGCACGTCGCGCACCAGCCGGTCGTAGGTGTTGCGGGGGTGGCCGGGGCCGAGGTAGTCCTCCAACGCGTCCAGCGCGGCGAGGAGTTCGGCGTGGTCGGCGGGCGCGACCTCGATGAGGGTGCCGGTGATGGTGCCGTCCCCGGCTATGGCGTACGGGTAGCCGGGGCCGTCGTAGAGCAGGGCGCCGCGCAGCAGCGCCGGGCGCTCGGACATCGTGCGGCCGCGCAGGAAGCGCTGGTAGTAGCGCTGGCCGGGGCGGAGCGTGCCGTAGACGAAGAACGGGAGCGGCGGCTCGGCGGTGGTCATCGCTCGGCCGTCTCGACCGTGATCCAGGACAGGTAGGCCACGCTTCCAGCCACCACCGGGGTCGCGATGATCTCGGGGGTCTCGTAGTCGTGGGCGGCGAGGAGGTGGCGTTCGAGCGCGGGGTAGCGGGCGGCCGTGGTCTTGAACAGGACCTGCCACTCCTGGGCCGTCTCGATGTCGCCCGCCCAGTGGTAGAGGGAGGTGACGGGGCCCGCGATCTGGGCGCAGGCCGCGAGGCGGGCCTCGACCGCGCCCCGGGCGAGCGCCGCCGCCTTGTCCGCACTGTCGGTCGTGGTCTGCACGGTCAGCCGTTCGGCCGATGTCACGGCTTCCTCCCTCGGTGATCCGGCCGGGTCCGGCCGGGATGTACAGAGTCCTCCGGCAAGGCCCTACGTCCCGAACCTGCCGGCCGGTGCGGAGCGTACGCACGGCTGTTACATGGTGTCCCGCTTTCCGTGATGATCCGCTCCTACCGTCGACGGGCGGGCCGGCACCCCGGCCGCCTCCCCTACCCCCGGCACCCCACCATGATCCAGACCTTCCGGATGCTCCGCGCGGCCGCCCTCGCGGGCGTCGCCGCCCTCGGCGTCGCCGCGGTGGCGCTCGCCCTCTCCGGCTGCGGTTCGCGGTCCGGTCTGGTGGAGGGCGCCCGCGCCTCGACGGTCGCCCTCCAGCCCAGGCCCGAGCAGCTGTGGCCCGCCTGGTACGCGAGCGACGCGCAGCGCAACGGCGTGATGGCGTCGGGCCAGGCGGAGCCTCCGGTGCCGCTCGCCGACGGGCCGAAGGTGCCGAAGGAGGGGCTGCGGGGCCTGGACCCGATGGCGGTCCTCAAGGCCGACCCGCGCGGCAGGAGCCTCGCCCGGCTGCCCATGATCGACCACCCGGGGCGGCCGGGCATCCGTCCGCCGGTCCTGCACGACCTGACGGGGCACGACGGCTCGCCCGAACTGATCATCGCGGCCGACCTGGAGAGCCGCCGCACGGTCGTGATCGTCTACACGGTGCGGGCCGGGAGGATCGTCCCCATCCTGTACACCTCCGGAATCCGCATGGCGGTGGAGGCCGTCGGCACGGACCTGGTGACGCGGGGCGCCGCGGACGACGGCGCCGAGCAGGCGGTCCGCTACCGCTGGGACGGGGTGCGCCTGTCCACCGTGAGCAACGTCAAGACGTACAAGGACCTCACCCCGCAGCGCCCGGACGCGCCCGGCACCACCGAGGAGCACGGCACCCCCGGCCCGCGCACGACGCCGGGTCCGGCGAGGTCGGGCGCCACCGGGACACCGCGGGGTGCCTCGTGACGGCGGTCCTGCGGCACGCGTGCCGAACGCTGCTCGTTCGCGCCCGCCGGCTGCCGCGGGGGATGAGTCTGCGCTGGAAGATCGCCGCGCTGCTTGCGGCGGGCTGCGCCCTGGTGGCCGTCACCATCGGCCTGCTCATCCACCAGTCGCGGGCCGCCCAGGTCGCCACGACGGCCCGCGAGTCCGCGACCGCCCAGCTCATCCGGGTGCGCCAGCTGTACGAGCTGACGGGCCAGGTGGACCACGGCGACACGGAGGCCGCGCTCGACCATCCCGCGCTGCCCGAGCCGCTGCGCGCCTCCGCCCGCGACGGGAAGCGGAGCACCTACCTGGACCTGGACGGCCCCCGGCCCGCCGTCTGGGCCGCGCGGCCCGTGGGCGACCGGGTCCTCTCGGTGCGCCAGCCCCTGGACGCGGCCGTGGACGAACTCCGGGAACTGGACGGCCAGTTGGTGGCCTGGGGCGCCGTCGTGGTCGGGCTCGCGGCGCTCGGCGGGGCAGGTCTCGCCAGCAGGCTGAGCCGCGAGCTGCGCACCGCCGCGGCCACCGCGCGCCGAATCAGCCAGGGTGAGCTCGACGCCAGGATCGGCCGGTCGGCCCCGGCGGGACGCCAGGACGAGGTGGGCGAACTGGCCTGCGCGGTCGACACCATGGCCGCCTCGCTCCAGCGTCGCCTGGAGGCCGAGCAGCGCTTCACCGCGGACGTGGCGCACGAGCTGCGCACCCCGCTGACCGGTCTGCACACCGCCGCCGAACTGCTGCCGCCGAGCCGCCCGACCGAGCTGGTGCGCGACCGGGTGGCGGCCCTGCGCACCCTGACCGAGGACCTCCTGGAGGTCGCCCGGCTCGACGCCAACGCCGAGGAGCCCCACTTGGAGGTGCTGCCGCTCGACCGCACCGTGGAAGGCGTCCTCCAACGGTGCGGCCTGGCCGTGGAGTTGAGGAGCGCCGAGGACCCCGCCCAGGGCCCTGTCGCGACGGACACCCTCGTGCGCACCGACGCGCGCCGCCTCGAACGGATCGTCGCCAACCTCATCGCCAACGCCCGGCGGCACGGCCGCGAACCCGTCGAGGTGATCGTGGACGGCACCTCGATCAGCGTGCGCGACCACGGCCCCGGCTTCCCCGACCGCCTCCTGAAGGAGGGCCCCCAGCGCTTCGTGACCGGCGCGCGCGAACGCGGCCAGGGCACGGGCCTCGGCCTGACCATCGCCCTCGGCCAGGCCCAGGTCATCGGCGCGGAGGTGAGCCTGCGCAACGCGCGGGACGGAGGCGCGCTGGCTGTGGTTCAGCTGCCGGCGGCCTGAGACGGGCCCCGGAGGGGACCCCACGGGCGTCCGGACCGTCGTCCTGCGGACACGCCGCGAGCGGGCCGACCCGACCGCGCTCCGCTCCGGCCCCACACGCCGAGACCTCAACCGGCGTACGGGTGCGTCACCTTGGCGTCGCGCAGGGCGTGGGCCCACCAGGCGACCTGGTCCAGCATCTTCTTCACGGCCGCGTCGGCCTGCGAGGGCTCGCGGTGCTCGCCGTCCTCGTCGAAGAGGCCGTGCGCCTGGTGGAAGCTGACCGTGTCCCGCACGGTGACGGAGTGCATCTCGGCGAAGACCTGCCGCAGCTGCTCGACGGCCCGCAGACCGCCGGAGATCCCTCCGTACGAGACGAAGCCGACGGGCTTCGCCTGCCACTGCACGAAGTGCCAGTCGATCAGGTTCTTCAGCGAGGCGGGGAACGAGTGGTTGTACTCGGGAGTGATCACGACAAAGGCGTCGGCGTCGGCCAACTTTGGAGAGATGACGGAGAGTTGGGCCGCTACGGCGGGCGAGGGGCGGTGGGAGATCGTGGTCGGCAGTTCGGCCTCGGCGAGGTCGAGCACCTCGATCTCCAGGCCCTGGTGGGCGCGGGCCCGGGCGAGGAACCAGTCGGCGACGACCGGCGCGAACCGGCCCTCGCGGTTGGAGGCGACGACAACGGTGAGCTTCAGAGGAGCCTTCTCGGCTGTGGTGATGTCCATGCCGGGAAGGATTCAACCTCAAGTCCACTTGAGGTCAAGCCCGGCCGGTGGCGAACTATCTTGAGGCCCATGACACTTCCGTACGTCGAGATCGACGGCCGTCCCGCGGATGCCGAGAACCTCCTCGTTCCCGCGCTGACCGGCGGCTACGGCCACTTCACCGCCCTCCAGGTGCGCGACGGACGCGTCCGGGGCCTCGCCCACCACCTGACCCGCCTGGACCGGGCCAACCGGGAGCTGTTCGGCCCGGGCCTCGACGGCGAGCGGGTCCGCTCGCTGATCGGGCAGGCCCTGGACGCCTGCGGCCGGTCCGACGCGGCGGTGCGGGTCTACGTGTACGGCCCGGCCGACGCGCCCACCCCGATGGTCGTCGTGCGCGAGCCCACCGACATGCCCTCCACCGCGCAGTCCCTGCTCTCCGTGCCCTACGAGCGCCCCATCGCCCACATCAAGCACCTCGGCGGCTTCGCGCAGGGCTACTACGGCCGGCTCGCCCAACGGCAGGGCTTCACCGAGGCCCTCCTGACCGGCCCCGGCGGCGTGATCGCGGAGGGCGCCATCACCAACATCGCGTTCTGGGACGGGAGTTCGGTGGTGTGGCCGGACCGGCCCGCGCTGCTCGGCATCACCATGGCCGTGCTCCAGCCCCGGCTGCGGGAGTACGGCCTGAAGTCGACCCGGCGCGAAGTGACCCTGGCCGGCCTCGACGCGTACAGCGCGGCCTTCGTCATGAACTCGCACGGGATCGCCCCGGTGGGCCGGATCGACGAGCGCGAGTTCGCGGTCGACGCGGAGCTGATGAAGGTGGTGTGGCGCGCGTACGAGGAGGCGCCTTGGGATGTGATTCACGCCGGGTGACGGGTCACCCGTACGGCCCGCCCTCCGTCACCCTTTCGTCCCCCGCCGACGGGCGGAGCGGGCGGTGCGCCTCTTAGGTCGAAGGCAGAGGCCCGTCCGCGTCCCCGGAGGATCCATGCGTACTGCCCGACTCCTGACCAGTGCCCTGCTGGCGTCCGCCGCCGTGCTGGGTCCGGCGGGTTCGCTCGCGTACGCCGAGAACGCGCCGGGCGGTTCGCTGGAGCTGTGGCCCTCCAGCGCCTCCCCCGGCACCACGGTGACCGCGAACACGACCGCCTGCGGGTCGGCGGCACGCGGCACGGGCGACGCCAACGCGGTGGGCGCGGGCGACTTCCAGATGTCGGTCTCCACGCACAAGGAGGTCCTCGCGGGCCAGTTCCAGGTCGCCCCGCACGCCCAGCCCGGCACCTTCCGCATCAGCGTGAGCTGCGAGAACGGCAAGGTCGTCGAGGCCCAGCTCACCGTCACCGCGGGCGGCGACCGTGACCGGCACACCCATGACAAGTCCTCGGACTGGAACGACCAGCGGGGCAAGGACAAGGCGCCGGACTGGAACGACCAGCACGCCAAGGACAAGTCCTGGGACTGGGGCAGCCAGGGGCACGACAAGTCCTGGGAGGCGAACGACCCGCGAGGGCACGTGAAGACCGGCGTCGGCGGCAGCATCGGCCCCGACACCACCGAGATCGCGGTGGGCACGGCCGTTCTGGCCGCGGCCGCCGTGGGCGGCACCTGGCTACTGCGTCGTCGGGCGAGCGGCGCGCAGGGCCGGGGCTGACCGCCCTTGTCGGCCCCGGCCGCACGGCGCAACGCGGCTTGGCTGATGGTGATCGCCGCGTTCAGCGGCCTGTGGCTGATCGAGCACGGCCTCGAATCCGTGGAGCCTCCGCAGCCGTCGGCGGCCGAGGCGTTCGCGCCGGGGCCCGGCTCGCACCGGGGCGCCGTGACCTCCGATCCCCCGGCCGGGTCCACGGCGCGGACCGTGACCGAACTCCCGCCCCCGGACGGGCTGCCACCCTCCGAACCGGTGCGCGTCAGGATCCCCTCGATCCGGGTCGACGCGCCCGTGATGCGGCTCGGCCTCGGCCCCGACCGCAGTCTGGAGGTGCCGCCGCCGGGGAACACGAACATGGCGGGCTGGTACAAGGACGGCACCCCGCCGGGCACCCGGGGCACCGCCGTGATGGCGGGCCACGTGGACGACGCCCGCGGCCCCGCCGTCTTCTACGCGCTGGGCGCGCTGAAGAAGGGCGCGCAGGTCGAGGTCGCCCGCGCGGACGGCCGGACCGCGGTGTTCACCCTCGACGCCGTCGAGGTGTACGAGAACGACGCGTTCCCCGACGCGAAGGTGTACGGGGCCGCCGGGCGGCCGGAGTTGCGGCTGATCACTTGCGGCGGAGGCTTCTCGAAGACGACCGGCTACCGCGGCAACGTGGTCGCCTTCGCCCACCTGACGGGCGTGGTCCGGCCCGCCCTGACCACCGGACCGGCCACCCCCACCTGAGCCGCGTCGTGGTGAACGCAACGGCGTGAACGTAGGACGTGGACGTACGGCGTGAACGTGGCGGCGTGAACGCGCGGGCCGGTGCTGGACGCCCTTCGCGCGGGAGGCACACCGCGGCGTGGCCGCGGTCGCTCCGAGGGAGGCGCGGGCTAGGCGTTCCACTGGTCGAAGGCGAGCTTCGCGACCAGGGAGAAGACCACCACCAGCAACACGCCGCGCACGAACTCGCTGCCCTTGCGCAGGGCCATCCGCGCGCCGATCATGCCGCCCGCGAGGTTGAACACGGCCATGATGGCGGCCAGTTGCCACATGACGTTGCCCTGGTAGGCGAACATGGCGAGCGCGCCCGCGTTGGTGCAGACGTTCACGATCTTGGCGGTGGCGCTCGCGGTCACCAGGTCGAGATGGAGCACGGCGGTGAGGGCGAGGACCAGGAAGGTGCCGGTGCCGGGGCCGAAGAGTCCGTCGTAGAGGCCGATGCCTCCGCCCACCAGCACGATCGCGGTGACCGTACGGGCCCGGGTGACCGGCTGCCCGCTGGGCCCGGTCCCGAACGCGGGCTTGAACATCACGAACCCGGCGACGCCGAGCAGCACCACCAGGATGACCGGCCGCAGAACGGCGCTGCTGATGCCCGCCGCGAAGAACGCGCCGACCATCGAACCCGCGAGTGCCGCCAGTCCGATCCGTACCGCCGTCCTCACTCGCACCGGCGCCTTGCGCACATAGGTGACCGCCGCGCCGGAGGTGCCGACGATGGCGACCGCCTTGTTGGTGCCGAGGACGTGCGCCGCGGGCACGTGCGGCAGCCCGAGGAGCAGGGCGGGCAGCATGAGCAGTCCGCCACCGCCGACCACCGCGTCGATCCAGCCGGCCGCGCCCGCGGCGAGGCAGAGCACGATGAGCATGGTCAGCGATATGTCAGGCATGATCGCGACTTTAAGGAGCGGCCGCCCGAAGCGTCTATTACTTTCCGGATGCCTGAGCTAGATCAGAGCTTCCGGTGGCCGGGGTCCGGTCGGGGGCGGGCGGCGCGGCCGGAGTGACGGTGACGGCGAGGACCGTGGCCGCGAGCGCGCTGGCCGCGGTGAGCCCCACGGCGAGCCGACGCCGGGCTCGGTCGAGCGGAACAGGGGCGGCGCACTTGCGGTGACGGGCCATGACTCTGCGATTCCTCGGTTCGGCGGGGTGGGGACGGGGTGGTGCTCGGGGCCTGTTTCCTCGGGGGCGGAGGCCCGCATCCGTCAGCGAGCCGGACCGTCCCGCGGGATTCAGGGACTGAACTGCTCGGTGTGGATGTGCTCTTCAGGAACCCCTGCCTTGATGAGGCTGACGGTCGCGGCGTGCGCCATGGGGCCGGGGCCGCACAGGTAGACGTCGTGCTCGGCGAGGGCGGGGACGAGGTTGCGCAGGGCCTGGGGTGCGAGCGGGTCGAAGGACGCGTCGGAGGGGCCGAGCAGGTAGTGCAACGCGGCCTGCCGCTGCGCGGCGATGGCCTCCAACTCGTCCCGCAGCACCAACTGGGCGGCGTTGCTCGCCCGGTAGAGCAGGGTGAGGTCGCCGGGTGCGGCGGGCAGCGTCTCGAAGAGGACCCGCATGGGCGTGATGCCGACGCCCCCTGCCAGGAGCAGCACCTTGCGGCGGGTGCGGCGGTGGGCGGTCATCGCGCCGAACGGCCCGGTGGCCAGGACCCGGGTGCCGGGACGCAGCCGTCGGATCCGCCGGCTGTGGACACCGAGCGCCTTGACGGTGATCCGTACGGTGTCGTCCCGCACCGGCGCGGACAGCGAGAACGGCAACGAGGTGTGCCAGAGCCTGCGCTGCACGAACCGCCAGCGCAGAAACTGCCCGGGTTCGGCGCGCAGCGCGTCGAGGCCGGTGCCGCGCATGACCACGGACACGACATCGGGGCTCTCGTCACGCACCTCGACGACATGGAGGGCGTGCCGCAGCGCCTGCCGTACGGGCACGACCCCCCGGTACCAGACGATCAGCACGGCGACGGTGGCGTGCAGCATCGCCCAGGCCCACACCACCAGCGGGCTCCCCGACACATCGGGACCGACCAGCTGGTGCGCGAAGGCCAGCGCGGCACCGAGATAGGTGAGGAAGTGCAGGGCGCGCCAGCTCTCCCGGGACAGCCGCGCACGGGCGGCCCGCACCGAACTGGCCCCGGCCGCCGCGAGCGCGAACGTACCGAGAGCGGCGGCCAGGATGCCCCGGTAGCCGAGCAGTTGAACGGCCGAACTCACCAGATCGGTACCGCTGTGCGCGGCATACCCGCAGAGCGCGAGGCCCATGTGCGCGCCGACGAGGCCCAGGACGTAGCGCCCGCCCACCGAGTGCCACCGGGCGAGGCGGTGGGCGCCGACCCCGTGCTCGATCGCGGGGACCCGCGCCATCAGCAACAGCATCACCAGGATCCCGTAACCGGCGAGCAGCCCGGACAGATGGGCCCCGCTCCCGAACAACGCGTCCAGGCGCGCCGACGGCATGGCTTGAACACCCCACAGCAGACTCACCCCGCCGGCCCCGGCCACGATCCCGCCCCGCATGGCCCCCGGCCGAACCCGCAACACCCGCACCCCACCGCCCCCCGGCCCGGTACCGTCCGAACCCGCCTGAAGGAACTGCGCCCCCACCTCCCCCGCCGACCCCGACCCCGCCACCGACACCATCGGACCCGCCTGCGGCGAGAACAGCGACGGGGGCAACGGCGATGCCGAGTGCGAGGCAGTCGGCTCGTGCGAGGAGGGCGGCATGTGGGAAGGCGTCGGCATCCGGGAGAGGGCCGGGTCATGCGAGGGGGTCGGCACCCGGGTGGGGGTCGGCTCGTGCGAGGGGGTCGGCTGGCGCGACTGGTGTGCCAGGTAGGCGGACAGGGCTGGGTACGCGGCAAGCTGCGGGTCGGTGGCCTCGATCGTCACGCCGGGCAGCCTAGGTCGGAGCGGTACCGGAAAGCCCCTGGTCAGAGGCGAATCCGGGATCCTTAAGGCGCCCTTGAGGAGGGGCTGACCACCGATTAAGCCGACCCAGCCCGAGCTGGCCCGCGGCAGACCGCCCTGCGGGTGCGCTTGTCCGTCCCGAGGCAGCCAGCCTTGCCAGCGGGCCCGCCCCGGCCCGACGCAACCCGTCCTCGGTACGCCCGCCCGACCCAAGGCAACCCGCCCTCGGTACGCCCGCCCGACCCGAGGGCAACCCGCCCTCGGTACGCCCGCCCGACCCGAGGGCAACCCGTCCTCGTCAGTACGCCGAACCGCCGGGGTCAGCTCCCTTGCCGGTCCAGGTACCGCAGCACGGCCAGCACCCTCCGGTGGCCCGACTCCGAGGGTGGGAGGTCCAGCTTGGCGAAGATGTTCGCGATGTGTTTCTCAACAGCCCGCTCCGACACCCCGAACCCCTCCGCGATGGCGTGGTTGGTGCGGCCCTCCGCCATCAGCCCGAGCACCTCCCGCTCGCGCGGGGTGAGCGCGTCGAGCGCCGCCGCCCGTCGGCTCGCGCCGAACAGCTGGGCCACCACCTCCGGGTCGAGCGCGGTGCCGCCCGCCGCCACCCGCTCCAGCGCGTTCACGAACTCCCCGATGTCCACTACGCGTTCCTTGAGCAGATAGCCGACCCCCGCCCCACCGTCCCCGATCAACTGCGCCGCGTACTTGGTCTCCACGTACTGAGAAAAGATCAACACCCCGGTACCCGGCGCCGTACGCCGGATCTGCACCGCGGCCCGCAGTCCCTCGTCGGTCTGCGTCGGCGGCAGCCGGATGTCCACCACCGCCGCGTCCGGCCGGTGTTCGGCGACCGCCCTGAGCAGCGCCTCCGCGTCCCCGACCGCGGCCGCCACCTCCACTCCCCGCATCTCCAGAAGCTGAACGAGTCCGTCGCGCAGGATGGAGGAATCCTCGGCGATGACGACGCGCATCACATGACCCGTCCTGTTCTTCCGTCTGATCTTCCGTAGTCGAAGGCCGCTGTTCAAAGACCAGTGTTCACGACCCGCTGCTCAAGGCCCAGGTGCAAAGACCGGTGTTCGTCGGCCCGTGTTCGTCGGCCGGTGGTCATCCGCTGGTGGTCGTCGGCCGGTGGTCATCCGCTGGTGGTCGTCGGCCGGTGGTCATCCGCTGGTGGTCGTCGGCTGGTGGTCATCCGCTGGTGAACACGAGCCGGTGTTCCAAGCCCGGTGTTCAGTGTCCCCTCCCACTGGGCGCCGCTCATCTGAAGGGCATCAGCACGCTCACCACCGTAGGCCCTCCGGGTGGGCTGTCGCAGGTCAGCGAGCCGTCGACCGTACGCACCCGGGCTCGCAGCCCGGCCAGTCCGCTCCCCGCGCCGACCACCGCTCCCCCGCGCCCGTTGTCCTGGACGGTGAGCAGCAGGACCTTCGCCGCCCCGTACACGGTGACCGTCACCTCCGAAGCCCCGCTGTGCTTCGCCGCGTTGGCCAGCAGCTCCGCCGTGCAGAAGTAGGCGATGGATTCGACGGCCGGGCTCGGTCTGCCCTCGATTCCGCAGGTCACCCGGACGGGCAGCGCGCTGTCCGCGGCCAGCGTGGCGAGCGCCGCCTCCAGACCCTGGTCCAGCACGGGCGGATGGATGCCCTTCACCAGATGGCGGAGGTCGGCGACGGCCTTCTTGGCGTTGCCCTGCGCGGTCTCGACGACCTTCAGGATCCGGTCCTGCTCGGCACCGCCCGCAACCAGCTCGCGGATCATCGTGAGGTGCATGCCCAGGCCCACCAGGCGGGCCTGGGTCCCGTCGTGGAGGTCGCGTTCGATGCGGCGCAGGGTGGCCGCCGCGTCGTCGACGGCCTGGGCGCGGGTCTCCTCCAGGGTCCGGATGCGCTGGTCGGCCCGGTCCGGCCCGAGCAGCGCGGTGAGCAGCAGCCGGTGCGGGACGAGCGCGTGGCGGACCAGCCAGGGCGCCGCGTACAGGAGCAGCAGCCCGACCGCGAAGGGCAGCAGCCACCGGGGCCAGCTGTCGAGCTCCACCCCTCCCACCACCATTCCCGCATGTCGTACGGAACCGTCGGGCTCCCGGATCGTGAAGTAGTTCCAGCGCTTGAGCACCGGATACAGCGTCAGCAGCACCCCGTGCACATAGCCGATGTATACGGAGCCCATGGCCAGCAGGGCCGTCAGCGGGGCGGCCAGGGCGCAGCCGACCGCCCGCCACCCTGGCCTGCCGCCCAGCACCAAGCGCCGCCAGTCGAACACCCCGCTCGTCTCCGCCCGTACCGGCGGCTCGATCTCGATCCCCAACAGGCGGTGGGCCAGGGCCCGTTGGAGGTCGCCGAGGACCAGGGCCCCGCGGACGGCCGCCGCGACGAGCCACAGGCCCAGCGCCGTCCACGACAGCACCGCGCCGATCAGCAGAACCGCGGCGACCAGCACCAGGCCCGCCAGGGCGAGCGGCAGTGCGATGAGCGAGTAGAGCGCGGTGCGGGCGACCGGGCCGAGCCGGTCCCGCCGGTAGGGGAACTCCGAGGGGCCCGGAAGGCGCAGGCGGTGCATGACGAACAACCCTAGAGCCGTTGATCAGAGCTGGTGGATCACCGGCACGGACAGGAGCACGCAGACCGCGGCGACCAGGAGGGCCGGCCACGTGGCCCTGAGCAGCCCGGTGCGGTCGGCGCCGAGGAAGCCCTTGATCAGGCGGGCCTGGAGCAGGGTGAAGCCCTTCATCACCCAGGGCGTGATGAGCAGGAAGGTCACCCCGCCGCCTATGCCGTGCACCGCCCACGCGCCCGCCATCGTGGGACCGCCCCACGCCTGGCTCGGGTCGCCGTTCGGCCTGAGTGGATAGGCCAGGTTCATGACCACGACCGTCCAGAAGTAGCCCGACACCGTGAGCGCCACCAGGTTGAGCGGCAGGCTGATCACCGCGTGGGCCAGCGCCGAGGGGCCGGTGCGCCCCGGGGCCACCACCTCCAGGCCGAGCAACTTGCGGGCGAGGCCCCGCTGGACCCGGCCCGCCGGCCCACCGACCAGGGCTATCGGGACGCACAGGATGCCGACGGGCAGCGCCAGCAGGAGATAGGCGAGCCGCAGCCAGGTCCGGGCCCGGAACGGCTCCCGGAGGATGTCCTTCCAGCCCACGCGCGGAGGCCTACGGTGCGTGGCCTGCCGACCGGTGACGCCCGGGCTCGCGAGAGGGTCGGCCGACCCCGGGAAGGGGCGCCCCGAGTCCGGACGAACGCGAGCCGAGTCGGCACGGAGGCGGGCCGCGTCAGAGTGAAGGCGGGCCGAGCCCGCGTGAGGGTGGGGCGATGTGGGTGCGGGGTGCCGCTGTGCGAGGTCCATGCGTCAAGGCTCCCGTCCGGGGCCCGCCGTTTCGATCGTGCCAGCACGGAACTTCATGGTTCGGTTTACCCCACCCCCGCGTCCCACCCCCGCGCCCCTCGCCCCGCTCCGGGACCCCATCCTCCATGGCCCGGCCGCGCCCCACCACGGACGCCGCACCCCACGCCCCCAGGGTTGGACCTCCCCATTCCGACATCCCGAGCCCGCGCCGCCCACCCCCTCACACCCCACCCCCCGCCCCGCTGAGCTCAAGGTTCCCCCGTCGAAATCGGCGGGATGCGGCCGGGTAACAGCCGCCGCGCACGCTGGGCGCATGAGTTCGGACATCGTGGTGATCGGCGGCGGCACAGCGGGTGCCCGCCTGGCCCGGCACGTCCCGGTGACCGTCATCGGCGAGGAGGCCCACGCACCGTACAACCGGGTGCTCCTCGCGGAGGTGCTCGCCGGGCGGTACGGGCCGGAGGTGATCTCGCTGCCACCGGTACCGGTGCGGCGGGGCGTGCGGGCGGTGCGGATCGACCGTGCGGCGCGCCTGGTGCACTGCGACGACGGCACCGCCGTCCCGTACGGGCGCCTCGTGCTCGCGACCGGTTCGAACCCGGTGCTGCCGCCGCTCAGGGGCCTGCGCGACGGCCGGCTGCCGGACGGCGTGCACCCCTTCCGCACCCTCGACGACGCGCTCGCGCTGCGCGAGAAGGCCCGGGCGGGCAGCCGTGCGGTGGTCATCGGCGGCGGGCTGCTCGGCGTGATGGCCGCGCGGGCGCTCGCCGAGTGCGGCGCCCAGGTCGTCCTCGCCCAGCAGGGCGAGCGCCTGATGGAGCGCCAACTGGACGCAGGGGCGGCCGCGTTGGTCCGTGCTCATCTCGAACTCCTCGGGGTGGAGGTGCACACCGAGTGCCGGGTCCGCGGGCTCACCGGGGCGGCCGGCACCGACGTCGAGCTCGCCGACGGGTTCGTCCTGGGCGCCGAGCTGGTGGTCCTGGCGACCGGGGTCCGGCCCCGGACCGGCCTGGCGGTGGCCGCCGGGCTCGACGTCCGCCAGGGCGTGGTCGTCGACGACGAGCTGCGCACCTCGGACCCGTACATCCATGCCGTCGGGGACTGCGCCGAGCACCGCGGAACGGTGTACGGGCTCGCGGGCCCGGCGCTCGAACAGGCCGACGCGCTGGGCGCGTTGCTGAGCACCGGGCGCGGTTCCTACACCGGGACGCGCGGCCTGACCCGGCTGACGCTCGGCGGTCCGCGCCCTCTCGACCTCGCCGCTTTCGGCGAGCCCACGCCCCGTCCCGGGGACGACGTGGCCCACCTCGCGGACGCGACACGGGGCGCCTACCGCAAGGTCGTCGTGCGCGGCGACCGCCTGGTCGGAGGCGTGCTCCTCGGCGACCTCGGCGCGGTCGGGGCGCTCGCCCGGGCCTGGGAGGGCGACGAGCCCCTGCCGGACGCGCCCCTGCTCCACCTGCTCACCCACGACGGAGGTTCCTGACGTGTCCACCGAACACCTTTCCACGATCGTGGTCGTCGGCCACGGCATGGTCGGCCAGCGCTTCCTGGAGGCGCTCGCCGAGCGCGGCGCGACCGGGAGCACCCGGGTGGTCGTGCTCTGCGAGGAACCGCGCGCCGCCTACGACCGGGTCCACCTCACCTCGTACTTCGAGGGCAGGACGCCCGACGAACTCTCCCTCGTACCGGACGGCTTCCTGCGGCAGCACGGCATAGAGCTGTACGTCGACGATCCCGCCGAGTCCATCGACCGGGCCGCGCGCACGGTCACCGCCCGCTCCGGCCGTGCCTTCGCGTACGACACGCTCGTCCTGGCCACCGGGTCGTATCCGTTCGTGCCGCCGGTGCCCGGCAAGGACGTTCCGGGCTGCTTCGTCTACCGGACGATCGAGGACCTGTTGGCCATCGAGGGGTACGCCAAGACCGCGACGACCGGTGCGGTGGTCGGCGGCGGGCTGCTGGGTCTGGAGGCGGCGGGCGCGCTGCGCGGGCTCGGCCTGGACACGCACATCGTGGAGTTCGCGCCCCGGCTGATGCCCGTCCAGGTCGACGAGGGCGGTGGCGCGGCGCTCCTGCGCACGATCGAGAACATGGGGCTCACCGTGCACACGGGAGTCGGCACCCAGGAGATCACCGCCGATGAGGAGGGACGCGTCAATGGAATGACACTTTCTGACGGCTCTCATCTGTCGACCGACCTGGTGGTCTTCTCGGCCGGTGTCCGTCCCCGCGACCAACTGGCCCGGGACTGCGGTCTCGCGGTCGGCGAGCGCGGCGGCATCGTCGTCGACGAACAGTGCCGCACGAGCGACCCCTCGGTGTTCGCGATCGGCGAGTGCGCGCTCGCCTCGGACGGCCGGGTCTACGGCCTGGTCGCGCCCGGGTACGACATGGCGGAGACCGCGGCCGACACCATCGCCGCCGGGGCGGGGCGCGCCTTCACCGGGGCCGACCTGTCGACGAAGCTGAAGCTGCTCGGCGTCGATGTCGCGTCGTTCGGCGACGCGCACGGCACGGCCGAGGACAGCCTGGACGTCGTCTACTCGGACTCTCGTTCCGGGATCTACAAGAAGCTGGTCGTGTCGTCCGAGGGGGTGCTGCTCGGCGGCGTCCTGGTCGGCGACGCGGACGCGTACGGCATGCTGCGCCCGCTCACCGGGCACGTGCCGCCGCTCGCCCCCGAGCAGCTGGTCCTGCCCGCCGGACTCGGCGCACCCGCCGCGCTGGGCCCCGAGGCGCTGCCGGACGACGCGGTCGTCTGCTCCTGCCACAACGTCACCAAGGGCGCGATCGCCGCCTGCGCCACGCTGCCGGAGGTCAAGAAGTGCACCAAGGCCGGTACGGGGTGCGGCAGTTGCGTGAAGACCATCGGGATGCTGCTCCCGAAGTCGGGTGACGGCGGCCTGTGCGGCTGCTTCGCGCAGACCCGCCAGGAGCTGTACGAGATCACGCTCGCACTGCGTCTCGGCTCCTTCACCGAACTCCTCGACGGGCACGGCCGCGAGGAGGCCCGCGGCGGCGAGGGCTGCGAGATCTGCAAGCCGGCCGTCGCCTCGATCCTGGCCGGGCTGGGAAACGGGCACATCCTGGACGGGGAGCAGGCCGCCCTCCAGGACACCAACGACCACTTCCTCGCCAACCTGCAGCGCAACGGCTCCTACTCGATCGTGCCGCGCATCCCGGGCGGTGAGATCACGCCGGACAAGCTCATCGTGATCGGTGAGGTGGCGCGGGACTTCGGCCTCTACACGAAGATCACCGGCGGCCAGCGCATCGATCTCTTCGGCGCCCGCGTCGACCAACTCCCCTCGATCTGGACCAGGTTGGTGGACGCCGGATTCGAGTCCGGGCACGCGTACGGGAAGTCGCTGCGCACGGTCAAGTCGTGTGTGGGGCAGACCTGGTGCCGGTACGGGGTGCAGGACTCGGTCCGGATGGCGATCGACCTGGAGCTGCGCTACCGGGGCCTGCGCTCGCCGCACAAGCTGAAGTCGGCGGTGTCCGGCTGCGCCCGCGAGTGCGCCGAGGCCCAGTCGAAGGACTTCGGCGTGATCGCCACGGCCAACGGCTGGAACCTGTACGTCGGCGGCAACGGCGGCGCCAGTCCGCGCCACGCCGATCTGCTGGCTCAGGACCTGACAGATGACGAACTTGTCCGTCTGATCGACAGGTTCCTGATGTTCTACATCCGTACCGCCGACCGCCTGGAGCGTACGTCGGTCTGGCTGGAGCGGATCGAGGGCGGCCTCGCCCACATCAGGGACGTGGTGGTGAACGACTCGCTCGGCATCTGCGCCGAGCTGGAGGCCTTGATGGCCGCGCACGTGGCGGGCTACCGCGACGAGTGGGCCGAGACCCTGGACGACCCCGAGCGGCTCGCCCGCTTCGTGTCCTTCGTGAACGCGCCCGACGCGCCCGACCCCTCGGTCCGGTTCGTCCCCGAGCGCGACCAGATCAAGCCCGAACTTCCCCTCCTCACCCTGGGAGCCACGCGATGACGATGGTCCAACTCAAGCTGGACGAAGGCTGGTTCGAGGTCTGCGAGGCCGCCCGCCTCACCCCTGGTCGCGGTGTCGCGGCCCTGCTCCCCGACGGCCGCCAGGCAGCCGTCTTCACCGACCGGCGCGGCCGTACGTACGCGATCGACAACCGCGACCCGTTCACCGGCGCCTACGTGCTCTCGCGCGGGCTGCTCGGCTCGACGCCGGAAGGCCGCCCCTATGTGGCCTCCCCGCTCCTCAAGCACCGCTTCGACCTGGAGACCGGGGCCTGCCTCGACGACGAGACGCAGACCGTCCAGACTTACTTGACCGATCGTTCCAATTAGTTCTACTGTCACCGTGTGGCCAGGACCAAGGAATTCGACCCGGACGCCGCGTTGCAGTCAGCCCTGGAGCTGTTCTGGCGTCGCGGCTACGAGGCGACGTCGATGGCGGACCTCGTCGAGCACCTCGGCATCGGCCGCGCCAGCATCTACGCGACGTTCGGCAACAAGCACGAGCTGTACCTGAAGGCGCTCGACCGCTACGCCGAGCACCGCGATCCCGTACTGCTCGCCGAGTTGTCGCGGCCAGGTCCCGCGCTGCCCGCCGTGCGCGAGGTCGTGCGCCGCTTCGCCGCCGAGTCCACGGCGGACGGCTCCCGCCTGAGCGGCTGTTTCGTCACCAATACCGCCGCCGAACTGGCCTCGCACGACAGCGCGGCGGCCCGCCGCGTCGAGCTCAGCTGGGAGCACGTCGAGACCCTGCTGCACTCCGCGCTCGTACGGGCCCAGGCGCAGGGCGAGTTGGCGGCGGACCGCGATCCGCGCGGTATCGCCCGGATGCTGCTCGTCTTCTTCCAGGGCGTACGGATCGTCGGCAAGGCGTCCGGCGATCCGGGCCGCGTGAGGGACGCGGCCGAACAGATACTGACCGTGCTCGACTGACCGCTGTCATCTGTCGCCCGACACCCCTCAAGCAGCCCCTGGGGCCCGCTCTCCGCACACCCTTATAACAGAACGATTGGTCAAGAATATGTCTGCTCGTTTCGCGCACAAGACCGTTCTCGTCACCGGCGCCGGTTCCGGGCTCGGCCGGGCCCTCGCACTCGCTTTCGCGGCCGAGGGAGCCCGCGTCGCCGTCGCCGGGCGCACGGCGGCGACCTTGGACGAGACGGTGGCCCTGATCACGGAGGCGGGCGGGACGGCGGCCACCTTCACCGCCGACGTGTCCGAGTCCCCCGCCGTCCGTGCCCTGGTGACCGACGTGGTCGAGCGCTTCGGCTCCCTGGACGTGGCGGTCAACAACGCCGGGATCTTCCGGGGCGGCGCCCCCATCGGTGACCTGTCAGAGAGTGACTGGCAGACGCTGATATCTGTCAACCTCACCGGCGTCCTCCACGCCCTCCAGGCGGAGATCGCCCAGATGCGTACCCAGGAGTCGGGCGGCGCGATCGTCAACATCTCCTCCAACGTGGGTGCCCACAGCCGCCGCCCCGGGCTGACCGCGTACGCCACGTCCAAGGCCGCGGTCAGCGCGCTTACCAGGGGCGCGGCCCTTGACCACATTCAGGACGGGGTGCGGATCAACGCGGTGAGCCCCGGCCCGGTCGACACCACGATGTCGCTGCGCCCCGGCGAGTCCGAGGCGGATCGGGCGGCCCGCATGAAGGAGGCGCAGCCGCTCGGCCGGGTCTCCACCACGGCGGAGGTCGCGGCGGCCGTGCTGTACCTGGCCTCGGACGATGCCGCCTCGGTCGTCGGCACGGACCTCGTCATCGACGGCGGCGCCTCCGCCTGACCCGCGCGCCCCTCCCCCACTCGGCCCGACGGGCATACCCACCAGTACGGTGGATGCATGACTCAGGGCTGGAGTGCTCAGGACATCCCCGATCAGAGCGGCCGTACGGCCGTCGTCACCGGGGCGAACAGCGGCATCGGTCTGGTCACGGCGCGGGAGCTGGCCCGCCGTGGCGCACGGGTGGTGCTCGCCTGCCGCAGCGACGTGCGCGGCAAGGAGGCCGAGGACCGGATCAGAAGTGAAGTCCCCGGCGCGGAGGTCGAGTTCCGGCGGCTCGACCTCGCCGACCTCGCCTCCGTGCGGGAGTTCGCCGCCACGTTCCCCGACGAACGGCTCGATCTGCTCGTCAACAACGCGGGCGTGATGGCGCTCCCGTACGGGAAGACCGCCGACGGGTTCGAGAGGCAGTTCGGCGTCAACCACCTCGGGCACTTCGCGCTCACCGGGCTGCTGCTGCCCCGGCTCCGGGCCACTGGTGCGGCGCGCGTGGTGAGCGTGTCCAGTGGGATGCACGCACTGGCCAATATTGATATCGGGGATCTCAACAGCGAGCGGAATTACCGGCGTTGGATCGTCTACGGGCGCTCCAAGTCCGCGAACCTGCTCTTCATCCACGAGCTCGCGCGCCGGCTGCGGACGGCGGGCTCGGACATCGTCTCGGCGGCCGCGCACCCCGGCTACTCCGCGACCAACCTCCAGACGCAGGCCGTCCGCATGGAGGGCCGCAAGGTGGCCGAGCGGGTCGTCGAGCTCGGCAACCGGATCATCGCTCAGCCCGCCGAGGTCGGCGCGCTGCCCACGCTGTACGCGGCGACCGCGCCCGGGGTGCGGCCCGACTCGTTCACGGGGCCGTCCCTCATGATGTGGCGCGGCGCGCCCGCCAAGTCCTGGCGGGCGAAGTGGACGCTGAACGACGTCGCCGGTGAACGGCTCTGGGTGGCTTCGGAGCAGCTCACCGGCGTGACGTACGACATGTCCTGACGCCGGGGGCGGGGCCGGACGCCTCAGGCGTTGATCGCGGCCGAGTCCATGTACATGACCTCCCAGTGGTGCCCGTCCGGGTCCAGGAAGGAGCGGCCGTACATGGGCCCCTGCTCCATCGTCTCCTGGGCGGGCGAGCCGCCGGAGGCGAGGGCGGTGTCGACGAGGCGGTCGACCTCCGCGCGGCTGTCCGCGCTCAGGCAGACGATCGACTCCACGGTCGTCGCGGTGTCGGCGATCTGCCGCTTGGTGAAGTTCTTGAAGAACGGCTCGGTGAGCAGCATGGCGTAGATCGTGTCGCTGATCACCAGACAGCCGGCGTTCTCGTCGGTGAACTGGGGGTTGAAGGAGTAACCCAGCTTGCCGAAGAAGTCCTTCGAGCGCTCCAGGTCCTTCACCGGCAGGTTGACGAAGATCATGGTGGGCATGGGGTGCTCCCTCGTACGTGGTGGCGTCGCTTACGAGGGGTAGACGGCGGCCCGCACGAAAACTCATCGTCGCGCCGCGTTTATTTTTTCGGCGCCGACAGAGTGCGGGCCACGGCGAGGGCGGCGCGCGCGGTTCGCCAAGGTGCGGCGCCCCACAGGGCAGCGCCGCCAGGGGGATTGAGGCCCGGGCCCTCGCCCGTCGTGTCCGCGGCGCGGCCGTTCAGCCGACGCGGTGTCGCGAGCGCGATCCGCTCGCCCCGCGCCTTGGCGCGCTCGGCGTCGAGGCCTTGATGGCGACCGTCCACGACGGCGTGCCCCGCACGCCCAAGGGCGCCTGCCCGCCTCCCCCGTCAAGAGGGCGTATGGATGCGGGTGTCCTCCGACAAGGGGGCGCCAAGGGTGCGCGGCGGGGCGGGGCGGCGGTCGCACGCTGGGCGCATGCTCACCACGTCGAAGGCCGTCGTCAGCGACGCTGCCCCCGAAGAACCCCCCGGAGCGGTCGACCGGCACCGGCTCACCGCCACCCAGGGTCTCGCCGCGCTCTCGCTCGACGCGATGGCCTCCGTGGCGTACGGCCCCGAGGCGATCGTCCTGGTGCTCGCCTCGGCCGGTGCGTACGGGCTCGGGTTCACACTGCCCGTGACGCTGGCGATCGCCGGGCTGCTCGCGGTGCTCGTGGCCTCCTACCGGCAGGTCATCGCGGCCTTCCCCAACGGCGGCGGCTCCTACGCGGTGGCCCGCCGCCACCTGGGCCCGCGCACCGGCCTGGTCGCGGCCGCCTCGCTGATCCTCGACTACGTCCTGAACGTCGCCGTGTCCGTCACGGCGGGCGTGGCCGCGCTGACCTCGGCCTTCCCGGAGCTCTACGGCGACCGGCTCGTCATCTGCCTCGGCGTGCTCGTCCTGGTCACCGCCGTCAACCTGCGCGGCATCGTCGATTCGGCGAAGGCGTTCATCGTCCCGACCGCGGTCTTCATCGCCTCCATCCTGGCGATCGTCGTCGCCGGTCTCCTGCGCACCGCGCCCGCCTCCACCCACTCCGCCGACGGGCACGCCTCCGTCCTCGCGGGGAACGCCACGAGCGTGGGCGCGCTGCTGCTGCTCAAGGCCTTCGCGTCCGGCTGTTCGGCGCTGACCGGTGTCGAGGCCGTCGCCAACGCCGTGCCGTCCTTCCGCGCCCCGGCGGCCAAGCGCGCCCAGCGCACCGAGGTCGCGCTCGGCGCGCTGCTCGGCGTCATGCTGGTCGGCCTGTCGGTCCTCATCGGCCGCTTCCACCTCCAGCCGGTCGAGGGCGTGACGGTACTCGCCCAGCTCGCGGACGCCTCCCTGGGGCACAACTGGGCTTTCTACGTCGTGCAGTTCGCCACCGTCGTCCTGCTGGCCCTCGCCGCGAACACCTCCTTCGGAGGATTGCCCGTCCTCATGTCGCTGCTCGCCCGGGACAACTACCTGCCGCACGTCTTCGGCCTCAAGGCCGACCGCCAGGTGCACCGGCACGGGGTGCTCGCGCTCGCCGCGGTCTCCGCGGCCCTGCTGGTCTTCTCCGGCGGCGACACCAACACCCTGGTCCCGCTCTTCGCGATCGGGGTCTTCGTGGGCTTCACCATCTGCCAGACCGGCATGGTGATCCACTGGCGCGGCGAGCGCTCGCCAGGGTGGCGGTGGAAGGCCCTCCTCAACGGTTTCGGCGCCCTGCTCACCGGCGTCTCGGCGGTCGTGGTGACCGCCACCAAGTTCACCGAGGGCGCCTGGCTGATCGTCATCGCGCTGCCCCTGCTCGTGCTCGCCTTCGAGGCCGTGCACCGGGCCTACGGGCGCATCGCCGAGCGACTGGGTCTCGGCCGGGTGCCCGAACCGCCGCGCCGCGACCGCTCGTTGGTGATCGTGCCGGTCTCATGGGGGCACCTCCCTGGCTCTTCAAGCCTCGGGGGACTGTCCCGGTTGACCTGCGAGGCCCTCAACGCGGCCGTGTCCCTGGGCGACGAGGTGCGGGCCGTGACGGTCAGCCACCCCGACGAGGACGACCGCCGCGCGACGGAGGCGCTGCGCCGCGACTGGGAGCTGTGGAACCCGGGGGTGGAGCTGGTCGAGCTGTCCTCCCCGCACCGCAGCCTCGGCCGCCCCGTCGCGGGCTATGTGAGCCGCGTCCACGCCTACCACCCCCACACCCGGGTCACCGTGCTCATACCGGAGGTGGAGCCGGCGCACATCTGGCAGCGGGTGCTCCAGAACCAGCGGGGTGCCGTCCTCGCCCGCGCCGTCCGCAGGGACACCGATGCGGTGATCTGCCGCCTGCGCTTCCGGCTCGGGCCCCCGGCCGCCCGCCTCGACGCCTGACGCCGGGGGAGGCTCCCCAAGGGAGGGCTCCCCTCGCCGACGCGTCCGGCCCGGACGAGAAAGCCCCCAGCCCCGCCGACGCGTCCGGCCCGGACAAGAGGGTTCCCGCCCCCGCCGGTGCGTCCGGCCCGGCTGACACATCGCCGCAATAGCGCTGTCGTAATCCCGCTGCATGGTTGATCGTTGAGCCGTACAGCGGGATGACGAACAGGGGGCGTACGCCATGACGATCAACCGCCGGACACTTCTCGGCACCGGGGCCGCACTCGGCCTGCTCACCGCATGCGGCTCGAACACCGGCCGCGACAAGGGCAGTTCACCGGACGGAAAGATGACGCTCGACCACTGGTACCACCAGTACGGAGAGGCCGGGACCGAGGCCGCCGTCCGCCGCTACGCGGCCGCGTACGACAAGGCGAAGGTGACCGTCCAGTGGCGGCCCGGCAACTACGACCAGCAGACCGCGGCCGCCCTGCTCACCGATTCCGGCCCGGACGTCTTCGAGGTCAACGGGCCGACCCTGGACCAGATCCAGGGCGGGCAGGTCGCCGATCTCACCGCCCTGCTCGACGGGGTGAAGGACGACTTCAACCCGGCCGTGCTCGCGCCCAAGACGTACGACGGGAAGATCTGGGGCATCCCGCAGGTCGTCGACACGCAGTTCCTCTACTACCGCAAGAGCCTCCTCAAGGACGCGGGCGTGCAGCCGCCCGCCACCATCGACGAACTCGTCGACGCGGCCAAGGCGTTGACACGGAACAAGGTCAAGGGCCTCTTCCTCGGCAACGACGGCGGCGCGGGCGTCCTCGGCGGTACGCCGCTGTACGCGGCCGGGCTGAGCCTGGTCACCGCCGACGGCAAAGTGGGCTTCGACGACCCGGCCGCCGCCCGCGCCCTCGGCAAGCTCCACCAGCTGTACGCCGACAAGTCGCTGCTGCTCGGCGCCCCCAGTGACTGGTCGGACCCGTCCGCCTTCCTCCAGGGCCTCACCGCCATGCAGTGGTCGGGGCTGTGGGCGCTGCCCGCGGTGGACAAGGCGCTCGGCGACGACTTCGGGGTGCTGCCCTTCCCCAAGGACGGCCCGAACGGGAAGCCCTCGGTGCCGGTCGGCGCGTACGCCGCCGCCGTGTCCACCCGCTCCAGGCACCAGGCGGAGGCCAAGACGTACGTGAAGTGGCTGTGGGTGGAACGTACCGACTTCCAGGAGGACTTCGCGCTCTCCTACGGCTTCCACATCCCGGCCCGGCTCTCGCTCGCCAAGAAGGCGGCCAAGCTTCGGCAGGGCGCCGCCGCCGACGTGGTGACGTACGCGACGCAGAACGGTTACGCGCAGCCGCTGCTGTGGACGCCGACGCTCCAGAGCGCCTACCAGGACGCGCTGAACCGGATCATCAAGGACGGGGCCAGCCCTGACAGTGAGTTGAAATCCGTCATCCGAAAGACCCATGACGAACTTCAGCGGGTGAAGAAGCGCTGACACCCATGCGACGACGTATTTCGGACAACACCCTCTGGTTCTGGATCTTCGTCGGCCCCTTCGCGGCGGGGCTCGCCCTCTTCACGTACGTCCCCCTGCTGTGGAGCGTCTACCTCAGCTTCTTCGACGCCCACAACACGGTCTCCCCCACCGACTTCGTGGGCTTCGACAACTACACGGCGATGCTGCGGGACGACGCGTTCACCTCCAGCCTGGGCACGTTCGCGGTGTTCTCGCTGTTCATCGTGCCCGCGACGTACGCCCTCGCGCTCGCCCTCGCGCTGCTTGTGAACCGGGTCCGCCGCTTCCAGGCCTTCTTCCGCTCGGTGTTCTTCCTGCCCGCCGCCTGTTCGTACGTGGTCGCCGCGCTGATCTGGAAGATGTCGATCTTCAACGGGGTGCGGTTCGGGCTCGCCAACACCGTGCTCGGCTGGTTCGGCCTCGACCAGACCGCCTGGCTCTCGACGACGCATCCCCCCTGGTACTGGCTGGTCATCGTGACCGTACGGCTGTGGTTGCAGGCCGGGTTCTACATGATCCTCTTCCTGGCCGGACTCCAGCGGATCAGTCCGCGCCTGTACGAGGCGGCCGCGGTGGACGGCGCCCGGCCCGGCTGGCAGGTGTTCCGCCACATCACCTTCCCCCAGCTGCGCACCACCTCGATCGCGGTGGTGCTGCTCCTGGTCATCAACGCCTTCCAGGCCTTCGACGAGTTCTACAACCTGCTCTCCGACGCCCGCGGCTATCCGCCTTACGCCCGTCCGCCGCTGGTCTACCTCTACTACACAGCCCTCGGCCAGGGACAGAACCTCGGGATGGGCAGCGCCGGCGCGGTGATCCTCGCGCTGATCATCGCGGTGGTGACGGTGTTCCAGGCCCGCTGGTTGGGCCTGGGCCGGAAGGAGGCCGACTGATGACCGCGCCCCGCACGACGGACACCCCCCGCAGGGCCGCGGCCCGCCGCACCGCCTCCGACGAGGCGCTCGTCCGGGTCGGGCGCGCCCTGCGCCTGGTGATCCTGGCCGCGCTGGCCCTGCTGTTCCTGGTGCCCTTCTACCTCCTGGTCCGCAACGGGCTCGCGACCGAGCAGGAGATCACTTCGCCCGGGTGGACGCTCTTCCCGTCCACCCTGCACTGGTCGAACGTGCGCGAGCTCTTCGCCGATCCGGCGGTCCCCATGGCTCGCTCGCTGCTCAACTCGGCGCTGATCGCCGTCGCCACCACGGTGGGCACCCTGCTGTTCGCCTCGCTCGCGGGCTACGGCCTCGCCCGCATCCCGTACCGCTTCGCCAACCAGGTCTTCTACGCGGTGATCGGCACGCTGATGGTTCCCGCGGCGGTCACGTTCGTACCAAGTTTCGTTCTCGTTTCGTCCCTCGGCTGGGTGTCGAGCTTGCGCGGCCTGATCGTCCCGACCCTGTTCTCCGGGTTCGCGTGCTTCGTCTTTCGCCAGTTCTTCACGGGATTTCCACGGGAGTTGGAGGACGCGGCCCGGGTCGACGGACTTGGATATTGGCGTACGTACTGGAGGATCGTCGTGCCCAATGCGCGCCCGGTCTTCGCGGCCGTCGGCACCATTGTGTTCATCGGCGCCTGGAATTCCTTTCTGTGGCCGCTGGTCATCGGCCAGGACCGGGACGCCTGGACGGTCCAGGTGGCGCTCTCCACCTTCACCACCGCCCAGGTGGTCAACCTGCACGAGCTGTTCGTGGCGGCGGCCGTGTCGATCGTCCCGCTGGTCCTGGTCTTCCTGCTGCTCCAGCGTTACATCGTGGCCGGCGTGGAGCGCTCGGGGATCGACGACTGACGGGGCCGCGGCACGCGCGGGGTCCCGCCGCACAGCAGCGCGGAGCCGAGCGGCGTCAGTGTATGCAGTACGGAGTTGCCGTGGCGCAGCGTGACCAGGAGGCCGGCGTCGCGCAGGACCCCGGCGTGCTGGCTGGCGGAGGCGAGCGACACGCCTGCCCTGCGGGCGAGTTCGCTGGTGGTGCAGCCGTTGCCGATGGACTGGAGCACGCTGGAGCGGGTGTGGCCGACGAGCCGGCCGAGCGAGGTGCCGCGGTCGGGGCCCGGCGGCGACTCGTACGGCGCCTGCGTGTGCGTCACCGGGTAGACCAGCACCGGCGGCAGCTTCGGGTTCTGCAGGGCGACCGGGGTGCGGCGGCAGAAGAACGAGGGCTGGAGGAGCAACCCCCGCCCCTCCAGGTGGAGTTCGCGGTCCACCGGGTAGTCCGCCTCCAGGACGGGGGCGCGCCAGCGCAGCATCGGGGGCAGCGAGGCGAGGAGTTCACCGGCGCCGCCGTCGAGCAGCGCCCGGCCGCGGGCCGCCCGGTCGGCGTCCACGCGGGTCTGTATGTGCGCCCAGTACGGGGAGACGGCGGCCCGGTGGTAGGCGGCCAACGCGTCGGCGAGGCGGCCGAGTTGACCGGTGCAGCCGTCGGCGAGCGAGGCCGCCCAGCCGGTGGTCGGGCGGCCACCGGGGAGCCGGGAGAGTTCGGTGTGCAGCCGCTGGGGCCCGGTCTCCCGAATGCGCTCCAGACCGGAATCGAGGGAATGCGGGCCTTGGGGCGGCGTGAGAAAGTCGGGGAAATATCCCCGACACGGAACGATCGCGGAGAGCAATCGCGTTTCTCCGCTCAAGCGGCCACGAGTTTCCTGTCGCCATTCACCGAATACGGAGGCGCCCCGCCGGTCCCTTAAGCGGTGAAAGCTGAGAATCGTTTCCCACAGCGTGTCGGGACCCGGCGCCATACGGAGCCGAGCCAGATCCTCGCCGGTGAAATGAATGCGCAGCACCGAAACCCCACCTGTCCACTGTGTTGCAACCTGTTGCGTTGTGTTGCATCCGCAATTGATCCCCCGACCGACTCGACTGAGTATGCCTCCCGTCACTGCACGTGACCACGGGCCTTTCAGCCACAGTTGAAAGGCCTCGCGGAAGGGACACCGGGGACGAAAAGCTGTACCTCGTCGGGCACGACACCGAGCCAACCGGAAAGATTCTGCGAAGACCGTGGGGGGCTTCACAGTGTCTGGCGGCGGTGGGCGTAGGTGGCGGCTCCGTGCTCGGCGCGGTTGACAGAGTGCGGTTCACGGGTGGGGATCCGTGAACCGCACTCTGCATTTCCGGCCACCACCCGCTTAAATGTCCGCCATTCAACAGGAATTAAGCGCTCGCACACCTCGGTCCGGTACGGCGAACATGTCCGGCGAAGGCTTACCGGGGCGACGGGAAGAGGCAACGCGAAAGGGGCAGCCACCCCCGCACAGGGTTGCTGCCCCTTCTTGGTGGACCGGAGCCGCCGCCGGATCGGTGTTGAGGGTCGGGGACCCGGCGGCGGCTCCGGGGCTCTATCGCGAGTCGCTGCCCTTGCCCCCGGCGGGGGCCACAGCGGCCGCGCGGCCCGCTTCGAGGCGGGCGACGGGGATGCGGAACGGCGAGCAGGACACGTAGTCCAGGCCGACCTCGTGGAAGAAGTGCACCGACTCGGGGTCGCCGCCGTGCTCACCGCAGACGCCGAGCTTCAGGTCGGGGCGGGTGGCGCGGCCGGCCTCCACCGCCGAGCGCACGAGCGAGCCGACGCCGTCCTTGTCGATGGTCTCGAACGGCGAGACCCCGAAGATGCCCTTCTCCAGGTACGCGGTGAAGAAGCTGGCCTCGACGTCGTCGCGGGAGAAGCCCCACACCGTCTGGGTGAGGTCGTTGGTCCCGAAGCTGAAGAACTGGGCGGCCTCGGCGATCTGACCGGCCGTCAGGGCGGCCCGAGGCAGCTCGATCATCGTGCCGATGGTGAGCTTGAGCTCGGTGCCGGTGGCGGCCTCGACCTCGGCGATCACCGCGTCGGCCTCCTCGCGGACGATCTCCAGCTCCTGGACGGTGCCGACCAGCGGGATCATGATCTCGGCGCGGGGGTCGCCCTTGGCGTTCTTGCGCTCGGCGGCCGCCTCCGCGATCGCCCGGACCTGCATGGCGAACAGCCCCGGGATGACCAGGCCGAGGCGCACGCCGCGCAGACCCAGCATCGGGTTCTGCTCGTGCAGCTTGTGCACGGCCTGGAGCAGGCGCAGGTCGTTCTCGTTCGCGTCCTTGCGGGACTCGGCGAGCGCGACACGGACCGACAACTCCGTGATGTCGGGCAGGAATTCGTGCAGCGGCGGGTCCAACAGGCGGACGGTGACCGGGAGTCCGTCCATCGCCTCGAAGAGCTCGACGAAGTCCTTCTTCTGGAGCGGCAGCAGGGCACGGAGTGCCTCTTCGCGCTCGGCGTCCGCGTCGGCGAGGATCAGGCGCTCGACCATCTCGCGCCGCTCGCCGAGGAACATGTGCTCGGTACGGCACAGGCCGATGCCCTGGGCGCCGAAGCGGCGGGCCCGCGAGGCGTCCTCGGCGTTGTCCGCGTTGGCGCGTACCCGCAGCCGGCGTACCCGGTCCGCGTACGCCATGATCCGGTGCACGGCGGCGACGAGCTCGTCGGCGTCGTCGGCGCCCGCGTGCATGCGGCCCTCGAAGTACTCGACGACCGGCGACGGCACGACCGGGACCTCGCCGCGGTAGACCTTGCCGGTGGAGCCGTCGATGGAGACGAGGTCGCCCTCCTCGATGACGACGCCGCCGGGCGCGGTCATCCGGCGCCGCTTGGTGTCGACCTCCAGGTCCTCGGCGCCGCAGACACAGGTCTTGCCCATACCGCGGGCGACGACGGCCGCGTGCGAGGTCTTGCCGCCGCGCGAGGTCAGGATGCCCTCGGCGGCGATCATGCCGTCGAGGTCGTCGGGGTTGGTCTCGCGGCGGATGAGGATGACCTTCTCGCCCGAGCGGGACCACTTGATCGCGGTGTAGGAGTCGAAGACGGCCTTGCCGACGGCCGCGCCCGGGGAGGCGGCGATGCCGCGCCCGAGCTGCTCCACCTTGGCCTGGTCGTCGAAGCGCGGGAACATCAGCTGAGCGAGCTGGGCGCCGGTGACGCGCTGGAGCGCCTCGGCCTCGTCGATGAGGCCCTGGTCCACGAGCTGCGTGGCGATCCGGAAGGCGGCACCGGCGGTGCGCTTGCCGACCCGGGTCTGGAGCATCCAGAGCTGGCCGCGCTCGATGGTGAACTCGATGTCGCAGAGATCCTTGTAGTGGGTCTCCAGGGTCTCCATGATCTGCATGAGCTGGTCGTACGACGCCTTGTCGATCGACTCGAGGTCGGCGAGCGGCACGGTGTTGCGGATGCCCGCGACGACGTCCTCGCCCTGCGCGTTCTGCAGGTAGTCGCCGTACACGCCCTGGTGGCCGGAGGCCGGGTCGCGGGTGAAGGCGACGCCGGTGCCCGAGTCGGGGCCGAGGTTGCCGAAGACCATGGAGCAGACGTTGACCGCGGTGCCCAGGTCGCCCGGGATGCGCTCCTGGCGGCGGTACAGCTTGGCGCGGTCGCCGTTCCAGGATTCGAAGACCGCCTTGATGGCGAGGTCCATCTGCTCGCGCGGGTCCTGCGGGAAGTCGCGTCCGGCCTCGGCCTTGACGATCTTCTTGAACTGCTTGACCAGCTTCTTCAGGTCGCTCGCGTCGAGGTCGGTGTCGACGGTGACCTTCTTGGCGGCCTTGGCGTCGTCGAGGGCCTCCTCGAAGAGCTCGCCGTCCACGCCGAGCACGGTCTTGCCGAACATCTGGATCAGGCGGCGGTAGGAGTCCCAGGCGAAGCGCTCGTCGCCCGCCTGGACGGCGAGCCCGGCCACCGACTCGTCGGAGAGCCCGATGTTGAGGACGGTGTCCATCATGCCGGGCATCGAGAACTTGGCGCCCGAGCGGACGGAGACGAGCAGCGGGTCGTCGGCCTGGCCGAGCTTCTTGCCCATCGTCTTCTGGAGGGCTTCGAGGTGCGCGCTCACCTCGTCCCGCAGCTCGGCGGGCTCGTCACCGCTGTCGAGGTAGACCTTGCACGCCTCGGTGGTGATGGTGAACCCGGGAGGGACCGGGAGACCGAGGTTGGTCATCTCGGCGAGGTTCGCGCCCTTCCCGCCGAGAAGGTCCTTGAGGTCCCTGTTCCCCTCGGTGAAGTCGTAGACGAACTTCTGGGTGTGCTGGAGGTCTTTGTCTTCCGACACGGGTCTCGACTCCTCGAATCCGCGGTGGCTGCCCTGACGGCGAGGAACATACCCAGATCGAAGGTGTCTGGGTACGTCCACTTGCGCGTCACGGGGGCGTAACCACTCGTCCGCCACCAGATCGAAAGTGACTGGCGCGTAACGATCCCCTCCGGCACTCCTTCAACACTTGAACGGAAACGGTCAAAAAATGGTCTATAACCGCTCTTCTGAGCGGACTCGACGCCAAGTGAGTTCACTACTCGAACGCTAAAGGGGTGGCACTCAGTGCCACCCCTTTCAGAGATGCAGCCGTTCGGAAAGCGCTCATCTGAGCGCAACCCCTATCAAGGGTGGCGAGAATCACGCGCTCGATCGAGCGGTAATCCACTCCTCGGACCGCCCCACGGACCCGTCCGGGCTGTCCCGGATCAGCCTCCGGAGGTGTCCAGCTCGGCTTCCATGGTGATGCCGGAGCAGTCGTACGGGTCCTTCAGCCAGCCGTCGGGCAGGACGACCCGGTTGTTTCCGGACGTTCTGCCCCGCGGGCCGTCGGCGCCGTCCGGCCACGGCTGGTCCAGGTCGAGCTCGCTCAACTGAGCGCCGAGCTCGTCCAGGGAGGAGGTGACGGCCAGGCTCTTGCGCATCTCCGAACCTACCGAGAACCCCTTCAGGTACCAGGCGACGTGCTTGCGGAAGTCGATCACTCCGCGCGTCTCGTCGCCGATCCACTCGCCGAGCAGCGTGGCGTGCCGCAGCATCACCTCGGAGACGGTGCGAAGGGTGGGGCGCGCGAAGGAGTCCGTCCCCTCGAAGGCGGCCACCAGGTCGCCGAACAGCCAGGGCCGCCCCAGGCAGCCGCGCCCGACCACGACGCCGTCGCAGCCGGTCTCCTTGACCATGCGCAGGGCGTCCTCCGCCGACCAGATGTCGCCGTTGCCGAGCACCGGGATCTCCGGGACGTGCTCCTTGAGGCGGGCGATGGCGTCCCAGTCGGCGGTGCCGCCGTAGTGCTGGGCGGCGGTCCTGCCGTGCAGGGCGATCGCGGTGACGCCCTCCTCGACCGCGATGCGGCCCGCGTCCAGGAACGTGATGTGGTCGTCGTCGATGCCCTTGCGCATCTTCATGGTGACCGGCAGGTCACCGGCGTTGGAGACGGCCTCGTGCAGGATCGCGCGCAGCAGCGGCCGCTTGTAGGGCAGGGCCGAGCCGCCGCCCTTGCGCGTCACCTTGGGCACCGGGCAGCCGAAGTTGAGGTCGATGTGATCGGCCAGGTCCTCGTCCACGATCATGCGGACGGCCTTGCCGACCGTGACCGGGTCCACTCCGTACAGCTGGATCGAGCGCGGGGTCTCGGTCTCGTCGAAGTGGATGAGCTGCATGGTCTTCTCGTTGCGCTCGACCAGGGCCCGCGTCGTGATCATCTCGCTGACGAACAAACCCTTGCCGCCGGAGAACTCGCGGCACAGGGTGCGGAACGGAGCGTTGGTGATGCCGGCCATGGGTGCGAGCACCACGGGCGGCTGCACGGTGTGCGGGCCGATGGAGAGCGTGGTCATCTGTTCATTGTCGCGCATGCCGGCGGTGCCCCTCCGGGGGCTGTGGACAAACCGCGTCCGCGGTGCCGGTGGCGCGGATACGGGGTCCCTGCGCCCTGGTCGCGCCCGGTGCCGGTGGCGCGCATACCGGGACCGCCGGTACCCGGGTCGCGTCCACCCCGAGTCATTAGTTAGGCGTACTATCGAAGCCATGTCCGAGCCGACCCACCGCCGACGGATGCTCATCCTGGCGATCTGCTGCATGAGCCTGCTGATCGTCAGCCTCGACAACACCGTCCTCAACGTCGCCCTGCCCTCCCTGCAGAAGGAGTTCCACGCCGGTGTCTCCGGCCTGCAGTGGACCATCGACGCCTACACCCTCGTCCTCGCCTCGCTCCTGATGCTGTCGGGCTCGACCGCCGACCGCGTGGGCCGCCGCAAGGTCTTCAAGGTGGGCCTCGTCCTGTTCACCGTCGGCTCCGTGCTCTGCTCGCTCGCCCCCAACCTGGAGTCCCTGGTGGCCTTCCGGATGGTGCAGGCGGTCGGCGGCTCGATGCTCAACCCCGTCGCGATGTCGATCATCACCAACACCTTCACGGACCCGCGCGAACGCGCCCGCGCCATCGGCGTCTGGGGCGGGGTCGTCGGCATCTCGATGGCCGCGGGCCCGATCATCGGCGGCGTCCTGGTGGAATCGGTCGGCTGGCGCTCGATCTTCTGGCTCAACCTGCCCGTAGGCCTGCTCGCCCTCTTCCTGACCTGGCGTTACGTCCCCGAGTCCCGCGCCCCCAAGCCCCGCCGCCCCGACCCGGTCGGCCAGCTCCTGGTCATCGCGCTGCTCGGCTCCCTGACGTACGCGATCATCGAGGTGCCCAGCGCCGGATGGGACTCGCCGCAGATCCTGGCCTTCGTCGCGATCGCCGTCGCCGCGCTCGCGGCCCTCCTGGTGTACGAGCCCCGGCGCGCGGAGCCCCTCATCGACCTGCGCTTCTTCCGCAGCGCCCCGTTCAGCGGTGCCACCGTCATCGCGGTCTCGGCCTTCGCCGCGCTCAGCGGGTTCCTCTTCCTCAACACGCTGTTCCTTCAGAACGCCCGCGGTCTGAGCGCGCTGAACGCCGGGCTCCACATGCTGCCCATGGCGGCCCTCACCTTCGTCTGCGCCCCCCTGTCGGGACGCCTCGTCGGCAGCCGGGGGCCGCGCCTCTCGCTGTTGATCGCCGGGATCGCGATGGCCGCGAGCGGGCTGCTCTTCGCGGTCTTCGATGCCGAGCGGACCACGGCGCTGCTGTTCACCGGGTACGTCCTGTTCGGCCTCGGCTTCGGCATGGTGAACGCGCCCATCACCAACACCGCGGTCTCCGGCATGCCCCGCTCCCAGGCGGGCGTGGCCGCGGCGGTCGCCTCCACCAGCCGCCAGATCGGACAGACCCTGGGCGTCGCCGTGATCGGCGCGGTCCTGGCGGGCGGCATGGCAGGGGTCACGTCGGGCACCTACGCCGACCACTTCCCCGGGGCCGCCCGGCCCGCCTGGTGGATCATCACGGGGTGCGGTCTGAGCGTGCTGTGCGTGGGGCTCGCCACCAGCGGGCGCTGGGCCGGCGAGTCGGCGCGGCGGACCGCGGAACGCCTGGAGGCGCCCGCCGTTCAGGCCCCGGCGGACGCCAACGCCTGATCGGCCTCGGCCAGCTCCTGGAGTCGTTCGAGGCGCCCGCGGGTCTCGTCGTCGGTCGGCACGTACATCACCACGCGCGGCCCCGCCGAGGGGCCGAGCCACAGGTTGGTGTGCTCGACGGACAACAGGCCCACGTGGGCGTTGCGCAGATGCTTCGTCTTGCCGCCCTGGTTGACCACCTCGTGCCGGGCCCACACCTCGCGGAACTCGGCCGACGCCCCGTCCAGCCGGGCGAGCAGCGCCTTCCAGGCCGGTTCGGCGAGGTGCTCGGCCATCGAGGCGCGGAACTTGGCGGCCATCACCCGGTTCACCTCCGCGACGTCGACGACGGAGGCCCGCCAGTCGGGGTTGGTGAAGGCCAGCCACAGGCAGTTGCGGTCCTCGGGCGGCAGCGCGTCGAGATCGCAGAGCAGCCGGCCATAGGTGGTGTTGTACGCGAGGATGTCGTACCGGCTGTTCTGGATGCAGGCCGGAATCGGCCCCAGCTGGTCGATCATCGCGCGCAGCGCCGGGGTGACGTTCGGGCACGCCCAGTGGGGAGCCGGATCGAGGGCGCCGGCCAGCGAGAAGAGGTGGCTGCGCTCGCTGGAGTCGAGCAGCAGCGCTCGCGCCAGCGCGTCCAGGACCTGCGGGGACACCTGGATGTCGCGGGCCTGCTCCAGCCACGTGTACCAGGTGACCCCGACGGCGGAGAGCTGCGCGACCTCCTCGCGGCGCAGCCCCGGGGTGCGCCGGCGCCGCCCTGGAGGCAGCCCCACCTGCTCGGGGGTGATGCGCTCGCGGCGGCTGCGCAGGAAATCGGCCAACTCGTGACGGCGGACGTCGCTCGCGGGGGCCACAGTGCTCATGGCTTCAGGGTGCCGCACCCGCGGGGGCTTGTCAGCCGGTTTCCAGGTAGTGCTTGTACCAGGATAAGGAGACTCTGGTACCAGGCTCAGGAGAGGAGGATCGTCTTCCCCGTGAGTGAAACAACGGTACGGACGACCTCCAACCCCTCCACCTACTCCCCCACTGTCCCGGTCACCGAACACGGGGCGGTGATCGGGCCGCTCGGGCTGTTCACGGTACTGCTGGGCGCGGCCCTGCCGCTGATCGACTTCTTCATCGTCAACGTCGCCCTGCCGTCCATGGACAGCGACCTCGCCGCGGGTCCGGCCCTGCTGGAGCTCGTGGTCGCCGGATACGGCGTCGCCTACGCCGTCCTGCTGGTGCTCGGCGGGCGCCTCGGCGACATGGCGGGCCGGCGCAGGCTCTTCCTGATCGGCATGGCGGCCTTCGGCCTCACCTCCCTCGCCTGCGGCCTCGCGCCCAGCGCGTGGACCCTGGTCGGCGCGCGGGTGGCACAGGGTGCCGCCGCCGCGCTGATGATGCCGCAGGTCCTGGCCACCATTCAGGCCACCACCCGGGGCCCGCGCCGCGCCAAGGCGATGAGCCTGTACGGAGCCACCGCGGGCCTGTCCATGGTGGCCGGGCAGATCCTCGGCGGCGTCCTGGTCGCGGCCGACATCGCCGGGACCGGCTGGCGCTCGGTGTTCCTGGTGAACGTGCCGGTCGCCGTCGTCGGCATCCTCCTGACCGCCCGCTCGGTGCCGGAGACCCGCTCGGACCGGCCGACCACGATCGACGTGGCGGGCACCCTGCTCCTGGCGCTCTCCCTGATCTCGCTGCTGCTGCCGCTGACCGAGGGGCGAGCGGCGGGCTGGCCGCTGTGGACCTGGGTCTCGCTCGGCGTCTTCCCGTTCGCGGCCACCGCGTTCTTCCTGGTGGAGCGGCGCGCGGACCGGCTCGGCCGGACCCCGCTCGTGCCGCCGAGCCTGCTGGAGATGGATTCTCTGCGGCGCGGTCTGGTGATGGTGGTGCCGTTCTCGATCGGCTTCAGCGGCTTCATGTTCGTGGTCGCCGTGGTCCTCCAACAGGGTCTGCGGATGGGACCGGTCGCGGCCGGACTCGCCCTCGTCCCGATGGCGCTCGCCTTCTTCGCCGCCTCCCTCGCCGGTCCCCGGCTCATCGGCCGCTTCGGCACCCGCGTGGTCACCGCGGGCGGCGTGATCCAGACCGTGGGCATCGCACTGGTCGTGCTGACCGTGTGGCGCGGCTG
Source organism: Streptomyces sp. NPDC045846 (assembly GCF_056431605.1). Taxonomy (NCBI): domain Bacteria; kingdom Bacillati; phylum Actinomycetota; class Actinomycetes; order Kitasatosporales; family Streptomycetaceae; genus Streptomyces; species Streptomyces sp. NPDC045846. Next base: position 585,202 of record NZ_JBWKKJ010000002.1, on the reverse strand, counting down.
GTCGGGCCTCAGCGTCGCCGAACTCGCCCCGGGTGTAGCCGTCGCCGGACTCGGCCAGGGGCTCCAACTCCCGGTCCTCATCCGGCTGATGCTCTCCGACATACCGTCCGACCGGGCCGGTGTGGGCAGCGGCGTGGTGGTCACCACCCAGCAGTCCGCGCTCGCCCTGGGCGTCGCCACCCTGGGCACCCTCTTCCTGGCGCTGGCCCCCTCGATGGGCATGCGCGACGCGCTGGTCGTCACGCTCCTCGCGCAGCTCGGCCTGATCGTCCTGACGACGCTGCTGAGCCTGCGGCTGCCGCGCCTCATGCGGTGAGCCGGTGAGCCGCGACGGCGAAGGGCCCGGAACGTATGCCACGTTCCGGGCCCTTCGCCGTGGGGCCCGACCTGACGCCGGGAGGGGGTGGGTGGGGGAGGTGGCCTGACGGATGACGGATGACAGGTGACGGCTGACGGCTATCCACGGAGGGCTGACGGCTAACGACTAACCGCTGGCCCTGCCCCCAACCCCCACCCCACCCCGCCCCTGCCCTCCTGACGAATGACGAATGACAGATATTGAAATCTGTCATCTGTCATGTCATGGTGGACACACACCCCACCACCAAGGAGCCCCCTCATGCGAACCCGCACCCTCGGAACGACCGGCCCCCGGACCTCCGCGCTCGGCCTCGGCTGCATGGGCATGTCCGCGCTGTACGGAGAGGCCGACCGCGACGAGTCCATCGCCACCATCCATGCCGCGCTCGACGCCGGCGTCACCCTGCTGGACACCGGCGACTTCTACGCCATGGGCCACAACGAGATGCTGATCGGCGAGGCGCTGCGTTCCGCCCCCGCATCGGCTCGCGAAAAGGCGCTGACCAGCGTGAAGTTCGGCGCGCTGCGCGACCCGGACGGCGGCTGGTCGGGGTACGACGGACGGCCCGCCGCGGTCCGGAACTTCGCCGCATACTCGTTGCAGCGCCTGGGCGTCGACCACATCGACATCTACCGGATCGCCCGGGTCGACCCGGACGTGCCGATCGAGGAGACCGTCGGCGCCATCGCCGAGCTGGTCGAGGCCGGACACGTACGGCACATCGGCCTGTCCGAGGTCGGCGCGGCCACCCTGCGGCGGGCCGCCGCCGTGGCTCCCATCTCGGACCTCCAGATCGAGTACTCGCTGATCTCGCGCGGCATCGAGGCCGAGATCCTGCCGACGGCGAGCGAACTGGGCATCGGCATCACCGCGTACGGGGTGCTCTCGCGCGGCCTGATCAGCGGGCACTTCTCGCGTGACCGGCAGCTGGCCGCGGGCGACTTCCGCGGCATGAGCCCGCGCTTCCAGGGCGAGAACCTCCAGCACAACCTCGACCTCGTCGACGCGCTGCGGAAGATCGCCGAGCAGAAGGGCGTCTCGGTCGCGCAGACCGCCATCGCCTGGGTGCTCGCGCAGGGGCCCCGGTACGACGCGGACATCGTGCCGCTGGTCGGTGCGCGCCGCCGGGACCGGCTGACCGAGGCGCTCGGCGCCCTGGACGTGGACCTCACCGCGGCCGACCTGGCCGCGATCGAGGCCGCCGTCCCCGCGGGCGCGGCGGCGGGCGACCGGTACCCGCAGGCCCAGATGGCCCACCTGGACAGTGAGCACTGAGCGTTCGTCGCCGAGTCCGGGACCCGGCGCCGCATCCGCCCGGGCCTGTGGACAACCCCGTGACCGGCGTTGTCCACAGGCCCGGCGGGCCCTTTCGAGCGGCAGGTAACGTCATGGCCATGAGCACGGAACCCCTGACCGCCGAGCGCATCCTCGTCGCGACCGAGGAGGTGCTGCGCCGCCACGGCCCGGCGAAGGCCACGGTCGTCGATGTCGCGCGCCAGCTCGGCGTGAGCCACGGCAGTGTCTATCGCCACTTCCGTACGAAGGCCGCGTTGCGGGAGGCGGTCACCGAGCGGTGGCTGAACCGCTCGACGGATCTGTTGCGGGACATCGCGGCCCGCCAGGACCTGGAGTCGGGCGTCGTGCTGCGGCTCTGGCTGAGCGAGCTGTTCCAGGCGAAGCTGCACAAGGCGGGCGACGACCCGGAGCTGTTCCGGACGTACGAGGTGCTGCTCCGGGAGAACAGCAGGGTCGTGGAGGAGCACATAGCGGAGCTGGTCGGCCAGCTCACGGTGATCATCCGGTTCGGCGTGGCCCGGGGCGAGTTCACGATTCCGTACGAGTCACCGGCCGTCTCGGCACGGGCGGTGTTCGACGCGACGGGCCGCTTCCACGATCCGGTGTACGCGGCGGAGTGGTCCCGCCCGTCCATCGGGGACGACTTCGGCGCGGTGGTCGACCTCCTGCTCCAGGGGCTGAAGCGGTAGGGCGGCCCGGTGCCGCCGCCTCGGTCGGCCCGGCGGTGTGCGGCCATCCTCCTGCTGCCGGGCCGAGCGGCTCCGGGGCGGAGCTCCTCCCGGGCCGAGCGGCTCCGGGCCCGGGCGCTCCCGGGCTCGGCGGTTCCGGCCGCTCATGCGCGACGGGGCCGAGGCTGCCCAACGCGCGGCATGAGTGGGCGGGGCGCGGCTTCAGAACTGCGGATAGCCGACGGTGACCGTGCCGGAGCCGGTGGAGGCGTCGATGACCCGGTCCGATCCCGGGTCGATCAGCTCCTGCTGGATGTTCCGGGCGCCCGATCCCGACCCGCCCAACACCTGGTAGCGGGTGCCGTTCGGCACGGTCAGGGAGACGGTGCCCGATCCCGCCTTGGCCTTCACCTGCCGCGGCGCGGCGAGGAACTCGGCGTTGACGGTGCCGGATCCGGCCTCCAAGTCGGCCTCGGAGCAGGCCAGTTGGTCCGCCGTGAGCTCGCCGGAGCCCACCTTGGCCCGGACCGTGCCCTTGAGCCCGCGCAGCTTCACGCCGCCGGAGCCGCCGGAGAGGTCGACCGGGCCCGCCACGTCGCGGACCTTGACCTCGCCGGAGCCGCTCTTCACCTTCAGGCGGACGTCGGCGGGGACGGCCAGGTTGAGGTCGATCTGGCAGTTCTGGACGTACTCGTCGACGAATCCGTTGCAGCTGGTGCGCACCTTGAGGGTGTCGCCGTCCCAGGTCTCCTTGACCTTGGGCCGCTTCACCGACCAGGTGAGCTTCCCGTTGATCGTGACCTTCCCGGCGGGCCCGGTCCCTACGGTGAGCCGCGCGGCGCCGGAGTCCACCTCGACGGCCGCGACCGCGTGGGGGCGGCCGTTGAGAGGGCTCTCGTACGGGGCCGACTTGCTGATGGAGTCGGCCACGAACGAGAGGGTGAACGGGGCCACGACGCCCAGGGCGCCGATGATCGCCACGATGATCCACGCGGTGCGGTGGCGGGGGCGCCCCTCCGCCCCGCCGTGGGGCGCCGCGCCCTTGGGCGCCTCGCGCTGCTCGGTGGCGGTCATGCCGGGCCGCCGTCCAGGAAGCGCAGGACCGCGAGGACCCGGCGGTGGTCGCCGTCGGCGACCGGCAGGTCGAGCTTGGCGAAGATGTTGTTGATGTGTTTGGCCACCGCGCTCTCGCTCACGACGAGTTCGGCGGCGATGCCCGCGTTGGAGCGGCCCTCCGCCATGAGCTTGAGGACGTCGCGTTCGCGCGGGGTGAGCCGCTCCAGCGGGTCGGGCCCGCCGCCGCGGCGCAGGAGCAGCTGGGCGACGACCTGCGGGTCGAGCGCGGTGCCGCCCGCCGCGACCCGCTTGAGTGCGTCAATGAACTCCTCCACGTCGGCGACCCGCTGCTTGAGCAGATAGCCGATGCCGCCGGTCTGGGTGGCCAGCAGGTCGGCCGCGTACCGCTCCTCGACGAACTGCGACAGCAGCAACACGGATGTCTCCGGCCACTGTTGACGGATCATCAGGGCGGCGCGCACCCCCTCGTCGGTGAAGCCGGGCGGCATCCGGACGTCGACGAGTGCCAGCTTCGGCTGGTGTTCCTCGACGGCCCGGAGCAGGCCCTCGGCGTCCCCGGCCTCGGCGGCGACCTCGAATCCGGCCATTTCCAGGACCTTGACGAGGCCTATCCGCAGCAGCACCGAATCCTCGGCGATCACAGCCCGCACGGCAACTCCACAGTGATGACGGTCGGGCCCCCGTGGGGGCTGTTGATCCTGATGCTTCCGTCGACCGACCCTACGCGCTTGCGCAGGCCGAGCAGTCCGGTGCCGCCCGCGGGGTCGGCGCCGCCCACGCCGTTGTCGCCGACGGTGATCGTCAGGAGCTGGGCGCGGCGGCGGACCTCGACGGAACAGCGTGTCGCGCGGGCGTGCTTGGCGACGTTGGCGAGGGTTTCGGAGACGACGAAGTAGGCGACGGCCTCGACCGTGGGCGAGGGGCGTTCGGGCAGGTCCACGATGAGTTCGACGGGGAAGGGGGCGCGGGCCGCGATGCCGGATATCGCGGCGTCGAGGCCGCGGTCCTCCAGTACGGCCGGGTGCAGGCCCCGTACGAGATTGCTGAGTTCCTCGATGGCTTCCTTGGCCTCGCGGTGCGCCTCGTCGATGACGGCCCGGGCTTCGGGCGGCAGGTCGGTGAGGGTGGCGCGGGCGATGCCGAGGTTCATGGCGAGCGAGACGAGGCGCTGCTGGGCGCCGTCGTGCAGGTCCCGCTCGATGCGGCGGCGCTCCAGGTCGGCGGCGTCGAGGATGCCGGCCCGGCTCTCGGCGAGGTCCTCGACGCGGCGTTCCAGTTCCCTGGCGCGGTTGGGGCCGAGCAGGACGGTGGCCGCGGCGCCGTCGAGCCGGGCGACGAGGGCCGCGAACCAGGGGGTGGCGAGGAGCAGCACGACGCCGAGGACGGTGAAGACGACGTAGTCCCCGGTCCAGCCGGTGGGCCGGTCGTCGACGGGCAGCGCCCACACCCAGGAGAAGACGAGGGCGCAGGCGACGCCGGTGGCCCAGCCGAGCACGACCAGGGCCCCGCCGAGCGCGACGAGCGGGGAGACGAGCAGGTGGTAACCGAACTGCCGCCAGGTCGATTCGGCGCCGAGGCGCAGAGTGAGCCCGCGCGGCCGGTACCACGGCTGGGCCCAGTGGATCCTCGGGATGTCGAGCCCGGCCAGCGACCAGAAGCGGCTGCGCTGGAGCAGGGTGAGCAGCGGGGCGAGCAGGAGCACGAAGGCGAGGGTCTTGAAGAGGTGCCCGGGGTTGGAGAACGTGTACGCGAGGGCGAGCACCGCGGGTACCGCCACGGGTACGGCGGCCGTCACGAGGGCGGTGTTGCGCCAGGCCCACGCCGACCACGGTGCGTGCGCGGCGGTCCAGACGTATGCGCGCCGCAGCGGGCCGGGAGTTGCCATGTGCACAGCGTAGTTGGGCTGGTCGGAGCGCTGCCATCACGCTGCTGCCCGCCCGGGGGTATAGCCAGCACCACCCCCGGTTCGGACAGCCGCGTTACTGACCGGAGTCCCTCGGAACGGGAGTCTTGTTGCTGTGCTCGGGCGGAGGGACCGCCGGGCCGGAAGGAGCCCGCCGCCATGACTCTCGTCGCCCCGCAGATCCGTACGAGCCGCGCGTCCCGTACCGTCGTGGGCGCTTCGGGCATGCTGCGCCGCCGGCCGCGTCTCGCGACGGTCCTGACCGGGGCCGGGGTGGCACTGGTGCCGTGGATGGTGGTGCTCGCCAGGACACTGCCGCAGACCACGGAGGTCTCCAACTGGTCGACGGCGTGGATCGGTCTGGACGCGCTGCTCGCGGTGGGTCTGACCGGCACGGGCGTCCTGCTGAAGAGGAAGGACCCGCGCGCCTCGCAGATCGCCGCGGCGACGGCGGCGCTCCTGGTGATGGACGCCTGGTTCGACGTGACGACGGCGGCCCCCGGCGACCTCCCCACCGCCCTGACCCTGGCCCTGGCGGCGGAGCTCCCGATGGCGGTGGCCTGCGCGGTGGTCGCCCTGCGCAAGCCGTAACTCCCGTACGCGGCAAGGGAGAAGCCCCGGATTCCTGGCCGAGGAGTCCGGGGCTTCGCGGTGCTGACAACGGGGCGCGGGGCCGCGCCATGGGCGCGGCTTCACCGCCTGGGCGCGCCCCGTCCCGCACGGTCCGCGGGCGAACGCGGGGGCCGGGGGCGGTGCCCCCGGAGGTGCACCCGGTTCAGCAGCCCAGCAGCCTGCTGCCGAGGTACTGCTGGATCTGGTCCAGGGACACCCGCTCCTGGGCCATCGTGTCGCGCTCGCGCACGGTCACCGCGTTGTCGTCGAGGGTGTCGAAGTCGACGGTCACGCAGAACGGCGTGCCGATCTCGTCCTGGCGGCGGTAGCGGCGGCCGATCGCGCCCGCGTCGTCGAACTCGATGTTCCAGTTCTGCCGCAGGTCCGCCGCCAGGCCCTTGGCCTTCGGCGAGAGCTGCGCGTTGCGGGACAGCGGCAGGACGGCGACCTTGACCGGCGCAAGGCGCGGGTCGAGGCGCATCACGGCGCGCTTCTCCATGACGCCCTTGGCGTTGGGCGCCTCGTCCTCGCTGTACGCGTCGAGCAGGAACGCCAGCATGGCCCGGCCGACACCGGCCGCGGGCTCGATGACGTACGGCGTCCAGCGCTCGCCGGCCTCCTGGTCGAAGTAGACCAGGTCGTGGCCGGAGGCCTTGGAGTGCGCGGTGAGGTCGTAGTCGGTGCGGTTGGCCACACCTTCCAGCTCGCCCCACTCGCTGCCGCCGAAGCTGAAGCGGTACTCGATGTCCGCGGTGCGCTTGGAGTAGTGCGAGAGCTTCTCGGCGGGGTGCTCGTACCAGCGCATGTTCTCTTCACGCAGGCCGAGGCCCGTGTACCAGTTCCAGCGCTGCTCCATCCAGTATTCCTGCCACTGCTCGTCCTCGCCGGGCTTGACGAAGAACTCCATCTCCATCTGCTCGAACTCGCGGGTGCGGAAGATGAAGTTGCCCGGCGTGATCTCGTTGCGGAAGGACTTGCCCATCTGCGCGATGCCGAACGGCGGCTTCTTGCGGGAAGTCTGCTGGACCTGGCCGAAGTTGGTGAAGATGCCCTGCGCGGTCTCGGGGCGCAGGTAGGCGACCGAGCCGGAGTCCTGGGTCGGGCCGAGGTGGGTGGAGAGCAGGCCCGAGAAGTTCTTGGGCTCGGTGAAGGTGCCCTTGTTGCCGCAGTTGGGGCAGTTGAGGTCGGCGAGGCCGTTCTCGGGGGCCTTGCCGTGCTTCTCCTCGTAGGCCTCTTCGAGGTGGTCCGCGCGGAAGCGCTTGTGGCAGGAGGTGCACTCGGTGAGCGGGTCGGTGAAGGTCGCGACGTGACCGGAGGCCTCCCAGACCTCGGAGGCCAGGATCACCGACGAGTCGATGCCGACGACGTCCTCGCGCGAGGTGACCATGTAGCGCCACCACTGGCGCTTCAGGTTCTCCTTCAGCTCGACACCCAGCGGCCCGTAGTCCCAGGCGGCCTTCTGGCCTCCGTAGATCTCGCTGCACGGGTAGACGAAGCCACGGCGCTTGCTCAGGTTGACGATGGTGTCGATCTTGTCGGCGGCCACGGTGCTCTCTTCATTAACGACGACGACGAACGGGGGAACGGCGAATGCCTCAGATTAGCGGCGGCCGCACCCCCTGTATCAAATCGGTTCTCGTCCACCGCTCCTCACACGGGGCGGTCCGCACAGATTATTGACAACCGTTTCCATCCTTGTTGAAAATGGATGTCATGAACGTACGACGCCTCATACCCCCGGCCGCCCTCTCCTGCGCCGCCCTCCTCGGTCTCACGGCCCTCACCGCCTGCGGAGCGGGCGCGGCGGCCGACGGGAAGAAGGACGGCAAGCTGGACGTGGTGGCGTCGTTCTACCCCTTGCAGTTCCTGACCGAGCAGATAGGCGGGGACCACGTCTCGGTCTCCAACCTGACGAAGCCGGGCGTGGAGCCGCACGACCTGGAGATCAGCGCGAAGCAGACCGCGAAGCTCAACGACGCCGGCGCGGTCGTCTACCTCAAGGGCCTTCAGCCCGCCGTCGACGCGGCCGTCAAGCAGGCCGACGTCAAGACCAAGGTCGACGCCTCGACGCTCACCACGATGGAGAAGCACGGCAACGAGGTGGGCGGCCACGCCGCCGAGCACGACCACGCCGCGGGCGAGGAGGACCACGCCGACCACGGCCACAGCCACGCGGAGACCGGCGACGACCCGCACATCTGGCTGGACCCGGTGAAGTACGCCGAGGTCGCCAAGGGCGTCGGCGCCGCCCTGGCGAAGGCCGACCCGGCCCACGCGGCGGACTACCGGAAGAACACCGACGCCCTGGTCAAGAAGCTCGGCGACCTCGACCAGGAGTACGCGGCGGCCCTGAAGAACAACAAGGCCCTCAAGTCGAAGGTCTTCATCACGACCCACGCGGCCTTCGGCTACCTCGCCGAGCGCTACGGGCTGACCGAGGAGGCCATCAACGGCCTCGACCCCGACTCCGAGCCGAGCCCGGCCCGGATCAAGGACCTCCAGAAGATGGCGAAGGCCGACGGCGTCACCACCGTCTTCTACGAGACGCTGGTCAGCGACAAGACCGCCAAGACCCTGGCGTCGGACGCCTCCCTCAAGACTGATGTACTCGACCCCCTTGAGGGCATCACCGACAAGTCCAAGGGCACCGACTACTTCTCGGTGATGCGGTCCAACCTCACCGCCCTCACGACCGCGCTCGGCGCCAAGTGACCATCCGTCCACCCGCTGGGGAGGCACCTGCCATGGAGCCCGTCATATCGCTCACCAAGGTGACGGCCGAGCTCGGCTCGCGCCCCGTGCTGCGCGGCATCGATCTCGCCGTGCACCGCGGCGAGGTCGTCGCGCTGCTCGGCGCGAACGGTTCGGGCAAGTCCACCGCGATCCGGACGATCATCGGGCAGGTGCCGCTCAGCGGCGGCTCGGTGGAGATCTTCGGAACGCCCCGGCGCCGCTTCCGCGCATGGGGCCGCGTCGGCTACGTACCGCAGCGCACGACCGCCGCGGGCGGGGTGCCCGCGACGATCCGCGAGGTCGTCTCCTCGGGGCGGCTCTCGCGGACGCGCTTCGGGATCCTGCGCAAGGCCGACCGCGAGGCCGTCGACCGGGCGATCGCGGCGGTCGGCCTCGCCGACCGGGCCAAGGACTCCGTGGACGCCCTCTCCGGCGGCCAGCACCAGCGCGTGCTGATCGCGCGGGCCCTGGCAGCCGACCCGGAACTCCTGATCATGGACGAGCCCATGGCGGGCGTCGACATCGAGAGCCAGGAGATCCTCGCCGCGACCCTGCGCGAGCAGGTCGCGGCCGGCGCCTCGGTCCTGCTCGTCCTGCACGAACTCGGCCCCCTGGAGCCGCTGATCGACCGGGCGGTGGTGCTGCGCGACGGATGCGTCGTGCACGACGGCCCGCCGCCGAGGGCGGTCGGACAGCACGCCCTGCCCGGCCACGACCACGTACATCCGCACACGGCCGCCGAGCCGGTACGCACGGGACTGCTGAGCTGATCATGATGGAACTCCTGAACTCCCCCTTCATGCAACGGGCGTTGATCGCCGCCGTCCTCGTCGGGATCACCGCGCCCGCCGTCGGGATCTACCTCGTCCAGCGCCGCCAGGCGCTGATGGGCGACGGCATCGGGCACGTGGCGATGACCGGCGTCGGCCTCGGTTTCCTGCTGTCCACCTCGCCGGTCTGGATGGCCACGCTCGTCTCCGTCCTCGGCGCGGTCACGATGGAGCTGATCCGCTGGTACGGCAAGACGCGCGGCGACATCGCGCTCGCGATGCTCTTCTACGGCGGCATGGCGGGCGGTGTGCTCTTCATCAACCTCGCGCCGGGCGGCTCCACGGCCAACCTCAACTCCTATCTCTTCGGCTCCCTTTCGACGGTCTCCCCGTCCGACGTCTGGGCGATCGGCCTCCTGGCCGCCTTCGTCCTGCTGGTCACCATCGGCCTGCGGCGCCAGCTGTTCGCGGTCAGCCAGGACGAGGAGTTCGCACGGGTGACGGGTCTGCCGGTGCGCGCCCTGAACCTCCTGACGGCGGTCACGGCCGCGGTCACCGTGACCGTGGCCATGCGCGTGGTCGGCCTGCTCCTGGTCTCCGCCCTGATGGTGGTGCCGGTCGCGGCCGCCCAGCAGCTGTCCCGCAGCTTCGCCCTGACCTTCGCGATCGCGGTGGCGATCGGCGTGACGGTGACCCTCAGCGGAACCGTCGTCACGTACTACGAGGACGTCCCGCCCGGCGCCGTCATCGTCCTCTTCACGATCGCGATCTTCATCGTCCTGACGGCGCTCGCGACCCCGCTCGCCAGGCGGCGGGCCCGGGCCGCGGCGGCCGCGCCGGCCGAGGGCGAGTGCGGACTCGACGTGCCCGCCCCCGCAAAGGCCCCGGCCGGCGAGGTCACGGCCTGAGCGGGAGCTGGCACAATGGCCCAAGGAGAGTTTGTACGGGTCAAGGCATGGAGGCACCTGTGACGACAGCGCCACTCGGCGGGTCGAATACCGCCCCCGTACGAGGCCGGTCGACCCGGCAGCGTGCCGCGGTGGCGGCGGCGCTGGACGAGGTGGACGAGTTCCGCAGTGCGCAGGAATTGCACGACATGCTCAAGCACCGGGGCGACTCGGTGGGCCTGACCACCGTCTACCGCACGCTCCAGTCCCTCGCGGACGCGGGCGAGGTGGACGTGCTGCGCACCAGCGACGGGGAGTCGGTGTACCGGCGCTGCTCGTCGGGCGACCACCACCATCACCTGGTGTGCCGGGTGTGCGGCAAGGCGGTCGAGGTCGAGGGGCCGGCGGTCGAGAAGTGGGCCGAGTCGATCGCGTCCCAGCACGGCTATGTGAACGTGGCGCACACGGTGGAGATCTTCGGCACCTGCGAGTCCTGCGCCGCCTCACCGGCGTCCTAGCACCCGGCGCGGGCCCCTCTCCCGGGGCCCGCCCCCACCCCCTGAGGCCCGGCGCCGCGCGCACGGGCCTCTTCTCCTTGGCGGCGCCTCACGCGCGAGGGAGGTCCCCCGACTTGTCCAGGGCGGCCAGCGCCTCGTTCGGGATGGCGCCCCCGAAGCGGCGGTCGCGGGAGGCGAACTCCAGGCAGGCCCGCCACAGGTCACGCCGGTCGAAGTCGGGCCACAGCACGTCCTGGAAGACCATCTCGGCGTAACTGGACTGCCAGATCAGGTAGTTGGACGTGCGCTGCTCGCCGCTGGGCCGCAGGAAGAGATCGACGTCAGGCATGTCCGGGTAGTACAGGTACTTCGCGAAGGTCTTCTCGTTCACCTTCGACGGGTCGAGCTTCCCGGCGGCGACGTCGCGCGCGATGGCCTGCGCGGCGTCGGCGACCTCGGCGCGGCCGCCGTAGTTGACGCAGAAGTACAGCGTCATGGCGTCGTTGTCGACGGTCTGCTCCTGGGCGACCTGGAGCTCCTGGACGACGGACTTCCACATCTTGGGCATGCGGCCCACCCAGCGGATGCGGATGCCCAGCTCGTTCATCTCGTCGCGGCGGCGCCGGATGACGTCGCGGTTGAAGTTCATGAGGAAGCGGACCTCTTCGGGCGAGCGCTTCCAGTTCTCCGTCGAGAAGGCGTACAGGGAGAGGTTCTTGACGCCCATCTCCAGACAGCCCTTGAGCACGTCGAGGACGACGCCCTCGCCGACCTTGTGGCCCTCGGTGCGGGGCAGGCCGCGCTCCTTGGCCCAGCGGCCGTTGCCGTCCATGACGCAGGCGACGTGGTTGGGCACCAGCTCCGCCGGGATCTTCGGCGGCACCGCGCCCGAGGGGTGCGGTTCGGGGGTCTTGTAGTCACGCCGCGACCGCCCGCCCAGGATTCCGCGTACTGCCATGTGGAGCTCTCTCCCTAGATGCTCAGTTCTTCTCTACGTACCGCAGGGAGCGCAGGCCGCGCTCCAAGTGCCAGTGCAGATAGGCCGATACGAGCCCGCTGCCCTCCCGCACATGCCTCGGCTCACTGGCGTCCGCCGTCGCCCAGTCCCCCGTGAGCAGCGCGCTGAGCAGACCGATGGCCTCCGCAGAGGGTACGACGCTGCCGGGCACGCGGCAGTCACCGCATATGACGCCGCCGCCCGCCACGGAGAAGAACCGGTTGGGGCCGTGGATGCCGCATTTCGCGCAATCCTCGAAACTCGGGGCATAGCCGTTGACGGCCAGCGAGCGCAGCAGGAACGCGTCGAGGATGAGGTGCGGGGCGTGCTCACCGCGGGCGAGCGTGCGCAGCCCGCCCACCAGGAGCAGGTACTGCTGCACGGCCGGCTCGCCCTCATGGTCGGTGAACCGTTCCGCCGTCTCCAGCATGGCGGTGCCCGCGGTGTACCGGGCGTAGTCCGTGACGATCCCGCCACCGTACGGAGCGATGGTCTCACTCTGCGTGCACAACGGGAGCCCGCGGCCGACGAGTTCGCTGCCCCGCGCGAAGAACTGCACGTCGACGTGCGAAAACGGTTCGAGCCGCGCCCCGAACTTGGACTTGGTCCGCCGCACCCCCCGAGCCACCGCCCGCACCCGCCCGTGGTTGCGCGTGAGCAGCGTGATGATGCGGTCGGCCTCCCCGAGCTTCTGGGTGCGCAGCACGACGCCGTCATCACGGAACAGACTCATGCACCCCATTGTCCTGCACGCCCCACCCCACCCGCCCCGAACCCCGGCGCGCGCCCGGAGGTCCCCCGGCGACGTGGCAGGGATCACGCCGGGGTGTCTCGGCCCGGGGGGCCCGGTGTTGCGAGGGCGGGGTGGGGGGCGGGTGGGGGTGGCTCGGGGGGATTGCACAGGGGGATGGGGCACCATTGCGGCAGCAGGAGCCTCTTCTCCTGTGTCAGGTCTCCGCATGCAGATGCCCTCACCCCACCTGGACGGACGGAATGCCGCTGCCCACGACCGGTCGCCGTGCCCGCGCGACGGCCTGTGTGCTGGCCGTGCTGGCCCTCGGGGGCTGCTCGGCGGGCGAGGGGGTGCGGGACGACGGGCCGGCGGCGACGCCCGCCGCGTCGGCGACCGCGTCGCCGCTGTGGCCCGACCACACCGCCGGCGCCACGCCCACCCGGCCCGGCCAGGGCTTCCACGCGCGCGCCGCGGTGCCGGGGGTGACCGTGCCGGACGGGGATCTGGCCCGGGTCGACGGGGTGCGGCTGCTCGCCGCCGACCCGGCGACCGACCGCGCGGTGCAGAGCGGCCTCAAGGACTGCCCGGACGGCTCGTCGTGCCGGCTGCGGCCACCCGCGTACGCCGACCTCACGGGTGACGGAAAGCGTGAACTCGTGCTCGCCTACGACGACTTGGGCCGCACGATCCTGTGGGTGTACACCGCCGTCGGCGAGCAGGCGCACGCCGTGCTCGAGTACGCGGGGCGTCCCGGGACGAGCGCCGCGACGCTGGGCACCGACCTCATCGTCACGGAGCCCGCGGGCGGCCGGAACCGCGAGTCCGCCACCACCCTGCGCTGGAACGGCACCGAGCTCGCCCCGCTGCCTGCCGCGTCGGATCCCGCCAAGGGCACCACCCGGACCCGGCCCTCCGACGACTCCCTGATCAAGCCGGCCGACCCCACGGACGGACCCGGCCAGGGCTGAGGCCGGGCGGGCTCAGGCTCCCGGCACCACGAGCCCCGACTCGTACGCCAGGATCACCAGCTGGGCCCGGTCGCGCACCCCGGACTTGCCCATGATCCGGCTCACATGGGTCTTGGCGGTGAGCGGGCTCAGCGCGAGGGCGTCGGCGATCTCGGTGTTGTTCAGGCCCCGGGCGACCAGGGTGAGCACCTGGCGTTCGCGGTCGGAGAGCGGGGCGAGGGCGTCGGGGCCGCCGCCCGGCAGAGGCCGCGGGGCGCGCAGGACGCGGGCGATCAGGCTCGCCGTCGGCCCGGGCGAGAGCAGCGCCTCACCGGCGGCCACCGTGCGGATGGCGTCGAGGAGTTCGGCGGGGCGGGTGTCCTTGACCAGGAATCCGGAGGCCCCGGCCCGCAGCGCTTCCAGCACGTTCTCGTCGGTGTCGTACGTGGTGAGGACGAGCACCCTGACCCCGGCGAGGTCCTCGGCGGCGGCGATCAGGCGGGTCGCCTCGATGCCGTCGGTGCCCGGCATCCGCAGGTCCATGACGACGACGTCGGCCCGCGCCGAGTGGGCCAGGGCCACGGCCTCCGCGCCGGTGCCCGCCTCGCCGACGACGGCCATGTCGGGGGCCGAGTCGACGAGCATCGCGAAGGCCGAGCGCACGAGCGTCTGGTCGTCGGCGAGCAGCACCCGGATGGCCCGGTCGCGCTCGTCCGGAACGGCGGTCATGCGGTGGCCTCCAGGGGGCGGTCGTCCGGGCGGGGTACGAGCGGCAGGCGCGCGGTGACCTCGAAGCCGCCGTCGGGGCGCGGCCCCGCCTCCAAGGTGCCGCCCACGCTGCGGGCCCGCTCCCCCATCCCGACGATCCCGAAGCCGGACCCCCCGGCGGCGCCGCCCCGGCCGTCGTCGGTGACGGTGACCTCGAGCACCGCGTCCACCGCCTCGACGCGCACCCGGGCAGCGGCGTCGGGGCCCGCGTGACGCACGGCGTTGGTCAGGGACTCCTGGACGATCCGGTAGGCGGCCGCGCCCACGGCGGGCGGGACGTGCGCACCGCCGGTGGCCACGGTGAGCTCCGCCTTCGCGGTACGGGCCAGATCGGGCAGCCCCGTGAGATCGGGCAGCGGCCCGTGCTCGTCGGCGCGCAGCACGGTCAGCGTGGTGCGCAGTTCGGCCCGGGCCTCGCGGCAGGTGTCGGCGATCGAGTCGAGGGCGGCCGCGACCGCGGCCCGGTCGAGCCGGTCGGGGGTGGCGGTCAGGACATGGGCGGCGACCGAGGTGCGCACCCCGATCAGGGTGATGCTGTGGGCGAGCAGGTCGTGCAGGTCGCGGGCGATGCGCAGGCGTTCCTCGGTGAGCTTGCGCTCGGTCTCGCGGGCGGCGACGGCCCGCTGTTCGGCCACGTAGGCGCGGGAGTTGCGCAGGGCGACGCCGAAGACGAGCGCGGCCACCAGCCAGCCGGAGGTCCGGAACACGTCGAAGACCCGGTGGACCCCGTTGAACGACATGCCGGTGACGGCGAAGCCCACGACGCACGCGCCGACGGTCACCGCCCGGCGGACCGTGCCGGTCGCGGCGACCGTGTACAGCGCGGTCATCGCGATCGGCATGGGCCCCATGTGGGCGTTGTCGAGGAGTTGGTACGGGGCGATGCAGGCCACGATCACGGCGAGGGCCGCCATCGGCCGACGACGCCGCGCCACGAGGGCGAGCGCGGCTCCGGCGAGCAGCGCCCAGCCGAGCGCGTCCGGCCGCAGCGCGGTGTCCGCGTAGGCGATGGCGGCGCCCAGAAGCCCGGCGCCGGCGGCGAGCACCGCGTCGGCCCGCAGCGGATGCGCGCTCTCCCCGGGGTCGCGGTGCAGCATCGCCGTCAGCCGCTCCCCCGGGCCCATCGATCCGTTCACGTGTGCCACCCTGCCATCCTCGTCCTCATCGGGGAGAGTCGACCAGCGCCGACGGCTCGTCGGCGGCCGGTTCCGGGGCGCGGGACAGGGCGCCCGGCCACCAGACCCCGCGTCCGAGGAGCACATTGGCACTGGTCACCAGGTAGGTGCGGACGAGGAAGGTGTCCAGGAGCACACCGACCGCGATGATCGTGCCGAGTTCGACGAACATCACCAGCGGCAGCGAGGCCAGCACCGCGAAGGTCGCGGCGAGCACCGTGCCCGCCGAGGCGATCACGCCGCCGGTGGTGCGCAGCGCGGTCAGCGCGGCCTCGCGCGGTCCGGCTCCGCGCAGGGTCTCCTCGCGGGCGCGGTGCATCAGGAAGATGCCGTAGTCCACGCCGAGCGCCACCAGGAAGACGAAGGTGAGCAGCGGCAGCCCCGGGTCGAGGCCCGAGAAGCCGAGGACCGGCCCGAAGAGCAGCCCGCCGATGCCGAGGGCCGCGCCCCACACCGCGACGACGGCGGCGACGAGCAGCAGCGGCGCGACGAGGCTGCGCAGCAGCAGGGCGAGGACCAGCAGGACGGAGGCGAGGACGAGCGGGACGACCACGAGCCGGTCGTGGGAGTTGGTGTCGGCCAGGTCGAGGGCCTGGGCGCCGGCCCCGCCGACGTGCGCGCCCGTGAGCCCGGCCCGCAGCCGCCCGATGGTGGCGTTCTCGCCCGCCGACTCGGGGGCGGCCTTCGCGGTAACGGCGATCTCGGTCCAGCCGCCGCCGCTGCGGCCCCGTTCGGCGCTCGCGACGCCTTCGACGGCCCGCGCCTCGGCGAGCGTACGGTCGGCCCGGCCGGTCGGGGTCATGACCTCGATGGGCCGGCTGCCCCGGTCCGGGAAGGCGGCGGCGAGCGTGCTCATGGCCACCGTCGACTCGGGCCTGGTCGTGAAGCTGTCCTGCTGCTTGAGGGCGCCGGGCAGGTTGAACGCACCGAGCGCGAGAGCACCCAGGAGCACAACTCCCGTCAGCAGTACGGCGGTTGGGCGCCTGCCTGCCGAGGTTCCCATCGCGGCGAACAGGTCGCGGCCCCGCCGCCTCGGCTCGCTGCCGTACGCCGGGATCAGCGGCCAGAACACCCGCCGCCCGAGCAGGACCAGGATCGCGGGCAGCAGCGTCAGCATCGCGGCGAGCGCGCAGAGCACGCCGATCGCGCCGACCGGGCCGAGCCCCCTGATGTTGTTGAGGTCGGCGGCGAGCAGGCAGACCAGCCCGGCCACGACCGTGCCGGACGAGGCGAGCAGGGCGGGCCCGCAGCCGCGCAGGGCGGCGCGCATCGCGTCGTACGGCAGCGGGGTGCGGCGCAGTTCGTCGCGGTAGCGGGCGACGAGCAGCAGCGCGTAGTCGGTGCCCGCGCCGAAGACCAGGACGGTCATGATGCCCGCGCTCTGGCTGGTGACCGTGATCCCGGTCCAGGAGGCGAGGCCGTACACGGCGGCGCGGGCGCACACCGCGCCTGCTCCGACGACGACCAGCGGCACCAGCCACAGCACGGGGCTGCGGTAGGTGAGGATCAGGAGCAGCGCGACCACCAGGCCGGTCGCCAGCATCAGCGTGCCGTCGAGGGAGCCGAACACGCCGCGCGCGTCGACGTCGAGGGCGCCGTCCCCGCCGACCCGCACGCTCATCCCGGCCACGTCGGGCGTGTGCGCCCGTACGTCGTCGACGAAGGCCTTCTTCGCGTCGTCGTTCTTGGCGGGCGCCGCCGTGGACACCGTGTACATGAGGGTGGCGCCGTCCTTGGACGGCAGGCCGGGTCCGTGCTGGGTGGCCGCGAACTCCTTGGGGTCCTTGGCATCGCCCAGCCGGGCGGGCGACCTGGCGGGCCCGGTGCCCGGCGCGACGGTGATCGAGGCGAGCTGCTGGGCTGCCGTGGCCCGGTCGGCGGCCGTCAGCCCGCCGTCGCGGTGGTAGACGAGCACCAGGCTGGTGATCTCGCCGCCGGGCAACCTGTCCTGGAGGGCGGCGGCCCGAGTGGAGTCGGCGCCGGCCGGAAGGTAGTCGGTGGTCTGGTCGCGCTGGACGTCCCCCAGCCTCCCCGCGAACGACCCGGCGACAGCGAGCACGATCACCCACAACGCGAGCACACCCCAGGGAACGGCCCGCCGCCGTGCGGCAGTTGGCGCTTTCACAGGCGGCGCCCCGGGCGGTGCTGATCTGGTCGACCCCATGACGGGCCCCCTCCGGCTGGGTTCCGGAAGGCCCTCGCGGCCTGCCCGGCTGTTCCCAGCGTCCCGTCGCGGCGGGCCCGCTTCGTCGCGCCCGCGACCGAGATCGTCCGTACCTCCCCGGGGGTGCGCGGAGCCCTCGTTACTCCCCCGGGAGTAACGCGCCCGCTCTCCAGGGAGTGCGGCTCAGGGCACCTCGCCCCGGCTCCGCGCGTTCGCGTACGCCGTCGCCGCCCTGAGCCGCTCCGACGGGGTCGCGGCGCGGGCCGCCTCGGGGCGGCACTCCCACTCGCGGCCACCGCCGAAGGGCCGCAGCTGGAGGTAGGGCCCCTCCCGCCCCATCACCTGGCCCAGTCTCCCGTTCCCGGTGTCGACGACGTACGAACCCACGGGCGGGACTGCGGTCATGGCTTTCCCTCCGGCAGTGTGAACAGGGCCGACCGCAGTATCGGGTGTCCGGCGCCGCCTGTGGATCAATGACCCCAGTTTTTTCGTTCGGGTACGGAATCGGACCGAGCCCGACGATGGCCGCGTAATTCCGGACCGGGCGCGCGCACCCCGCAATTCGCCTGCGACCGACTCCGGGACCACGTTTCCCTCCGCCACCGCCATGGCGTGGATCTCGGATTCCCCTTTCCCGTACTACCCCTGGGGCTGGCCCCTCGCTCGACCACGGCAACACCCGTCCCACACAAGGGCATTGGGCGGTCCGGACAGCGGACGGACCTGCACTTCAATATCCGAATACCAGGAGGAAAATTCGAACGAACAATTCGCAGGACGGGCGAAAGAAATCCGCTACAGATCGAGAGGCGAACCGTCCCGAGCAAGGTTTCTTCGAGCGGGTGTTCAGGATCTGCGGATTGCGGCGGAGGCCCAACGGCGCATTGCGGTACGAGGATTGGCGCGGGCTCGCGCGAGCGGTGGCCGTGCGTTCGATGGCGTGATCTACGGTCTCCCACGGGACCGATACCGATCAGCTCAGCAACGGGGACGTACGAACATGCGCAAGACAGGCACCCTGGCCCTCACCCTGCTCGCGGCGGCCGCGCTGCTCACCGGGTGCGGAAGCGAGAAGAAGGACGACGGCGCGGCCGAGGCGAGCGCCTCGGCGGGCAGCGGGGCCAAGGGGACGGCGCCGGACAAGAAGGGCGTCGCGCACCAGGTGGTCTTCGAGGTGGGCGGCGCGGGCCCGTCCCAAGTGATGTGGATCGGGAACACCAATCACTTCGAGCAGGTGACGCTGCCCTGGACGAAGACCGAGTCCGTGACGCTGGAGGGCGCCGAGCTGAAGGTGGGTCACACGGTGTCGGTGGTACCGGGATCGATCAAGCGCCCGGACGGGAGCGGGATGCTCCAGGCCGCCCCCTGCACCATCAAGGTCGACGGCAAGCAGGTCGCGGACAACCAGAACGGCAAGTCGGACAAGCTCTGCGAGTACCGGCTCAAGGACTGAGCCCCGGGCGGCGCGCTCAGGACGGGGTGCGGGCCGCCGCGAGCAGCCGGGCGGTGTCGTCCGCGCAGAGCGAGAGCGCCCCGCCGACCGTGCTGAGCACCTCGCGCTCGGCCGGGCTGTACGGGCCGTCCGCGAGCGCGATACGGGCCCCCTGGAGCAGGATCGACTCGCGGCCGGCGGGGGCGAGGTGCGGGGCCAGTGGTTCGAGGGCCTCGTGGAGCTCGATGGCCAGGGCCGCACCGCACGGGTCGGTCTCGCCGACCGGGTCGGCGAGGAAGCGGCCGGTGTCGGCGGCCAGCGCCTCGATGAGGGCGACCAGCTGCTCCTCGGTGCAGTCGTCGAACCCGGCCGCCCGGACCGTGGCGACGGCGGTGCCGGTGACCGTACGCGACGAGGTGCCGCCCGCCGCGAGGACGGCGAGGGCGACGGTGTGCACGGCGTCGCGGAGCATCGCGGAGAAGCGGGTTGTGGTGGGGTGGTCCAGGGCGTCCGTCCCGAAGTGGCCCTGGCAGGCGGCGCATTCGACCACCGGGCCCGCCGTGCCGCGGCTGACGAGCGGGACGCCCAGGACGGTCAGGCGCCTGCGGCCGGTGCGGCGCTGGTAGTTCCGGTCACCGCCGCAGTCGGGGCAGAAGAACTCGCCGTCACCGACGGTGTGCCAGGCGGTGCGGACGGACCAGAGGCGGGGGCGGAGGCGGGACGCGGGCTGCGTCCCGGTGAGGTTCGTACTGTTCTGTCCCCGTGCTGGCCGCACCGCGCACCTCCGTAACGCTCCGGCAACGTTGCCGCGTTGACGTGATGTTAGCCACATCCATGATGTGGCGTCAGCACCCCGGAAGGGGGAGAGCGTCCTGATGGCCAAAAGGTGTCGCTGTGGGGGTGGGAGTTTCCCCACCCCGCCCCTCCCCGAGACCCTCCGGGGGTTGAAGGACTCCTGGGGGCTCCGCCCCCAGACCCCCGTTCGCGCCTGAACGGCGCTCGTCCTCAAACGCCGGACGGGCTGAGGTTGCCCATGCCGACCAGCACCAGTACCGCCAGGGGCGCGGGGAACTGCGCGACCAGCCACCCGCGGCCCGCGGACGAAAGTGGGTGAGGGGCGCGGAACCACGCACGCTCCGAGGCCGAAACGGGTTTAGGGGCGCGAGGAACTGCGCGAGCAACCACGCACGGCCCGCGGACGAAGACGGGTGAGGGGCGCGAGGAACTGCGCGAACAACCACGCACGGCCCGCGGACGAAGGCAGGTTAGGGGCGCGGGGAACTGCGCGACCAGCCACCCGCGGCTCGCGGACAAAAGCGAATCAGGGGCGCGGGGAACTGCGCAAACGGCGTCCGCAACCGGTCCAGGTCGCGGAAGGCAGGGGGGCCGGGGGGCACCCCCGGGCAGGGGGCACCCGCAAGGGGGCCGCGGGGCCCCCGGCAGGGCGGGGCACCCCCCGGGCGACGGCGGGGTGCCCGGCGCGGGGTTAGCGGGCGGCCCGGTTGACGGCTGAGATGACCGCCTTCAGGGACGCCCGAGTCGTGTTGGCATCGATCCCGATCCCCCACAGCACGACCCCGTCGATCGCACACTCGATGTAGGACGCGGCCTGCGAGGACGCCCCCTCGCTCATCGTGTGCTCCTGGTAGTCCAGCAGCCGCGCGTCCACCCCGGTCGCGGCCAGCGCCTCGAAGAAGGCCGAGATCGGGCCGTTGCCGGTGCCGGTCAGGACCGTGTCCCGGCCGTCGACGACCGCCTCGACGGTCAGGGTGTCGCGGCCGTCCTTGTCCGTCGTCGTCTGGCCGGAACGCAGCTGGATGCGGCCCCACGGGTTCTGGGGGTTGGGCAGGTACTCGTCCTGGAAGACCGACCAGATCGCGTCGGGAGTGACCTCGCCGCCCTCGGAGTCCGTCTTCTGCTGGATGATCTTCGAGAACTCGATCTGCATCCGGCGCGGCAGGTCCAGCTTGTGGTCGTTCTTCAGGACGTAGGCGATACCGCCCTTGCCGGACTGCGAGTTGACCCGGATGACGGCCTCGTAGGAACGGCCGACGTCCTTCGGGTCGATGGGCAGGTACGGGACCGCCCACTCGATCTCGTCCACCGTCTTGCCCGCGGCGGCGGCGTCCGCCTCCATCGCGTCGAAGCCCTTCTTGATGGCGTCCTGGTGGGAGCCGGAGAAGGCGGTGTAGACCAGGTCGCCCGCGTAGGGGTGGCGCGGGTGGATCTCCATCTGGTTGCAGTACTCGGAGGTGCGGCGGATCTCGTCGATCTGGGAGAAGTCGATCTGCGGGTCCACGCCCTGGCTGAACAGGTTCATGCCCAGGGTCACCAGGTCGACGTTGCCGGTGCGCTCGCCCTGGCCGAACAGGCAGCCCTCGATGCGGTCGGCGCCGGCCATGATCGCCAGCTCGGCCGCCGCCACCGCCGTGCCGCGGTCGTTGTGGGGGTGCACGGACAGGCACACGTACTCGCGGCGCGACAGGTTGCGGCTCATCCACTCGAAGCGGTCCGCGTGCGTCGAGGGGGTCGAACGCTCCACCGTGGCGGGCAGGTTGAGGATGATCTCGCGGCCCTCCTCGGGCTGCCACACGTCGCACACCGCCTCGCAGACCTCCAGCGCGAAGTCCAGCTCGGTGTCGGTGAAGATCTCCGGCGAGTACTGGTAGCCGAAGATCGTCTCGTCGCCCAGGATCTTGTCCGCGTACTCCATGACCAGCCGCGTGCCGTCCACGGCGATCTGCTTGACCTGCTCCTTCGTGCCGCGGAAGACGACCCGGCGGAAGGTGGGCGCGGTCGCGTTGTACAGGTGCACGGTCGCGCGGTGGGCGCCGCGCAGGGACTCCACGGTGCGCTCGATCAGCTCTTCGCGGGCCTGGGTCAGGACGGAGATCGTCACGTCCTCGGGGATCGCGCCCTCTTCGATGATGGAGCGTACGAAGTTGAAGTCGGTCTCGCCGGACGAGGGGAAGCCGACCTCGATCTCCTTGTAGCCCATGCGCACCAGCAGGTCGAACATCTCGCGCTTGCGGGCCGGGCTCATCGGGTCGATCAGCGCCTGGTTGCCGTCCCGCAGGTCGGTCGACAGCCAGCGCGGGGCCTTGGTGATCCGGCCGTTCGGCCAGGTGCGGTCGGGGATGTCCACGGCGTCGTACTGACCGTACTTGTGGATCGGCATCCCGGACGGCTTCTGCGCCTGGGTGGCGTTGGTGACGGGAGTGGGGCGACCAACGGGCTGGGACATGGCGTGCGGCTCCTCGAACGGTGAGAGAGGGACGGCCGACCGTCGAGCGCAACACCAGATCCCGCGGGGAGGGTGTCGGCCTACGACTACAGGCCCTCGCCGCGGCAGCTAAGGAGAAGCAGCCCGATACGCATGATGTCGCAGCCTAGCCGAGGGGCGACGGGAGCGGCGGTCCCGTATCAGTATGCGGGATGACCGCCTCGATTCGGACAAAAGGTGACGTATGCCTCGATCGCTCGCGGCCCGGCCGGGAAGGCCTCCGCCGTTCGCGGCGGAAATGGCCGGGAACGGTCGTAGGGAAAGCACGCTTCACAATCATGGTGGCGAGTAGTGACAGCCCCGTGACCCGGTGCCACATTTCCCGGCATGGACGCCACCACCAACCCGGTTTTCTGCACCATCGTCCCGCCCCACGTCTTCGACCGGCTCATCGAGGCCGAGGACCCCGCGCTCGCCCGGATCGCCCGCCGGACCCTCATCGCGGACGCCGCCCAGCGCACCGGACGCCGGCTGACCACCGTCCTCGGCGCCGACCCGCTCACACCGCCTCCGGGCGCGGCCGCCGACCAGCCGCAGCGCACCGTCTACGACACCCAGCACTCCACCACGCTGCCCGGGACCCGGGTCCGCGGCGAGGGCGAGCAGCCCGTCCAGGACGCGACCGTGAACCGCGCGTACGCGGGGCTCGGCGCGACCTTCGAGCTGTACCTCACGGCGTACCAGCGCCATTCGATCGACGGCAGCGGCCTGCCGCTCAACGCGACCGTGCACTACGACCAGAGCTACGACAACGCCTTCTGGAACGGCACCCAGATGGTGTTCGGCGACGGTGACGGCCAGATCTTCCTGGACTTCACCCTGCCCGTCGACGTGATCGGCCACGAACTCACGCACGGCGTCACCCAGCACACCGCGAACCTGACCTACTTCGGCCAGCCGGGGGCCCTGAACGAGTCCATGTCGGACGTCTTCGGCTCGCTCGTCAAGCAGTACTCCCTGGACCAGGACGCCCAGCAGGCCGACTGGCTCATCGGCGCGGGCCTGCTCGCGCCGGGCGTCCGCGGCGAGGCGCTGCGCTCGATGAAGGCACCGGGCACGGCGTACGACGACCCGCAGCTCGGCAAGGACCCGCAGCCCGCGACGATGGACCACTACGTCACCACGGGCCGCGACAACGGCGGGGTGCACATCAACTCCGGCATCCCCAACCACGCCTTCTACCTGGTCGCCGACGCGCTCGGCGGCAAGGCCTGGGAGCGGGCCGGGCAGATCTGGTACGACGTGCTGACCGGCGGGCAGCTCGGCAAGCAGGCGATGTTCAAGGACTTCGCCAAGCTCACGGTGGCCGCCGCGAAGGCGCGTTACGGCGAGGGCGCCGAGTACCAGGCCGTCCTGAAAGCGTGGTCGCAGGTGGGGGTTCCGGCCTCCTGAGACGGTAACCCCTGACGCGGCGGACCGGGGCTGCTAGACAGAGGCCATGCGTATCAAGGTGTGCCGCTCAGGAGGATTCGCCGGCATCGAGCGCCGGGCCGAGATCGACACCTCGGGCCGGCCCGATGCCGCCGAGTGGCGGGCGCTGGCGCGGGCCGCGCTCGCCGGGGGCTGCCCGGAGCCGTCACCGGGCGTGCCGGACGGCTTCCACTACGAGATCACGGTGGACGGCCGCACGGTGCACTGCGCGGATCCGCACCTGACCGAGGCCCAACGGGAGCTGATCACAAGGGTGTTGAAGGAGGGCGCGTAGCCGACGCGAGAAAGCCGGATGCGGGCCGGGCACGGTGCTGCTTGGATGCGCACCATGAGCCTGTCTGCCCGTACCCAGTTGGACGATCTTGAGCACTACTACGACGCGGCGCCCCGGAGTTCGGCCCGCGCCGAGGACTTCGGTCCGCTGACCCTGTTCGTCCGCGAGGGAGCGGGCTGGCACTACTACGCGCGGCCCACCCTCGGTCACACGGGGCCGGTGACGGCCGCCGACGTGGACGCGGTGCGGGCCCGCCAGCGCGCGCTCGGGGCGCCCGAGGCCTTCGAGTGGGTCGCCGAGGTGAGCCCCGGGCTTCGCGCGGCGGTCGAGGAGTCGGGCCTCGCGGTGCACGAGCACCCGCTGATGGTCCTGGACGCCGACGCACCCGCCGCCGAGCCCCACCCGCTGGTGCGCGTCCTGGGTGCGGCCGATCCGCTGCTGCACGCGGCGCTGGTCGTGCCGCATCTGGCGTTCGCCGCGCCCGGTACCGGCATCGGCCCCGCGGGCCCGGCCGAGCTGGCCGCCGCGATCACCGCCCACGCCGGGGACGGCCGAGCCGAACAGGTCGCCGAGCGGATCGGCGCGGGCCGCTCGGCCCTGGCGGCGGCGTTCGAGGACGGGCTGCCGCTCTGTTCCGGGATGCACAACCCGGTGGGCCCGGTCACCGAGATCGTCGGGGTGGGCACCCTGCCCGCCGCGCGGCGCCGGGGGCTCGGGCGCGCGGTCACCGCGGCGCTGGTCGCGGACGCGCGGGAGCGGGGCGTGCGGACGGTGTTCCTGTCGGCGGGCGACGCCGACGTGGCCCGGATGTACGCGACCTTGGGATTCCGCCCGGCGGGCACGGCCCTGATCGCCGAACCGGCCGACGCCTGAGGACGGCCGGGGCACGCCGTGCCCCGGCCTCCGGGCGTACGCGGTGCGCCCGGGTCAGAACCCGAGCTTGCGGAGCTGCTTGGGGTCGCGCTGCCAGTCCTTGGCGACCTTCACGTGGAGGTCGAGGAAGACCGGCGTGCCGAGCAGCGCCTCGATGTGCTTGCGGGACTTCATGCCGACCTCCTTCAGGCGCTTGCCCTTGGGGCCGATGATGATGCCCTTCTGGCTGGGACGCTCGATGTAGACGTTGGCGTGGATGTCCAGGAGCGGCTTGTCCGCGGGCCGGTCCTCGCGCGGAATCATTTCCTCCACGACGACGGCGATGGAGTGCGGCAGCTCGTCCCGTACGCCTTCGAGGGCGGCCTCGCGGATCAGCTCGGCGACCATGACCTGCTCGGGCTCGTCGGTGAGGTCGCCCTCGGGGTAGAGCGGCGGGCTGTCGGGCAGCAGCGGGATGATCAGGTCCGCGACGAGCTGGACCTGCCGGTCGCCGACCGCCGACACCGGCACGATCTGCGCCCACTCGAAGCCGAGCTCCTTGGAGAGCTGGTCCACGGCGATGAGCTGCTCGGCGAGGGTCTTGGAGTCGACCAGGTCGGTCTTGGTGATGATCGCGATCTTGGGGGTCTTCTTGATCCCGGCGAGTTCCTTGGCGATGAACTTGTCGCCGGGGCCGAGCTTCTGGTCGGCGGGCAGGCAGAAGCCGATCACGTCGACCTCGGCCCACGTGGTGCGCACCACGTCGTTGAGGCGCTCGCCGAGCAGGGTGCGCGGCTTGTGCAGGCCGGGGGTGTCCACCAGGATCAGCTGGGCGTCCGGCCGGTGCACGATGCCGCGCACGGTGTGCCGGGTGGTCTGCGGGCGATTGGAGGTGATGGCCACCTTCTGCCCGACCAGAGCGTTCGTGAGGGTGGACTTGCCCGCGTTGGGGCGACCGACGAAGCAGGCGAAGCCGGCCCGGTGGGTGGGTTCGGCGGCGGTGTCAGCGGCAGGGGTACGAGCGCTCATGCCGCCATTCTCCCCGATCCTGGACCCCCCGCCGCCCAGCCCACCGGAAACGGCCCTCCTCGGGCGGCCACCCGCCCCTCGCGGCCGGGCCCACCGGGGGCTAGGGCGTGCCGCCCTGGGCCAGGGTGTGGAGGCGGGCGGCGGCCTTCGCCAGGAGGGCGGGGAGCAGCGCCGGGTCCGCCGGGGTCTGGGCCGCGTAGGTCACCGTGGAGACGTTCGCCCCCTCGCGGACGGACAGGACCTGCATGTGCAGCTCGGTGCCCGGCACCGAGGCGAGCGGCGCCGTGACGCGCATGCCGACCGACTCGTCGCCCAGCTTCGCCACGTCCTCGGGCTTGACCTCGCTCTTCTCGGGCCCGCCCCAGTTGAAGTCGAGCGAGCCCCCGTCGCAGGCGGCGGGCAGCGCGCGGGCGGAGGCGACCGCCTTGGTCGCCTCCGCGACGGACGGATAGGCCACCACGCGGAAGGTCAGGTGCTCGGTGCCGGACTCCTTGGCGAGGTCGCGGCTCGAACTGGCCGCGGCCTGGCCGTCCTTGGGGCCGTTCCACGTCTCCATGTACGTGTCGCACTGCGCACTGTTGGCGCCGTCCGCCCCGCCTTCGGCACCGACGTCCGAATTGTCGCCGCCGCTGACGTCCGCGGAGGGGCTGTCGCCCGGGTCCTGGTCCTCGGCCCAGCCCGCGCCCACGTCCTGCGCGGCGAGCAGGGCCGCGTCGGTCTGCGCCTTGGTGAAGGGCTGCCCCCCGACGGCAGGCTTGGCGGCGCCCTGGGCGGGCGTGGCCTTCGTCGCCGCCGCCTCGTCCGGGCCGCCGCATCCCGCGACCGTGACCAGCGCCGCCAGCACCACCGCGTAGCCCGTCAGCTTTTCCCTGCGCCCCGTCCGCATGACGGTTGCCCCTCACCTGCCGTACGTGTCATGACCGGGCCACGATACGACGGCGCACGACGCGCTGGGCCACCAAGGCGAGGGCCGCCGCGAGCAGGACCGCCCCGGCGAGCCACGGCAGGGCGAGGAACGAGGCGGCCGCCGAGCCCCGCGCGTCCTTCGCGCTGGCCGTCAACTTGACGTCTCCCCAGTCGAGTTGGGGCGCGCCGTGCCACGTCTCGGTGAGCGTGACCTGCTGCCCGGGCAGCAGCTCGGAGGGCACCTTGGTCAGGCCGCGGCTGAGCAGCGTCCGGCCGAAAAGTCCGGTCGCGCTCAGGTCGACCTTCGGATTGAGTGTGACGTTGCCCCGGTTGTGCAGGGTGTACGTGATGTCCGTGCGGCTCTCGCCCAGGCCGGGCACCAGCGGCCGGTGCTGGGCGAGCGAGACGTTCTCGACGGCGAGCGCGGGGAGGGTGGGGCCGCCCACGCGCAGGTAGATCCGGGCGCCCACGGCCTGCTGGACGCCGACGGCGACCTTGCCCTTTCCGGCCGGGCCGGGCGCCACGCGGTCGTCGAGCGCGACCAGGGCACCGACGTGGTCGCCGGGCTCGGCGTCGGGCGGCACGGTGAGCGTGAAGGGCACGGTGACCGCGGACCGGGCCGGGACGGTGATCGCGCTCCGGGCCGGTGCGGCCCAGGCGCCCACGCCGCTCTGCCGCTCCTTCTCCGTGCGCACCGCGAACCCGCCGTCGCGCTCGGTGTTGTACGCGTCGGCCCCGTACAGGCGGAAGCGCAGCGGCGCCGACGTCTTGTTGGCCACGGTCACCTGGTCGTCGAGGGTCGCGCCGGGGGCGGCGGACAGGTAGAAGTACGGGCGCTGGGCGGCGCCCGCGGAGGCGGGGAAGACGGACCAGTCGCCGTTGTCGGCGGCGCGGGCGGGCGGCGCGGCGAGCAGGGCGAGCACGGCGGCCAGGAGGAGTGCGGACAGCTTGCGCACGGCGTTGGACCCCCGGGGACGGGTGGGCCGGCCGGGTGCGCGCCCGGCCCACGGGGTGGATGTCAGGTGAGGGTGAGGGTCAGCACGCCGCTGTAGGCGCCCGGCGCGGTGAACGCGGGCACGTCGAGCGAGAGCTTCGCGTCCACGGTGAACTCGCCGCCGGTCAGCGCCGCGTTCGGGGTGGAGGCGAGGGTCGCGCCCGCGCCGCCCACACTGCCGGCCGAGCCCGCGGCACACACGGACGGGGAGCCGGGCCTGGTGACGCAGGCGGGTGTCCAGCTCAGCCTGCCCGCGTCGATGGAACCGCCGGGACCGGTGAAGTCGGTGACCTTGCCGGTCAGGGACCAGCCCGCGGGGCCGCCGCGGAAGTCCTGGACCGTCACCGTCTTCAGGCCGCCGGTGGAGGCGCCGCCCTTGCCGAAGTCGACCGCGGTGAGGTCGACGCTGTCACCGGCCTGGGACATCGCCAGGGTGCCCGCGTTCACGGCCGCGTTGAGCTTCTGGCTCGGTCCGGTGGGCGGCGGTCCGCTGTTGACCTTGTACGCCACCGGGCCCGCGCCGTGCGCCGGGTCCCAGGCCGCCCCTTCGTAGGCCACGATCCCGGTGGTCGCCGGGTCCGTGATCTTCGGCCGGGCGGTGAAGCCGCCGTTCGCGTCCGACTTGAAGGTGATCTTGTCGGCGGTGGTGGCGGTGCCGTTCCAGCCCGCGACGGTGACGTCCGCGTTCGGGGTGAACTTGGTCCCGGTCACGGTCGTACGGTCACCGGCGTTGCCCGCGGCCGGGGTCGCGCTGATCGTGCGCTGGTTGACCTGTCCGCCGCCGTCCGTGGCGTTGACCGTCCCGGAGACGGGCGCGGGCGGGTTGGTGACCGTGCAGGGCGTGTCCAGCTCCATGATGTAGCTGGTGTGGATGTTGTAGTCGCCGGGCGACAGGGTGATCGCACCGGCCTTGGTGGCGGTGAAGCTGCCGCTCATGGAGAACGCCGGGAACGCGCCCTTGCCGGGCACCGGGTCGTTCTTCTTCGGGCCCGCCACGTCCACCGTGCCGGTCTGGGCACCCGCGAGGACGACCTTGCCGGTCGGGGTCATGATGTCGGCGGGCAGGGCGATGTCGACCGGGTTGCTGGCGGCGGGCTTGTTCACCGTGTAGGTCACGGTGACCTTGTCGCCGACCCTGGGTGCCGCGTTGTCGACGGTGATGGTCGCGTTCGTGGTGCCGTCGATCGGCGGGATCCCCGCGACGGCGGGCGGGATGCAGTGCGTGGCGAAGTCGACGGGCGTCGCGGCCAGTGCGCTCGCGGGTGCGGCGAGCGCGCCGGTTCCGGCGGCGAGTGCGACCGCTCCCAACACGGCGGCCAGACGCCGTCTTCGACCTTCCGACATGGGCTTGCCCCCCTTCCTGAAGTGGCACAGCGCGGCTCGGCTGCGCCGGCAGGGGCCCATTGACGGCTGGGGGCGAAAAGAAGTCAATGCCATCCTGGCGCAGCAACTGATGACCCATCAGATGCTGTCAAGATCCTGGCATTTCAGGCCACTTGGAGGTATTGGCACCCGCACCGGGCCACACGAAAGCCGGCGCCGCCCGGGACGGC
This sequence comes from Streptomyces sp. NPDC045846, assembly GCF_056431605.1. NCBI lineage: Bacteria > Bacillati > Actinomycetota > Actinomycetes > Kitasatosporales > Streptomycetaceae > Streptomyces > Streptomyces sp. NPDC045846. Next base: position 555,860 of record NZ_JBWKKJ010000002.1, on the reverse strand, counting down.
ACCGGCTCGTTCTGCGATGCGCGGTTCTGCGTTCTGCTCTGCGTGTTGCACGGTTCCGCGTTCTGGATGCTGCGGGGCGCGTGGTGCGTTCCGCTTGGTGGTGGTCGGTTCGCCCGGCCGCCCGGTGCGCGTCAGTCGAAGACGAACGGGCCCGGTGCCTGTGAGGTCGTCGCGTCGCAGTTCACCGTGATCCCGAAGATCGTCATCTTCAGGGCGGTGCCGTCGAAGTACGAGTCGAGGCTGTCACCGGAGGCGACGGTACCGTTCAGCGGGCCGATGGTGACCGGGTCGCCCGCGCTCAGGGCGGGGTTGGCGTTGCCGCTGAACACCGTGGCGCCACCGGCGCCGCCCGCGAGGGTCAGGTTGGCGCTGATCTGGTTGGCGCCCACGGCGACCGGGGTGGTGACGGCCGAGGTCAGCGTGACGGTCGCGGCCGTGCCGCTCTGGGTCGCGGTGAGCGTGGCGCTGCCGCCGCCCCAGGCTCCGCAGTCGTACGTGGCGGTCGCCGAGCCCGGCGAGACGGCGGCCGCGCTCGGCGCGAAGGCGAGGCCCGCGACGGCCACCGCCCCCACCGCGAGTGCGGCCCGCGCGACCGGCCTTCTGGTGCTCTTACGCATGGTTCCCCTTCCCGTTACAGGGAGTTGATCGTCTGCCGCGTCATCGACACACGACCGCGCAGCACGCCCCGGCGGCCCGCGTGCACGGGTGCGCGGGCGTGCGGGCATGGCGATGCAAGGGCTGCGGTAGCTGCGCGGAGGGAGCGCGTCCGACTCCGGCCCGGGGCTGCGGCTCTGCACCCCATGCCGGCCCGCCCGCGAATCTGACGGGCCGTCGGATCGACTGTCGTCCATTGATGCGCGGGTGGCTTGGGATTGCAAGGGGCATCGCGTTGATTCTTCACGCGGGGTGCCTGCGGCGCGGGGCAGGTTTGATGTCGGCCGCGGGCCGTGCCGGGTACTCGCGCCGTTCCCCGCGCCCCTGGCAGGGTGCGTCTACCGGGGGCCCATTGTTCGGGCTTGCCCGCGGCGCGGGACCGGTTCGATGTCGGCCGCGGACCGTGCCCGGTGCTCGCGCCGTTCCCCGCGCCCCTGGCAGGGTGCGTCTACCGGGGGCCCATTGTTCGGGCTTGCCCGTGGCGCCGGGCAGGTCCGATGTCGGGTGCGGACCGTGCCAGGTGCTCGCGCCGTTCCCCGCGCCCCTGGCAGGGTGCGTCTACCGGGGGCCGCTTGTGCGAGCTTGCCCGCGGCGCGGGACCGGTTCGATGTCGGCCGCGGACCGTGCCCGGTGCTCGCGCCGTTCCCCGCGCCCCTTGGCAGGGTGCGTCTCCCGGGGGCCGGTTGTGCGAGCTTGCCCTTCGGCGCCGGGTGCGGACCGTGCCCGGTGCTCGCGCCCCTGGCAGGGTGCGGGGGTGGGTGGGGTCAGGTTCTCGATTGGAGGTCGCCGGTGGGGGTGGCCAGCAGGATGGGGGTGGTGGGGCCGCCCAGGTCGCGTACCGCTGCCGTGTCCGCTGCCGTGGGGGCGGACGCCTCGGTCACCACGGCCGCCGCCTCCAGGGACTTCGCGCCGCTGGCCACCGCCATGGCGACGGCGGTCTGGAGGGCGGACAGCTTCAGCGAGGGGAGCTCGACCGTTCCGGCGACGTACGTGCGGCCCGTCTCGTCACGCACGGCGGCGCCCTCGGCCACGCCGTTGCGGGCCCGGGCGCTGCGCGCGAGCGTGATGATCTTGCGGTCCTCGGGGTCGAGTTCGGTGCTCTGTGTCATGCCCCGAGCATAAGGAGTGCCGGGGCCGAGGCCGCCCGGGGGCTCAGCCCTGGATCGCCTGGTCCGCCTTCTTGGCGACGGTGGCCGTGACGGTCTTGAACTCGGCCGCCGGGGCCGCGCCCGGCCGCGTCGAAGTTACTCGTCTGCCGGGCGGCCGCACCCAGCGCGACGGGCCGGCCCCGCATGAGGTCCATGACGGCCCGCCCGGGCGGCGCTCAGCCCGCGATCGGGTACATCGAGCCGCGGCGGCCCTCCGGGGAGGTCAGCCACTCCAGCTTCTCGGCGGTGTCGGTGTTCGGCAGTGGGGTGTGCAGCACGATCATCAGGTCCGGGCGGGCCGGGACGCGCAGCTGGGTGGACTCGACGTGCAGCGCGCCGACCACCGGGTGCTCCAGCTCCTTGCCGAGCAGGCCGCCGGGCTGCACGTCGCGCCGCTCCCACAGCTCCACGAACTCCGGGCTCAGCTCCTTGGCCTGCTCGACGACCGCCCGGAACCCCTCGTCGTCGGGCCGCTCCGACCAGGCCGCCCGGAACTGCGCGACGACGGTGCAGGCGATCTCGTCCCAACGCTTGGCGCGGGCGCGGTAGATGGGGTCGGTGAAGAACGCGATCAGACAGTTCTGCACGATCTCGGGGCGCATGCCCAGCACCAGCGCGGCCGAGTCGTTGTACATGACCGTGTTCCAGTACGCGTCCATGATGTGCGCGGGGAACGGCATCCAGGCGTCGATCAGTCGCTGAAGCCCGTGGCACATGTCGACACTGGCCGGGTCGACCTCAAGGGCCGGCGGATTGAGCCCGGCGAGCACGTAGAGGTGGCGGCGCTCGGCGCTGGTGAGCCGCAGCACCCGGCCCACCGAGTCCAGCACCTGCGGGGACACCGTGATGTCGCGGCCCTGCTCCAGCCACTGGTACCAGGAGACGCCGACCCCGGCGAGCACGGCGACCTCCTCGCGGCGCAGCCCCGGGGTGCGGCGGCGGGCCCCGCCGTCGGGCAGCCCGGCCTGGGTGGGGGTGACCCGGGCACGCCGGTTCATCAGGAACTCGCGCAGCTCGCTGCGGCGGTGCTGGTCGATCGGTGTGGCCACGAACTCCCCCTCGGCTGCCTGGTGGTGCCACCAACAGGATAAGTTCCCACTCTCCACGGGCATTCCCGGGCCGCGAAGGTGGTGGCCATGGCGATCGACACCCACACGACCATCCCCGGGCCGCACACGGCGGCTCCCCACGACGACCGGCTCAGCGGCCGGGCCAAGCTGGTCCTCTTCGTGCTCTGTGCCGCCCAGTTCATGGTGGCGCTCGACTTCTCCGTACTGAACGTGGCGCTCCCCGCGCTCGGCAAGGACCTCGGCCTCGGCCAGTCCGCGCTCCAGTGGGCGGTCACCGCGTTCGCCCTGCCCTCGGGCGGGTTCCTGCTCCTGTTCGGCCGCATCGCCGACCTCTTCGGCCGCAAGAAGCTGTTCCTGACCGGCCTCGCGCTGTTCGGCGCGGCGTCGCTGCTCGCCACCCTTGCCTGGGACCCGGCGTCCTTCCTGACCGGGCGCGCGCTCCAAGGCCTGGGCGCCGCCGTCATCGTGCCGACCGGCATGTCCCTGCTGACCACCACGTTCCCCGAGGGCCCGCAGCGCGAGAAGGCGCTCGGCATCTCCGGCACGCTGCTCTCGCTGGGCTACACCACCGGCATGGTGCTCGGCGGTGTCATGACCGACACCCTGGGCTGGCGCTCCACGATGGGGCTGCTCGTGGCCTTCGCGGTGGTCGTCCTGGCCCTGGCCCCCGGGCTGCTGCCCGAGTCCCGCACCCCCGAGCGGCCGCGCCTGGACGTCCCCGGCGCCGTCACCGTCACCGGCGGTCTGCTCGCGGTGATCTACGCCCTGTCGACGGCGGCCCAGCGCGGCTTCGGCGGCGCGGACGTCTGGGGCACCCTGCTCGTGGGCCTCGCCCTGCTGGCCGCCTTCGTCGTCGTCGAGTCGAAGGCCCAGGCCCCGCTGATCTCGCTGCCGATGCTGCGGCGCCGCACGGTGGCCTGGGGCAACCTGGGCGGTCTGGTCACCTTCTCGATGATGTCCTCGGTCGTCTTCGTGCTGACCCTCTACCTCCAGGAGATCCTGGGTCTGTCGTCCTTCGAGACCGGTCTGGTCTTCGGCATCCAGGGCATCGCCTCGGCCTTCGCCGGTGCGTACGCCGCCAGGCTCATCGGCCGCTTCGGCGCCCGGCGCGTGCTGGTCGGCTCGCTGCTCGGCCAGGGCCTGTTCGTGGCCGCCCTGCTGGGGCTCGGCACCGGGTCCGGCGCGGTGCTCGCCACCGTCGCCGTCTCGCTGGCCAGCATGTGCCACCTCGGCGCGATCATCTCGTACGGCGTGACCGTGACCAGCGGGGTGCCGAACGAGGAGCAGGGCCTGGCGACGGGGCTGGTCACCACCACCCAGCAGGTCGGCCTCACCGTGGGCATCCCGCTGCTCGGCGTCCTCGCCACCACGCAGGCCTCGCTCTTCGACGGGGTGCGCACGGTCCTGGCGATCGACGCGCTGATCGTGGTCGCGGCGGCCGCGCTGCTGGCGGTCGTCCTCGGGCTGCGCGACCGCGCGCGGGTTTGAGGGGTCAGGCCCGGTCGAGCCGGAGCCGCTCGGCCTTCGGCAGACCGGCGACCACCAGGTCGTACGAGTCCTCGACGAGCTCCCGGACCAGCCGGTCCGGGAGCTCGGCCACGGTCACGGTGTTCCAGTGCCGCTTGTTCATGTGCCAGCCCGGCACGATCGCGGCGTGCTCCTCACGCAGCCTGACCGCGTCGTCGGGGTCGCACTTGAGGTTCACGGTGAGCGGCTCTCCGTCCAGGGCGCTCAGCGCGAACACCTTCCCGAGCACCTTGAAGACGGAGGTCTCCGGGTTGAACGGGAACTCCTCCGTCACGGCGTTGAACTCCAGGCAGAACGCCCTCAGTTGCTGCGGTGTCACTCCGTGCGCCCCTTCTCGTCGTCGTCCTTCATCGGCTCCACGAGCACGGTGACGATCTTGTTGCGGCGGCCGGCCGGGGACTCGGCGGTGAGCCGCAGCCGCCGTGCGTCGGGCAGCTCCACCACGGCCGTGGCCCCCGCGATCGGCACCCGGCCGAGCGACTTGGCGAGCAGCCCGCCGACGGTCTCCACGTCCTCGTCGTCGAACTCGTCGAAGCCGAACAGTTCGCCCAGGTCGCCGATGTCGAGCCGGGCGGTCACCCGGAAGCAGCCGTCCGCGAGCTCGGTGACCGGCGGCAGTTCGCGGTCGTACTCGTCGGTGATCTCGCCGACGATCTCCTCCAGGATGTCCTCGATGGTGACGATGCCCGCGGTGCCGCCGTACTCGTCGATGACGACCGCGACGTGGCTTCGCTGCTGCTGCATCTCGCGCAGCAGGTCCCCGGCGTTCTTGGTGTCGGGCACGAAGGCGGCGGGCCGCATGGCGGTCGAGACGAGGTCGGCCTCGGAGTCCCGGTTGATGTGCGTCTTGCGCACCAGGTCCTTCAGATAGACGATCCCGACGATGTCGTCCTCGTTCTCGCCGGTCACCGGAATCCGGGAGAAGCCGGACCGCAGCGCGAGGGTGAGCGCCTGGCGGATCGTCTTGTAGCGCTCGATGCAGACGAGGTCGGTGCGCGGCACCATGACCTCGCGCACCAGGGTGTCGCCCAGCTCGAAGACCGAGTGCACCATGCGGCGCTCGTCGTCCTCGATCAGCGACTCCTGCTCGGCGAGGTCGACCATCGCCCGCAGCTCGGCCTCCGAGGCGAACGGCCCCTTGCGGAAGCCCTTTCCGGGGGTGAGCGCGTTGCCCAGCAGGATCAGGAGCTGCGGGATCGGGCCCATGATCCTGGCCAGCGGCAGCAGCACGTACGCCGCCGCCGTGGCGGTGTTCAGCGGGTGCTGGCGCCCGATGGTGCGGGGCGAGACGCCGACGGCGACGTACGAGACGAGCACCATCACCGCGATGGCGACGAGCAGCGCGGCCCACGTCCGGGCGAACTCGTCGAGGCAGACGTACGTGACGAGGACCCCGGCGGCCATCTCGCAGGCGACCCGCACGAGCAGGGCCACGTTCAGGTAGCGCGTCGGGTCCGCGGCGATCTGGGCGAGCTTGGCGCTGCCGCGCCGCCCGGTCCGTACCGCCTCCTCCGCGCGGAAGGAGGAGGTACGGGCGATGCCCGCCTCGGCGCAGGCGGCGAGCCAGGCGACGACGACCAGGGCGACGGCACCCGCGATCAGTTGCCCGGTCATGAGACGGTCGGCGCCGGGGAGGGGCCGGTCAGGCCCTTCTCCGCACGCCAGCCGTCCACGATCGCCGCCTGGAGGCCGAACATCTCGGCCTTCTCGTCCGGCTCCTCGTGGTCGTAGCCGAGCAGGTGCAGCACGCCGTGGACGGTCAGGAGCTGGAGCTCCTCGTCCATGGAGTGCTGCGTCTCGGCGTCCTCGCCCTGCTTCTTGGCGACCTCGGGGCAGAGCACGATGTCGCCGAGGAGCCCCTGCGGGGGCTCGTCGTCGTCCTTCGACGGCGGGCGCAGCTCGTCCATGGGGAAGGACATGACGTCGGTCGGACCCGGCAGGTCCATCCACTGGATGTGCAGCTGCTCCATGGCCTCGGCGTCCACGACGATCACCGACAGCTCGGAGAGCGGGTGGATCCGCATCCGCGTGAGCGCGTAGCGGGCGATGTCGAGGATCGCCTGCTCGTCGACCTCGGTTCCGGACTCGTTGTTGACGTCGATCGACATGGTGCGCTCTGCTCTACTTCCCGTTCCGGCCGCTCTGACCGTTCTGGTCCTGGCGGCTGTCGTACTGCTCGTACGCGTCGACGATACGGCCGACGAGCTTGTGCCGTACGACATCCTGCGAGGTGAGCCGGGAGAAGTGCACGTCGTCGACGCCCTCCAGGATGTCCTGGACCTGGCGCAGACCGCTCTTCGTGCCGTTGGGGAGGTCGACCTGGGTGATGTCACCCGTGATGACGATCTTCGAGTCGAAGCCGAGCCGGGTCAGGAACATCTTCATCTGCTCGGCGCTGGTGTTCTGCGCCTCGTCGAGGATGATGAACGCGTCGTTGAGCGTGCGGCCGCGCATGTAGGCCAGCGGGGCCACCTCGATGGTCCCCGCCGCCATCAGCCGCGGGATCGAGTCCGGGTCGAGCATGTCGTGCAGCGCGTCGTACAGCGGGCGCAGGTACGGGTCGATCTTCTCGTAGAGCGTGCCGGGCAGGAAGCCCAGGCGCTCTCCGGCCTCCACGGCCGGGCGGGTCAGGATGATCCGGGTGACCTGCTTGGACTGGAGGGCCTGGACCGCCTTCGCCATGGCGAGGTAGGTCTTTCCGGTGCCGGCCGGTCCGATGCCGAAGACGATCGTGTGCTTGTCGATCGCGTCGACGTACCGCTTCTGGTTGAGGGTCTTGGGCCGGATCGTGCGGCCGCGGCTGGAGAGGATGTTCTGCGTGAGCACCTCGGCGGGTGTCTCGCGGTGACCGTCCCCGTTGGCCGCGCTGCCGTTCGCTCTGAGCATGGCGATCGAGCGTTCCACTGCGTCCTCCGTCATCGGCTGTCCGGTGCGGAGCACCAGCATCATCTCGTCGAACAGTCGCTGGATGAGGGCGACTTCCGTCGCGTCCCCCACGGCGCTGATCACATTGCCCCGTACGTGGATGTCGGCCGACGGGAAGGCCTTCTCGATCACGCGCAGCAGGGAGTCGCTCGAACCCAGGATGGTCACCATGGGGTGCTTGGCCGGGATGGTGATCTGGGCGTGCGCCTGCGGGTGTGTGGGTGTCTGAGTCATGGGCCGGCTCTGTGGCCTGCACATACCTCCCGTTGCAGGGTTCTCGCCGCTCGAGAGCCTCTGGGATACCAAGCGTACGACTTGCCGCGCGGGCGACCGAGAGGTTTTCCACCCTGCTTCCTGGCGGGGTGCCCCGCCGGGCCCGCTGGGGCTGAGCCCCACAGCCCCCTGTCGTCCTTCTGTCGTCGTTCGTCAGCGGACCGCTTCCGGGGGCTCCGCCCCCGCGCCCCCGCTCCTCAAACGCCGGAGGGGCTGGATTTCGCCGGAGGCGGGGTCAGGCCGGGTGGCGGAAGCCCAGGGTGGGAACTGCTCGGCGCAGCGGCCAGGTCCGGGCGGCGCCCGGGAGGAGGTCGGTGAGGAAGGCGTAGCGGCGCAGGGCGGACGGGTCCTGGTTCCGCAGCGTGCGGACCTTCTCCCACCAGCCCGCGATCTCCGCCCACCCCGGCGCCGAGAGCGACCCGCCGAACTCCTGCACGGACAGCGCCGCGATGAGCCCCGCGAAGGCGAGCCGGTCGGCGAGGGGCCAGCCCGCCAGGGTGCCGGTGACGAAGCCCGCCACGAAGACGTCGCCCGCCCCGGTGGGGTCGAGCGCCTCCACCTCGATGGCCGGGACGTCCGCCGTCTCACCCGTCGCCGCGTCCACGGCGTACGCGCCCTCGGACCCCAGCGTGACCACCGCGAGCGGCACCTTCTCGGCCAGGGCGCGGGCGGCGGCGCGCGGGCAGTCGGTGCGGGTGTAGCGCATCGCCTCGGCCGCGTTCGGCAGGAACGCCTCGCAGTGTTCGAGGTCGGCGAGGCCCGCCAGGTCCCAGCGGCCGGTGTCGTCCCAGCCGACGTCCGCGAAGATCCGCGCCCCGGCCCGCGCGGCGTCCGCGATCCACTCCTCGCGGCGGCCCGGTTCGAGGGAGGCGACCGCGGCCCGGGCGCGCGGCGGGCAGTTGGGCGCGGACAGTTCGTGGGGCGCCTCGTGGCCGTGCGAGACCATCGTGCGTTCGCCCTCGTACGCCATGGAGACGGTGACCGGGGAGTGCCAGCCGGGCACGGTGCGCGACAGCGACAGGTCGATGCCCTCGCCCTGTTCGAGCGCGTCCCAGCAGTACTCGCCGTAGTGGTCGTCGCCGAAGGCCGCGGCCAGCGAGGTGCGCAGGCCGAGCCGGGCGAGCGCGGTGGCCATGTTGGCGACGCCGCCGGGGCTCGACCCCATGCCGCGCGCCCAGGACTCGGTGCCGCGGACCGGGGCGGAGTCGAGCCCGGTGAAGATGATGTCGAGGAAGACCGTGCCGGTGAGGAAGACGTCGCAGGCCGGGTCGCGCGGGTCGCGCAGCCCGTCGAGCGGGTCGACCCGGGCCGCCCGGCGCGGCTCGGCGCCCGGCACGTGCTGGTGCTCGATCAGCGAGTCGTCGGGGCGGGGCCGCCCGGCCGGGACCCCGGCGCCCGCCGCGGGGTTCCGCCCGGCGGGGCCGGACACGGGGTCGGGGCAGGGCCGCTGGGGCTCGTGGTGCGCGGGGCGGGGCGGCTGCTCTCTGCTGGGTGGTGTCGTCACGGCGGGCTCTCCGTTCGCGTACAGATCAGGCAAGTCTGCCCGATGCGCGCCCGCCAGGTGCCGCTACCAGCGCGGCAGCTCCGGACTCGTCCAATCGGCGTGTTCCGGTGCCCGGCGCATCGCGGCGGCGTCGTCGCGGTCGCGCAGGGTGCCGTCGTCGTCGAGCCAGCGCCGGTGCAGCCGGGCGAGTTCGGTGCGGTCGAGGGTGACGCCGAGACCGGGGGCGTCGGACACGGTCAGGCGTCCTTCGCGAAAGACGTGCCGGGCGGTGATCACGTCCTCGGTCTGCCACGGGTAGTGGCTGTCGCAGGCGTGGTCGAGGTTGGGGACGGTCGCCGCGACCTGGGTCATCGCGGCGAGGCTGATCCCCAGGTGCGTGTTGGAGTGCATGGACAGGCCCACCCCGAACGCCCGGCAGATCGCGGCGAGTTCACGGGTGGTGCGCAGCCCGCCCCAGTAGTGGTGGTCGCACAGCACCACCTGGACGGCGTCGGTCAGGAACGCCTCCCTGATCTCGGGGAAGGCCGTGACGCACATGTTGGTGGCGAGCGGCACCCCCGTCCCCCGCGCCACCTCTGCCATCGCGGCCGTGCCCGGCGTCGGGTCCTCCAGGTATTCGAGTACGTCCGCGAGCTCGGCCGCCACCCTGAGCGAGGTCTCGGGCGTCCAGCCGCCGTTGGGGTCCAGACGGAGCGGTCGCCCGGGAAAAGCGGCGGCCAGGGCTCGGATCGCGGCGACCTCCTGCTCGGGCGGGAAGACGCCGCCCTTGAGCTTGAACGAGCCGAAGCCGTGCTCGCGCACGAAGCGGTGGGCCTGTTCGACGATCCCGGCGGGGTCGAGGGCCGCGCCCCAGCCGTCCTTCTCGCCCGCGCCGCCCGGGTGTTCGGCCCAGCGGTAGAAGAGGTACGCGCTGTACTCCACGCTGTCGCGGACCTTGCCGCCGAGCAGGCTGTGGACGGGCACGCCCCGCACCTTTCCGAGCGCGTCGAGGCAGGCCACCTCGAAGGCGGAGACGACGGACAGCCGCAGTTTGTCGGCGGTCCGGGCACCGCGCAGCCCGCCGACGTCGACCGCCTCGTCGACCCGGGAGCCATCGACCCCGATCATGTTCATCAGTGTGAACAGCCCGTTGAGGTCGGCGATGTCGTGCCCGACCAGCGCGTTGGCGTACAGGCCGGCCAGTTCGAGATACGCGGTGTCGCCGTACGTCTCGCCGACCCCGGTCACCCCCTCGGCGGTGACGACCTCGACGATCAGGCGGGGCGTATGGGGCTGATGCACGCCCTGGACGTTGAGGAGTGGGGGGTCGCAGATGAGGACCGGAGTGAGCCGCACCTCGGCGATCCGCTGTCCGTGCACGGCGTCCTCGTCTCTTCTCGCGCACGCCGCCCGTCCGGCGATGCGTCCATCGATTCGTCCAGCAACGTGTCCGTGAATGCGTTCGCGCATACGTCCGTGAATGCGTCCGTGAATGCAAATGGAGACTAGATATGTGAACGGAAGGGCGTCAAGGGCCGCCCCTCTCCAGGCGGCCCCAACTCTCCTGCGGCCGCGGGAAATTCGCTCATTTACCCGACGGATTCCACAGCAAACAGAATGTGATCCAGATCACTCTCTCTCGGCTTTTCGCGCACTCGGGACGCTTGATACAAATTGGGCCCGCGTTCCCGTACAACACCGGGCGCATCCCCCCTCTTTGACCTCCCTGCCCCACGGGCACTGTTCCTTGGAACGCCCATGTCCGCACGCCCTCGTGCCGCCTGGCCCCTGGTCGCCGTCTTCACCGCCGGTTACCTCGCCGCGTACCTCCTTCCCACCGTCGTCGGCCGCCTCTCCGCGGGCCTCGGGCTCTCCCCCGCACAGGCCGGACTGGTCGGCTCCACGCTGCTGTTGAGCTCGGCGACGGCCGGCTTCACCCTGGCCTACCGGGTGGAGCGGCACGGCCCGCGCCGCCTCGCCGGACTCGGCCTGATCCTCGCGATCACCGGGTACGGCGGCGCCGCCCTCACCACCCTGGTCCCGCTCGTCGTGGCGGGCGCGGTGGTCGGCGGGCTCGGTTCCGGCACGGCCACCGCGGTGGCGGCGGCCGGTATCGCCGCCCAGCGCGACCCCCACCGCACCTCGACGCTGGGGCTGCTCTCGGTCTCCGCCACGGCGGGAGCGCTCTACCTGACGATCCCTCACCTCGGCGGCGGCCACGCCACCCCGCTCGCGGCGATCGCTCTCGTCGCGGCGCTGGTGTGGCCCGCGACGCGTCACCTCCCGGACACGTACGGCACGAGCCGGCCGGTGGAGGCCGTCGGGGCCCCGGGTGCTCGGCTCCCCCACCGCCGCTCCGGTACGGTCCTCGCCGCGACCATGCTCTGCTGGTCGCTCGCGCAGAACGCGCTGTGGGGGGTGAGCGGGCGGATCGGTCTCACCCAGGCCGGTCTCACCGAGGTCACCGTCGGCATGGTGTTCGCGGCGGGTCTCGGCGCGGGGCTGCTCGGCGTGCTCGGCGCGGGGGCGCTCGGAGCGCGGCTGGGGCGTGCGGTGCCGATCGGGGTGGGCACGGCGCTCATCGCGTGCTGCATCGTGGCGAGTTCGTCGGCGCACGGGCTCGTGTCCTTCGCCACCGGCGAGATCCTCTGGAACGTCTTCTACCCCGTGGTCCTCTCCTACCTGATCGGCCTGTCCGCGTCGCTCGACCCGCGCGGGCGCTGGGCGGTGCTCGCCGGTTCCGCCTCCTCGCTCGGGGTGGCCTGCGGGCCGCTCACCGGGAGCCTGCTCTCGGAGTACGCGGGGTACCGGGGCATGGGGTTCGTCCTGTGCGGCCTGCTGCTGCTGATCGCGGCGCCCATGAGTGCGGTGGCGCTGAGCGCGGCCGGGCGGCCGCTGGTGCCGGGCTCCATCCGGCGCCGGGGTGGACCCGCGGCGGCGGTTGTCGCGGGGCGGGCCGGGGCGTCGTCCGGGCTGCTTCCGCAGATCGGGGTGCCGGAGCAGGAGGTTGCGGAGATTCCGATCCGCTCGCGGGCGAGGCGGCGCCGCAAGGTCCTCGCGTCCTGAGCCCCTTCCCCACGGGGGCTGGTCGCTCGGCCGCGGCTGAGCCGCCCGGCTGCCCGGGGCTCCGCCCCAGACCCCGGTCGGCCCCTCCCCGCCCCTTCCCTAAACCCTCCGGGGGTTGAAGGACCCCTGGGGGCTCCGCCCCCAGCCCCCCGGCGGGGACTGCGTCCCCTGCACCCCTCCCGTGGCTCCGCCCCGGACCCCGTTCGCGCCTGAACGGCGCTCGTCCTCAAACGCCGGACGGGCTGAAGATGCCAGCACCGGCCCGCACCAGTACTGATAGGGGCGCGGGGAACTGCGCGAGAAGCGAGCACGGTGGACGGACAGACGAGGGGTTAGGGGCGCGGGGAACTGCGCGACCAGCCACGCACGGTCCGCGGACGGGCTCCCGCGCCCGCCCCGCCCTGGCGGAAACAGGGGCCGGGGGACACCACCCCCAGGGGCGGAGCCTCAGGGGGTTGGGGGCTCGGGGGCGTCGAAGTCGTAGGCGGCGACCTCCGCGAGGTAGGCCGCCCGCCGCCCCTCCTCGTCCTCAAGGAACGCCGCCTCGAAGGAGTTCCGCGCAAGTTCCCTGAGCCGCTCACGGGAGAGCCCCAGCGCCTCGTGCACCGCGTGGAACGTGTCACCCACGTACCCCCCGAAGTACGCCGGGTCGTCGGAGTTGACCGTGCACAGCAGCCCCGCGTCCATCATCGCGGGCAGCGGGTGCTCCTCCAGCGTGTCGATCGCGCGCAGGCGTACGTTCGACAGCGGGCACAGCGTGAGCGGGACGCGGTCGCGGACCAGGCGGGCCACCAGGTCCGGGTCCTCCAGGGCCCGCAGGCCGTGGTCGACCCGCTCGACGCCCAGCACGTCGAGCGCCTCGGTGATGTACGCCGGCGGCCCCTCCTCCCCCGCGTGCGCGACCCGGCGCAGCCCGAGCGCGGCGGCGGCCTCGTACACCTCGCGGAACTTGGCGGGCGGGTGGCCGACCTCCGCCGAGTCGAGCCCGACGCCCGTGATCCGGTCCAGGTACGGCCGCGCCGCCTCCAGGGTGAGCAGCGCCGACTCCGCCGACTGGTCGCGCAGGAAGCAGAGGATGAGCCGGGTCGAGATGCCGTGGCGTTCCTCGCTCGTGGACAGGGCCCGCCACAGCCCCTCCACGACCGTGCCGATGGACACGCCGCGCGCCGTGTGCGCCTGCGGGTCGAAGAAGATCTCGGCGTGCCGCACCCCCTGGGCCGCGGCCCGGGTCAGATAGGCGTCCGCGAGCGAGGCGAAGTCGTCCTCGGTCCGCAGCACCGTCATCAGCGAGTAGTACAGGTTGAGGAAGGACTGGAGGTCGTCGAAGAGGTACGCCTTGCGCAGCTCCTCGGTGTCGGCGTACGGCAGCTCGACGCCGTTGCGCGCGGCGAGCTCGAAGGCCAGCTCGGGTTCGAGGGTGCCTTCGATGTGGAGGTGGAGTTCGGCCTTGGGGAGGGGCATGGGGGCTTCCTAGGGGTGGTGCTTCAGGTGGTGCGTGGGGGGACCGGGACCCTGACCAGGTCGGCGGCCACCGTCAGTTCGCCCTCGAATCCGGCGGCACGGGCCTGCCGCTCGAACTCCTCCGGGTCGGAGTACCGCTGTGAGAAGTGGGTCAGGACGAGGTGGCGTACGCCCGCGTCACGCGCCACCGCGGCGGCCTGACCTGCCGTCAAGTGGCCGTGGTCCACGGCGAGTTGAACGTCGCCGTCGAGGAACGTCGACTCGATGACCAGCATGTCGCAGCCGTCCGCGAGCGCGGTCACGCCCGGGCACAGCCGGGTGTCCATGACGAAGGCGAACCGCTGCCCGCGCCGGACCTCGCTGACCTCGTCGAGGGTGACGCCGTTCAGCTCGCCCTCGCGCTGGAGCCGCCCGACGTCGGGACCCTTGATGCCGCGCTCGGCGAGCAGGTCGGGCCGCATGCGCCGCCCGTCCGGCTCGACGAGCCGGTAGCCGTACGACTCGACGGGGTGCGAGAGCCTGCGGGCCTCCAGGGTGTACGCGGCCGTCGTGGCGAGGACCGCGCCCTCCCCCGCGACCGGCTCCTGCCCGAGCCGGACCGACTCGTGGTAGGCGGTGGCGTACCGCAGCCGCTCGAAGAAGTGCTCGCCGCTGAGCGGGTAGTGCGCGGTGACCGGGTGCGGGACCCGGTCCAGGTTGATCCGCTGGATCACCCCGGCCAGGCCCAGCGAGTGGTCGCCGTGGAAGTGCGTGACGCAGATCCGGTCGATGTCGTGGGCGGCGACCCCGGCCCGCAGCATCTGCCGCTGGGTGCCCTCGCCGGGGTCGAAGAGGATGCCCTCGCCGTCCCAGCGCAGCAGATAGCCGTTGTGGTTGCGGTGCCGGGTGGGGACCTGGCTGGCGGTGCCGAGCACCACCAATTCACGTACGGACACGGTGAGTCGGCCTGCTGTTCCGGGTTATCCGGGCGGCCACTGGAGGCCGCGGCCGCCCAGGACGTGCGCGTGGGCGTGGAAGACGGTCTGCCCGGCGCCGCTGCCGGTGTTGAAGACGACCCGGTAGCCGCTCTGGTCGATCTTCTCCTCGCGGGCGACCTCCCCGGACTCGCGCAGCACGTCCGCGAGGATCGCGGGTTCGGCGGCCGCGAGGGAGGCGGCGTCCGGGTGGTGGACCTTGGGGATGACCAGGACGTGGGTGGGCGCCTGGGGGTTGATGTCGCGGAAGGCCACGGTCGTCTCGGTCTCCCGCACGACGGTCGCCGGGACATCGCCCGAGACGATTTTGCAGAACAGGCAGTCGGCCTGCGGCTCTCCGGCCACGGTCCGGTCCTCCTTGGTCGCGTTGATCAGGTAACCGCATGCTACTCAACGCGTTCCGGCCGGGTACGGGAGCACGGCGGGGGCCCGGGGCGTCCGCCGTGCGCTACTTGCCGCGGAAGGACTCCGTGACCGTCACGGTCACCGTGACGGTGGGGTTTCCGCCCGGGTGGTGGGTGGCGGGTCCGGTCGTCGGGGCGGGCCCGTTGCAGTCGCCGAGGACACTGGCGCGGAAGACGGTCCGGTCGGCGACCTTGGCCGTCAGGTCGCCCTTCACACAGCGGCCTCCGATCTCCTGGGTGACCGTCCCCTTGACCGTGATCGGCCGGCCGTCCTTGGTCTCACCCTGGCAGTTCACGTCGGCGACCTGCCGGGTGGCGCTGCCGGCCGAAGGGGTCGCGCTGGGGCCGCCCTTGAGGTCGGCCGTGCAGGTCAGCCATTTGATGTCGACGTGCTGGCGCTGGAGAGCGGCGGTGGCCGCCTGGTCCGTGGTGACCGCCACGGCCGCGGAGTTGAGCCCGCCCGCCGGGTCGCAGGCGGCCGCGCCGCCGATCGCGAGCGCGGCCGCGGCCAGGGCGGGCAGGGTCCGGTAGGCCCTGCGGCGGGCGGTGTGCTGTGCCGGGCGGTGTGACCTCGTGGCCCCCATGGGCGCCAGCGTGCCACCGTCGTCCCCGGCGCGGTAGACCCCCTGCGGCCATCCCGGCCGCTTCCGGCGCGGGCTCAGGCCCAGCGGCCCGTCCGGGACATCAGGACCGCCGCCGCCACCGTGCCCGCCGTCGACGTGCGCAGCACGCTGCTGCCCAGCCGGTACGGCTTCGCGCCCGCCTCCGCGAACGTGGCCAGCTCCTCCGGCGAGACCCCGCCCTCGGGCCCCACCACCAGGACGATCTCCCCGCGCTCGGGAAGTTCGGCGGTGGCCAGCGCGCCCGAGCCCGCGTCGCGGTCCTCGTGCAGGACCACCGCCAGGTCCGCCTCGGCGAGCAGCGCCGCGACCTGCTTCGTGGTCATCGCTTCGCGCACGTCCGGGAAGCGCACCCGGCGCGACTGCTTGCCGGCCTCGCGGGCCGTACCGCGCCATTTGGCGAGGGACTTGGCGCCGCGCTCGCCCTTCCACTGGGTGATGCAGCGCGCGGCCTGCCACGGCACGATCGCGTCGACGCCCGTCTCGGTCATCGTCTCCACGGCGACCTCACCCCGGTCGCCCTTGGGCAGCGCCTGCACCACGGTGACGCGTACCGGCGGCTCCTCCTCGCTCGCGTGCGCGGTGACCCGTACGACCAGGCGGTCCTTGCCCTCGGCCGCCACGACCACGGCGTCCGCCCAGGTCCCGGCGCCGTCGGTGAGGGTCACCCGCTCGTCGGCGCGCAGCCGTTTGACGGAGACGGCGTGCCGGCCCTCCGGCCCGTCCAGGACGAACTCACCGCCGGCCGGCACCTTGTCGACAACGAAGACCGGGGCGGTCATGACGTACTCCTCGTGTTGTTCAGGTTCTGCAGTTTCGCGGTCAACTCGGCCGCCGCGTCGTCCAGTTCGGCGGCCAGCACCTCGACGAGCCGTCCCGCCGGGAGCTCCCGGGCCAGCCGGTGGCCCTGGCCCGCCCAGAGCGCCATGCCCTGCGGGTCGCCCGCCTCGGCCGCGGCCTTGCGCAGGCCCGAGGTGAGCTGGTGCACCTGCGGATAGGCGGCGGGGGCGTACGGCCCGTGCTCCCGCATGAAACGGTTCACCAGGCCCCGCGCGGGCCGCCCGGAGAACGCGCGCGTCAACTCCGTACGGACGAAGAGGGGGTTGGTCAGCGCCTGCTTGTGCAGCACGTTCGCGCCCGACTCCGGGCACACCAGGAACGCCGTGCCCAGCTGGGCCGCGTCGGCGCCCGCAGCGAGCACCGCCGCGATCTGCGCGCCGCGCATCAGCCCGCCCGTCGCGACGATCGGCAGCTGGACCGCCTCCCGGACGAGGCCGATCAGCGCGAGCAGTCCGATGCGGGCCCCGCCGACCTGCGGATCGTCCTGGTAGGTGCCCTGGTGGCCGCCCGCCTCGACGCCCTGCACACAGACCGCGTCGGCCCCCGCCCGCTGCGCGGCCTGCGCCTCCTGGGGCGTGGTGACCGTGACGATCGTGTACGTGCCCACCTTCGCGAAGGCGTCGAGCACCGCTCGCTCGGGGCAGCCGAAGGTGAACGAGACGACCGGGACCGGGTCCTCGCGCAGGATCGCCAGCTTGGCCTCGTAGTTGTCGTCGCCACCGGAGTCGGCGTCGCCCAGGGGGGTCTCGTACCAGGAGGCCTCGCCCGCCAGTTGGTGGCGGTAGACCTCGATGGCGGCGGGGTCGGTGTGCGGGTCCTGGGGCATGAACAGGTTGACTCCGAAGGGCTGGCTCGTCAGCCCCCGCACCTGCTTGATCTCCTGGTACATGCCGTCGGCGGTCTTGTACCCGGCGGCGAGGAAGCCGAGCCCCCCGGCCTCGGAGACGGCCGCGGCCAGCGCCGGACCGGAGGCGCCGCCCGCCATGGGCGCCTGCACGATCGGATACCGGCAGAGATCGGTCAAAGCCATGCCCGCATCGTGCCACGACGTAGCTCTCGCACCGAATCGCCTCTTCCGCCCGGGGCGGGTGAGTCCGGCCACCTCGCGCGCGGGCCGCGCGCGCCGGACGGCTGGATTCCGCTCTGCGGACGGCGGAAAACGCGCCCGAACGACGAAGAGGGGCCACGGGGAACACCCCGTGGCCCCTCTTCACGGCCTACCGGCCGTTGAACGCGTCCTTCAGGCGGGAGAACAGGCCCTGCTGGCCGGGCTGGAACTGGCCCGTGGGGCGCTCCTCGCCGCGCAGCTTGGCCAGCTGGCGCAGCAGGTCCTCCTGCTGGGGGTCCAGCTTGCTGGGCGTGAGGACCTCGACGTGCACGATGAGGTCGCCCCGGCCGCCGCCGCGCAGATGCGTGATGCCGCGGCCGTGCAGCGGGATGGACTGGCCGGACTGGGTGCCCGGGCGGATGTCCACCTCCTCCATGCCGTCCAGGGTCTGGAGCGGCACCTTGGTGCCGAGCGACGCCGCCGTCATCGGGATGGTGACCGTGCAGTGCAGGTCGTCGCCCCGGCGCTGGAACACGTCGTGCGGCAGCTCGTGGATCTCCACGTACAGGTCGCCGGCGGGGCCGCCGCCGGGGCCGACCTCGCCCTCGCCCGCGAGCTGGATCCGGGTGCCGTTGTCGACACCGGCCGGGATCTTCACGGTGAGGGTGCGCCGCGAGCGGATGCGGCCGTCGCCCGCGCACTCCGGGCACGGGGTGGGCACCACGGTGCCGAAGCCCTGGCACTGGGGGCAGGGCCGCGAGGTCATGACCTGGCCCAGGAAGGACCGGGTGACCTGGGACACCTCGCCGCGGCCGCGGCACATGTCACAGGTCTGCGCGGAGGTGCCGGGGGCAGCTCCCTCGCCCGAACAGGTCGTGCACACCACGGCGGTGTCGACCTGGATCTCCTTGGTGGTGCCGAAGGCCGCCTCGTTGAGGTCGATCTCCAGGCGGATCATGGCGTCCTGGCCGCGGCGGGTCCGCGAGCGCGGTCCGCGCTGCGACGCCGTGCCGAAGAAGGCGTCCATGATGTCCGAGAAGTTGCCGAAGCCGCCCGCGCCGAAGCCGCCGGCCCCGCCGCCGCCCGACGACGACAGCGGGTCCCCGCCGAGGTCGTAGACCTGCTTCTTCTGCGGGTCGGAGAGGACCTCGTAAGCGGCGTTGATCTCCTTGAACCGCTCCTGGGTCTTCGGGTCGGGGTTCACGTCGGGGTGGAGTTCCCGCGCGAGCCTCCGGAAGGCCTTCTTGATCTCGTCCTGTGATGCGTCGCGGCGCACGCCGAGTACGGCGTAGTAGTCCGTGGCCACTTACGACTCCGCCAGGATCTGTCCGACGTAACGTGCCACTGCGCGTACCGCTCCCATCGTTCCGGGGTAATCCATGCGGGTCGGTCCGACCACGCCGAGTTTGGCGACCGCCTCGCCGCCGGAACCGTAGCCGACCGATACGACGGACGTGGAGTTCAGTCCCTCGTGGGCGTTGTTCTCGTGCCCGATGCGTACGGTCATGCCCGATTCCTTGGCCTCGCCGAGCAGCTTGAGGAGCACGACCTGCTCCTCCAGCGCCTCCAGCACCGGCCTGATGGTCAGCGGGAAGTCGTGTCCGAAGCGGGTGAGATTGGCGGTGCCGCCGATCATCAACCGCTCCTCGGTCTCTTCGACCAGGGTTTCGAGGAGGGTGGCGAGGACCGTCGAAACGGTTCCTCGGTCCTCCGGTTCAAAGGACTCCGGCAGGTCCTGCACCAGCTGCGGCACGTCCGCGAAGCGGCGCCCCACCACCCGTGCGTTGAGCCGGGCCCGCAGGTCCGCGAGCGAGGCCTCGCCGAACGGCGCCGGGCAGTCCACCATGCGCTGCTCGACGCGGCCGGTGTCCGTGATCAGCACCAGCATCAGCCGGGCCGAGGCGAGTGAGAGAAGTTCCACGTGCCGCACCGTCGAGCGGGTCAGCGACGGGTACTGGACCACCGCGACCTGCCGGGTCAGCTGCGCCAGCAGCCGCACCGTACGGGCCACGACGTCGTCCAGGTCGACCGCGCTGTCCAGGAAGTTCTGGATCGCCCGGCGCTCCGGCGACGACAGGGGCTTGACGCCCGCGAGCCGGTCGACGAAGAGCCGGTAGCCCTTGTCGGTCGGGATGCGGCCGGCGCTGGTGTGGGGCTGGGCGATGAAGCCCTCCTCCTCCAGCACCGCCATGTCGTTGCGCACGGTGGCCGGGGAGACCCCCAGCGCGTGCCGCTCGGTGAGGGCCTTGGACCCCACCGGCTCCTCGGTGCCGACGTAGTCCTGGACGATGGCGCGCAGCACCTCGAGCCTGCGTTCACTGAGCATCGCGCACACCTCCAGTAGCCGTCTTCTTGGCACTCACTGTGTTCGAGTGCCAGCAATCCCCCGGCCAGTGTACGGCCGACCGGTACGCCCCTAGCAAGGGCGGCCGACCACGCTACCGTGCGGCGACGCCGGTCGATTGCGGATAGCGTCGCGTCATGGACGTCAGTTGGGAAGAGTTCGGCTGGGAGCGGCTGGGTGACGGGGTGGGGCGCAGGCGCCTGCCGCGCTGGGACGCCACGGCCGCGCTGGTGGCCGGCGCGGGCTCGCTCCTCTTGTACGACACCGGCGCGACGCTCCGCGAGGGCGCCGAACTCCGCTCTCAGGCGGAGGCCCTCTTCGGCCGCCGTGTGACCCACATCGCGCTCAGCCATCCCCACTTCGACCACGTTCTGGGCACGGCCGCCTTCTCCGGCGCCGAGGTGTACGGGGCGGTCGGCATCGAGCGGGCCCTGGGGGGCGACGAGCTGCGCTCGGACGCGGTGAGCCACGGGGTGCCCGCCGGGGAGGCCGCCGAGGCGGCCGATCTCTTGGTGGTGCCGCACCACGCGGTGAGCGGCGAGTGGACGCTGGACCTGGGCGGCCGTCAGGTGCTGCTCGCCAACGTCGGCCCCGGGCACAGCGGCCACGACCTCGCGCTCCTGGTCCCGGCGAGCGGCGGCTCGCCCGAGATCGTCTTCTGCGGCGACCTGGTCGAGGAGTCGGGCGAGCCGCAGGCTGGCTCCGACGCGGTGGTGTCGCGCTGGCCCGCCGCCCTGGACCGGCTGCTCTCGCTCGGCGGCGAGGACGCGGTGTACGTGCCGGGGCACGGGGCGGTGGTGGACACGGCGTTCGTCCGCGCCCAGCGGGACCAACTCGCCGCGCGCTTCGGCCAGTCGTAACAGCCACGCTTCCGGGGGCCCTCACCCCCGGGCTGCCCCCGCCACCCTGACCGCATCCCCCGGGAGCCGCCCCCGGACCCCCGGCCGACCCCAATAATGAGCCCCATGCGCAGCTACAGCCCTGACCTCACCCCGCCCTGGCTGCATCCCCCGGGGGTCAACCCCCGGACCCCCGGCCGACCCCAATAATGAGGCCCATGCGCAGCTACAGCCCTGACCTCACCCCGCCCTGGAAGAAGAAGCAGGCGCCTGTTCCCGAGGTGCCTGCCGAGACGGACCTCGTCGTCGAGGAGGTCTCCACGGGATTCTGCGGAGCCGTGATCCGCTGCGAGAAGACGGCCGAGGGCCCGACGGTCACCCTGGAGGACCGCTTCGGCAAGCATCGGGTCTTCCCGCTCGCGCCGCGCGGGTTCCTCCTGGAGGGCAAGGTGGTCACGCTCGTACGCCCCTCCGCGTCGGCGCCCGTACGCCCCACCCGCACGGCCTCCGGGTCGGTCGCCGTGCCGGGCGCGCGGGCCCGGGTCGCCCGGGCGGGGCGGATCTACGTCGAGGGGCGCCACGACGCCGAGCTCGTCGAGAAGGTGTGGGGCGACGACCTGCGCATCGAGGGCGTGGTCGTCGAATACCTGGAGGGCATCGACGACCTTCCGGCGATCGTCGCCGAGTTCTCCCCCGGGCCGGACGCGCGGCTCGGCGTCCTGGTCGACCACCTGGTCCCGGGCTCCAAGGAGTCCCGCATCGCGGCGTCCGTCACCCACCCCGACGTGCTGGTCGTCGGACACCCCTACATCGACGTGTGGGAGGCCGTGAAACCGGCGTCCGTGGGGATCCCGGCGTGGCCGGTCGTGCCGCGGGGGCAGGACTGGAAGACGGGGGTGTGCCGGGCGCTGGGGTGGCCGGAGAACACGGGGGCGGCGTGGGCGCGCATCCTGTCCGGGGTGTCGTCGTACCGGGATCTCGACGCGTCGTTGCTGGGGTCGGTGGAGCGGTTGATCGACTTCGTGACCGTGCCGTAGCCCCCACCCCGCCCCTCCCCGAGACCCTCCGGGGGTTGAAGTGCGCTCCTGGGGCTCCGCCCCAGACCCCGTTCGCGCCTGAACGGCGCTCGTCCTCAAACGCCGGACGGGCTAAAGATGCCCATGCAGGCCAGCACCAGTGCTGTTAGGGGCGCGGGGAACTGCGCGAGCAACCAGGCACGGTCGACGGACGGCATCGGGGTTGGGGGCGCGAGGAACTGCGCGAGCAACCCCGCACGGCCTGCGGAGAAGAGCGGGTTTTAGGGGCGCGGGGAACTGCGCGACCAGCCACGCACGGCCCGCGGACAGAACGGGGTTAAGGGGCGCGGGGAACTGCGTGAGCGGGCGTGCACGGCCCCCGGGGTGGAGGGGGCGCGGGGCCCCGCGGTTGGCGGAGTGGTGGGCCTCAGTCGACCAGGGCTCGTACGACCGCGTCCGCCAGCAACCGCCCCCGCAGGGTCAGCACGGCCCGCCCCGAGGCGAAGGAGGGCGCGTCCAGGAGGCCGTCCTCCGCGGCGCGGCGGGCCGCCGCGAGGCCCGCGGGGTGCAGCAGGTCCAGCGGGCAGCCCTCGCGCAGGCGGAGCTCCAGCAGGATCCGCTCCACCCGGCGGTCCTCCCCCGCCAGGACCTCCCGACCCGCCCCGGGCGAGCGGCCGGAGGCCAGGGCAGCCGCGTAGGCGCCGGGGTGCTTCACGTTCCACCACCGCACCCCGCCGACGTGGCTGTGCGCCCCCGGCCCGGCGCCCCACCAGTCCGCCCCGCGCCAGTACAGCTCGTTGTGCAGGCAGCGTCCGGCCTCGGTGGTGGACCAGTTCGAGACCTCGTACCAGGAGTACCCGGCCGCGCCCAGCACCTCGTCCGCGATGAGGTACCGGTCCGCGTGCTCGTCGTCGTCCGTCATCGGCACCTCGCCGCGCCGGATGCGGCGGGCGAGCTGGGTGCCCTCCTCGACGATCAGGGCGTACGCGCTGATGTGGTCGGGCCCGGCGCCGACGGCCGCGTCGAGCGAGGCCCGCCAGTCGTCGTCGCTCTCGCCCGGGGTGCCGTAGATCAGGTCCAGGTTGACGTGGTCGAAGCCCGCCGCGCGCGCCTCGGCGACGCACGCCTCGGGGCGGCCCGGCGTGTGCGTGCGGTCGAGGACCTTCAGGACGTGCTGCCGGGCGCTCTGCATGCCGAAGGAGACCCGGTTGAAGCCGCCCGCCCGGAGCTCGGCGAGATAGGCGGGGTCCACCGACTCCGGGTTGGCCTCGGTGGTGACCTCCGCGTCCTCGGCGAGCCCGAACTCGTCGCGCACCGCCGCCAGCATGCGCACCAGGTCGGCCGCGGCGAGCAGGGTCGGCGTGCCGCCGCCGACGAAGACGGTCCGCACCGGGCGCGGGTCCTCGCCAAGCACCTTGCGGGCCAGCCGGATCTCCTCGACGACCATGTCCGCGTAGTTGTCGCGGGAGGCCAGGACACCGCCCTTGCCCACCAGCTCGCTCGCCGTGTACGTGTTGAAGTCGCAGTAGCCGCAGCGCGTCGCGCAGTACGGAACGTGCAGGTAGAACCCGAGCGGCCGGTCCCCCGCGCCCTCCAGGGCAGCACGGGGCAGCGACCCGTCCTCGGGCATGGGCTCACCATCGGGCAGTACGGAAGGCATGCCCCCATTGTCCGGCACGCCCGGCGCTCCCCCTACCGGGCCCGGTCCGCCCTCAGCTCGCCCGGAGCACGAGCAGGGCGAGGTCGTCGGCGGGCGGGGTGTCCCCGAAGTCGTGCACCGCCTGCTTGATCCGTGCGGCCACCCCGGACGCGGTCAGGCCCACGCAGCCGGCCAGCTCGGTGGCGAGGCCGTCGGCGTCGTCGAACATGCGCGGCCCCGAGCGCCGCTCGGTCACCCCGTCGGTCACGCACAGCAGGGTGTCGCCGGGGAGCAGGCGCAGGCTCTCGCTCTCGTAGCGCACGCCCTCGACCACGCCGAGCAGGATCTGCGGGTCGGCCGCCGGCCGGACCGAGCCGTCCGGCCGCAGGAGCAGCGGCAGCGGGTGCCCGGCGCTGGCCAGGGTGCAGCGCACCGAGCCGCCGGCGTCGTCCGGCACGAGTTCCCCGTACAGCAGGGAGAGGAAGCGGGCCTGGGAGTCGTCCGGCGCCCCGGTGCCGGTGGCCGGGTCCGCGGTGGCGAGCCGGACCGCGGCCTCGGCCGCTTCGGTGGCGTCGTCGACGAGCAGCTGGTTGAGCCGGTCCAGCACCTCGTGCACCGCGTACCCCTCGCGGGCCAGCAGTCGCAGCCAGGGCCGGGCGAGGCCGGTGACGACGGCGGCCTCGGGGCCGCTGCCCTGGACGTCGCCGAGCGCGAAGCACCAGCGTCCGTCGGCGCCGGGGAAGACGTCGTAGAAGTCGCCGCCCGCCAGCGCCTCGTTGCTCGGCTGGTAGACGAAGGCGCTGTCGATGCCGGGGATCTCGGCGACCCGGGTGGGCAGCAGCCCGCGCTGGAGCACCCTGCTGATGGTGGCCTGCCGGGTGTACTGGCGGGCCGCGCCGATAGCGAGGGCCACCCGGCGCAGGAAGTCCTCGATCAGGCCGGTGACCTCGTCGGGCAGCCGCACGAGGCCGGCCCGGCCGAGCAGCAGGACGCCCATCTCGCTGCCGCCCGCCACGAGGCGGTAGGCCAGGGCCGTGCCGTCGCCACCGAGTTCGGGCGCCCGGGGCCACGGCATCGGGACCGGGCCGCCGCGCGCGGAGGCGGGCAGCCGGGGCGGCTCCTTCTCGACGGCGGCCCGCAGGGGTTCGATGGCGGACTCGCGCGCGTGCCAGACCCGGGCCAGGCGGGGCGCGGCCAGGGGCCCGCCCGCGTCCTCGTCGAGCCAGATCGCGCACCATTCGGCGAGCCGCGGCACCAGGAGCTGTCCGGCGAGGGCCGCGATCATGTCCTCGTCGAACTGCCCGGCGAGGAGGTCCGAGGCCTCGGCGAGGAAGGAGAGGGCGCCCCGGTTGACCCAGTCGCGGTCGTGCCGGCGCGGCGTGCGGTACGGGGACGGCGCGAGGATCTCGGCGACGCGCAGGCCGCGTTGGAGGAGTTCGTCACGGTGGGCGCCGACCTGTTCGGGTGGCTCCTGCTCGTCCACGGTGAGGCGGGCCCAGACGGTCTTGAGCCCGGTGCGGTAGGTGATGCCCCAGCATTCGGCGAGGGCGGCGACGACCTGGAGTCCGCGCCCGTACTCGTAGGCGGCCCCCTCGTCCCGGGCCGACTGCGGTTCGCTGCGTACCGCGCGTGAGGGATGGTGGTCGGAGACCTCGATGACGAGGGCGGCGGGTTCCGGCTCCTCGCCGCTCTCCAGTCGGCACAGGACGTCGACGGTGGTGCCCGCGTGGACGACGGCGTTGGTGACCAGCTCGTTGACGACGACGGACGCCTCGTACGCGAACTGCTCGGTGAACTCGGCGAGTTGGGGCTCTCCGGGCGGGCGGATCCCGGCCCAGTCGGCCAGCGCGGCCCGTATGAACCGTCGGGCGGCTCCCGGCGCGAGGGGGTTGCCCGGCAGGCTGGTACGCGCGCTCGGAAGGGCGCCGCGCGCCGCCGGGGGGTTCGCCGGGACGGGGGCGGGGGCGTCGCCCGGGGGCGCCTTCGCCGTCTCGGCCGGGTCGTAGGAAGTCGGGGGATACAGGCCGTTCATGCTCTCCCGCTGCGCTGGTGAGGGTGCCACGGTGTCGCTCCTGACCGGTTCTCGCGAATGCGCCGCTCACGACACCGACAGAGTGACAGACTGAGCGGGCCCATAAGCACCGAGTCACCGAAGTGGGCCCGCATGAACAGAGACAGTGCTATGCCGACGGACGAGGTCGGATGGGTGCGGGCGGCGGAGCTCCGGCCCCTGCTCGCGGCCATGACGGCCCTGCGCGACGGCGACTTCCGGGTCCGGCTCCAAGAGGTCCACGAGGGCATGCCGGCCGAACTGGCCGCGCTCTTCAACCAGGTGGCGGTGCGCAACCAGCACTTCACCGACGAGCTGATGCGGGTGCGCCGCGAGGTGGTCCGGCACGGCAGGCTCGACGAGCGGCTCGCGGCCAGCCCCGGGCAGGGCGCCTGGACCGCCGACATCGGCCACGCCAACACCCTGCTCGACGCCCTGGTGGTGCCGGCGGCGAACGCGACGCGGGTCCTGGACGCGGTGGCGGGCGGCGATCTGACCCAGCGGGTCGATCTGCACGACGGCAACCGGCAGTTGCGCGGTGATCTGCGCCGGCTCGGGCGGGCCGTCAACAAGATGGTCGACCAGCTCTCGCTGTTCACGGGCGAGGTGACCCGGGTGGCCCGCGAGGTCGGCACCGAGGGGAGGCTCGGTGGACGGGCCAAGGTGCAGGGCCTAAGCGGCAGTTGGCGCGACGTCACCGAGGCCGTGAACACCATGGCCTCCCGGCTGACCGCCCAGGTCCGTGACATCGCGGCCGTGACCACGGCGGTGGCCCGCGGCGATCTGACCCGTACGGTCACGGTCGAGGCGACCGGCGAGCTGCTCGAACTGAAGCTGACCGTGAACACGATGGTGGACCAGCTGTCCGCGTTCGCCGACGAGGTCACCCGCGTGGCCCGCGAGGTCGGCACCGAGGGGCGGCTCGGTGGCCGCGCCCAGGTGCGCGGGGTGTCCGGGGTCTGGAAGGACCTCACGGACAACGTCAACTTCATGGCCTCCAACCTGACCTCCCAGGTCCGCAACATCGCCCAGGTCACCACCGCCGTCGCCAACGGCGACCTCTCCCAGAAGATCACCGTCGACGCTCAGGGCGAGATCCTGGAGCTGAAGTCGACGATCAACACGATGGTCGACCAGCTCTCCGCCTTCGCGGACGAGGTCACCCGCGTCGCCCGCGAGGTCGGCACCGAGGGCAACCTCGGCGGCCGGGCCCAGGTGCGCGGGGTGTCCGGGGTCTGGAAGGACCTCACGGAGAACGTCAACTTCATGGCGGACAACCTGACTTCACAGGTCCGCAACATCGCGCTCGTGTCGACGGCCGTCGCGCAGGGCGACCTCGGCAAGAAGATCACCGTGGAGGCGAAGGGCGAGATCCTGGAGCTGAAGTCGACCATCAACACGATGGTCGACCAGCTCTCCGCCTTCGCCGACGAGGTCACCCGCGTCGCCCGCGAGGTCGGCACCGAGGGCAACCTCGGCGGCCAGGCCCAGGTGCGGGGCGTGTCGGGGGTGTGGATGGACCTCACGGACAACGTCAACTTCATGGCCTCCAACCTGACCTCCCAGGTCCGCAACATCGCCCAGGTCACCACCGCCGTCGCCAACGGCGACCTGTCGAAGAAGATCACGGTGGACGCCCGGGGCGAGATCCTGGAGCTGAAGGACACCGTCAACACGATGGTGGAGCAGCTGCGCGCGTTCGCCGACGAGGTCACCCGGGTGGCCCGCGAGGTCGGCACCGACGGGCGGCTCGGCGGCCGCGCCCAGGTCCTTGGCGTCTCCGGGGTGTGGAAGGACCTCACCGACAACGTCAACTACATGGCGGACAACCTGACTTCACAGGTCCGCAACATCGCCCAGGTGGCCACGGCGGTGGCCCAGGGCGACCTGTCGAAGAAGATCGACGTGGACGCGCGCGGCGAGATCCTGGAGCTGAAGACCACCATCAACACGATGGTGGACACGCTGTCCTCGTTCTCCTCGGAGGTCACCCGCGTGGCCCGCGAGGTCGGCAGCGAGGGCCAGCTCGGCGGCCAGGCGCGGGTCGAGGGCGTGTACGGGACGTGGAAGCGCCTGACGACGAACGTCAACGAGCTCGCCCTGAACCTGACCACCCAGGTCCGCGCGATCGCCGAGGTCGCCTCGGCCGTGGCGCAGGGCGACATGTCGCGCTCGATCACCGTGGAGACCCGGGGCGAGGTCTCCGAGCTGAAGGACAACATCAATCTGATGGTGTCCAACCTGCGCGAGACGACCCGCGCCAAGGACTGGCTGGAGTCCAACCTCGCCCGGCTGGCCGGGCTGATGCAGGGCCACCGGGACCTGATGGAGGTCGCCGACCTGATCCTGCGCGAGCTCACGCCGCTGGTGAACGCCCAGTACGGCGCCTTCTTCCTGGCCGACCCCGACAACGAGGGCGCGCCCTCGCGCATCACCAGCTCCGCCAAGGGCCTCGCCTTCATCGCGGGGTACGGCTCGGCGCAGGGCGCGACCGTGGACACGACGGGCATGCCGGGCCACGGCCTGGTCCGCCAAGCGGCCCTGGAGAAGAAGCGGATCCTGCTCGAAGAGGCGCCGCCGGACTACATCAAGATCAACTCGGGGCTCGGCGAGGCCTCCCCCGCCAGCGTCGTCATCATCCCGATCCTCTTCGAGGACAAGCTGCTCGGCGTGATCGAGCTCGCCTCCTTCTCCCGCTTCTCCGACGTCCACCTGGCTTTCTTCGACCAGTTCGTGAACACGATCGGCGTCGCGATCAACACCATCATCGCCAACTCCCGCACGGAGTCGCTCCTGAGCGAGTCGCAGCGCCTGGCGGTCCAGCTCCAGGAGCGCTCGGACGAACTCCAGCGCCAGCAGGCGGAGTTGCAGCGCTCGAACGCCGAACTGGAGGAGAAGGCGGCCCTGTTGGCGACCAGCTCCCAGTACAAGTCGGAGTTCCTGGCGAACATGTCGCACGAGCTGCGCACCCCGCTCAACTCGCTGCTCATCCTCGCCCGGCTCCTCTCCGACAACCCCGACGCCCACCTGTCCGACCAGGAGGTGCAGTTCGCGACGACGATCCACCGCTCGGGCTCGGACCTCCTCCAGCTGATCAACGACATCCTGGACCTGTCGAAGATCGAGGCGGGCCGCATGGACGTCCGCCCCAAGAAGCTCCCCCTCATCAAGCTCCTCGACTACGTCCACGCCACCTTCCGCCCCCTCACCCTCGACCGCGGGCTCGCCTTCGAGGTGGTGGTGGGCGAGGACGTGCCGCGCGAGATGTACTCCGACGAGCAGCGCATCCAGCAGATCCTGCGCAACCTGCTGTCGAACGCGATCAAGTTCACCTCGTCGGGCCGCGTCGAGCTGCGCGTCAGCCGCCTGCGGGACCCGGAGGACGGGGTGCTGCACGGCGCCGACGACCTGCTCGCCTTCGCCGTCCGCGACACCGGCATCGGCATCGCCGCCGAGAAGCTCCCGGTGATCTTCGAGGCGTTCCAGCAGGCCGACGGCACCACCAACCGCAAGTACGGCGGCACCGGCCTCGGCCTGTCCATCAGCCGCGAGATCGCCGGGCTGCTCGGCGGCCGCATCATCGCCGAGAGCGAGCCGGGCCGCGGCTCCACCTTCACCCTGTACGTGCCCGTCCTCTACCCCGGATACCCCGGGCACCTGCCGAGCGAGGCCGAGCAGCACCTCCCGGACGTCACCCTCGGCTCCTCCCACCGGCTCTCGGACACACACGTCCTGCTGCCCGACCAGGACGACGGCTGGCCCACCAGCACACGGCTCGAGGAGTGGAAGCTGGGCCGGGCCGGTCAGGTCCTGCCCGGCCGGCGGGTGCTGATCGTGGACGACGACATCCGCAACGTCTTCGCCCTCACCCACGTCCTCGGCCGGGTCGGCATGCCGGTCCTGTACGCGGAGAACGGGCGCGAGGGCATCGAGACCCTGGAGCGCAATCCCGATGTCGAGCTGGTCCTGATGGACATCATGATGCCGGAGATGGACGGCTACGAGACGATCGAGGCGATCCGGCGCAGCCCGCTGTGGACCGATCTGCCGATCGTCGCGCTGACCGCGAAGGCGATGCCGGGCGACCGCGAGAAGTCGATCGCCCGGGGCGCCAACGAGTACGTGCCCAAGCCCGTCGACGTGGACCTGCTCCTCGGCGTCGTCTGCGGCCTGCTGGACCCCGAGGCCCGGCCGGATCAGGCCGAATCCACCCCGTCCGTCCCGGAGCAGTCCAGCGGCACCGGGGAGTCCGCGGCTGCGCCACCGAACGCGTGAGGCGACCGGCAATGAGCGCAGAGGCAGCGCCCGGAGACCGGGCGAGCATCCTCCTCGTCGACGACATGGAGGACAACCTGATGGCCCTGGAGGCCGTCCTCGGCTCCCTCAACGAGCCGCTGGTCAGGGCGCGTTCGGGCGAGGAGGCGATGAAGGCGCTGCTGCGGCAGCGGTTCGCGGTGGTGCTGCTCGACGTGCGGATGCCGGGCATGGACGGCTTCGAGACGGCGTCCAACATCAAGCGGCTCGACCAGACGAAGGACGTGCCGATCATCTTCCTGACCGGCACGGACGGCGATGACGGCTACGCGTTCCGCGGGTACGCCACGGGCGCGGCGGACTTCCTCACCAAGCCCTTCGACCCGTGGGTGCTGCGCGCCAAGGTGAACGTGTTCCTCGAACTGCACCGCAAGAACCGGCAGTTGGAGCGGATGCTGGCCGCCGAGCACAAGCAGTTCGACCTGATCGCCGAGCGGCTCGGCGCGATCGAGGACGAGCTGGCCCGGGGCGGGCTCGCCGAGGTGGCGGAGCTGCGCGACCGGATGGGCCGCCTGGAGGAGGCCCTGCGGGCCCTGAGACGGGCCCGCGGCATCCCCTAGCTCTACTCAGGCCTCGCGGGAGCCCGCGTACATCTCCTCGATCAGGTCCCGGTACTCGCGCTCGACGACCGGGCGCTTCAGCTTGAGGCTGGGCGTCAGCTCGCCGTGCTCCACGTCGAGATCGCGCGGCAGCAGCCGGAACTTCTTGATCGTCTGCCAGCGCTGGAGGCCCTCGTTGAGCCGCTTGACGTAGCCGTCGACCATCTCCACGGTCTTCGGGGACGCCACGATCTCGGCGTACCCGCCGGCGATGCCCTGCTCCTTGGCCCAGCCGAGGATGGTGGGCTCGTCGAGCGAGATCAGGGCGGTGCAGAAGTTCCGGTCGGCGCCGTGCACCAGGATGTTGGAGACGAACGGGCAGACCGCCTTGAACTGGCCCTCGACCTCGGCGGGCGCGATGTACTTGCCGCCGGAGGTCTTGATGAGGTCCTTCTTGCGGTCGGTGATCCGCAGGTAGCCGTCCGCGGACAGCTCGCCGATGTCACCGGTGTGGAACCAGCCGTCGGACTCCAGGACCTCGGCGGTCTTCTCCGGCAGCCGGTGGTAGCCCTGCATGATGCCGGGGCCGCGCAGCAGGATCTCGCCGTCGTCCGCGATCCGCACCTCGGTGCCGGGCAGCGGCTTGCCGACCGTGCCGGTGCGGTAGGCCTCGCCCGGGTTGACGAAGGAGGCGGCCGAGGACTCGGTGAGGCCGTAGCCCTCCAGGATGTGGATGCCGGCGCCGGCGAAGAAGAAGCCGATCTCGGGCGCGAGCGCCGCCGAGCCGGAGACGCAGGCCCGCAGGCGTCCGCCGAACGCCTCGCGGATCTTGCTGAAGACCAGCGCGTCGGCCACCTTGTGCCTGGCGGCGAGCGCGAACGGCGCCCCGGGGCGGCCGGTGCGGCGGAAGTTGTCCTGGCTGACCTTGGCGTACTCGCGGGCCACCCCGGCCGCCCACTGGAAGATCTTGTACTTGGCCCCGCCGCCCTCGCGTGCCTTGCCCGCGACGCCGTTGTAGACCTTCTCGAAGATGCGGGGCACCGCGGCCATGTAGGTGGGCTGGACCACCGGCAGATTCTCGATGATCTTGTCGATCCGGCCGTCGACGGCCGTCACGTGGCCGACCTCGATCTGGCCGGAGGTCAGCACCTTGCCGAAGACGTGCGCGAGCGGCAGCCAGAGGTACTGCACGTCCTCGCTGGTGATCAGCCCGGTCGCGACGGTCGCCTTGGCCATGTACGACCAGTTGTCGTGCGGCAGCCGTACGCCCTTGGGCCTGCCCGTGGTGCCGGAGGTGTAGATGAGGGTGGCGAGCTGGTCGGCGGTGATGGCCGCGATCCGCTCCCGGACCGCCTCGGGGTTCTTCTCCAGATGGGCGGCGCCGCGCGCCTCGACCTCGGCGAGACTGAGCACCCAGCCCTCCGGGTCGCCCTCGGCGGGCTCGGCGCCGGCCGGATCGATGACCACGACGTGCCTGAGGTCGGGCAGCTCGGCGCGGCGCTCGCGGGCCTTGGCCAGCTGGGCGGCGTCCTCGGCGATCAGGACGCGGCTCTCGGAGTCGGCCAGGATGAACGCCGACTCCTCGGCGTTGGTGGAGGGGTAGATCGTGGTCGTGGCGGCGCCCGCGCACATCACGCCGAGGTCGGCCAGGATCCACTCGACGCGGGTGGAGGAGGCGAGCGCGACCCGCTCCTCGGGGCGCACCCCGAGGTCGACCAGGCCCGCGGCGATCGCGTAGACCCGCTCGGCGGCCTGGGCCCAGCTCAGCGACTTCCACTCGTCGGGGGCCTGGCCCGCGGCCGGTACCGGGTAGCGGTAGGCCTCCGCGTCCGGCGTGGCGTCCACGCGCTGGACGAAGAGGGTCGCCACGGACGGCGGCCGATTCTCGATCAAGGTCTGTGTGTCGCTCACGACGTCCTCCGGGCTGGCCTGCGGCAAGGCTGCGCGACTGGCTGGTTGTCCGAGTGCTCTGGCTGTCCGACGCTTGTTTAACTGGCGAGTAACCATCGGGCCGTGATCAGAGTAGAGCGCCGCCGCCCGGCGCGTAAGGGGCAACGGAGAGTGGTTTCATAACGAACGGACCCCCGCGCGAAGGCGTGGGGGTCCGTTGGTGTCGGTGGTGCGGAGGACCGGTGATCCTCTGCGTACTACTTCTTCTTGCCGCCCGACTCGTCGCTGGAGAGCACCGCGATGAAGGCTTCCTGGGGGACCTCGACGGAGCCCACCATCTTCATCCGCTTCTTGCCCTCCTTCTGCTTCTCGAGGAGCTTGCGCTTGCGGGAGATGTCGCCGCCGTAGCACTTGGCGAGGACGTCCTTGCGGATGGCGCGGATCGTCTCGCGGGCGATGACCCGGGAGCCGATGGCGGCCTGCACCGGCACCTCGAAGGCCTGCCGCGGGATGAGCTCGCGCAGCTTGGCGACCAGGCGGACGCCGTAGGCGTAGGCCGCGTCCTTGTGGCAGACGGCGGAGAAGGCGTCCACCTTGTCGCCGTGCAGCAGGATGTCCACCTTGACCAGGCTGGCGGCCTGCTCGCCGGTGGGCTCGTAGTCGAGCGAGGCGTAGCCGCGCGTCTTGGACTTCAGCTGGTCGAAGAAGTCGAAGACGATCTCCGCGAGCGGCAGCGTGTAGCGGATCTCGACGCGGTCCTCGGAGAGGTAGTCCATGCCGAGCAGGGTGCCGCGGCGGGTCTGGCAGAGCTCCATGATCGAGCCGATGAACTCGCTGGGCGCGAGGATCGTGGCCCGCACGACCGGCTCGTACACGTCCGAGATCTTGCCCTCGGGGAACTCGCTCGGGTTGGTGACCGTGACCTCCTTGCCGTCCTCCAGGACGACCCGGTAGACCACGTTCGGCGCGGTGGCGATCAGG
The DNA here is from genome assembly GCF_056431605.1 of Streptomyces sp. NPDC045846. Classification (NCBI taxonomy): domain Bacteria; kingdom Bacillati; phylum Actinomycetota; class Actinomycetes; order Kitasatosporales; family Streptomycetaceae; genus Streptomyces; species Streptomyces sp. NPDC045846. The sequence goes on along the minus strand of NZ_JBWKKJ010000002.1, from coordinate 522,755 downwards.
TCGAGGCCGAACTCACGCTCCAGGCGCTCGCGGATCACGTCCAGGTGCAGCAGGCCGAGGAAGCCGACGCGGAAGCCGAAGCCGAGGGCCGCAGAGGTCTCGGGCTCGTACACCAGGGCGGCGTCGTTGAGCTGGAGCTTGTCGAGGGCCTCGCGCAGGTCGGGGTAGTCCGAGCCGTCCAGCGGATACAGACCGGAGAAGACCATCGGCTTCGGGTCCTTGTAGCCGCCCAGCGCCTCGGTGGCCCCGTTGTGCAGGCTGGTGATGGTGTCACCGACCTTGGACTGACGGACGTCCTTCACGCCGGTGATGATGTAGCCCACCTCGCCGACGCCGATGCCGTCGGCCGGGGTCATCTCGGGGGACGAGACGCCGATCTCCAAGAGCTCGTGCGTGGCGCCGGTCGACATCATGCGGATGCGCTCGCGCTTGTTGAGCTGGCCGTCGACGACACGGACGTACGTGACGACGCCGCGGTAGGAGTCGTACACCGAGTCGAAGATCATCGCGCGGGCGGGCGCGTCGGCGACGCCGACCGGGGCGGGCACGTCGCGGACCACCCGGTCCAGGAGCGCGTCCACGCCGACGCCGGTCTTCGCCGAGACCTTCAGCACGTCCTCCGGCTGGCAGCCGATGAGGTTCGCGAGCTCCTCGGAGAACTTCTCGGGCTGCGCGGCCGGCAGGTCGATCTTGTTGAGGACCGGGACGATGGTGAGGTCGTTCTCCATGGCCAGGTACAGGTTGGCCAGGGTCTGCGCCTCGATGCCCTGGGCGGCGTCCACCAGCAGGACCGTGCCCTCGCAGGCGGCCAGCGAGCGCGACACCTCGTACGTGAAGTCCACGTGACCCGGGGTGTCGATCATGTTCAGGATGTGGGCCCGGCCCTGGCCGGGGCCCTCGGTGGGGGCCCACGGCAGACGGACCGCCTGGGACTTGATCGTGATGCCGCGCTCGCGCTCGATGTCCATGCGGTCGAGGTACTGAGCGCGCATCTGCCGCTGCTCGACCACGCCGGTCAGCTGGAGCATCCGGTCGGCAAGGGTCGACTTGCCGTGGTCGATGTGCGCGATGATGCAGAAGTTGCGGATCAGCGCCGGGTCGGTACGGCTCGGCTCGGGCACGTGGGGAGGAGTCGCGGGCACGCAGGGTCCTGATTCTTGAGACGCGCGGTCGAATCGCGGCGCCTCGTCTCGGGTCGACGACGGTTCGATACGTAAGTAGCAGCCTCTATGGTCCCACGCCCGCGGGCCTGTGCTCGGTTTGGGCTGGTCGGGGGGCGGCTGGTACCGTGGACAGCTGTGTCTCGTCACCCTTGTGGCGGCGGGGCGCGACCTAAGATCGAATCATCGAACCTGCAAAGGCTCTTTCGTGGCGAACATCAAGTCCCAGATCAAGCGGAACAAGACGAACGAGAAGGCGCGCCTGCGCAACAAGGCCGTCAAGTCCTCGCTCAAGACCGCGATCCGCAAGGCTCGCGAGGCTGTCACGGCCGGCGACCTCGAGAAGGCCACCGTGGCCGCTCGCGAGGCCTCCAAGAAGCTCGACAAGGCCGTCAGCAAGGGTGTCATCCACAAGAACGCCGCCGCCAACAAGAAGTCGGCGCTGGCGCGCAAGGTTGCCGCCCTCCAGGGCTAAGACGTAACCCGCTTCATCTGATCGACCCGCCCGACGGGACCCAGCGGCCCCTCTACCGCTCCCCGACGGCAGCTCAGTGCCGCGCGCGGACGCGTTCGCCACGCGGGCGCGGCGCTATCCAGAAGCAACGCGAAGGCCCCGTTCCATCCTTCCCCAGGACGGAACGGGGCCTTCGTGCTGCCCGGGGCCGCTCAGTGCGGGGCGCGGCCGACCAGCTCGACGACCTCGCCGAGGAAGCCCTCGTCGAGCATCGTGGAGACCGCGGTGTCGCCCTCGTCGCGCAGCCCCGCGTCGTGGCAGGCCACCCCCACCAGATAGCCGCCGTCCAGCTCGAAGGTGGCGAACGCCCACTCGCCGTGCGAGGCGGGCCCGCCCTGCGGGGTGAGCAGGCTGGTGCCCTCCGCGTCGAAGCCGAACTGGGTGAAGCCCATCCGCATGCCCTGGCCGAGCGCCTTGGTGTACGCCTCCTTCAGGGTCCAGGTGCGCACCAGGCGGCGCTGCTGCTCGGCCTCGTCGAGATCGCCGAGCCAGCGGCGCTCGGCGGGGGTGCACAGATGGCGCTGGACCGCGGAGTACTGGATGCGGCGGTCGGCGAGCTCGGTGTCGACGCCGACCCGGCCGCGCCGGTTGAGGCCCACCACCAGGAGGTCCCGGGTGTGGCTGAGGCTGACCTCGATCTGGTCGCAGCCGCGCAGATAGGGGCGCCCGCCCGCCTTGGAGGCCAGCTCGACGGTCTCGGGCGGGGTCTGGAGGGCCGCGCCCGCCGTGTGCTTGACCAGGAGCCGGGAGGCGGCGAAGCGGTCGCGGGCCTCCGGGTCCTGGAGGTTGTTGAGCCGCTGCCAGTCCCGGGCGCCGAGCAGCGGGCGCAGCTGGGGGTCGGCGATGGCCGCCGGCAGCCAGTCCCGCCAGTTGGCGTGCACCACGACATGGCCGTGCCATGCCATGGCCTGCCGCACCCGGCTCCATGGGCTGTCGGGTCCCGGCATCAGAAGGGGTTCGGCGATGCCCGTCCTTTTGAGAGGGCTCATGGGGTACCTGCTTCCGCCAGAGGCGCGTCGTGAAGATCGAAACTGCGGCCGGCCCGGAATCGCGCCAGCAGCTCCTCCGCCACCCGGTCGACGCAGTCCGGTGGCAGCGGAGGAAGGGTGAGGCCGAGCCTGCGCCCGTAGCGGTGCAGCGCGAGCGCCAGCCAGGCGGGGTCGGCGAGGAATCCGGCGCCGTGACGGTGGCGCTCCCAGGCGGCCAGCGCCGCCCCGGCGGCCGAGAGCACGGAGTGCCGGTCGGCGAGGGCGGCGGTGGCGGGGCTCGCGAGCGCGGCCCGGTCGCCGGGCTCGATCAGGAGGCAGGCCTCGCGCACGGCGAGCAGGTCGGCGTGGAAGGCGGCGGCCATCGCGGCGAGCACCTCGCCGTACGGGCCCTCGGCCGCCGACCCCGCGAGGCGTCCGGCCGACGCGGTGAGGGACGCGGCCAGGAAGTCGCCGCCGCCCGCGACTTCGAGGCCGCCGATGTCGAGGTGCGGCACCGGTTCACCGAGGTCGAACAGGGCGGCGGGCGGCTCCGCCTCGGTTCCCCAGAAGTGCCGCGCCAGCATGGGGAGTTGGGGGATCACCACGGCCTGGCAGGAGGCGGTCCCGGCGTGTCCGAGCCCGGCGGCCGGCAGGTCGCGGAGCAGCTTGCTGAGCATGCCCTGGTCGGTGTCGCGGCTGTAGCCGCCGGCCCCGAGCACGGTGGCGAGCTCCTCCAGGTCGTCCCGCAGCAGGTCCGGTACGAGGTATTTGAGCTCGGCCGCGGCCAGATGGGCGGCTCCGGGCAGCAGGGACAGGGCGCGCAGCACGGCGGTGGCCATGGCGTCGCCCGCGAGCAGATCGGCGAACACCCCGGCGAGCACCCCGCGCTGGCGCCTGCCGAGGGTGCCGCCCGCGAGCGCGGACCGCACGGCGGCGCGCAGCACGGTGTCCACGGAGGCGATGACGGCGCCGGTGATGAGGGTGCGGTTGAGCTGGAAGGTGCGCAGCGAAAGGCGGACGCCCGCGCCGAGTTCGCCGACCAGCGCCGCGCCCGGCACCTCGCACTCGTCGAACTCGTACCCGGCGAAGCGGCAGCCGCGCATGCCCGTGGTGGGGGTGCGCTTGAGCAACCGCACGCCGTCCGGCGGGAGTTGGTCCGGGTCGAGCAGGAACACCGAGTGGGACGCCGGGCCCGGGGCGGGGTCGGTGCGGACGTAGGCGACGACGGCGCCCGCGCGTTCGGCGTTGATGACGACGTCCTTGCGGCCGTCCAGGACGAAGCCGCCGGAGTACTCCATGGCGGTGAGTTCGCCGCGCAGCATCGCGGTGCCGTGGGCGAGCGAGCGGTGCACGATGGCCGCGCGGCCCCCCGACACGAGCAGCCCGGCCACGCGCTCGCGCTGGGCGGGCGACCCGGCGGCGAACACCGGGGCGGCCGCGAACAGCGAGGTGATGCCGTAGCCGAAGGCGAGCGCGACGTCGCGGCGGAAGACCGGGCGCAGCAGACGCATCAGCTGGTCGGCGTCGCGCAGCCGGCCGCCGAGGGAGACCGGCACCAATTCGGCGCCGAACCCCTCCTCGTCCAGCAACTCCTCGGCGGCGGCGAGGAGTTCGCTGTCCCCGTCGGCGGCGAGCAGGGCGCGGAAGCCCAGCGGGTTGGCCGGGTCGCAGGGGTCGCCGAAGCGGAATTCGAGCCGCTCGGCGCGCTGGCGTACGTCCGGGCCGGCGGCTCGGACGGTGGCGGTGGGCATGGGCTCAGCCTCCTTCTGCGGCGTACGGCGGCGCCGAGGCGTACAGCGGGCGCAGTTCGCCGCGCAGGTAGAGCTCGCGCATGAGCGAGCGGCGGACCTTGCCGCTGGTGGTGCGGCGCACGGTGCCGGGGCGGACCAGGACCACGCCGCCGAGCGAGGCGCCGAACTCCTGGTGCAGGCAGCCGCGGACCCGCTCGGCGAGGTCGGCGAGCTGGCCGCGGCTCCAGCCGGCGCCGCGGATCTCCTGGATGGCGACGATCTCCTCGTGCTCGGCGGGCGCGGCCAGCACCACGGCCGAGCCGAACGGGGCGCCGGACTGGGCGAGTTGGCGCTCGGCCTCCTGCGGGTGCAGGGTGCGGCCGTCGACGAGGAGGGCGTCCTTGATGCGGCCGGTGAGGTAGAGCTCGCCGTCGCGCAGCGCGCCGAGGTCGCCGGTGCGCAGGAAGCCGTACTCGCCGCAGGCGGTGGCGTGGCCGAAGGCGGCGGCGGTCTCCAGGGGGCGGCGCCAGTAGCCGTCGGCGACGGCCTCGCCGCGCACCCAGATCTCGCCGACGGCCCCCTCGGGCAGCACGGCCGAGCTCTCCGGGTCGACGATGCGTACGGTGACGCCCCGCGCGGGTCCGCAGCCGGCCAGGGTGCGCACCGGGTGGCCGGGCACCGGCGGGCTCAGCTCGCCGCGCTCCAGGGCCTCGGCGGAGACGGTGGCCGGTGCGGGCGGGAGCCGGTCGGCGAGGCTGACCAGGAGGGTGGCCTCGGCGAGGCCGTACCCGGCGGCGAGCGCGCCGGGGCGCAGGCCCGCGGCGGCGAAGCGGTGGGCGAAGGAGGACAGGGTGACGGCGGAGACCGGCTCGGAGGCGTTGACGGCGGTGGCGAGCGCGCTCAGGTCCAGGCCCGCGAGGTCCTCGTCGGTGGCTTCGGCCAGGCAGCGGACGTACGCGGAGTCGGGGGCGGCGGTGACGGTGACGCGGTGCCGGGCCACCTCGCGCAGCCAGCTCAGGGGGGCCGTGGCGAACCGGCGCCCGGGCATCAGGACGGCGGTGGCGCCGAGCCAGAGCGGGTGCAGGAGCTGGCCGATCAGGCCGAGGTCGTGGTGGAGCGGGAGCCAGCCGCCGATGCGGGCGTCCTCGTCGGTGCCGAGCGCGGTGCGCAGACTCTCCATGGTGGCGAGGAGGTTGGCGTGGGTGACCTGGACACCGCGCGGGGCGGCGGTGGACCCGGAGGTGTACTGGAGGAGCGCGAGGTCGGAGCCGTCGAGGGCGGGCGGCCGCCAGTCCGCGCCGTCGTCGGGCAGGCAGTCGACGGCCAGGCACACCACCGAGGAGCGTCCGGCGTCCGCGAGGCGGCGGGACAGTTCGGGGGCGTGCGCGGACTCGGTGAGCATGACGGCGGCGTCCGTCTCGGCGGCGATCGCGGCGGTGCGCTCGGCGGCGGCGCGCGAGCCGTCCGGCGGCGGCACCGGCACGGCGACGGCGCCCGCGTACAGGCAGCCCACGAGGGCGGCGACGGTGTGCGGGCCGCCGTCCATGGAGATCAGCACGGGCGCGCCGGCCGCGCGGCGGCGCAGCAGCGCGGCCGCGACGGATCTGGCCCGTACGTCGAGGTCCCGGTAGGTGAGCCGGTCGGCGTCGCCGTCACCGTCCAGGCAGAGCAGAGCGGTCCGTGCGGCTCGGTCGGCGAACCGCGCCGCCAGTGCCTGCGTGAAGCTCGTGGCTGGGGTCATCCTCTGCTCCCTGGTGCTCGGACGGATGGTTGGTCCTCCTACTCTCCGCTCGGCCCCTCGACCTGCACTCGAAGATCAACTGTTCTGGGCGGCGCCGCCGCTCACCTTCTGTGTCCGGGCGCCTCGTTCAACAGGTCCTGCAGGAGCAGGAGTTCCTGGCGGGTGAGCGGGACGTCGGGGCGCAGCCGTTCGGGGTGGCCCGGGGGCGGGCCGTCCGCGTCGGTGCGCAGCATGAGGCGGAACCCGCTGTCGAGCGAGCGCCGCCGGGCCCTGTTCCCGTCGGCGGCGGTCAGATACATGTCAACGCCACCGTGGACCATGAGCGCCTCGCCCACCGGTCGCAGACAACGGCCGATGAGGCGGCGCCATGTGCCCTTGCGGCGGCCGGCGGAGCCGTCCGGGCCGTCCGGTACGTCGGGGTTCTTCCGGACGGCCATGTCAGAGAACACCTTCCGAGCTGGGGTGTCCGTTCATGTTCACGTCACCTCTCCCTTCCCCCTGGCCGCCGGACGGCGCCTGGGTGGAGGGAGGATGGGAGCGGCCACTTGAGCCGTGGTCGGGTTCTGGCTGAAAGGCGCGGGTGCGGAACCACACGTACCGGTCCTGAAACGGCATGTGCCTAATTGGTCTCGGCCTCCGGTGGCGGCCACGGCCTATTGCATAATCGCTAGGACGTGACCGGCGGATCCGATCGACCACCACGGGCAGCGTCTTGTGGCGCGTTCGGGGCAGGATCCGGCGGGCATGCCCGTGCGACCGACTCATGATCCAGCACAACGGGGGGCACCATGGTGCGAGTTCTGATTGCCGAAGACATGCATATGCTGCGCAAGGCATTGGTGTCGCTCATTGAACTGGAGTCCGACCTGGAAGTGGTCGCCGAGCTGTCGTCGGGCACGGACATCGTGCCGACCGCGATGGCGATGCGGCCGGATGTCGCCGTCCTCGACATCGACCTGCCCGGCACCGACGGAATCACCGCCGCCGCCGGACTGCACACCTCGGTACCGGAGTGCCGCACGCTCATCCTGACCAGCCTGGGCAGACCCGGGAACCTCAGACGGGCGCTGGCCGCCCACGTCTCCGGTTTCCTGCCGAAGGACTCCGACCCCGACAGCCTCTGCGCCGCGATCCGCCAGGTGGCGGCGGGCGAGCGCGTCATCGACCCGCAACTGGCGCTCGCCACGCTCGACTCGGGCCCGTCGCCGCTCACCGACCGCGAGCGGGAGGTGCTCCAGCTGGCCTCCGAGGGCATGGAGGCCGGCCAGATCGCGTCCCGCCTCCACCTCTCGTCCGGCACCGTACGCAACTACCTGACGTCGGCCGTCAGCAAACTCAACGCGCGTAACCGTGTCGACGCGATCCGCATCGCCCGCGAGGCCGGCTGGCTGCACTCGGTCTGACGACCGGGCCCGGGGCTGCCGCATCAGCCCCGGCCGAAACGTTTCCGCAGGGCGTTCCGCCCTGCCCCCGGGCCGCCCGGAGCTCGACCTCGGCCCTGAGCTCGAACCGGCCGTCCGGCCGCGGGCCCGCCGTGAGCCGCCCGTTGACCGCCTCGATCCGCGACGTCAGATTGCCGATCCCGCTGCCCCCGCCGAGCCGCGAGGCGAGAAAAGGATCGCCCGGCCGGTCCGCCCCGTCGTTGACGAGACTCAGCCGCACCGCGCCCGCCGTCCGCTCGGCGGTGATCTCGCACCACTTCGGCCGGCCGTGCCGCAGCATGTTCGTCAGGCCCTCGCGCACCAGCGTGGCGAACACGGTCTCCACGTCGCCGGGCAGCTCACCGCAGTCGAGCCGGACGGTGGCGTGGATGCCCACACCGCAGAGCACGGCCATGGCGTGCTCGGCCTCCGCGCTCAGACACATGCTCCGACTGCCGCCCGCCACCGTCCGCACATCGCCGAGCGCGTCCCGGACGATGCCGAGCACCTCGGTCAGCTCCTGCCGCGCCTGCTCCGGCCGGTCCGGCCCGAGCCGCCGTACCAGCTCGCACTTGAGCGTGATCGCGGACAGGCTGAACCCGAGCAGATCGTGCAGGTCACGGGCGAACCGCAGGCGCTCGGTGGTGACGGCCAGGCGGGCGATCCCGGCGCGGGAGCGGTGGAGTTCGCAGGCCAGCTGGGCCATCCTGGTCAGCCCGAAGACGACCACGGCGCAGATCGGGGTGTACGCGGTCTCGTAGATCACGTCCTGCGCCGAGACCCCGACCGCGTACTGCGCGGCGTCGCTCGCCACGGTGACCAGCACCAGGACCGGCCAGCCCGCCACCGCCGGCAGCGCGAGCAGCGCCGATCCGGCGAGGAAGCCGGGAATGCCCGCCCACGCCCTGCCGTACACCAGGAACGGCACGAACTGGAGCAGCGCCTGCGCCCCCAGCGCCCCGTACCGCAGCCGTCCCGTCCAGCGCGCCCCCCAGGCGAAGCGCCGGTGGAAGGACTCGGCGAGCTGGAGCGCGAGGCAGCCGAGCAGACAGAGTTCGACGGTGCACAGCCCGTGCGCGTAGGGCGCGTAGGACCAGCCTTCGGCCGAGTACGACAGGAAGTAGCCCACCAGGACCGCGAGGGCGATCGCGCCCGCGGCCCGGGGCATCATGGCGGTGCTGCCCGGCCGGCCCGCCCTGCTCCGGTCGCCGACGGCCCGGGCACGCCGCCGCGGCCCCGAAGTCTCCGCGTCCTGCCGCAGCGGCACGACCGCCCGCAGCCTGAACCAGCCCCGGCCGTCGGCGCCGTGGGTCAGAGTGCCGCCGAGTTCGCGCAGGCGGGAGTCGAGCGCGGCGAGCCCGCCGCCGGACGCCGGCGCTCCCGTCCGGCCGACGCCGTCGTTGCCGAGCACCAGCACGGCGACACCACCACCGCACTCCGTGGTGATCACACAGCGCTCGGCCCTGCTGTGCCGCAGCATGTTCGTCAGCCCCTCGCCGAGCACCGTGGCCAGCACGGTGTCCACGGGGGCGGGCAGGTCGCCGCAGCGGTGGCGCACGGTGGTGTCGATCCCCGCCGCCGAGAGCACCGGAACCGCCGCCTTCGCCTCGTCCGACAGGGACATCTGGCGGTAGCCGCGGCTGACGGAGCGCACATCCGCGAGCGCCTTGCGCGAGGTGCGCAGCGCCTCCCCCAGTTCCTCGTACGCCCGGGCGGGAGCGTCCGCAAGCAGCCGGTACGCCAGTTCGCACTTGTGGGAGATCTCCGAGAGGCTGAGGCCGAGCACCTCGTGCAGGTCCCGCGCGAACCGTAAGCGCTCGCCCGCGACGGCCAGCCGCGAGAGCTCCTCGCGCGAGCGGTGCAGCCGGTCGATCATGTCGGACATCCGCGAGAGTCCGATGACGACCAGCGGAATCAGCACCGCTTCGACGCAGCCGTACACGAACTCCCCGGTGCCGAAGCCGAATTGGCAGAACATCGCGCACTGCCCCACGACCGCACAGGCGAAGAGCGGCCAGCCGACCGTCGCCGGGAACACCAGCACGCAGGAAGCGGTCAGGAACTCCGCCATCCCGCCCCACGCGGCCCCGAACACGCTGATCGGCGCGTACGCCAGCAGTCCGAGCAGCAGCCAGGTCGCGTAGCGCAGGCGCCCGGGCCCCGGCAGGAACCCGGGGAAGGAATGGGCCAGTTGGAGCCCCATGATCGCGGCGAAGCCGAGCGCGGCGGCCGACCCGTGCCACACGGAGGGATGTTCGGCCCAGACGTGACTGCCGTCGATGACGACGAAGCCGAGCAGCACCCCCGCGGTGATGGCGACCGCCGTACGCCGCGGCAGCACGCCCCCGTCCCCCCACACCGGTTCCCCGTCGGTGCGGCCGACCGCATCGGTCCCCAAGTCTCCCCCATGAACTTGCCTGCCTCTTCGGTTGTGGCGGTGCGCGGCGCGCGGTGGCCCCCCTGCTCAGGCGGCGAGCAGTTCCACTTCCGCCGTCAGCTCGAACCAGCCGTCCGGCCGGGCCCCCGCCGCCAGCCGCCCGTTCACCGCGTTGACCCGCGTGGTCAGATTCCCGATCCCGCTGCCGCCGTCGACCTTCGAGTCGAGCCCGGACGCGGCGCACCCGTCCACCCCGTCGTTGACGAGCGTGAGCCGCACCCCGGCCGCGGTGCGCACCGCCGTGATCTCACAGTGGGCGGCCTTGCTGTGCCGCAACATGTTCGTCAGACCCTCGCGCAACATCGTCGCGAGCACGGTCTCGACATCCCCGGGCAGCTCCCCGCAGTCCGTGTCCACGGTCGCCCGGATCCCCACCCCGGCCAGCATCGCGGTGGCGTTCTCCGCCTCCGCCGTCAGACTCATCCGCTGCCGCCCGTCCGCCACCGTCCGCACATCGGCCAACGCCTGACGCGCGATCTGCAACACCTCGGTCAACTCCTCCTGCGCCTGCACCGGCCTGTCCAACGCCAGCCGCCGCACCAGCTCACACTTGAGCGTGATCGCGGACAGACTGAACCCGAGCAGATCGTGCAGGTCACGGGCGAACCGCAGCCGCTCGGTCGTCACCGCCAGGCGGGCGATCTCCGTGCGGGACCAGTGCAGTTCGGACGCCAGCTGCGCCATGCGGGAGAGGCCGAAGACGACGAGACCGCAGATGAGGGTGTAGCAGGTCGTGTAGATCAGGTCGGTGGCGGCCCCGCCCGTCTGGTGGAGGGCGATGTCGCCGGCGGCGGTCACCGCGACGGCCAGGGACCAGGCCGGGACCGTCGGCAGCACGAGCAGCGCCGAGCCGACGACGAAGCCCGGCATGCCCAGCCAGGTCGGGCCGAAGAAGCCCCAGGGCACGGCCTGGAGCAGTACCAGCCCGACGAGGGAGCCGTACCGCAGCAGTCCGGGACGGCCGGACATCCGGTTGAGCCGCCACTGGAAAGAGACCAGGAGCTGGAGGAGGAGCGTGGCGAACATGCAGAGTTCCACCACCACCGCCTTGCCGAGCGGCGGCTCGTAGGACAGGGCGACCAGGGAGTACGCGAGGAAGTAACCCACCAGGACAGTGAACGCGATCGCCGAGGCGGCCCGGGGCACGAGGTCCCGGTGGCCGTGGGGCTGCGCCGCCGACTGCTCGGGCCCGTCCGACGCAGCCACGCGATCCGCGCCCTGATCCTGCTCCGCCCTGTCGGGCAACGGCACGGTGGCTTGGAGACTGAACCAACCCTGGCCGTCGCAGCCGTACTCGAGGGTGCCGCCGAGCTTCTTCACGCGGCTGTCGAGCGTCGCGAGTCCGCTGCCGGTGCCACTCTTGGAGGGGCGCCCGCGACCGATTCCGTCGTTGGCCAGAACCAGTACGGCGCCGGCCTCCGTCCGCTCGGCCCGGATCTCGCAGCTCTCGGCCTTGCTGTGCCGCAGCATGTTGGTCAGGCCTTCGCGCAGCGCGGTGGCGAGCACGGTGTCGACCGCTGTCGGCAACGCGCCGACCTCGAATTTCAAGGACGTACGGATACCCGCGGCGGACAGCATCGAGACGGCGGCATTGGCCTCACCCGCCAGCGACATCTCGCGATAGCCACGGCTGACCGAACGCACATCCGCGAGCGCCTTGCGCGAGGTGCGCAGCACTTCGCCGAGTTCTTCCTGTGCCTTGGCAGGGGCGTCCGCGAGCAACCGGTAGGCGAGCTCGCATTTGAGGGAGACGGCCGAGAGGCTGTATCCGAGGACGTCGTGCAGATCGCGGGCGAAGCGCAAGCGCTCTCCGGCGACGGCGAGACGGGACAGTTCCTCGCGGGAACGGTGCAGCTTGACGATCAGGTCGGACATGCGGGAGAGCCCGATGATGATCAGCGGGATCAGCGCACCCTCGAGGACGTTGTACGCCACCGTGCTGGCGGGGCCCCCGCTGTACAAATACCAACAAGTGAGCACGCCCACCGCGAAGAGGGGCCAGCCGATCACCGCCGGGAACACCAGGACCGAGGAGGCGGTCAGGAATTCCGCCATGCCGCTCCACGCGGAGCCGAACAGATGGATCGGCACGTAGGCCAGAACGGCTTGAAGGAACCAGGTCGCATACCGGAAACGGTAGAGGTTCGGCAAAAGCTGCGGGAAGGAATGGCAAAGCTGAAGGCCCAAGATCACCGCGAAGCCGCACAGTGCGGCGACGCGTTCCCACAAGGGCGGATTCTCGGCCCAGACGAAAACGCCGTCGATCACGAAAAACCCGAGCAACGCAGCCGCGGTCACCGCTATCGCCTTACGAGGCGGAAGCTCCACGGTGCCGATGTCCGTGGATATCCTCCCGGCCCTCTCGGCTACTTCTGCTTTCAACTGTCCCCCATGGTTTTCGGTGCCCGGTCAGAAGCACGTCTCCGGACCGGATCATAGGCAATCCGGCGGCCCGACCTGTAGTGCCCAGCCGGTTCTCACAGTTGGGCCGCGCCCTTGAGATCGGCCGCGAAGAGCATTCCCGCAGCAACCGTGTAGGCGCGCGCCGCTCTGACGACGTTCTGCGGCAGCGGAGCGTCGAGCGATGGCTGAAAATCACTGCCCTCCCGGAGATGATCCAGCAGCCGCAACGCATCGGGCCCGTGCAGTTCGACACGGTGGTCACAGCCCCCGTGCGCGAGCACCGGATCGCCTCCCGGCCTGCGCAGCACCATCCCCTCGGGCACCCGGAACCCGGCCCCGGGCGCCGTTGACGGCGGGCGGAACGTGGCCCGCGGAGAAAGCGGCACGACGCTCAGGAGCGGCGAGGCACCGATCGCGAGGTGTCGCACGATCAGGTGCTGGAGCGGTTCCAGCGCGTCGAGCAGCTCTCGCGACGCCTCATTCCACTCACTCTTCGGCACCTCGTAGCCAGGGAAGCCCGGCACCACGTTGCCGAGCGACACCGGGCCCAGCTGCATCCGGTGCAGCGCCTCGCGCAGCAGTGGTCCCGGCCGCTCCAGGCGCAGTTCCCCCCACGGCGTGCGCAGCACGGTGCTCTGGCCGAAGAGCACCATGACGTCCTCGCGCAGCGACCAGAACTCACCGAGTTCGCGGGCCGCGAGGCGGTCGATACGCATGAGAGGGGTCCTTCCACCGGCAGGGTGTGGTTCGCGTGCGACGTGCGGTCAACTGGTTCAGAGGAAGAGCGGGACCGGGTTGAGGTCCTCGTACCGGGTCGGCGCGGCCACTCTGCCGAGCCGCACCGGGACGTCGAAGAGGCGTCCGGGGGCGTAGCGCGCCCAGTGGGGTCTGAGTCCGGGCACCACCACCTTGACGACCGGCAGGCCGACGTCGGGTCTCGTCTGGTCGAGGACGAGCAGTTCCATGCCCTTCCCGCGCAGCAGCTCCACGACCGTCTCGATGTCCTCGTACAGGTCGTCGCTCGGAGTGTAGGGGTGCGTTCCGGGCCCGGTCGGGGCGCAGTCGGCGGGGAGCAGATAGGGGTGGCCCTCGACGGTGGCGGTGCGCAGCCACTCGCGTACGTCGGGGTCCTCGGCGGCCGCGCGGGAGACGCTGCCGTCGGGTGCCACCACGTGCGGCATCATCTGGTTCAGTTCGGTCAGGGCGCGGCGGAGCGCGATCGCGGGGTCGAAGTGGGCGCCGAAGCCGAACATGATGTCTTGCCGCTGCCCCGGTTCGGCGTGCGCAATCCTCGACAGTGCGGCCATGACGGGGATGCCGAGGTCGGCGGTGAGGTCGAGGACCCACACCTCGCGGCCCAACGAGGCATGTACGCGCCGGAGTTCGGCGATCCACGGGTCGTCGAAGGCATCGAGGTCCACCGCCGGATGGCGGGTGCGGTTGTACCACCACAGCGCCAGCGCGTCGCGCTCGACGAGTTCGAGGAAGCCCTGGAGCACGGCGTCCTCCACCGTTCCCCCGGCGGCCGTGCCGTTCGAGGTGGCCAGGCAGGAGAACGCGCCGGGCGCCTGGGGCGCCCCGTAGTAGAGGAGCGCGGTCGGGAGCAGCTTGTGCCGCTGCTCGGTCACCGACCACAGCGGGGTCCAGTCGTTGGGTCTCTCCTCGTCGAAGGGGTCGGCGACGTACTGGAAGGGGCCGTGCGCCTCGTTCCACTCGGCGCGACCGGCGTACTGCCGCTCGTCGTAGAGCTGGACCGTGTCGGGGTGGATGGCGTCGCCGGCCAGTTCGCGGTAGCTGCCGCGGACCGTCGCCTCGCCGCCCTCGAAGTGGCCCGAGTGACGTTCGAGGGCCTCGGCCAGCGCGCTGACCCTGGCCTGGATCTCGGTCGCCCCCTTGCCTCCGCAGGAGGCGCGCAGCCCGCCGCGTATCGCGCCGAGACCCTGGGTTCCGGCGGCCGGGTTGAGGCCGGCCGAGAAGGAGTTGAAGAACTCGGGACCACATTCGTTGCGGACGATGCCGCGCACCAGACCGGTGACAGGGTCCACCAAGTGGACAAAGCGGTCGAGGAGTTGTTGGGGCGTGAGGCTGCGGTGGCCGTTCCCCCCGGTGTCCCGCTTGATGCGTGAGCGCAGCACGACCGGGGCTTGCACCTGAGCGGTGGTCATCGCGGGCTCGCCGCAGCTGGGACACTGCGGGCGGCGCACGACGGGGTGGAGTTCCCCGGTGAGGGTGAGCCCGTCGAGCGTGCGCAGCGCCTGCTGGCTCGCGTCCCGGTAACCCGCCAGCCACTTGGCCGCTTCCAGCCCCGCCAGTTGGAGGGCGGCGAGCCGGGCGGCGGGCAGCGTGCACGAAGGGCGGGGTATCGGCCCCGAACGGCCCAGCATGCGCTGGACGTGCGCCTCCACCGGGCGGCTGCGCCACAGGCGTTCGGCCAGACAGGCCCAGCAGGGTCCGTCCGCGTCCCCGAAGAAGGGGCCGATCCACATCTCGGTGCCCTCGGTCTTCACCGGCAGCCAGCGGCGGCCCGAGGCGCGGAACTCCGCGTCGATGACGGCGAGTTCGGGGTCGAGGTAGTCGTCGCAGAGGACGAGGGTGAGGTCGGCGCAGACCTCCGCGGTCGTATCGAGTCCGGCCGCGGCGAGGGCTCCGGACAGCTCGCCCTCGTCCGCGCTGCCAACCGACACGACACGTACAACGCCCTGCGTGAGGGCGGTCGCCGCCCGGTTGCCGTCCAGTCCCGCCGCTTCCCAGTACGCCTGCTCGGCCGCCTCCTGGGGCGACACCTGGTGCTCGCGGCCGCAGAGCAGCCCAGCGCCGGTCAGCCGCGACACCAGTCGGGCGGCCTGCCCGGAAGGGAGGGCGTCCGCGGTGTCCTGGGCGATGCGCTCCAGGGGGCGGGTGCCGTCGAGGAGGGGGGCGAGGCGGGCGATCTGCTCTCCGTGCAGTGCGGTCACCCGCTGGTCGGAGATCAGGTACACCGCTTCACCGGGCACCTGCTCGACCCGCAGGTGCGGCTTGAATCCCAGGAGCGGGGCGGCGATCTGGACGGCCCCCATCAGACGGTGCGCCGGGCGGTCTCGGCGGCGATGGAAACCGGGGTCTGGGCGACACCCGAACCCCAGGTCCCGGCGGGAACCTGGCTGAAGGCCGCCTGCCGGCCGAACTCCTCGATCACGAGGTCATCAAGGACGGACACTGCGAGGCCGACGTTCGCGTTCATGGTTCTTCCCCCTGGCAGACAGCTGATGGAGGCCGGGGGACCTGACCCCCTAGCCGTCGGTACTCGACTCCTGGTCGGGCCGACGTCCAGAACTCTGCCGGGTCGGCCGGATCCGCCCCAGTGCCGCGGTCACGGGATGCACATGAAACTTTCATACCTCTCTCCAGGACACGCACATGCCGGGTTCAGGAGCCCGGCACTGCCCCGAAACGGCCGTGGATGACAGCTTGTGAGGGTGCTTGGAGCCGGGTCCGAAACCATCGGGTCATCCGGCAGATCCGACCCCGGAGGAATCCCATGGAGATCAAGGTTCTCGGTCCGCTCATGGCCGAGTCGGGCGGCACGTCGGTCGTCCCGAGCGCCGGCAAGCCCAGGCAGATACTGGCGCTGCTGTCGGTGTACGCGAACCAGGTCATGCCCGTTCCGACGCTGATGGAGGAGATCTGGGGGGCGGACATGCCCCGCAGCGCGCTGACCACCCTTCAGACGTACATCCTCCAGCTGCGCCGGCTGATCGCGGGGGCGCTCGGCCCGGACAGCCCGTACACCGCCCGTGAGGTGCTCGCCACCCGGCACGGCGGCTACCTCCTGGAGGTCACGCCGGGTTCGGTGGACGTGCACGAGTACGACCGGCTGGTGGCGACCGGGCGCGGCGCCGCCGAGCGCGGTGACGACGAGAGCGCCGCCGCGCTCTACCGCGAGGCGCTCGGCATGTGGCGCGGTCCGGCCCTGGTGGACGTGCGGCTCGGGCCGCTCCTGGAGATCGAGCTGGTCCGCCTGGAGGAGAGCCGGCTCGGAGTCCTGGAGCAGCGGATCGACTCCGATCTGCGGCTCGGGCGGCACATGCAACTGCTCGCCGAACTCACCTCCCTGACGGCCCGTCACCCGCTGCACGAGAGCCTGCACGCCCAGTGCATGGTGGCGCTGTACCGGTCCGGTCGGCAGTGGCAGGCCCTGGACGTGTTCCAGAACCTGCGGCGCGGGCTCGCCGACGAGCTCGGCCTCGACCCCTCGGCGCGGCTCCAGCAGCTGCACCGCGCGGTCCTCGCCGGTGACCCGGCGCTGGACTCGCACCAGGCCGGGCGACGCCCGGTGCTCGACCTCTTCGCCGCCTGAGCGGCGCACGGGCGGCCTGGACCGCCCGGCAGCAACGCGTCCGGACCCCGCCCTCTCCCCCCACAGGGCGGGGTCCGACGCGTGCGCGGCTCGATCCGCCCTCCAGCGGGCGCCCGCACAGTGCCCCCGACCGTCGCCAACGACCTTGGGGGTTTTCACCTTGCGAGTCATCGATCTGTCCTCGCCCGTGGACGCGGCCGGCTGGGAGCCGGACCCGATCATCCACAAGATCATGACGCCCGCCGAGGGCGCCGCACACATGGCGGCGGAGATGAAGGAGCACTTCGGGCTCGACTTCGACCCGGCCGACCTGCCCGGGGGCGAGCTCCTGTCCCTGGACACGCTCACCCTGACCAGCCACACCGGCACACACGTGGACGCGCCCTCGCACTACGGCTCGGTCGGCGACTACGGGCGGCCCCGGCACATCGACGAGATGCCGCTCGACTGGTTCCTGCGCCCGGCCGTCGTGCTCGACGTGAGCGACGTCGGCATCGGCGCCATCGGGGTCGAGCGCATCGAGAAGCAGATCGCCGAGATCGGGTACACCCCGCAGCCGCTCGACATCGTCATGCTGCACACCGGAGCTTCACAACACGCGGGCACCCCGCGCTACTTCACCGACTTCGCGGGCCTCGACGGCGCCGCCACCGACTTCCTGCTCGACCTCGGCGTACGCGTCATCGGCACCGACGCCTGGAGCCTGGACGCGCCCTTCGGGCACATGATCCGCACCTTCCAGGAGACCGGCGACAAGTCGGTGCTCTGGCCCGCCCACTTCGCCGGCCGGCGCCGCGAGTACTGCCAGGTCGAGCGGCTCGCCCAGCTCGACACGCTGCCCACGCACGGCTTCCGGGTGTCCTGCTTCCCCGTGAAGATCGCCGGAGCGGGGGCGGGCTGGACCCGGGCCGTCGCCCTGATCGACGCATGAGACCCGCGAGCACCACGCGCGAGGACACCGTGACGCCCTGGCTGTTCTGCTTCCACCACGCGGGGGCCGGGATCTCCTCCTTCGCCAAGTGGCAGCGGATCCTCGGCGACACGGCCGAGGTGGTGCCGGTCCTGCTGCCGGGCCGTGGCCCGCGCGCCAAGGAGGCCCGGATCACCGACGCCACCGAACTCATGGATGAACTGCGGGAGTTGATCACCCCGCTGCTCGACCGCCCCTACCTCCTGTACGGGCACAGCCTCGGTGGTCTGGTCGCGCACGCGCTGACCCGGACCCTGGAGGACGACGGGCTGCTGCCGCCGGCCCGCCTGGTGATCGGCGCCGTACCGCCGCCGCACCTGCGCAACACGCTGCTGCGCGGGGCCCGGCTGCCCGACCACGAACTCATCGACCTGCTGGTCGACCTGGAGGCCGCGCCGCCGGAGGCCGCGGGCCGGGACCGCTCGCTGTGGCAGCGCCAGGTGATCCCGGCGCTCCGCGACGACCTCAGGCTGGGCGAGGCGCTCTGCCAGGTCAACGCGGACAAGGCGGTCGGCACCCCGCTGATGGCGCTGGCCGGTCGCGACGACCCCGTCGCCCCGCTGTGGGAGGTGGCCGAGTGGGCCGACTACTCGGTGACCCGCTTCCGGCTCCAGACCATGCCCGGCGGCCACTTCTTCGTACGCGAGCGCGTGGTGCCCGAGCTGCTGCGCGAGGTGGCCCTGGAGCTGCGGGAATCGCTCAAGGGGGAGTACGGCGGCGAGTCGAGCGGGCGTCAAGAGAGCGGGACGAGACTCCTTCCGACAGCGGATCTGACAGCGGACCTATCAGAGAGGTGACGCAGCCGTGCTGCACATTCCCGGGGCGCACCCCCAGGCCAAGACCCACGAGGGGGACAGGTGAGCCGACGCGTAGTCATCACCGGAATCGGTGTGGTCGCCCCCGGGGGCGTCGGCACCAAGGAGTACTGGTCCCTGCTGACCGCGGGACGCACCGCGACCAGGGCCGTCTCGCTCTTCGACGCCTCGGCCTTCCGGTCGAGGATCGCCGCCGAGGTCGACTTCGACCCGGTCGCCCAGGGACTGACCGAGGAGCAGGCCGGGCGCCTCGACCGGGCCGCCCAGTTCGCTCTGGTCGGCGCCCGCGAGGCGGTCTCGGACAGCGGCCTGGACATGACGGGCATCGACCCGTTCCGCACCGGCGTCACCATCGGCAGCGCGGTCGGCGCGACCACCGGGCTCGACTACGAGTACGCGGCGGTCAGCAACAACGGCGCCGAGTGGCTCGTCGACCACGAGCGGGCCGTGCCGCACCTCTACGACTACTTCGTGCCCAGCTCGTTCGCGGCCGAGGTGGCCTGGGAGTTCGGCGCTCAGGGTCCCACCGCCGTGGTCTCCACCGGCTGCACCTCGGGTCTGGACTCGGTCGGCCACGCCGTCGAGCTGATCCGCGAGGGCAGCGCCGACGTCATGATCGCCGGCGCCACCGAGGCGCCCATCTCGCCGATCTCCGTCGCCTGCTTCGACGCCATCAAGGCCACCTCGAACCGCAACGACGAGCCGGAGACCGCCTCGCGGCCCTTCGACAAGTCCCGCAACGGCTTCGTGCTCGGCGAGGGCAGCGCGGTGTTCGTCCTGGAGGAGTACGAGCAGGCCGTGGCGCGCGGCGCGCACATCTACGCCGAGATCGCCGGGTTCGCCTCGCGCTCCAACGCGTACAACATGACGGGCCTGCGGGCCGACGGCGCGGAGATGGCCGAGGCCATCGGCGCGGCGCTCGACGAGGCGGGGATCCCCGGCACCGACATCGACTACATCAACGCGCACGGCTCGGGCACGCTCCAGAACGACCGCCACGAGACGGCCGCGTTCAAGAAGAGCCTCGGCGACCACGCGTACGCGACGCCCGTCTCCTCCATCAAGTCGATGATCGGGCACTCGCTCGGTGCGATCGGCTCGCTGGAGATCGCCGCGTCCGCGCTGGCCATCGAGCACGGCATGGTGCCGCCGACCGCGAACCTGCACGAGGCCGACCCCAAGTGCGACCTCGACTACACCCCGATCCACGCCCGCGAGCGCGACATCAGCACCGTGCTCAGCGTCGGCAGCGGTTTCGGCGGTTTCCAGAGCGCGATCGTGCTCACCAAGCCCGAGCGGAGGAAGACGGCATGACGAGCGAGCTGCTCGAACGTACGGCGGTGCGCTCCGCCACCGCGGTGTTCACCGGCATCGGCGTCACCGCCCCCAACGGCCTGGGTACGCGGGCGTGGTGGGAGGCGACCGTGGCGGGCGAGAGCGGCATCCGCCCGGTCTCCCGCTTCGACGCCTCCGGCTACCCGGCGACGCTGGCGGGCGAGGTGCCCGGCTTCGACGCGGAAGAGCACATCCCGAGCCGGCTGCTCCCGCAGACCGATCACATGACCCGGCTCGCCCTGACCGCCGCCAAGGAGGCCCTGGAGGACTCCGGCGCCGACCCGGCCGAGATGCCGCAGTACTCGGCGGGCGCGGTCACCGCGGCCTCCGCGGGCGGCTTCGAGTTCGGCCAGCGCGAGCTCCAGGCGCTGTGGAGCAAGGGCGGCCAGTACGTCTCCGCCTACCAGTCGTACGCCTGGTTCTACGCCGTCAACACCGGCCAGATCTCCATCCGGCACGGTCTGCGCGGGCCCAGCGGCGTCCTGGTCACCGAGCAGGCGGGCGGCCTCGACGCGGTCGCCCAGGCCCGGCGCCAGCTGCGCAAGGGCAGCAAGCTGATCGTCACCGGCGGCGTGGACGGCGCGGTCTGCCCCTGGGGCTGGACCGCGCAGCTCGCGGGCGGGCGGATGAGCTCCGTCGCCGACCCGGCGCGCGCCTTCCTGCCCTTCGACAGCGAGGCCAGCGGTTACGTCGCCGGTGAGGGCGGCGCCATCCTCGTCCTGGAGGACGCCCAGGCGGCCCGCGAGCGCGGCGCCCGGATCTACGGGCAGCTCTCGGGTTACGCGGCCACCTTCGACCCGGCGCCGGCCCGCGGCGGCGAGCCGGGCCTGCGCCGTGCGGCCGAACTCGCCCTTGCCGAGGCCGGGTTGAGCGCGTCCGACGTGGACGTCGTCTTCGCCGACGCGTCCGGGGTGCCGGAGCTCGACCGCCAGGAGGAGGCGGCGCTCACCGCGCTGTTCGGCCCCCGCGGGGTGCCCGTGACGGCCCCCAAGACCATGACGGGCCGGCTGTCGGCCGGTGGCGCCTCGCTCGACCTGGCGGCGGCGCTGCTCTCCATCCGGGACGCGGTGATCCCGCCGACCGTCAACGTCACATCCCCGGTCGCGGCCGACGCGCTCGACCTGGTCACCGAGGCCCGGCGCGGCCCGGTCCGCACCGCACTCGTACTGGCCCGCGGGACCGGCGGCTTCAACGCCGCGGCCGTCGTGACCGCGGCCCACTGAACTCCACTGTTTTCATTCAGGATTGAGAGAGGCGAGCTTCATGAATCTCAAGGAACTGACCACATTGCTGCGCGAGTGCGCCGGTGTCGGCGAGGGGATCGACCTGGACGGTGACGTCCTGGACGTGCCCTTCGACGACCTGGGCTACGACTCCCTCGCGATCCTCCAGGTCACGGGGGTCATCGAGCGGGACTACCAGATCCAGCTGTCCGACGACACGGTGGCGGAGGCGTCCACGCCGCGTCTTCTGCTGGAGTTCATCAACGAGTGCCTGACGACTGCGACGGCCGCGGCGTAACCCGCCCCGCCACCCCAGGGCCGCCCACCCCTCCCGGTGTGGGCGGCCCTCCCCATGCCCTGGGGCTCCGCCCCAGACCCCGTTCGCGCCTGAACGGCGCTCGTCCTCAATCGCCGGACGGGCTGAAGATGTCCATGCTGACCAGCACCGTCCTGTTAAGGGGCGCGGGGAACTGCGCGAGAAGCGACCACGGTCCGCACACGACCGAGGGGTTGGGGGCGCGACCCTCCCGGGGTCTGGGGCGGAGCCCCAGGACGGCCCACCGGGGGCGGCCGAAGCGCGCCCCCAGAGACCCGCCCGCGCACGCGAAAGTGCCCGCACGCCGGGGGATTCGCGTGCGGGCACTTGCCACGGGGGCCGGGGGGCGACCCCGGCGGAGGAGGTCAGATCAGGTCGTCCCGGGTGATCTGGCGGTCCTCGATCTGCCAGGCCCCACCCACCCGCACGATCCGGTCCTCACACAACGTGCTCGCCTTGATCTCGGGGCGCCCGCCGCGCGGGGTCTCGATGACCAGGGCGTAGCAGCGCGCGTTGACGACGTCGCCGTCGGCCGCCTCGACCGAGACCATGCCCAGCCAGTGGCGGCGCTGGACACCCGCCTTTGCGTACGCCTCGGTGGCCGCGGCGGCGGCAGCGGTGATGGCCTCGCGGCCGACCGCCGGGACGGGCTGCGCGTTGGCGGCGAACACACCGTCGGTGGTGAAGGTGTGGGCCCACTCCTCGACCTTGCCGTCGTCGAGCAGATGCATCTGCTGCGCGTAGAACTGCTGGATCTCCGTGTACAGCCCGGCGGTGGTGGCGGCCTGCGGCAGCTCGGTGACGCTCATGGGGGTCCTCTCCTCCTGGATCTTCCTGCCTCCGCAGCCTGGCGGCCCCCGCTCGAACGCCGCTGGGGGCCCGGTCGGGGCGCCGAGGTCCAGCCCCGCTCGATACCCGTTCGAGTGGCCCTGGGCACGTTGGCCCCCGTACACCCACTCATCCGAGGAGATTCGTATGACTCAGCCCCAGGACAGCAGCGAGCGCCGGGTCGCGCTCATCACCGGCGGGACCAGCGGGATCGGTCTCGCGTCGGCGCGGGCGCTGGGCCGGGCCGGTCTCGCGGTGTTCGTCTGCGCGCGCGGCTCCGAGTCCGTCGAGCTGACCGTGAAGGAGCTCCGCGAGGAGGGCCTGGAGGTGTCGGGCACCACCGCCGACGTCCGCAGCGCCGACTCCGTCAAGGCGCTCGTCGCGGCCGCCGTCGCCGCGTACGGCCGGGTCGACGTCGTGGTGAACAACGCCGGCCGCAGCGGCGGCGGCGTGACCGCCGACGTGTCGGACGAGGTGTGGGACGACGTCATCGACACCAACCTGAACAGCGTGTTCCGGGTGACCCGCGAGGTGCTCAACGTCGGCGGCATGCGCGAGCGCGGCTGGGGCCGGATCATCAACATCGCCTCCACCGCGGGCAAGCAGGGCGTGGTGCTCGGCGCCCCGTACTCCGCGTCCAAGCACGGCGTGGTCGGCTTCACCAAGGCGCTCGGCAACGAGCTCGCCCCGACCGGCATCACCGTGAACGCGGTCTGCCCCGGCTACGTCGAGACGCCGATGGCGCAGCGCGTGCGGCAGGGCTACGCGCAGGCGTACGACACCTCCGAGGACGCGATCATGGCCAAGTTCACGGCGAAGATCCCGCTGGGCCGCTACTCCACGCCGGAGGAGGTCGCCGGTCTCGTCGGCTACCTGGCCACCGACACCGCCGCCTCCATCACCGCGCAGGCCCTCAACGTCTGCGGCGGCCTCGGCAACTTCTGACCCGAAGGCGCCGGCCGGCGCCGACGACGAGCCCGACGGCTCCCCTCAACTCCCCGACCACCGAAGGAATTTCCCGTGTCCGTGACCGGAACGAAGCACCACACCCTCCACAGCGTCGCCGTCGCCGCCCCCGCCGAGGTCGTGTACGGGATCGTCGCCGATGTCAGCAAGTGGCCGCAGTACTTCGGCCCCAACGTGCACGTCGAGCACCTGGAGCAGGACGACCGCTCCGAGCGCATCCACATCTGGGCGACCGCCAACGGCGCCGTCAAGAACTGGATCTCGCGCCGCACCTTCGACCCGGAGCGCCTGCGGGTCGACTTCCGCCAAGAGGTCTCCACGCCGCCGGTGGCCGGCATGGGCGGCGCCTGGGTGGTCTCGCCCGTGGACGCCGAGACCTCGCTGCTGGAGCTCCACCACGACTTCGAGGCCGTCGACGACGCCCCGGACGCGGTGGACTGGATCAACCGGGCCGTGGACCGCAACAGCGCGGCCGAGCTGAACAACATCAAGGAACTCGCCGAGCGGCATGCCCAGTTGGACGAGCTGGTCTTCACCTTCGACGACACCGTCCGCATGGAGGCGGACGCCGCGGACGTCTTCGACTTCCTGAACCGCGCCGACCTGTGGCCCGAGCGGCTGCCGCACGTGGCACGCCTGGACCTGACCGAGGACGAGCCCGGTGTGCAGGTCATGGCGATGGACACCAGCACCGCCGACGGTTCGGTGCACACCACCGAGTCGATCCGCGTGGTCTTCGCGCCGGACCGCATCGTCTACAAGCAGACCACCGTGCCCGGCCTGATGACCGCCCACACCGGCCGCTGGACCATCGTCGAGGTCGAGGGCGGTGTCGACGTGACGTCCCGGCACACCGTCACGCTGCGGACCGACACCATCGAGAAGTACCTCGGCGAGGGCAAGACCGTCGCCGACGCCCGCGCCTACGTGCACCGCGCGCTGTCCACCAACTCCACCAACACCCTGAAGCTGGCCCGGAGTTACGCGGAGGCGCTCCGTGGCTGACACCCTGCCCGAGGTGCCGGACCGGCTCGACCAGCTGCTGTCCCGGGCGGCCGCGGCGCACCCCGCGCGCCGGGCCGTGGTCACCGACGACTTCGCGATGGACTACGCCGCCTTCGACGCGCGGGTCACCGCCGTCGCCGCCGGGCTCCAGGCGCTCGCCCCCGAGCCCACCGTGGTGGCGGTCGGCACCGTGCTGCATCCGGACGTCGCCGTCGCGTACTACGCGGCGGTGCGGGCCGGGCACACCGTGGCGGTGGTCAATCCGCTGCTGCGCGAGGACGACCTGCTGCACGTGCTCGGCCTCGGCGGGGCCTCGGTGGTCCTGCTCGACCCGGTCCTGAACGCCCGTCTGGAGAACGTCCGCGACCGGCTGCCCGGGCTGCGCGAGGTCGTGCTGATCGGCGCCGGCACGGACGGCCTGGACGCCCTCGCCTCCGACCGGCCGCTCACCGCCCACGCCAAGGGACCCGGGGACACCGCGGCCCTCCAGTTCACCAGCGGCACCACCGGCCGCCCCAAGGCGGTCCGGCTCAGCCACCGCAACGTGACGGTCAACGCGGCGCAGATCGCACGGGCGCACCGGCTTGACGGCGACACGGTCAGCCTCAACCACCTGCCCACCTACCACCCGATGCACCTCAACTCGGCCATTGCCGCCGGTGCCACGCAGGTGCTCTGCGCCGCGCCGGAGCCGTACGCCGCGCTGATGACCGCCAACCGGCACCGGGCCACCATCCTCTACAGCCTGCCGGTGCGGCTGGCCCGGCTCGCGGCCGACCCGGACCTCGACTCCGTCTCGATGACGACGGTGAAGCGGATCGCCTCGGGCGGCTCAAACCTGCCGGTGCCGGCCGCCCGGCGCCTCTCCAAGCGGTTCGGCGTGCCGGTCTTCCAGGGGTACGGCCTCGCCGAGACCTCCCCGCTGACCCACAGCGACGACCCCGACCACCCGGTGCACGGCTCGGTCGGCACCCCGGTCGCCGGCACCGAGTGCCGCGTCGTGGACATCGACTCGCGCGCGGTCCTCGCACCGGGCTCGGTCGGCGAGGTGCAGCTGCGCGGCCCGCAGGTGATGCGGGGGTACGCGGGCGGGCCCGACGGCACCGGCCTGGAGCCGGACGGCTGGCTGAGCACCGGGGACGTCGGCCGCGTCGACGAAGACGGCCGGCTGTTCCTGGTGGACCGGCTCAAGGACGTCTTCAAGTGCGACAACTTCCTGGTCGCGCCCTCGGACGTGGAGCGCGTGCTGCGCCGCGACCCGCGGGTCGCCGATGTCGTCGTGGTCGAGCTCGCCGACGTCGAGCACGGCGCGGTCGCGGGCGCCCTGGTGGTGCTCGCCGGAGCCCACCCGGACGACCTGGCCGACGTCGTCGCCCGGGCCAACGACGCCCTGCCGTACTACCAGCACGTCCGGGACGCCAGGACGCTCGACGCGATCCCGCGCACGGGCAACGGAAAGATCCAACGTCGCGTGCTCGCCGAGCAGTTGACCAGCCGTCAGCCCGTCGCGAGCTGAACCGGAGAGGCACCGCATGTCCTTCACCGTCATCAACACGTTCACGCTGCTCGACCCGGCGGGCGCCGAGGAGTTCGAGGCGCGCTTCCTGACCCATGTGGAGTGGATGCGCGCGCAGCCGGGCTTCCTGGCCCACCAGGCGGTCCGCTCGTCCGACCGGCCCGAGGTGTACGTCAACCTCGGCTGGTGGGAGCGGCCCGAGGACTTCCAGAAGGTCCTCGCGAGCGCCACGTTCCAGGAGCACGCCGAGGAGTTCCACAAGATCGTCTCCGTGGAGGCCGACCCCTCGATGGGGCTCGTGCGCTTCGACGGCGTCGCGGGCGGGCCCGGCGACGTCCTGTTCGCGGACTTCTTCACCGTCGAGGGCGACCAGGACACCTTCGTGGCGGCCTACCGCGCCCACGCGCGGGCGGCCGCGGCCCTCGACGGGTTCGTCACCGCCGACCTCGCCAGGTCGCTGTTCGCCCGGCCGGGCGGCTTCACCGCGCTCACCCGCTGGCGCACCGCACAGGCCGCGCAGGCCGCGACCGGTCTGCCCGAGTACGCGGCCCTGGCCGCGCTCGCCGAGGTGCGCACCGTGCCCGCCACCGCTGTCGCGGGCGACCGCGCCGAGCTCGCCCCGGCCGGGGCCTGACGGCTCCGGAGGCGGGCCCCGCCCAGTAACAGAAGGGATTCACCATGGAGTACCGCCGTCTCGGTGCCTCGGGACCGGTGGTCAGCCGGGTCGCGTTCGGGAACTCGCTGACCGCGGGCAACCAGCTGGACGACCGGGCCGCCTCCGCCTGTGTGCGGGCCGCGCTCGACGCGGGCATCACCACGTTCGACACCGCCGACGCGTACGCCGAGGGCCGGGCCGAGGAACACCTCGGCCGGGCCCTCGCGGGCGTCGACCGGGACGCCGTCGTGATCTGCACCAAGGTGGGCAGGGGCGGCGGGCCGGGGCCGGGCGCGCTGTCCCGCGCCAGGATCGCCGAGTCCCTGGACGCCTCGCTGCGCCGGCTCGGCACCGGGCACATCGACCTGTACCAGGCCCACCTGTACGACGACTCGACGCCGCTCGAAGAGACGATGGGCGCCTTCGCGGACGCCGTGGCCGCGGGCAAGATCCGCTATGTCGGCGTCTCGGAGTGGGCCGCCGACGAGATCGAGCGGGCCGCCGCGCTCGCCCGCGAACTCGGCATCGAGCTCGTCTCCAACCAGCCGCAGTACTCGATGCTGTGGCGGGTCATCGAGGCCGAGGTCGTCCCGGCCTGTGCGCCGCTCGGCATCGGGCAGATGGTCTGGTCGCCGCTGGCCGGCGGCGTACTGACCGGGAAGTACAAGCCGGGGCGGCAGGCGCCCGCGGGGTCCCGGGCGGTGGCCGCCAAGGGCGGCGACGTCTCGATCCAGCGCTACCGCTTCCTGTCGGACGAGGTCCTCACCGCCGTCGGCCGCGTCGCCGAACTGGCCGCCGAGACCGGTCTGACGATGCCTCAACTCGCCCTGGCCTGGGTGCTGCAAAACGCCCAGGTCGCCACGGCCGTCATCGGCGCCTCCGCGCCGGAGCAGATCGGCCGCAACCTCGCGGCCACCGAGGCCGTGCTCGACCCGGAGCTGCTCGGCCGCGTCGACGCCGCGCTCGGACCCGTCGTGGTCACCGACCCCGGGCTGACCCTGAGCCGCATGCTCCGGGCGAAGGCCGCCGCCACCCCCTCCCCCGCCACCCTCTGAGAGGTACTGCTGTGAGCACTTCCACGACCGACAGGGAGATCCACCGGACCCGGGCCGGCATCGACGTCGACGCCTCGGCGGACACCGTCTACCGGGCCCTGACCGATGTGGCCGACTGGCCGCTGCTCTACCCCTGGATCGCGCACACCGAGGTCCTGTCCCAGGTCGGGCAGGACGACGAGGTGAAGTTCTGGGCGGTGCGCCCGGGCCCCGAGGGCGGCCTGCGCGTCTGGACCTCGCGGCGCACCCTGGACCCGGTGGCGCTGCGCATGGACTTCGCGCAGCAGGGTTCGGTGGGCCCGATCAAGGAGCTGGGCGGCACCTGGGACTTCCTGCCCCGCCCCGACGGCGGCTGCCGGGTGGTGTCCGGGCACTGGTTCACCACCGACGCCGACCCCGCGGAGACGGCCGGCGAGCTCGACCGGCACGGCGGGCTCCAGATGCGCACCCTCAAGTCCAAGACGGAGCGGCCCGGTTCCCTGACGACCGACGTGATCCGGGTGCAGGACAGCGCGGTCCTGCCCGGTTCGGTGGCCTCCGTGCACGCCCGGCTCCTGGACGCGCTGCCCTGGCGCGACAGCGACGAGAGCGCCTGGTTCGGCACCGAGAGCGGCGTTGCGACCGTGCAGATCGAGCACGGCGGGCACACCCTCGTGCAGAAGCTGCTCACGCCGCCCGGCACGGCCGAGCTCTACCGGCGCCGCTGGCGGCTGGTGGAGGCGCCCGGCGGGGTCCTGGTGACGGCGGACGTGCTGGCGGTGGCGTCCACCGGCCGCGACCGCGTCCTGGAGCTGGCCACCACCGATGTGCGCGCCGCCCTCGCGCTGGCCGGGCAGCGATGACCGCGGCCGCCGAGGAGGTCCGCGCGGGGGCCCGTGCCGACGAGGAGCACCGCAGTGACGTGTGCGTCGTCGGGGCGGGCCCCGCCGGTCTGACCCTCGCCCTGCTGCTCCTGAAGTCCGGCCTGCGGGTGACCGTGGTGGAGCGTTCGCGCTCGCACCAGCGGGAGTTCCGCGGCGAGATCCTCCAGCCCGGTGCGATGACGGTCCTGGACCGGCTCGGCGTGCTCGCCGGGGCCCGGGAGCGGGGCTGCCACGAGCACGACCGCTTCCGGCTCGTGGAGCAGGACCGGGTGCTGCTCGACATCGACTACCGCGCGCTGCCCGCCCCGTACGACCACCTGCTGTCCATCCCCCAGTCCCACCTTTTGACCGAACTCCTGCTGCACTGCGCCCGGTTCACCGGCTTCGAGTAC
Organism: Streptomyces sp. NPDC045846; assembly: GCF_056431605.1. NCBI lineage: Bacteria > Bacillati > Actinomycetota > Actinomycetes > Kitasatosporales > Streptomycetaceae > Streptomyces > Streptomyces sp. NPDC045846. Next base: position 494,106 of record NZ_JBWKKJ010000002.1, on the reverse strand, counting down.
GTCGACGGCTGCCGCGTCAACGCGCTGCTGCGCGACGAGCGGGGCCGGATCACCGGGGCCGCCGCCGACGGGCATGTCTTCCACAGCAAGGTCGTGGTCGGCGCCGACGGGCGGTTCTCCAAGGTGCGCCGGCTCGCCGGGATCGAGGCGGGCCGCACCGAGGCCTTCGACCAGGACGTGCTGTGGTTCAAGCTGACCCGGCAGGAGCGGCAGGCCGCCCATGACGTACGGGTGTTCAGAAGCGCGGGCACCAGCCCGGTGCTGGCGTACGGGTCCTGGCCCGACCGGATCCAGGTCGGCTGGACCCTGCCGCACGGCGGGTACAAGAACGTCGTCGCCGAGGGCCTCGACCACGTCAAGGCCCAGCTGTCGAAGGCGGTCCCGGCGTACGCGGAGCTGATCGCCGAGCAGATCACCTCGCTGCGCGACCTCAGTCTGCTGGACGTGTTCTCGGGGCGCGCCGAGCGCTGGGCCGCCGACGGCCTGGTCCTGATGGGCGACGCCGCGCACACCCACAGCCCGATCGGCGCCCAGGGCATCAACCTGTCGGTACAGGACGCGGTGGTCCTGCACCCGCTGCTCGTCGAGTCGGTGGGCCGCGGGGACGCGAGCGCCGCGTTCCTGTCCCGCTTCGAGGAGCGCCGGGCGCCCGACATCGCCACGATGATGCGGCTCCAGGGCATGCAGTCCAAGGCGATGCTGTCGACCGGCACGTTCGCGACGCGGGTGCGGCCGAAGCTGGCGGCCGTCGTCAAGCACACCCCGCTCTACCGCAAGGTGCTGCGCACCATCGCCTTCGGCAACCCGTCGATCGAGGTGGCCGAGGTGCTGTTCACCGCCTGCTGAGAGGCGTACGACGCGAAAGGCGGGCCGGGTCGCAAGACCCGGCCCGCCTTTCGGTGTGCGGTGGTTCAGACGGCGACCTCGGTGCGGGCCGAGTCGACGACCGCCTTGTAGAGACCGCCCTTGACCTCGGCGTGCACGGCCATGGTCTTGGCGTCGGCGGCCATCTCCGGGCTCTGGAGGACCGGCAGGTAGGCCTGCGGGCCGCTCCACCAGCCGATGTTGACGTAGGCGCCGGTCTCACGGTTGGAGTGCACCAGCTGGTGGCCGAGGAAGCCCTCGTGGCCCTTGACGAAGGAGAGGTGGCCGAGGAAGGAGCCCTCGAAGGCCTGCTGGTCGGCGCCCTCGCGCAGGGTGAACGTGGTCAGCGCGACGGCCGCGTCCGCGGACGGCACGGCCGACTCGCCGAGGCCGTCGGCCGCGTTCTGGCCGGCCAGGACCGGGCCGTGCACGCTGGTGATGGCGGCGAGGTAGACGAAGCGGCTGCTGACGGCGGTGAAGAACTGCCAGTCGCCGACGACGGTGCGGTGCGCGTCCGCGTCCCGCCACCAGGTGAGGATGACGAAGTTGTCGGGCTCCTTGATGCCGCGCAGCAGCGCGGTGCGCAGCAGGCCGTCCTTGGCGCCGACGGCCTCCTTGTACTTGAGGTAGGCCTTCTCGAACTCGGCGCCCTTCGCCTTGTGCTTCTCCTTGAGGACGAAGTGGGCGACCGCGACGACGGGGCTGTTCTCGCTCATGGGGTGTGGCCTTCCGATGCTGGGATGGATGGGTTACGCGGCGACCGGCTGGTGCGCATAGGCGTGGACGTACTTGTCGAGGACCCGGCGGTAGTAGTCGGGGCCGAAGCCGAGCCCGTACACCGGCGGCACGAGACGGCAGAGCTTGTCGATGGAGACGGGCTGGGCGCCCGAGGCCTCCACGTAGGACTTCTCGGCACGGGTGCCGAGCAGGTGCTCCATGTGCGTGACGACGTCCTCGATGTGCGGGGCGTGGCCCGAGGCGACGTTGACGACGTCGCGGGTGCGGCCGTCGACGAGCAGCGTGTGCACGATCTTGATGACGTCCTCGACGTCGATCAGGTCGCGCTGCGCCCCGCGGTGGACCTGGATGCTGCCGCTCACCAACTGCCGTACCAGAGCGGGCAGTAGCTGGTGGGCGGGCTGGTGGAAGCCGACGACGTGCGACAGGCGCAGGATCAGGTACTCGACGTCCGAGGACTTGACGACCGCTTCGAGGGACAGCTTGTGGCGGCCGTAGGGGGTCGCCGGGTAGACGGGGCCGTCCTCGCGGCCGGGCGAGGCGTCGGGGACCGAGTACATCCCGGCGGACGCCGTCGAGAAGAAGACGAGGCGTTTTCCGGTTCTCTCGCAGTGCCGCAGCACCTCGTAGAGGCGCTTGGACTCCCGGGTGTACTGCTCGGGCGGGATGTCACCGGCGGCCGATACCCCGGCGGCCAGCGCCACCACGTCGGGGTGGTGTTCGGCGATGCCTGCCAGGTGTCCGGCCAGGAATCCCCTGCCGACTATCTCCATGGGGTGTGCCAACTCCTTGTGGTGGGCGGCCTGTTCAGGCGGCGGCGGACTCAGCGGCCCAGGCCGGGATCTCCAGGATTTCGAGCACGGCGGTGGTGATGGTGTAGCCCGCACCGCCGCCGTAGAGCATCACGTGGTCGCCGGGCTCCAACGCGCCGGTGAGCAGCAGGTTCTCAAGGCCCGCCGCCCAGTCGCCGGCGCCGATGTGGCCGCTGCGGCGGGCGAACTCCCAGGTGGTCTCGGACTCGTCGACGCCGAGCAGGTGGTGGATCTGGAAGGGGCCCTTGATCCGGCCGGTGGAGGGGATGATGACGTAGGCGATGTCGTCCATCTCCAGGCCCGCGTCGTCGAGGACGGCCTGCTTGGCCTCCTGCATCACCTTGCCGAAGCGGATGTTGGTCATGGTCTCGTCGCTGACGGCCTTCTGGGCGTCGCCGCGTGCGGTCAGGTCGATCTGCCGCTCGGCGGCGCGCGAGACCGGGCCGAACGGCTCGTCGCCGCGGGCCATCGGCTCCAGGGAGTTGTCGGCGACCGTCGCGGTGGCCACCAGGCGGGCGAAGCCGCCCGCGGTGGACAGGATCGTGGCGGTGGCGCCGTCGGCGTAGGCGTTGCCGTGCCGCAGCTGCCAGCGGTTGGCGCCGGGGCCGCCGAAGCGGTCCGCGGTGGTGAGCATGACGGCGCTGCCCCTGCCGTAGCCCGCCGTGAGGTGGGCGGCGGCCAGGTCGAGTCCGCTGATGCCTATGTTGCAGCGCTGCTGCACGTCGAGGCCGGGCACCGTGGCGCCGACGGTCCGCTTGGCGATGTAGGACGCGGCGGGCCAGATGTCCAGGCCCTGGAACCAGGTGCTGCCGTGCAGGAGCAGGGAGTACGCGGACTTGTCCAGGCCGGAGCGCTGGTGGGCGGCGCGGCCCGCGGCGACGGCCATGTCCGGCGGCGCGGTCCAGCCCTCCTCCTCGCTCTCGCGGGCGATCCGCACCGACTCGTATCCGAAGTCGTCGATCCACTCCTGGCCGCACTCCCCGGCCGCGACGGCCTCGGCCACCGGGACGGGCTCGGGCAGCCAGCTGCCGAGCGAGGCGACATAGATCTCGTTCCAACGCATCCAGCTACTCCCCTGTTCGGCGGTTCGGTCGATTCCTTCGGGCATACGGCATGCGCCCAAGGTCGCCACCGGCTCTCGAATCGGACTTGAGTGCGGCACGGGAAGGTCCGGCCGAGGGGCGCTCAAGTCCTATTCGAGTGGTGGCGGTCACGCTCCTGGACATGACCGAAGGGCGGCCCTGGAGGGCCGCCCCCGCCCCCCAATCGGAGACCCGCCGTGCGCATCCTGTTCACCGCCCATGCGGGCAAGTCGCATCTGCGCCTGCTGATCCCCCTGGCCCAGGCCGCCGTCCGGGCCGGGCACACCGTCGCCGTGGCCGACGACGAGTCCATGCGCGAGGAGAGCGTGAGCTACGGGCTCGCGTTCTTCCCGGCCGGGTTCGACTGGGCCAAGGACCCCTTCTGCATCGAGGCGATCGCGCTCCCGCTGTTCCGGGCCGACCAGGAGGCGTACGAGGAGGGTCTCGTGGAGTGTGTGCTCGGGCCGCCCGCCCTGGCCGCGGCCCGCGACATCCTGGCCGTCGCCGCCGAGTGGAAGCCCGACCTGATCGTCCGCGAGGGCGAGGAGATGGGCGGCCTGCTGGCCGCCGAGGCGCTCGGCATCCCGCACGTCGCGGTGGCCGGCGGTTCGACCCATCTGCTGCCGCCCGCCGTGACGCACGCGCCGCTGAACGAACTGCGGGCCGAACTCGGCCTGCCCGCCGCCCCCGAGGACAACTCCGCCTACCGCCACGGTCTCATCAGCTGGCTGCCCGCCGAGTGCACCGGAGCCGACCTGGACCCGCGCACCCTGCGCCACTACCGCCAGACCGCCCCGTACCGCAGCGACGACAAGGCACTGCCCTGGCTCGCCGACCTGCCCGACGACAAGCCGGTGGTGTACGCGTCGATCGGGACGATGGCGCCGTCCATGCCGTGGAAGTCCGACGAGGTGCTGCACGCCGTGATCGAGGCGGTCTCCGACCTCGACTGCACGGCCCTCGTCTCGATCGGCGTGGGCCGCGACCCCGAGGAGTTCGGCGCGGTGCCGGACCACGTGCGGCTGCTCACCGAGTGGGTCCCGCAGGACGTGCTCCTGGAGGCGGCCGACGTGTTCATCACGCACGGCGGCCACAGCAGCATCCGCGAGGGCCTGCGCAGCGGTACGCCGATGCTCGTCACGCCCATGTACGACGACCAGCCCAACTCGGCCGAGCACGTCGCCGACGTCGGCAGCGGCATCAGCCTGCCCGCCTACTGGGTCACCGCCGAGGCGGTCACCGAGGCGCTGGAGCGGCTGCTCACCGAGCCGTCGTTCCGGCTCCGCGCGGCGGCCGTGAGGCGCTCGGTCCTCGCCTGCCCGCCGGTGGAGCAACTGGTCACCGACCTCGAAGAACTCGTCGCCGCTACCGCCCAGGAGGAGACATGCGCGTCCTGGTGACCGCTCTGGTCCCCAGCCACATCGTGCCGATGGTGCCGCTGACGTGGGCGCTGCGGGCGGCCGGACACCAGGTCCTGGTGGCCGGTGACGCCGAGCTCGTGAAGTTCGCGTCCGCCGCGGGCCTCGACACCCGGCCGGTCGGCGGCGGCGAGACCCGTCAGCGCCTCACCCGGCCCGGCGCCGTGGCGATGCCCGACCGCGCGGGCATGGACCGCCGCGCGGACTCCGAGTGGGACGCCGTCGGCGAGCGCTGGCGCACCCGGCTCGGCGGCTACATCGACGAGCTGGTCGCCCTCGGCCGGGCCTGGGAGCCCGACCTGGTGATCACCGACCCGGTCGAGTTCGGCGGGCTCGTCGTCGCCGCGGCGCTCGGTGTGCCCGGCGTCATCCACCGCTGGGGCCCCGACGACTTCACCAGCCCGCTGCTCCGCCAGGCCAAGGTCCAACTCCACGACCTGTGCGCCGAGTTCGGGGCGGACGGCTTCCCCGACCCGGCGCTCGTCATCGACCCGAGCCCCGCCTCGCTGCTCCCCGAGGGCGACAACACCCCCGGCCTGCTCTCGCGGTACGTCCCGTACTGCGGCACCGCCGAGCTGCCCGACTGGGCGGTCCGGCGGCCCGAGCGGCCACGCGCCCTGCTCTGCCTGGGCATGTGGCACGGCCGGGTACTGGCCGAGACCGGCGAACTGCCGCTGGGCTTCCGCCACGTCCTGGACGCCTGCACCGAGCAGGGCCTGGACGTGCTGTTCCCGATCGACGCCCAGTACCACCCGGCGCTCGCCGGGATCCCGTCCTCGGTCAAGGTCGTCGACCGCTTCCCGATCGGCCCGGTGATGCGCCACACGGCCCTCGCCGTGCACCACGGCGGCAGCGGGACCAGCATGACGTCCTTCGCCTCGGCGGTCCCGCAGCTGGTGCTGCCCGGCGACAAGCCGTTCCTCCAGACCACCGGCCGGCTCGTCCAGGAGTCCGGAGCCGGGCTCAGTCTCGCCACCGAGGCCGAGCAGCACGATCCCCGGCTCGTCCGGGAGGCCCTCGCCGGCCTCCTCCAAAACGAACGCCACCGCAAGGCCGCGCAGGACGTACGCGCGGAGATCGAATGCCTGCCAGGCCCCACGGAACTGGTCCACACCTTGGAAGGGCTGATCTGACATGCGCTCACTCACTCAGGAAAGGGAACAGGTGCCACCCCCCATGGCAGAACAGCACGGCCCGCCCGCGGTCGTCTTCAAGGGTGTCGTCAAGGAGTACGGCAGTGTCCGTGCCGTCGACGGGATCGATCTGACGATCGGCCGCGGTGAGACGGTCGCCCTCCTCGGCCCGAACGGCGCCGGCAAGTCCACCACCATCAACATGCTCCTCGGGCTCTTCCCGCCGGACCAGGGCACCATCGAGGTCTTCGGCAAGAAGCCCGAACTCGCCATGCGGGCCGGTCACTTGGGGGCCATGCTCCAGGAGGGGAAGATGATTCCCCGGGTCTCGGTGCGCGAGCTGGTCGACTTCGTGCGCCAGACCTACCGCAAGCCGCTGCCGCTCCAGGAGGTCCTGGAGCTCGCCGAGCTCACCAAGATCGCGGGCCGCAACGTGGACCGGCTCTCCGGCGGTCAGGCCCAGCGGGTGCGGTTCGCGCTCGCCCTGGCCGGCGACCCCGACCTGGTCGTGCTCGACGAGCCGACCGCCGCCCTCGACGTGGAGTCGCGGCGCGAGCTGTGGGCCGCGATGCAGCGGTACGCGGAGCGCGGCAACACCGTGCTTTTCTCGACGCACTACCTCGAAGAGGCCGATGACAGCGCCGACCGCGTCGTCGTCATCGCATCGGGCCGGGTGGTCGCCGACGGCACCACCTCGCAGATCAAGTCCATGATCGAGGGCCGTACGGTCAGCTTCGTGCCGCGCGGCACGCACAACGGCTTCGACCTGCTGCCGGGCGTCAGCTCGGTGGAGTTCCGCGGCGGCCGGATCCACCTGCGCACCAGCGACTCCGACTCGACGGTGCACGCGCTGTCGCGCGCCGACGCCTTCACCGACCTGGAGGTCTCGGGCGTGGGCCTGGAGGAGGCCTTCATCGCGCTCACCCACCAGTCCCGCCACGCGCCCGCTCCGGAAGGACGGACCAGCTGATGCTCGGTTACATCCGCCTCGAAATCCTGCGTCTCGTCCGCAACGGCGGCTACCTGATGATGAGCCTCATCATGCCGGTCGGCCTGTACGTCACCCTCGCGGGCGGCGGCCCCGACCAGGAGTCGCTGGTCCGCGCCATGGTCGGCGCGGCGGCGTTCGGCGCGCTCGGCGTGGTCATCACCAACGGCACCGGCATCGCCGAGGACCGGGCGCTGGGCTGGCTGCGCCAGCTGCGCCTCACCCCGCTCTCGCCGGTCCAGGTCGTCATCGCCCGCGGCGCCGTCGCCACGTGCCTGGGCATCCTGCCGATCGTGGTCATCGGCCTCATCGGCAAGTTCTACCGCGGCGTCGACCTCTCGCCCGGCACCTGGCTGGAGATCTTCCTGCTGCTCTGGGTCGGCATCGCCCCGCTCGCGATGCTCGGCATCGGCATCGGCTACCTCTTCAAGGCGCAGCTCGCGCAGATCGCCGGCACGGTCTCGTACCTCACGCTGACGCTGCTCGGCGGTCTGATGATGCCGACCGACAGCCTGCCGCAGTGGCTCCAGCCGCTGTCGAGGGAGACCCCGGTCTACCGCTACGCCCAGCTGTCGTGGGACGCGGCGGCCAACTCCGCGCCGAGCGGCACCGGCCTCGGTGTGCTCGCCCTGTGGACGGCGTTGCTCGCGGCCTTCGCCGCCTTCGCCTACCGCAGGGGCGGCCGTCGCGCCTGATCCGTACCGCTCACGCAGTGCCCGCGGGGACCACCCCGCGGGCACTTTCGTGTTCGTACCGGACGCGAGTCGCATTCGAGCGGGTGCCCCCACCCTTGCCCTGCCACTGACCGTACGCGATGGAGTGAGGCAACTGAATGCGCGTGTTGTTCGTGGGGCACGGCCCGGCCCATGTCCCCTGGATCATCCCGCTCGCCTGGGCCTGCCGCCTTGCCGGCCACGAGGTGCGGGTGGCGGTGCGGCCCCAGTGCGTGGCCCCGGTCACCCGGGCCGGTCTGGTGGCCGTGCCCGTCGGCGACGAGGCCGCCACCGCAGAGGTCGCGGCCCGCCAACTCGGCCTCGGCCCCGGGCGGTTGAAGGCGGCCGCCGAGTCGGTGGCCGTACTCGACGCCGATCTGAGCGAGGCGCTCGTCGAGAAGATGATCGCCGTCGCCGACACCCTCACCGACGACCTCGTCGACTTCGCCCGCTTCTGGCGCCCGGACATCGTGGTGCACGACACCGCGGCCGCCGCGGGCCTGGTGGCCGCCGCCGCGATCAAGGTCCCGGCGGTGGGTCACACATGGGGCGTCTCGCTCGGTGTGCACTGCGAGAGCGAGGCGGAGCTCCGCCCCTCCTACGCCAGGCTCTTCGAGCGCTTCGGCGCCGACCCGGTGATCGGCCCCTCGGTGTGGATCGACCCGTGCCCGCCGGGCCTGCGCCCGCCGCACGGGGTGCGCCGCGCCAACATGCGCTACGTCCCGTTCGCCGGCCCGGCCGCGCTGCCCGGGTGGCTGCGCGCCGAGCGCCCCTCGGGCCGCCCGCTGGTGTGCGTCACCGGCGGGGTGACCACCAGCGCCCTGGACGAGGTCCGCGACCACGTGGTGCGCTCGCTGCTCGACCTGGACACGGACGTGGTCCTCGCGGTCACCCCCGAGCAGGCCGCGAACACCGGCCAACTCCCGGACGGCGTACGGATGGTGGAGTCCTTCCCGCTCGACGTGCTGCTCGCGCACTGCGACGCCCTGGTGCACCACGGCGGTGTCGGCAGCGGGCTCATCGCCGTCACCCACGGCCTGCCCCAGCTGCTGCTGCCGCGCAACGCCTTCCAGGAGCACTGGTCCCATCTGGTCCGCGCGTCCGGCGCGGGCACCGCCCTGCCCGCCGACGCCGAACAGGGCGCGGTCGGCTCGGCCGTCCAGGACCTCCTGACGCGGCCCTCCTACCGGGAGCGCGCCGGGGCGCTGCGCGCCGAGATCGACACGATGCCCACCCCCGACCAGCTCGTGGGCTTCCTGGAGGAGTGCGTGAGAGCCGGTCGCACCGACGTTCCCACACCTGAGGAGACAGGAAGACGATGACCGTACTCCTTGAGCCCACGACGGGCACGAACCGCTTCGTGCGGGGCGAGACGATGCACGGCCTGTTCCAGGACGCGGCCCGCCGCTTCCCCGAGGCGATCGCCCTGTCCCACCGCGGGGCCCGGGTCTCCTACCGCGAGCTGGACGCCGCCTCCGACGGGTACGCGGCGCTGCTCCAGGCCCACGGCGTGCGCCGCGGCCACCTGGTGCCGGTGCTCATGGAGCGCGGCACCCCGCTGATCGCGGTCCTGCTCGCGCTGTTCAAGTGCGGGGCCGCCTATTCGTTCCTGGACGCCCGGTGGCCCGTCGACCGGCTCGAAGGAGTGATGGGCCAGCTGGACGCGCCGCTCCTGGTGACCACCGTGGAAGGCGACTGGCCGGTGCCGGTGTGGACGCCCCCGGCCGAGGACCTGACGGTCACCGCGGCGCGCGGGCTCGCCCCGGCGCCGGTCGCGGTGAGCGGCGGCGACGCCTGCTCGGTGTTCTTCACCTCGGGCTCCACCGGCACCCCCAAGGGCGTGGTGTCCAGCCACGAGAACGCGGTGCGCCTGTTCGACGGCGACTTCTACGCCGACCTGGGCCCCGGCACCGTGATGCCGCAGACCGCTCCCCCGACGTGGGACGGCTTCACCCTGGACTGCTGGAGCATGCTCCTGACGGGCGGGCGGACCGTGCTGCTCGACGAGACGGTCCTGGTGCCGCGCACCCTGCGCGCGCTGATCGCCGAGGAGGGCGTGAACGCCGCGTTCATGACGACGCAGCTGTTCAACATGCTGGTCACCACCGACGTGGGCGCCTTCGCCGGGATGAAGTGGCTCTCCATCGGCGGCGAGCGGGCCGCCCCCACCCGGGTGCGCGCCTTCCTCGCCGAGCACCCCGGCATCCGGCTCCTCAACGTGTACGGGCCCGTCGAGTGCGGGGCGGTCGTCACCGCCCACGAGGTGCGGCCCGAGGACTGCGACGACCCGGCGGGCATCCCGCTCGGCCGCGCCCTGGCCCACACCGACGTGTACGTCCTGGACGGCACCCGTGTGTGCGCGCCGGGCGAGACCGGCGAGCTGTGCCTGGGCGGGCCCGGACTCGCCCGCGGCTATCTCGGCGACCCCGGTCTCACGCGGGCCGTCTTCGTCGAGGCGGAGATCGACGGCAGGGTCCACCGCCTGTACCGCACCGGCGACTTGGGCAACCGCGGCGCCGAGGGCGTGTTCCACTACACCGGCCGCGGCGACCGGCAGATCAAGATCCGGGGGCACCGGATCGAGCCCGCCGAGGTGGAGCGCACCGTGGAGCGGGTGGCCACGGTGACCGGCGCCGCCGTCGTGCCGGTGCCCAAGCCCGACGGCTCCTACCAGGGCCTCGCGCTGTTCTACACGCGTGGCGAGGGCGGCACGGGGCCCGAGGAGCTGCGCGAGCGGCTCGCCGAGCTGCTGCCGGAGTACCTGGTGCCGCGCCGTGTCCAACTACTCGATCGCTTCCCCCAGTTGGCGAACGGCAAGGTCGACCGGCGCGAGCTGGCCGCACGGGTCCGGCCGGAGCACGACCGCGCCGAGGAGACGCCCGCCGAGTCGTTCGAGGGCACCGCGGGCGTGGTCGCCGAGGGCTTCCGGGCCGTGCTGAACAGCGACCGCGTGCCGGGCGACCTCTCGTTCTTCGAGCTCGGCGGCAGCTCCCTCGAGGCGGCCCAGCTGTGCCAGCACCTCGACACGGCGCTCGGCGCGGCCGTCCAGCCCGCGCAGATCTTCCGCACCCCGACCGTGCGCCGGCTCGCCGACTGGCTGGACGCCACCGCGCAGTCGGCCGAGGCCGCCGAGGCGCCGGTGCCGGGCCTGGAGCCCGGCGAGATACCGCTGCCTCCCGAGCAGTCCGGCTTCCTGTTCGCCGCCGCGCACGACAAGGACGGCCTCGGCGGGCTGTGCCGGATGACCTGGTGGATCGAGGGGCCCCTCGACGTCGACGCCCTCCAGGCGGCCGTCGGCGACGTCCATCTGCGCCACCAGGCGCTGCACGCAAGGTACTTGATCCGCAACAACGAGATCGGGTACGCGGTGGTGCCGGACCGGCCGGCCGACGCCGAGCTGATCCGGCTGCCGGACGCGGCCGACGAACAGGCGGCCGTCGCGGCCTGGCTGGCGACGGCGCTCACCCCGCTCGCCGTCCGCGACGCACAGGTGTGGCGGTGCGCGGTCGTGCGCGCCAAGGACACCGCGCGCACGCTGTTCGGCCTGGTCGCCCACCACGTGGCGTTCGACGGGGCCTCCGAGACGGTGCTCGCGGCGGACCTGTCCTTCGCCTACGCCGCCCGCCTCGCCGGGCGCGCACCCGAGTTCGCCGCACCGGCCGCGACCCTCGCCGAGGTGTCCGCCGACCACCGCAGGGTGATCTCCCGGGTGGACCTGGCGGCGCAGGCGGAGTACTGGGAGGACCATCTGGAGCTCCAGGAGCCCCTGGAACTGCCGGGCCGCACCGACAACGACCGCAACGCCGGGCCCGGCTACTCCCCCGCGCTCACCGTGACCCACGCCGAACTCGCCCGCTGGGACGAGCGGGCGCGCCGGCTCGGCACCACCCGCTTCGCGCTGCTCGCGGCCCAATTCGGCTTGGTCCTGCGGGACTTGACCGGTCAGGCCGACATCTCGGTCAAGGTGCCGGTGGCCCGCCGCGGCAGCGAGGTGCTCGCCTCCGCGGTCAGCTGCCGGGTCGACCTGCTGTTCCTGCGCTTCTGGCCGCCGCACAAGGACGACGGCTCCGGGCTCCTGGAGCAGGCGGTGGCCCATGTCGACCAGGCGCTGGCCGCCCAGGAGACCGGCGGCGCCCAGCTGGCCCGCACCGTGGTGCTGACCGGCGGCGGCGAGTCGCTGCGCCCGATGCCGAGCTTCCTGATGCAGGACGACCCGGACCCGAGGCTCGAACTGCCCGGCTGCACCGCCCGGTTGTCCCGCATCGGCGCGCCCACCATGTTCACCGAACTGGAGCTGGACGTGCGCGCCACCGCCGACGGCGCCCTGATCACCGCCTCGGTACGCACCGACCGGATCCCGGCCGAGGTCGCGGACCGGGTGGTGACGGCGTACGCCGAAGGCCTGCGCCGCGGCCCCGGGGCCGAAGCCCCAGCCTCCCCCATCACATCCGAGGACACCTCATGCGTGTACTGATCCTGAGCAGCCCCGAGTCCACCCACTTCACCTGCATGGTGCCGCTGGCCTGGGCGCTGCGCGGCGCCGGGCACGAGGTCCTGGTCGCCGGGCAGCCCGACATCATCCCGATGGCCCGTTCGGCCGGCCTGAACACGGTCACCGTGGGGCGGCAGTTCTTCGGCAAGGACCTGCTCAGCCCGCCGCTGCCGCCGGGCAAGCGGCCCATCGAGGTCGTCGGTCCGCTCACCCCGAAGATGACCATGATCGGCTCCCGGGTGTGGGTCCTGCACACCCGCTACATGGCGCCCAAGTACCTGGAGGTCGCCGAGCGGTTCAAGCCCGACCTCGTCATCTCGGAGATCTTCGACTGGGTCGCCTGCCTCATCGGCGGCGTGCACAGGATCCCGGTGGTCTCGCACCGCTGGGGCGTCGACCCGATGAGCCACCTGATGCGGGCCACCGCCGAGGACCTGCTCCAGGGGACCTGTGAGCGCCTCGGCATCGAGGGCGGTCTGCCCAAGATCGACCTCCTGCTCGACCCGGCTCCGCCGCAGCTCCTGGTGGCGGGCGCACCGGCCGGCGCGCCGATCCGGCACATCCCCTTCAACGGCACGGGCCACGTGCCGAGTTGGCTGCGCCGGCGCGGCGACAAGCCCCGGGTCTGCGTGACCATGGGTCGCCAGACCATCTCGCTGGGCGGGCTCCCGATGTTCCGCGGCATCGTCCAGGCCTTCGGCGACCTGCCGGAGACCGAGGCCGTGATGACCGTGCAGGAGGAGTTCGTCGACGAGCTCGGCACCATCCCGTCCAACGTGAGCATCATCCCGCCGACGCCGCTCAACGGCTTCCTCGACACCACGGACGCGGTGGTCACCCACGGCGGCGCCAACACCCTGCTCGCCGTGGCCAGTTTCGGCGTACCGCAGCTGATCATGCCGCAGCTGGTCGACCAGTTCGAGGGCGGCGACCTGCTCGCCGCCGCCGACGCCGGGCTGACCCTGCGCACGGCCGAGGCGCAGAACGACCCGGCCCAGGTGGCCGAGGCCGTGCGCACCCTGCTCGCCGAGGAGCGGATCGCCAAGGGCGCCGGCGTCCTCGCCGAGACCATGGCCGCCATGCCCAGCCCCGCCGCCGTCGTCCGTGACCTGGAGAACCTCCGATGCGCGTACTGATCATCAGCACCCCCGTCGACACCCACTTCCTGCCCATGCTGCCGCTGGCCCGGGCGCTCACCGGCGCGGGTCACGAGGTGCTCGTCGCGGGGCAGCCCGACGTCACCGGCCCCGCCGAGGCGGCAGGCCTCGCCACCGCCACGTTCGGCGAGGCCTTCCACTACATGGATCTGCGCCGCGGCCGGCGGCCCGAGGGCCTGCGCCCCATCGAGGTGGTGGGCCGCCCGCCGGCCCAGCAGATCGACGGCGCCGCCCAGATGTGGCGCAACCACGCCCCCTACTTCCTGTACGACTACCTGGACCTGGTCCGCGAGTGGCGCGCCGACCTCGTGATCGGTGACCACCTGGAGTTCGCCGGTCCGATCGTCGCGAAGGTGCTCGGCGTCCCGAGCGTCTGGCACCGCTGGGGCGTGGCCCCCACCAGCGAGTTCATGCTCAAGCAGACCCGGATGTGGCTCGGCCCGCTGTGCGGACGGCTCGGCCTCGACTCCGTGCCGGAGCCGGACCTGATCCTCGACCCGGCGCCGCCCGCGCTCGCCGCCACCGACGCGCCGCCCGCCCGCCCGATCCGCCCCGAGCCGCACACCGGCGACGGCACGCCCTGGACGTACACGTCCGCCCCCGGACGCCGGGTCGCCGTGGCGCTCGGCGGCTACACCCTGGACCTCGACGGCGCCCCGCTGCTCCGCCGGGTCCTGGACGCGCTGGCCGCCACCGGTCGCGTGGAGGCGGTCGTCTCCGCGGCCCCCGGACACCGCTCCGCGATCGGGACGCTGCCCGAGGGCATGACGTACACCGAGGAGACCGCGCCCGGGGCCCTGTTCCCCGGCGCCGACCTCGTGGTCCACCACGGCGGACCCGGCTCCACGCTCGCCGCCGCCGCGCTCGGCATCCCGCAGCTGGTCCTTCCGCAGCTCGACGAGACGTTCGTCGCGGGCGACCGGATCGCCGCGGCGGGCGCCGGAATCAGCCTGGACAGCGCCGAGACGCAGAACAGCGTCGCGGAACTGACGGGCGCCATCAGCCGGTTGCTCACCGAGCCCGCCTACACATCGGCCGCCGGGCGGCTGCGCACCGAGATCCAGGGCATGCCGTCCCCGGCCGACACCGTCACCCTGCTCGAAGAGCTGACGACACGTCAGGAGGTACTGGCGTGAGCACGGATGTGACCGCCGAAACCACCGGTGGCGAGACCACCGCCCAAGCCAGCGACAGCGCCGACAGGGCCGTGAAGGAGAAGAAGCCCAATCCGTACGGCATGAGCGACATCAAGGTCCTGGTGTTCATGGTCTGCGCGATGGCCATCATGACGCTGGCCCTGCTGGACGGTTCGATCATCTCCTCGGCCGTCCTGCCCATCGTGCGCGACCTCGACCCGGCGCACGGCATCGACCGCTTCCCCTGGCTGATCACCGCCTACCTCCTGGCCGCGACGGCGGCCCAGCCGCTGTACGGCAGGCTCAGCGACAGTTACGGGCCGCGCCGCGTCTACCTCGCGGCGCTCGCCACCTTCCTCGCCGGTTCCGCGCTGTGCGCGACCGCCCACTCGCTCACCCAGCTGATCGCCTTCCGCGCGGTCCAGGGGCTCGGCGGCGGCGGCCTCATGAGCATGACGCTGATCGTGATCGCCACCCTGTACCCGCCCAAGTCCCGGGCCGGGCGCTCGAACGCGGGCGGCATGCTCATCGCCGCGGGCATCATCGCCGGGCCCATGATCGGCGGGCCGCTCAGCGAGAACCTGTCCTGGCGCTGGATCTTCCTGTTCAACGTGCCGGTCGCCGGGCTCGCGCTCGTGGGCGTGGCCTGGGCCCTGCGGCTCCCGGTGAAGGGCACCCGGCAGAAGGTCGACGTCCTCGGCTCGGTCCTCATCGCGGCCGCCACCTGCGCCCTGCTGCTCGGCGTCAAGGCGTACGGGGACCACAAGTCGTTCTCGGGCCCGGTGCTGCCCTACTTCTACGGCGGCGTACTGATGGCCGGCGCGTTCGTGACCCGGCAGCTGAAGGCGGCCGACCCGCTGATGCCGCTCACCCTGTTCAAGGACAAGGTGTTCCGGCCCGCCGCGATCCTCCAGTTCGTGGGCGGCTTCGCGCTGCTCTCGCTGCCGGTGTTCTTCATCAACTACCTGAACATCGTGCGGGGGGTGTCCCTCGACGCCGTCGGCCTCCATCTGATCCCGCTCGCCGTCGGTGTGGTCCTGGTGTTCCTCGGCTGGGGAAAGATCATCACCCGTACCGGGAAGTGCAAGGCGGTCCTGGTGACCACGACGGCGACGGCGGCCGCCGCGGTAGCCGGGCTCGGATTCACCGTGACCGACGCGCCCGTCTGGGAACTCGACGTGCTGCTCCTGCTGCTCGGCGTGGGCCTGGGCGGCGTCACCTCGATCGCCCTGTTCATGACCCAATCGGCGGCCTCCGCCGACCAGTTGGGCGTGGTCACCACCACCTCGCGGTTCGCCACCATGCTGGGCACCACGATCGGCGGCACCGTGCTCGGCGCGGTCCTGAGCCAGAGCTTCGCCTCCGCCGCGGGCGCCTCCGGCATCAAGGACCCGGACACCGCGGCCGCGCAGCTCGCCGGGCTCGACGCGGCCCGCCGCCACCTGGTGACGGACGCCTTCGCGCACGCCACGTCCACGCTGCTCCTGGTGGCCGCCGGACTCCTGCTGCTCGCGCTGGCGACCGCGCTGGTCATGAAGGACGTCGACGTGAACGCCCTGGCCGAGAAGGCCGGGGACCCGGCCGAAGACCAGGCCGAGGACCGGATCGTGGACCAGGAGAACCAGGCCGAGGACCGGTCCGCCGACGCCACCACCCCAGAACCCGCCGGAGAGGCCGCCGAAGAGGCCGCCCGACAGTCCGAGGAGGACGACGACGATGCGCGTACTGATGCTGAGCACCCCCTTCCCCACCCACTTCACCCCCATGGTGCCGCTGGCCTGGGCGCTGATGGGAGCGGGTCACGAGGTGATCGTCGCCGCGCAGCCTGACGTCACCGACGCGGCCCGCGCCGCCGGGATCTCGGCCGTCGACATCGGCGACCGCTTCCACGGTCTCGACGTCCTCCAGCGCCATCTCCCGGACGGGGTACGCCCGTTGGAGCTGATGGGTCCCACACCGCCGGAGAAGATGGCGGGCACGACCAAACTGTGGGAGACCCACGCCCGCTATCTGGTGAGCTCCTATCTGGAGTTCGCCCGCCAGTGGGGGCCCGACCTGATCGTCTCGGAGCAGATGGAGCTGGCCGGCCAGCTCGTCGCGGGCGCGCTCGGCATCCCGAGCGTGCAGCACCGCTGGGGCGTCGACCCGCTGAGCGGCCCCTCGCGCGCCTCGGCCCGCAACTTCCTGTACGGGACGGCCGAGCGGCTCGGCCTCGAAGGGCTGCCCGACCCCACCGTGCTGCTCGACCCGTGCCCGCCCGCGCTGCGCCACCCGAGCGCCGCGCCGGGCGCGCCGATCGGGTACGTGCCGTTCAACGGGACCGGCACCGTGCCCGACCGGCTCCACCGGCCGGCCGCCGACGGCATCCGGCGGGTCGTGGTGTGCCTGGGCCGTCAGACGCTGGTGCTGAACGGCACCGGCCTGTACCGCTCGATCATCGCGGCGTTCGAGGGCCTGGACGACGTCGAGGCGGTGGTGACGGCGGACCCGGCCTTCCACGCCGGGTTCGGCGAACTCCCCACCAACGTACGGGTGGTGGAGCCGGTCCCGCTCAACCTCTTCCTGCGGGACTGCGACGCCGTCGTCCACCACGGCGGCGCGAACACGACGCTCACGTCGTGCTCCTTCGGCCTGCCCCAGGTGGTGCTGCCCCAGATCGTCGACCAGTTCGCCTCGGCCGAACTCCTCGCCGCGGCCGGCGCTGCCCGGGTCCTGGGCGAGGCGGCCCCGCAGAACGACCCCGCCCAGGTGCGCGAGGCGATCCGGGACGTGCTGGACGACCCGCGCTACCTCAAGAGCGCCCAGGAGCTGCGCGCCGACATGGACGCCATGCCGAGCCCGGCTCGCGTGGTGGAGGACCTGGAGCGACTGGCCTCCGCCTGAACTCCCCCGCGTCCAGGGCCCCCGCCCACCAGGCGGGGGCCCTCCGCATGCGGGCCCCCTACGGGCCGCCCCCACTCCCGGGGTCCCGCGCCCCCCTCCCGGCCCTGCGAGCGGTGCCGACTCCCCGCGCCCCAAACCCCACGGTCATGTGCGGACCGTGCCCGCGTTTGGCGCAGTTCCCCGCGCCCCTAACCCCTCGGCCATGTGCGGACCGTGGTCGCGTCTCGCGCAGTTCCCCGCGCCCCTGGCAGTACTCATGCCAGCCCGCACGAGGCATCCTCGGCCCCATCGACCCTGCGGACCGGGCCCGCTCTCGCGCAGTTCCCCGCGCCCCTATCAGTACTCATGCCGACCCGCACGGGGCATCCTCGGCCCCTCGACCCTGCGGACCGGGCCCGTTCGGCGCGCAGTTCCCCGCGCCCCTAACCCCTCGGTCGTGTGCGGACCGTGGTCGCTTCTCGCGCCGTTCCCCGCGCCCCTGGCGGTACTGAGGCGGGCCAGTGCTGGCATCTTCAGCCCGTCCGGCGATTGAGGACGAGCGCCGTTCAGGCGCGAACGGGGGTGTGGGGGCGGAGCCCCCGCCGGGGTTCGAGGGGCGGAGCCCCTCAAGGGGGCCTGGGGCGCAGCCCCAGGAGCAGAACCGTCCAACCCCTTGCACGGGCGGGCGGGTGGGAAAACCCCCTGGGGTCGGGGGCGGAGCCCCGGGGGCCGGGCCGTCCAACCCCCTGCACGGGCGGGCGGGTGGGCAAACCCCCCGGGGGCTGGGGCAAGCGCCCCAGGGATCGGCCCGTACCGTCCGACGCCCGGGGGCGGGCCCATGGGAAAGGGGCCCCGACCGCAGTGGTCGGGGCCCCCTCGGGCCAGGCAGCCCGCCAGACTCAGCCGCGCCGCTTCTTGAGCGCGTCCCCCCCGAACTTGACGACGAGGCAGACGACGACGGTGACGGCGAGACCGATGATGAGGTGGCTCATGGTGTCCTCCAAAGGACGTTGATGGGTGGGGGGTTGGATGGTGCGGCGGAAACTCTGGGTACGGGTCAGGCGTGGGCCCCGGCGCGCTGGGCGGCGAGCACCGCCCACAGCGCGGCCGGGGTCGCGAAGGTCGCGCCGGTGAGCTTGTCCTCGGGGATCTCCACGTCGTACTGGTCCTCAAGGCGGACCAGGAGCTCGATGGTGGCCATCGAGTCGAGGCCGACGGCCTTGAGGTCGAGCGCGGGGTCCAGCGGCCCGGTGACCCGCGGCAGGACCGAGGTCAGCAGCTGCTCGAAGCCGGGGTCCCACGAGACGTCAGTGGTGGTCATGGCTCAATCTCCTTAACGTGGTACTGACTCGGGGAGTCGGTCACTTCTGTGCGCGGCGCAGGCGCTGCTTGTCGGTCTTGCCGTTCGGGGTGAGCGGGAGCTCGTCGAGCAGATGGCAGGCGGCCGGGACCTTCGCGGCCTCCAGGCGCTCCGTCAGCTCGGCGAGCACCTCGTCGGCCGTCAGCTCGGTGACGGCGTACAGGGTGAGGTCGTGGCCCTCGGCCGGGGCCAGGGCGGCGGCGGCCGAGACGCCCTCGATGTCCAGGGCGGCCGTCTCGATCTCCAGGGTGCCCATGCGGACCCCCTTGCGCTTGAACAGGTCGTCGCGGCGGCCCTCGAAGTAGAGGTGGCCCTCCGCGTCCAGGTGGCCGTAGTCGCCGGTGTGCAGGGTGACCTCGCCGGTCACCGGGTCGGGGCGGAACCGCAGGGCGGTCTGCTCCGGGGCCCGCCAGTAGCCGGTCATGATGTGCGGTCCGCGCACACAGATCTCGCCGACCGTGCCGGCGGGCAGGAGCCGCCCGTCGTCGTCCAGGATCAGCACCTCGGTGCCGTCCAGGGCGCGTCCGACCGAGCCGGGACGCTCGATGTCGCCGTCCGGTTCGAGCACGGTGATGCGCTTGCACTCGGTGGTGCCGAACATCGGGGAGACCTGGGCGTGCGGGAAGGCCGCGCGCAGCTGGGCGATGACGGGGCCGGTCAGGGCCGCGCCGGTGTTGGTGAACAGGCGTACCGGGGGCGCCTCGCGGCGGTCTCGCTTCGAGAGCGTGAGCAGCATCTCGCCGAGCGAGGGCACCAGCGGCACGACGGTGACGCCGTGCTCGTGCAGGGTGGAGAGCAGTCGTACGTGCCGGTCCGGGGAGGTGAGCACCACCTGGGCGCCCGCGATGACGGACAGCAGGATCTGGTAGAGCCCGTAGTCGAAGGAGACCGGCACGGCCACCAGGACGACGTCGTCCTCGCGGTAGTTCAGCCGGGCCTGGATGGCGCGGGCGGCGAAGACGATCGGGGCGTGGGTGCTCACCACGGCCTTGGGCGCCGAGGTGGAGCCCGAGGTGTAGATGAGCAGACCCAGGTCGCCGGGGGCCACGGGCGCCTCGTCGACGGCGGCGGGCGCGGGGTCGTACAGCGCCTCGGCGCCGCGCCGCACCTCGTCGAGCTCGAAGACCGGACGGTCCGTCAACTCCTTGAGCACGGTGGCGTCTTCGTTGTCCTGCGCGATCACCAGGACCGGCTCGCAGTCCGGTACGACGGTGTTCAGGTGGAAGCGCTTCATCGCGGGGTTGACCGGGACGAAGGCGATGCCGCGGCGCAGCGCGCCGAACATCAGGGCGGTGAATTCGCGGG
Organism: Streptomyces sp. NPDC045846; assembly: GCF_056431605.1. Lineage (NCBI taxonomy): Bacteria > Bacillati > Actinomycetota > Actinomycetes > Kitasatosporales > Streptomycetaceae > Streptomyces > Streptomyces sp. NPDC045846. The sequence goes on along the minus strand of NZ_JBWKKJ010000002.1, from coordinate 474,046 downwards.
TGTTGCCGACGCGGACCAGGATCCGGTCCGCGTGCCCCACACCCTGGGCGGCGAGCCAGTCGGCGTACGCCCGTGACCAGGCGTCCAGTTCCGCGTAGGTCCACGTGCCCGAGGCGTCGCGCACCGCGGGGGCGTCGGGCCGGGCGGCCACGGCCGCCGCGAGCAGCCCGTGGACGGTTTCGGTGCCGGTGTCCGCGGCAACCAGCGTCTGAGTCGTCATCCAGCAACCTCGTGGTCATCGGAACGGATGTTGGTCACCCCGAGCGTGCGGGGGTTGCCTCGACCCCGGGTCGAGCGCCGGTGGACACCGGCCCGGCGGGCCCGGAACCCAGCCCCCCCCGGACAGTGCGGTCTTCGACCGCGAGCCGCACGCGGCCGGTCGCTCCCCCGAGCTCTCGGCTTCGCTCGAACAGGGGGGACCCGCATCGCGGCGGAGCCGCACGCGGCCGGTCGCCCCCGAGCTCTCGGCTTCGCTCGAACAGGGGGGGGACCCGCATCGCGGCGGAGCCGCACGTGTCACGGCCCCGCGCCCCTTGGCCGGACGCGGGCATCGCGGCTCCGGCACATACGGGGCCCGCGCCTTTGGCAGCATGCGAGTACCTCCCCCTTGGAGTCGCCCTCGAATTCCGGTGGATCCATCACAACGCGCCCCACTCGTTCGGGACTTGAGCCGCACTCGGGCCGTGCTGGGGCAGCTGTGGCCTGCCCGGGACTCAAGTCCGGTGCGAGGAGGCCGCCCCATGGTGTCGCCGGGCAGCAAGCCCCCATGGTGACGACCCCGCCGCGACGACGTCCGACGGGGAAGGAGGCAGCGCTAAATGAACGCGGATTCCCGACAGACCGGCAGCCAGGGCGCGGACGGCTCGGCAGGTGAGCGGCCGCTGGACTTCGGTGTCTTCTTCTTCGCCGCGGTCGGCGACCGGGCCGAGGAGACCTACCGGCTGATGCTGGACGCGGCCCGCCGCGCCGACGAGCTCGGCTTCGGTTTCGTGTCGACGCCCGAGCGGCACTTCCACCGCTTCGGCGGCGCCTTCCCGAACCCCGCGGTGACCTCCGCGGCGATCGCCGCGGTGACCAGCCGCATCCAGATCCGGGCCGGCAGCGTCGTGACGCCGCTGCACCCGGCCGCCCGCATCGTCGAGGACTTCGCGATGGTGGACGGCATCTCGGGCGGCCGGGTCGCCATCTCGGTGGGCTCCGGCTGGAACGTCAACGACTTCGTGATCGCACCGGACAAGTACGAGACCCGGCGCGAGCAGATGATCAAGGATGTCGCGGACATCAGGACCGCCTGGCGCACCGGCCACTGGACCGGCCCCAACCCGCTGGGCGCCGAGACCACGCTGCCCGTCTTCCCGCGCCCGGTGCAGGACGACCTGTCGGTGTGGGTGACCGCGTCCCGCAGCGAGGGCACCTTCCGCGAGGCGGGCCGGCTCGGCTGCAACATCCTGACCCATCTGGAGAACCAGGACGTCGAGTCCCTCTCCGACAAGATCGCCCTGTACCGGACGGCTCGCGCCGAAGCGGGCTGGGACGGCCCGGGCACGGTCACCGTCATGATGCACACCTATGTCGCCGACGACGCGGCCGAGGCCCGCGAGGTGGGCGGCGGCGCCCTGCGCGACTACCTGCTCTCGGCGATCGACCTGGAGGCCCTCGCGGTCGAGGCCGGCGGCCGGATGAGCGGCAACAAGCAGGGCCGCGACGTGCTGTCCGCGGTCAAGGCCCAGCGCAAGCTCGCCGAGCTCGGTCTCAACCGCTACCTGTCCGGGAACTCGCTGATCGGCTCGGTCGAGGAGTGCACCGCGGCCGCCCGCCGGGTGCGCGCGGCCGGGGTCGACGAGATCGCCTGCCTGGTGGACTTCGTCGCCGACCCGGCCCTGGTGCTCGCCTCCCTGGAGCGCGTCGCCGCGGTGCGCCGCGAGGCCGCCGCCCACGCCGAGCCGGTACTGGCCGCCTGAGGCCGGGCGCATCCGCCCCGGCCCCGCTCAAGCGCCCCTCCCCACCCTTGACCAGGATCCGTTATCAGGAGGTTGTCCATGCCGACGATCCTCGCCGTCTCCGGCAGTCCATCGCCGGTCTCCAGCACCCACCAGGTCCTCACCCTCGCGGCGGACCGGCTCGCCGGCCGCGGCCACCGGGTGGAGACGCTCGCCGTGCGCACCCTGCCCGCGGCCGAGCTCCTGCGGGCCGATCTGAACCACCCCCAACTCGCCGACGCCGCCGCCCAGTTCGCGCGGGCCGACGCCGTGGTGCTGGCCACCCCGGTCTACAAGGCGGGCTGCTCGGGGCTGCTCAAGTCCTTCCTCGACGTACTGCCGCAGTTCGCCCTCGAAGGCAAGGTGGTGCTGCCGCTGGCCACGGGCGGCTCGCTCGCCCATGTGCTCGCCCTCGACTACGGGCTGCGCCCGGTGCTGATGTCCATGAAGCCGCGTGCGGTCTCCGAGAGCTTCTTCGTGCACGCGGGCGGCATCCGCAAGGGCCCGGGCGGCTTCGCCGGCCTGGAGCCCGACACGGACGCGCTGCTGCACGAGGCCACCGACAAGTTCGCCGACCTGGTGGAGAGCCTCACCGAGGCCCCCGCCCCCACCGTCCGGCTGGTACCCGCCGCCTGACCCACTCCGCTGTCCCAACGTCCCCCATTCATGTGCCTGTTGATGTGTCGACCACGACGGAACCACCACAGAAGAGGACCCCATGAAGGCTCTGGTTCTGAGCGGCGGTACGGGAAGCCGACTGCGCCCGTTCAGCTACTCCATGCCCAAGCAGCTCATCCCGATCGCCAACAAGCCCGTCCTGGAGCGGGTGCTCGACAACATCCGTGACCTCGGTGTCACCGAGATCGGGATCATCGTCGGCAACCACGTCGAGGAGATAGCCGAGGCGCTCGGCGACGGCTCCCGGCTCGGCGTCGAGATCACCTACATCCCGCAGGAGAGCCCGCGGGGTCTCGCCCAGTGCGTCCAGCTCGCCCAGCCGTTCCTCGGCGACGACGACTTCGTGATGTACCTCGGCGACAACATGCTCCCCGAGGGCATCACCGAGGCCGCCGCCGAGTTCCACGCGCTGCGCCCGGCCGCCCAGGTGCTCGTCGCCCAGGTCGAGGACCCGCGCGCCTTCGGCGTGGCCGAGGTCGACGCGACCGGTGTCGTCGAGCGCCTCGTCGAGAAGCCCCCAGTGCCGCGCTCCAACCTGGCGCTCATCGGCGTCTACTTCTTCACCCCGGCCATCCACCAGGCCGTCGACTCGATCGTGCCGAGCGCGCGCGGCGAGCTGGAGATCACCGACGCCATCCAGTGGCTGGTGACCAACGGCTCGACCGTCCGGGCCCAGGAGTACCGCGGGTACTGGAAGGACACCGGCCGCGTCGAGGACGTCCTGGAGTGCAACCAGATGCTCCTCGACGGCATCGAGCGCCGGGTGGAGGGCGAGGTCGACGACCAGAGCGTGCTGATCGGCGCGGTCGTCGTCGAGCCCGGCGCGAAGATCACCCGGTCCTTCGTGGAGGGCCCCGTCGTGATCGGCGCGGGCACCGTCCTGGAGGACAGCCACGTCGGACCACACACGTCCATCGGCCGGGACTGCGTCCTGTCCGGCACCCATCTCGACTACTCGATCGCCCTGGACGGCGCGACGATCTCCTCGGTACGGGGCCTGCACGGCTCCCTGCTCGGCAGGTCCGCCGCGGTCACCGGCATCGATCTGGCAAGCCGCCACCACCGCCTGGTGGTCGGCGACCACACCCGCGTGGAGGTCGCGGCATGACGAACACCACGGAGAAGAGCGCCATGAACAAGATCCTGGTCACCGGCGGCGCGGGCTTCATCGGCTCGCACTACGTCCGCACCCTCCTGGAGGGCGGCTACGAGGGGTACGAGAACGCCGAGGTCACCGTCCTCGACAAGCTCACCTACGCGGGCAACCGCGAGAACCTGCCCGCCGAGCACCCCCGCCTGACCTTCGTCCAGGGCGACATCTGCGACCTCGACCTGCTCCTCGATCTGTTCCCGGGCCACGACGCGGTGGTCCACTTCGCGGCCGAGTCCCACGTGGACCGCTCCCTGGAGTCGGCCGCCGAGTTCATCGCCACCAACGTCGGCGGCACCCAGAACGTCATGGAGGCCGCGCTGCGCGCCGGCGTCCGGCGCGTGGTGCACGTCTCCACCGACGAGGTGTACGGCTCCATCGACGAGGGCTCCTGGACCGAGGAGTGGCCGCTGCTGCCCAACTCCCCCTACGCCGCCTCCAAGGCGGGCTCGGACCTCATCACCCGCGCCTACTGGCGGACCCACGACCTGGACGTGTCCATCACCCGCTGCTCCAACAACTACGGGCCCTACCAGCACCCCGAGAAGCTGATCCCGCGCTTCGTCACCAACCTCCTGGAGGGCGAGACGGTCCCGCTGTACGGCGAGGGCGCCAATATCCGCGAGTGGCTGCACGTCGACGACCACTGCCGCGCCATCCAGCTCGTCCTCACCAAGGGCCGGGCGGGCGAGATCTACAACGTGGGCGGCGGCAACGAGCAGACCAACCGCCAGATCACCGAGCGCCTGTTGGAGCTGACCGGCAACGACTGGTCGAAGGTGGTCCGGGTCGCCGACCGCAAGGGCCACGACCTGCGCTACTCGCTGAGCGAGGCGAAGATCGCCGAGGAGCTCGGCTACGCCCCGCGCATCTCCTTCGAGGACGGTCTCGCCGAGACCGCCGCCTGGTACCGCGACAACCCGGGCTGGTGGAAGGCGGTCAAGCACGCGCCGCAGGAGGGCCAGAAGTGACGCTGCTCAACGAATCGGCGCCCGCACCCCAGGTGCTGGTCGTGGGCGCCGGGCCGGTCGGGCTGAGCGCCGCCCACGAGCTGGCCCGGCACGGTGTGCGGGTCCGGCTCGTGGACGCGGCGCCCGGCCCGGCCACCACCAGCCGGGCGCTCGCCACCCATGCCCGCACCCTGGAGACGTACGACCAGATGGGCATCCTGGACGAGCTCCTGCCGCGCGGCCAGCGGGTGGAGCACTTCACGCTCCACCAGAACGGCCGCCGCCTGATCCGCTTCGACACGGACTACAGCCGGCTGCCCACCCGCTTCCCGTTCACGCTGATGGTCGACCAGGTCATCACCGAGGAGGTGCTGCGCGACGCCACGGCCCGCCGGGGCGTGGCGGTCGAATGGGGCGTACGGCTCACGGAGTTCGAGGACCTGGGCTCCGACGGCGTACGCGCCCACCTGGTCCACGCCGACGGGCGGACGGAGACCGTCACGTCCGACTGGCTGGTCGGCACGGACGGCGGCCACAGCACCATCCGCAAGCAGCTGGGCCTCAAGCTCGAGGGCGAGTCCAGCGAGACCTGGCTGATCGCGGACGCCACCGTCCACTGCGACCTGCCCAAGGACAGCATCCACTGGATGCGCACGCCCACCGGCACCGTGATGATGGTGCCGTTCCCCGAGCCCGGCAAGTGGCGCCTGCTCGACACCGCCGAGACGTCCTACGGCGGCGACGACGCGATGGTGGCCCGGCGCTTCTCGGCGAAGATCAGCACGGGCACGGGCAGTCCCGCCGTGGTCGAATCGCCGTCCTGGGTCTCGGTGTTCACCATCCAGCAGCGCATGATCGGCCAGATGCGCAACGGCCGGGTGCTGCTCGCGGGCGACGCGGCCCACGTGCACAGCCCGGCCTCCGGGCAGGGCATGAACACCGGCGTCCAGGACGCGGTGAACCTCTCCTGGAAGCTCGCCACCGTCCTGCGCGGCGAGGCCCCGGACGCGCTCCTGGACAGCTACAGCGACGAGCGGGTCCCGGTGGGCGCGGAGCTGCTGCGCACCACCAAGATGGCGACGATGCTGGTCCAGCTCAGGAGCCGCCGGGCAGCGGCCGCCCTGCGCGCCGCGTTCACGGTGCTCCGCTCGCTGCCGCCGCTCAAGGGCCGCATCCAGCGCAAGATCATGGGCGGCATGTCGGCGCTCGGCCTCGGCTACGCGGCGGGCCCGCTGGCCCACCCGTCGCCGCCCTCGGAAGGCGTACGCCCGGGTGAGCGCGTGGCCCGGGTGACGGCGCCGGTCCTCGCCACCAGCCCCGGCTGGCAGGAGTTCATCGTCGAACTCCAGCGCCCGCAATGGCTGTTGCTCACCTTCGGCGAGGCGCCCGAGGACCGTTACGGCCCCTCGGTACGCGTCCGCACGGTGAACACCCCGGGCCCGGACACCCTGTCCGACCCGGCCGGCCACCTGTCCACCGCCCTGGGTGCCCCGGAGGGCACCTGGCTCCTGATCCGCCCCGACGGCTACCTGGCCGCACGAGGCACAGCAAAGGAGTCCCCGTCGACCACACTGACCTCCCTGGGAATCCACCCCGCCGAATCCCCCCAACTGACCCACTAAAACCACGACTTGGGCCCGCCCCCGGAATTCCGGGAGCGGGCCCTAGTGCTGTGTATTCACCGACGGGGGCACGGGACACGGGTCCAGGGCCAAGGCCACCTACAGGGGCGCACGTGATTCGACACCGGATCCCCTGCGGGCGCGCGCACAACCCGACACCGGACCACCTACAGACACGCACGTGATTCGACACCGGGCCACCTACAGACACGCACGCGATTCGGCACCAGACCGCCTACAGGCGCGCCACAACCCGACACCGGTTCACCTACAGGCGCGCACGCGATTCGAGACCGGGCCACCTACAGGGGCGCGGGGAACTGCGCGACCAGCCACCGACGGTCCGCAGCCGAATGACAGGCCCCGCGACCCGTCGACGACAGCCCCCGGCGTTCGAGGAGCGGGGCCCGGGGGCAGAGCCCCGGGGCCCGGGGGCAGAGCCCCGGCACCTAGGCCGCGGCCTGGCCCTCCCGCGAACCCCTCCCGTAAAGGGAAAGGCACTGCGCGTACGCGGGAAGCGACCCGAGCTCCAAGGCCTCACCCACCGTAGGTGCCCCCGCGTCCTTCTCCGACAGCAGCGGCTCCCCCGTGAGCCACCGCGACCACGGCAGCCCCAACTCGGGGTCGAACGCCCGCAGATCGATCTGCGTACCCGGCACGAACTCGGTGGAGCAGAGATAGCTGATGCACGTGTCGTCGGTCAGCGCCACGAACCCGTGCGCGAGTCCCTCCGCCACGAACACCGCCCGCCCCTCCCGCGCGTCCAGCACCGTGGTCACGTGCTCGCCGAACGTGGGCGATCCCACGCGTACGTCGACGACCACGTCGAGCAGCGCCCCGCGCACGCAGCTGACCAGCTTCGCCTGGCCCGGCGGGATGGCCACGCCGTGCAGTCCGCGCACCGTGTTGCGCGAGGAGGCCGAGTAGTTGACCTGGCGCGGCACGAACGCGTGCCCGGTCTCGGCGGCGAGCAGGTCGTAGCGGTATGACTCGTGGAAACTGCCGCGGGAGTCCGTCAGCAGCTTCGGCATGATGCGGTACGCGTCCGGTACGGCGGTCTCTTCGATCCTCATGGCCCCGGACGGTAGGCGCCCCGACTCAAGTTCCGGTAGCGCCACATGACCACCTGTCCAGCGGCCCCCGAGCGCGACCCGCCACAGTGCCGCTCAAACCGCGCATACAGGAGGTAGCAACGGTGTCCGTGAACGACCGAAGAGCAGGCGGCAGGGGCGGCGGCGGGGCCGGATCGGTGGTGGTGCTGGGCGCCACGGGGTTCGTGGGCCGGCACATCTGCGAGGTGTTCGGGGCCGCGGGCTGGACGGTGACCGGTGTCGCCCGCGGCGTCCTGGGTCCGCCGGCTCCGTACGACATCGTCCCCCTCGACGTGGTCGACGCGGAGCCGGGACGGATCGCGGCGCTGCTCGCGGAGCGCCGCGCGGGGGTGGTGGTCAACGCGGCGGGCGCGGTGTGGCAGACCACCGAGGACGACATGAACCGCGCCAACGCCGACCTGGTGGAGCATCTGGTGGCGGCGACCGCCCGGCTGGCGGAGCGGCCCCGGCTGATCCAGCTCGGCTCGGTGCACGAGTACGGTCCGGTGCCGCGCACGGGGATCACCGAGGACACCCCGACCGCCCCGGTCACCCCGTACGGCCGCTCGAAGCTGGCGGGCGCCCGCGCGCTGCTCGACGCCACGGCGGCGGGCGGGGCGGAGGGCCTGGTGCTGCGCGTCTCGAACGTGTCGGGGCCCGGCACGCACCGGGCGAGCCTGCTCGGCATGGTGGCGCACCATCTCGCCACCGGGTCGCCCGAACCGCTGCGGCTCGCTCCGCTGCTCGCCCACCGCGACTTCGTGGACGTACGGGACGTGGCCGAAGCGGCGCTCGCCGCGGCCCGCTCGCAGGCGACCGGGCAGGTCCTCAACATCGGTGGCGGGCGGGCCACTTCGGTGCGCAGCCTGGTGGCCCGGCTGACCGAGCTGGCGGGCGCCGCCGCCGAGATCGTCGAGGCGCCGAGCGCGGGCGGACGGCCGCCCGAGGCCGAGTGGCAGCGCATGGACATCGGGCGTGCGCGGGAGCTCCTCGGCTGGTCGCCGCGGCGGAGCCTGGACGAGTCGCTGCGCGATCTGCTGGCCCATGCCCGCGATGCGGTCCATCGCGAGTCGTTGTCCAGTGCCCTTCAAGTCGCCCGCACAACGATGGCCGTGTCGGATCACCGCTGAGGGCTTCGTGCCGAACTGACGACCATGGAGGCAGCCAAAATGAGTGACACCAAGGCACGGATTCTCGATTCTGTGCGGGAGTACCACCTGGAGAAGGAGCCGTCCCGCGAGTTCGTGCCGGGAGTCAGCGAGATCTGGCCGTCCGGCGCTGTCCTGGAGCCCGCGGACCGGGTGGCTCTGGTGGAGGCGGCGCTGGACATGCGGATAGCCGCCGGCACCAGCTCCCGCAAGTTCGAGTCCCGGTTCGCCCGCTACATGAAGCGGCGCAAGGCCCACCTGGTGAACTCCGGTTCGTCGGCCAACCTGCTCGCCATGTCGGCGCTCACCTCGCCGCACCTGGAGGACCGCGCCCTCAAGCCGGGCGACGAGGTCATCACGGTGGCCGCGGGCTTCCCCACGACCGTCAACCCGATCCTCCAGAACGGCCTCATCCCGGTCTTCGTGGACGTCGAGCTGAAGACCTACAACACGACGGCCGAGCGCATCAAGGCCGCCGTCGGCCCCAAGACCCGGGCCATCATGGTCGCGCACGCGCTCGGCAACCCCTTCGAGGTCGCCGAGGTCGCGCAGATCGCCGAGGAGAACGACCTCTTCCTCGTCGAGGACAACTGCGACGCGGTCGGCTCCCTCTACAACGGTCAACTCACCGGCACCTTTGGCGACTTGACCACGGTCAGCTTCTACCCGGCGCACCACCTGACGATGGGCGAGGGCGGCTGCGTGCTGACCTCGAACCTGGCGCTCGCCCGCATCGTGGAGTCGCTGCGCGACTGGGGCCGCGACTGCTGGTGCGAGCCGGGCGAGAGCGACCGCTGCTTCAAGCGCTTCCAGTACCAGCTGGGCACCCTGCCGGCCGGCTACGACCACAAGTACATCTACTCGCACATCGGCTACAACCTGAAGGCCACCGACCTCCAGGCCGCGCTCGGCCTGACCCAGCTCGACAAGGTCGACGACTTCACCGCTGCCCGCCGCCACAACTGGCAGCGCCTGCGGGAGGGCCTGGAGGGCGTGCCGCACCTGATCCTGCCGGAGGCCACGCTCGGCTCCGAGCCCAGCTGGTTCGGCTTCGTCATCACCGTCGACCCCGACGCCCCGTTCCGCCGCAAGGAATTGGTGAACTTCCTGGAGGAGCGGAAGATCGGCACCCGCAACCTGTTCGCCGGCAACCTGACCCGCCAGCCCGCCTACGTCGACGCCCCGCACCGGATCGTGGGCGACCTCACCAACTCCGACATCATCACCGAGCAGACCTTCTGGATCGGCGTCTACCCCGGCCTCACCGACGAGCACACGGACTTCATGACGGCCTCGATCCGGGACTTCGTCGCCGGCTGGTGACGGCTGCGACACCCCTCCACCCCAGCATCCTTGACGAGGAGAGAGCGTACATGTCGTCGACACTAGCGGAGCTGACTGAGCTTCAGCCGGTGGTCCAGCCCCGTGAGCCGGCGTCGGTCGCCGACCGGATCGCTGCGTCCGCGGCCGCCACCGGCGGGCTCCTGACCACCGGGGAGTTCCACCACTGGTTCGCCGAGCGCGCGAAGGCGGGCCGCTTCCACATCGAGCGCATCCCGTTCTCCGAGCTGCGCGGCTGGTCCTTCGAGCCGGACACCGGGAACCTGGTGCACTCCAGCGGCCGCTTCTTCAGCGTGGAGGGGCTGCACGTCACGACGGACGACGGCCCCCACAGGGAGTGGTACCAGCCGATCATCAAGCAGCCCGAGGTCGGCATCCTCGGCATCCTGGTGAAGGAGTTCGACGGCGTACTGCACTTCCTGATGCAGGCCAAGATGGAGCCGGGCAACCGCAATCTGCTCCAGCTCTCCCCGACCGTGCAGGCCACCCGCAGCAACTACACCAAGGTCCACCAGGGCACGGACGTGAAGTACATCGAGTACTTCACGGGCAGCGGGCGGGGCCGGATCCTCGCCGATGTGCTCCAGTCCGAGCACGGCTCGTGGTTCTACCACAAGAGCAACCGCAACATGATCGTCGAGGTGGACGGCGACGTCCCGCTCGACGAGGACTTCTGCTGGCTGACGCTGGGTCAGATCTCCGAGCTGCTGCACCGGGACAACCTGGTGAACATGGACTCGCGCACCGTTCTGGCCTGTCTGCCCGCCCATCGCGCGGACGCCGTGCGGGGGGACGGCTTCAGCCAGGCCCTGAGCCGTTCGCGCGACCCCGAGGCGGGCGCCCTGCTCACCGACGTCGACCTGCTGTCCTGGTTCACCACCGAGCGCTCGCGCTACGACGTGCGGGCCAGCCGGATACCGCTGAAGGACGTGCCGGGCTGGACCCGTGACGCGTCGCGCATCGGCAAGGACGACGGCCGCTGGTTCAACGTGGTCGCGGTCGAGGTGCAGGCGGGCAACCGCGAGGTGACGAGCTGGACCCAGCCCCTGATCGAGCCGTGCAGCCGGGGCATCGCGGCCTTCCTGGCCCGCTCCTTCGACGGCGTGCTCCACGTCCTGGCCAACGCCAAGGTCGAGGGCGGCTTCCTCGACACCGTGGAACTCGCCCCCACCGTGCAGTGCTCCCCGGACAACTTCGACGGCCTGGAGGTACGCCCGCCGTTCCTCGACCTGGTCATGTCGGCGCCCGCCGAGCGCATCCGCTACGACGCCGTCCACTCCGAGGAGGGCGGCCGGTTCCTGTACGCGGAGAACCGCTATCTGGTCATCGAGGCCGATGAGGAGAGCGCGCCCCTTGAGCCGCCGGCCGGATACCAGTGGGTGACGATCAGTCAGCTGACGGCGCTGATCAAGCACGGACACTACGTCAATGTGCAGGCCAGGACGCTCCTCGCCTGCCTCAACGCCATGGGACACCTGACGGATGACTGATCGACCCCTGCGCATCGCCGTCCTCGGCACCGCCGACATCGCCCGCCGCCGGGTGCTGCCCGCCATGGCGGCCGACCCGGACATCGAGCTGACCGCGGTGGCGAGCCGGGACGGCGGCCGCGCTCGGGAGGTCGCGGCCCAGTTCGGCTGCGCGGCCGTCGCGTCGTACGACGCGGTCCTCACGCGCGACGACGTGGACGCGGTGTACGTGCCCCTGCCCATCTCCCTGCACGCCGAGTGGGCGGGCCGGGCGCTGCGCGCGGGCAAGCACGTGCTGGCCGAGAAGCCGCTCACCGCCGACCGGCCGACCACCGAGGCGCTGCTCGACCTGGCGCACGCCTCGGGCCTGGTGCTGATGGAGAACGTCATGTTCGTCCACCACCCCCAGCACTCGGTCGTACGAGAACTCGTGACGAGCGGCGCGATCGGTCAACTCCGGGCTTTCAGCGCCGCGTTCGCGATCCCGGCGCTGCCCGCCGGGAACATCAGGCACCGCCCGGAACTCGGCGGCGGCGCCCTGCTCGACGTCGGCTACTACCCGGTGCGGGCCGCGCTGTACTTCCTCGGCGCGGGCCTGGAGATCGTCGGCGCCGCGCTGGAGAGCCCGGACGGCTCGGCGGTGGAGACGTCGGGCGCGGTGCTCGTCCGCTCCCCCTCCGGCGTCCTCGGCCAGCTGGCCTTCGGCATGGAGCACGCCTACCGCTCGGCGTACGAACTGTGGGGCAGCGAGGGGCGCATCCGCGTAGAGCCCGCGTTCACCCCGGCCGCCGACCACAAGCCCGCGGTGTGGATCACCGACGCGCACGGGCCGCGCGAACTGATGCTGGCGCCGCACGACCAGGTCGCCGCCACCGTCCAGGCGTTCGTGCGCGCGGTGCGTTCCGGGGCCCTCCGCTCGCCGGACGCGGCGCAGTGCCTGGAGCAGGCGAGCCTGCTCGACGCGGTCCGCGCGCGGGCCACGCCCACGCCGCCCTCCGGCCCGCGTTCTGCTTCGACCTCGACTTCCACCTCGATTTCCACCTCGACTGTGCGACAGGAAGGGACCGACCGTGACCGTGACTGAGCAGCCGCCGCCGCAGACCGCGGCGGTGCGCGTCGCCGAACTGCACGTCCTGCGCGAGCAGGCCAGGCTCGGCCCCAGCGAGAAGGCGACCGAGGCGCAGCGCGCCAAGGGCAAGCTGACCGCGCGCGAGCGCATCGACCTGCTCCTGGACCCGGGCACCTTCCAGGAGGTGGAGCAGTTGCGCCGGCACCGCGCGGTGGGTTTCGGCCTGGAGGCGAAGAAGCCGTACACCGACGGTGTGGTCACCGGCTGGGGCACGGTGGAGGGCCGCACGGTCTTCGTGTACGCCCACGACTTCCGGATCTTCGGCGGTGCGCTGGGCGAGGCGCACGCCACGAAGATCCACAAGATCATGGACATGGCCATCGCGGCCGGTGCTCCGCTGGTCTCCCTGAACGACGGCGCGGGCGCCCGCATCCAGGAGGGCGTCTCGGCGCTCGCCGGGTACGGCGGCATCTTCCAGCGCAACACCAAAGCGTCCGGGGTGATCCCGCAGATCTCGGTGATGCTGGGCCCGTGCGCGGGCGGCGCCGCCTACTCGCCCGCCCTCACGGACTTCGTCTTCATGGTCCGGGAAACCTCGCAGATGTTCATCACCGGCCCCGACGTGGTGCAGGCGGTGACGGGCGAGGAGATCACCCAGAACGGGCTCGGCGGCGCGGACGTGCACGCCGGGGTGTCGGGCGTGGCCCACTTCGTCCACGACGACGAGGAGACGTGCCTGGCCGAGGTCCGCTACCTGATCTCGATGCTCCCCTCCAACAACCGCGAGACGCCCCCGGCCCTGCCGCCGGGCGAGGACCCGGCGGACCGCCGCAACGACGTCCTCCTCGACCTGGTGCCCTCGGACGGCAACCGCCCGTACGACATGCGCAAGGTCCTCGAGGAGATCGTCGACCACGGCGACCTGCTCGAGGTCCACGAGCACTGGGCCCGCAACATCATCTGCGCGCTGGCCCGGATCGACGGGCGCGTGGTGGGCATCCTGGCCAACCAGCCGCAGTTCCTGGCCGGGGTCCTGGACATCGAGGCCTCGGAGAAGGCGGCCCGGTTCGTCCAGCTCTGCGACGCCTTCAACATCCCGCTGCTGACCATGGTCGACGTGCCGGGCTTTTTGCCGGGCGTCTCCCAGGAGCACGGCGGCATCATCCGCCACGGCGCGAAGCTCCTGTACGCGTACTGCAACGCCACGGTCCCGCGCATCTCGCTGATCCTGCGCAAGGCCTATGGCGGCGCCTACATCGTCATGGACTCCCAGTCCATCGGCGCCGACCTCACCTACGCCTGGCCCACCAACGAGATCGCGGTGATGGGCGCCGAGGGCGCCGCCAATGTCATCTTCCGCCGGGAGATAGCGAGTTCGGACGATCCGGAGGCGGTCCGCGCCGCGAAGATCGCGGCGTACAAGTCGGAGCTGATGCACCCGTACTACGCCGCCGAGCGGGGCCTGGTGGACGACGTCATCGACCCGGCGGAGACCCGGGCCGTCCTCGCCGCCGCCCTCGCGATGCTCCGCACGAAGCACGCAGACCTGCCGTCCCGCAAGCACGGCAACCCCCCGCAGTAAGGAGCGACCGTGTCGAACGAGCCCCTGTTCCGCGTACTGAAGGGCAACCCCACGGAGGCCGAACTGGCCGCCGTGACGGTGGTGCTCCTCGCCCTGACCACCGACCCCCCCGAAGAACTGCCCCCGGTAACCCCCCTGGCCGCCTGGCACCGCCAGCCCTACCACCCCCCAGTGAGCTGGCAACGAGCAGCGTGAACCGTCCGGAGCCCCGGACGACGAGCCCCAGCCATTGGGGCCGGGCGCAGCCCGGCCTACCAGGGGGCGCGGGGAACTGCGCGAACAACCACCGACGACCGCCAGCACCCGACACAAGCCCCAGTGGGGGACACCGGCGGCTGAGGGCCGGGCACAGCCCGGGCCCTACAGGGGCGCGGGGAACTGCGCGACCAGCCACCGACGACCCGCAGCCGACAGACGGAGGGGCCCGGGGCGAAGCCCCGGCGTACCCGGAACCGCGAGGTGGACCAGGGCGCGACTACCGCCCCGCTCGGGCCGCCCGAGCGATGGTGACCACCGCCTTCTCGAGGGCGTACTCGGGATCATCCCCGCCCCCCTTCACCCCCGCATCCGCCTCAGCCACGGCCCGCAGGGCCAGAGAAACCCCCTCCGGCGTCCACCCCCGCATCTGCTGCCGCACCCGATCGATCTTCCACGGCGGCATGCCCAACTCCCGCGCGAGGTCGGCCGGCCGGCCCCCCCGCGCGGAGGAGAGCTTCCCGATCGCCCGCACCCCCTGCGCGAGCGCGCTGGTGATCATGACGGGGGCGACCCCGGTGGACAGCGACCACCGCAGCGCTTCGAGCGCTTCCGCGGCCCGCCCCTCCACCGCCCGGTCGGCGACGGTGAAGCTGGAAGCCTCGGCCCGTCCCGTGTAATACCGCCCGACGACCGCCTCGTCGATCGTCCCCTCCACGTCCGCGCAGAGCTGGGACACCGCGGAGGCCAGCTCGCGCAGGTCGCTGCCGATGGAGTCGACCAGCGCCTGGCAGGCCTCGGGGGTGGCCGAACGCCCCAGCGCCCGGAACTCCTGCCGTACGAAGGTGAGCCGCTCGGCCGGCTTCGTGGTCTTGGGGCACGCGACCTCCCGCGCCCCCACCTTGCGGGCGGCGTCGAGGAGCCCCTTGCCCTTGGCGCCACCCGCGTGCAGCAGCACGAGGGTGATCTCCTCGGCGGGGGCGTCGAGGTACGCCTTCACGTCCTTGACCGTGTCCGCGGACAGGTCCTGGGCGTTGCGTACGATCACGACCTTCCGCTCGGCGAAGAGCGAGGGGCTGGTCAGCTCGGCCAGCGTGCCGGGCTGCAGCTGGTCGGAGGTCAGGTCGCGCACATCGGTGTCGGAGTCGGCGGCCCGGGCGGCCGCCACCACCTGCTGCACGGCGCGGTCGAGCAGCAGGTCCTCCTGGCCCACGGCGAGCGTGACGGGGGCGAGCGGATCGTCGGTGGAGTTCTTCCTGGTGGCCATCGCCGTCCAGCATCCCACGGGCCACTGACAGTCCCGGCCCGCTCCCGCCTCCGCCGCCCCCGTACCGGAGAATGGCCAGGTGAACGATGTGACCCGACACGTACTGGTGCTCCCGGACCGCGACGCCGCCGAGGACGTCGCCACCGAGCTGACCGACCTCTTCGGCCTCCCCGAGGAGCCCCAGCTCGTCCGCGACGCCCTGGCCGGCGAGGACGACGCCGAGGACGCCCAATGGCTGGTCGTCGTGGAGGATCCCGCCGCCCGCCTGGACCCCGAGGCCCTGGACGCCCTGGCCGCCGAGCACGAGGGCTGGCTCGAATCCCCCTGATCCGCCCGCCGGTACGACCTGGGTGCCTGCCGACTTCGGCACGGTCCGGAAACCGAGCGCAGGTCTCCTCCGCGACCGGGCTGGACGACCCGAACCGCACGGCAGACGCGGACGGCGCGGACGGCGCGGCCGACCTGGACGTCGAGCGTCAGCCCGCCTTCGGCACGATCTGAATGTCGAGGTCGATCGAGATCGAGGAACCGATCGCCGCGATCCCGCGGGCCAGCATGGTCTGCCAGGTCAGCGTGAAGTCCTCGCGGTGCAGTTCGGTACTGGCCCGACAGGCGCCCCGGGTCTCGCCGCCGAGCCCGGTCCCCAGGCCCAGGTACTGCGTGTCCAGGGTCACCGTACGGCTCACGCCGTGCAGTGTGAGCCCGCCGATGATCGCCCAGCGGCCACCGCCCCGGTGCACGAAGCGGTCGCTGTAGAACTCCATCGTCGGATAGCTCGCGACGTCCAGGAAGTCGCCCGACCGCAGGTGGTCGTCGCGCATCTTGACGCCGGTGTCGATGGAGGCGGTGTCGATGATGACGTGCATCGCGGACCCCTCCATGCGCTCCCCGATCCGGATGGCCCCCGCGAACGTGTTGAACCGGCCGTGGATGCGGGCCAGTCCGATGTGGCTCGCGGTGAAGCCGATCTGAGAGTGCGTCGGGTCGAGCTCCCACTCGCCCGCGTCCGGCAGCGCGGGCGGGGCGGCCACCTGGAGCGTGACGTCGCCGAGCGCGGCGAGCCCGCCCGCGGTGACCGTGGCGTTGCCGTGGAAGGGCGTATAGCCCTCGGCGGTGACGGCCAGCCGGTACTCACCCGCCGGAACCGTCGTGACCACCGTCCCGAACGGGTCGGTCTCCCCGCCCACGACCCTGCGCCCGGACGCGTCGCTGACCACGAACTCGGCCCGCTGCACGGGCTCGCTGACCGGATCCAGCACACGACAGCTGAGCACGCCCGCGGTCGACGGGACGGTGAGCCCGGCCAGGGGCCCGGTACGGAGCGGAGAACCGGCCGAGCTCTTGCCGAACCAGCGGCTGAACACTGTGCACGCACCCCCGTGCGAAGAAGTATCTGCCGGGCCGCGCAGGGGGCAGACATCCTCGTCCGTCCTCGCCACAGCAGGTCTGCGGCCCCTTGACGAAGACGCATTCGATCACTGTTGTGCCGTTCGAGGCAAACGCGGCGCGTGTGCGCTGTTGAGGCACCTGTCACCAGAGGCCCGAATTGGTCATTCCGCTTGCCCTGTGCGAACGGGCCTGGCCCCACCCCCGCCGTGCCGTGCCCCACCTCGTGCGACCTAGGTCCGGCGCCCGAGGCGGTCGGGCCCCAACCGCCGCTAGCGTAACGGGACATGACGACACACGAGCCGCCGCGCAGCCGCGAACAGCGCAAGCGGGACGTCCTGGCCCGCCTCGAAAAGGACGAGGACGCCTGGGTCGCGACCGCTTCCCCCTCCGGTGAACCCCACCTCATGCCGCTCTCCTTCGTCTGGGAGGACGGGACGCTCCTGATGTGCACCCGCCGGACCAACCCCACTCTGCGCAACCTGCGATCGGGCGGCCGCCCGGTCCAGGTAACGCTCGGCCCCACCCGGGACGTCGTGCACATCACCGGCACCGCCACTGTCATCCCGACCGCCGAACTCCCCACGGCCTCGGCGGACGCGTTCGCCGCCAAGGTCGTCTGGGACCCGCGCGACAGCGGCCCCGCGTACACGTACTTCCGGGTCGTCCCCCAGCGCGTCCGGGCCTGGCGCGAGGCCAACGAAATCGCCGACCGCGACCTGATGCGCGAGGGAGCCTGGCTCGTCTGACGTCTCCGGCCGGGACGCGCGTCGGCCGGGACGGTCTGCGTCACGGGTCCCGCCCCCGGGGAACCGCCCGCAGGGCGCCGCCCGTCCCGGTCACCGCGATCGCCCCGTCCGTGTCCGTACGGAGCACCGCCGCGCCCCACGCGCGCAGCACGGCGACGGTGCCGGGAGCGGGATGCCCGTACCGGTTGCCCCGGCCGACCGAGATCAGGGCCAGTCTCGGGCGTACGGCTCTGAGCAGCGCCGGGTCCTGGTGCGCCGAACCGTGGTGGGCGACCTTGAGGACGTCCACTCGCGCGAGCCCGGGGTTCTGCCTCAACAGGCCGCGCTGTGCCGGTGGTTCGAGGTCGCCGGGCAGCAGCAGGGTCAGCCCTTCGGCGGTGTGGACGAGCAGGGTGACGCTCGCGTCGTTCGGCCCGTCCGGCACCGCTCCGGGGAGCGGCGGTGGCCACAGCACCTCCCACGACAGCGCGCCCAGCGCCCGCCGTTCGCCGTACCCGGCCCCCACCACCGGCACCCCTTCGGCGGCCGCGGTACGCCGGACGAACGCGGCCTGGTCGGGCGGCTCGGCGAACCCGGTCGTCTCGATCGCGCCGACCGACCGCCCCCGCAGCACACCGGCGAGACCGCCCACGTGGTCGGCGTGGAAGTGGGTGAGCAGCAGCAACGGGACGCGGTTCACCCCGAGTTCGTGCAGACAGCGGTCGACGGGCAGAGGCTCGGGCCCGGCGTCGACGACCACCGCCGTCCCCGGCCCGGCGGCCAGCACCGTGGCATCGCCCTGCCCCACATCGCACATGGCGTACGACCATCCCGGCGGCGGCCAACCGGTGACGACCCGGGTCAGCGGGGCGGGCCGCACCACCGCGAGGAACAGCAGGAGCCCCAGCGCGGCGGCCGGCCAGGGGGAACGGGGCAGCCTCCTCGCCACGAGCACGGCCACCGCGGTGGCGACGGCGAGCAGGGCTCCCCCGCGCCAGCCGCCCGGCCATCCCGACTCCGCCCCGGGCAGGCCCGCTCCGGTCCGGGCCACCCAGGCGATCCAGCCGGTGGGCCAACCCGCGCACCGGGCAAGGAGTTCGGCGACCGGCATCGCGACCGGCGCGACGGCCAGCGTGGCGAAGCCTCCGACCGTCGCCAGCGCGACCGCGGGCTCGGCCAGCAGGTTGCAGGGCACGGCCACCAGGCTGACCCGCGCCGCGAACACCGCGACCACCGGCGCGCACACCGCCTGCGCCGCCGCGGCCGCCGCCAGCACCTCGGCGAGCCGGGGCGGCACACCGCGCCGTCGCAGTGCCGCGCCCCAGCCCGGCGCGATCGTGAGCAGCGCCCCGGTGGCGAGCACCGAGAGCAGAAAGCCGTAGCTGCGGGCCAGTTCGGGCGCGTACAGGACCAGGAGCAGTACGGCGGCCGCCAGCGCCGGGATCAGCGATCTGCGCCGCCCGGTGCCGATGGCCAGCAGGGTGACCAGGCCGCAGGCGGCGGCTCGCAGCACACTGGGTTCCGGCCGGCACACCACGACGAAGGCGAGGGTGAGTGCCCCGCCCAGCACCGCGGTCGCCCGCAGGGAGATCCCGAGCCTCGGTGCGAGGCCGCCCCGCTCGGCCAGCAGGGCCCGGCCCGGCGGTCCGATCAGCAGCGCGAGGATGATCGCGAGGTTGCTTCCGGACACCGCCATGAGATGGGTGAGGTCCGTCGCCTGGAAGGCGGCGCGCAGCTCGGGAGTAACGCGGGACGTGTCGCCGACGACCAGGCCGGGCAGCAGCGCCCGTGCGTCCGGCGCGAGTCCTTCGCTCGCCGTGCGCAGCCCGTCCCGCAGCCCACCGGCCAGGCGCTGCACGCGCGTTGGCGGCTCGACGATGCGAGGCGGGCCGTTCGGCGCCTTCAGTACGGCGGCGATCCTTCCGTCGCCCGGCATGAGCCGCGCGGTCATCCGCACCCGGGTGGACGGCAGCAACTGCAGCCAGTTCGCTGGTGCGATCACCAGGACCGGCGTGCGGACCTGCTCGACCCGGCCCTCCGGCCCGAACACCCGCGCAACCTCGGCCTCGACCACGACCGAGGCGCCGCCCCAGCCGGCGGACCGGGTGGGGCGCGGGTCGGAGCGGACCTCCAGCTCCACGGTGGCCTGCCCGAACTCCCTTGCCAGATCCGGTAGCGGCCCTCTTCTGACCTCGGCGGCATGCAGCCCCCCGGCGACGATCCCGGCCGCCGCACAGACCAGCACGCCCGCGACAGCACCCCGATACCTCCAGACACCACCGACACGAGCAGCTCCCAGCGTCTCCGCATCATCACCCCCGCCTCCCACGACGGGGCGCCGGGTTGCCGCTCCCCTGCGCCGCAGGGCCCGCCGAACGACGGGCGCCACCAGCACCGCCGCCACGGCGAGGCAGGCCGACGCACTCCAACTCGCTGTAACCCCGGACCAGTTCACCGCGAGTGCCGTACCACCCCAGGCACCCAGTGCCGGGCCGATCAGACGCAGGTCCGTGGGGCCTTCCCGGTGCGGGTTGGCCGCGCCGAGCCGGTGGCCCGACTCGGCATGGACCTCCAGGCGGTTCACGGCCGCACCAGCGGTTGCAGGTCGTTGAACCTGCGCTCGCCGATCCCGTTGACCTCGCGCAGTTCGTCGACCGAGCGGAAGCCGCCATGCTGAGTGCGGTAGTCCACGATGTGCTGTGCGAGCACCGGCCCGACTCCGGGCAGCCCGTCCAGTTGCTCCACCGAGGCGGAGTTGAGGCTGACGGGACCGCTCGGCGTGCCCCCGGCACCACCGCCCGCGCCGGGCCCCGCGGGCGCGGCGGCCGCCACTCCGGCCAGCACCTGCTCTCCGTCCGTGAGTAGCCGCGCCCGGTTGAGGCCCGTCAGGTCCGCGCCGTCGCGCACCCCGCCCGCCGCGGTCAGGGCGTCGGCCACCCGTGATCCGGCGGGCAGCCGGTAGACCCCGGGCCGCCGCACCTTGCCGCCGACGTCCACCACGAGCACTCCCGTCGGCGACGGCGCCGCGTTCGCCACCGGCTGGGGCGTGGGCTCGCCACGCCCGCCGCGCCCCGGGCCATGGCCCGTGCCCTTCGCGCCCGTCGCGCTGGGGAACGGCGGCGCTGGTCCGTCGACCAGCTCCGGGGCGCGTACGGATTGGGGGCGCCCCGCCCAGAAGTGGTGCACGGCGAATCCCGCCGCGACCACCAGGACCACACACAACGCGGCCAGGCTGCGCGGCGCGAGGCCGAACCTCGTCTGCGCCCACAACGGCAACCGCTCGCGCACCGCCGCCCAGGTCCGCTCCCGAACCCCCGGCCCCGCCCGGTCCACGGGGCTCGGCTCGGCGGCGGGATCACCGGGTCCGGCCGACGCGGTCGCACCCGACCCGGCTCGGTCCAAGGGGTTCGCATCCACCGTGCCCACGGGGCTCGGCTCTGCGGGGAGAACACCGGGCCCGGCGGAAGCGGTCGGGCTGGCGAACGTGGCTCGTGGGGCGGCAGCGGTGGAGCCGAGGGACCCCTTCGGTGCGGCCAGGGTCGCCCGGGCGGCACGCTCAAGGCCCCCAGGTGGCGCCAGTGCCGACTGCCCGAGAGCACGCGCCGTCGCGGCCGCGGGTTCATGCGGTGGGGCCGCCGTGCCCGGTGGCGGCGGGAGGAACAGCGCGTCCCCGCGTCTGCGTACGGTCGGGCCGGAGGCGGGGATCTGGTCGCGGCGGGCGCGGCCCGGCCGGGTCCGGCCGTCCGAGCCGGGGGCCCGGCCCGGTCCGCTCGTGGGGGTGCGTCGTGATCGGATTGCCATGTCACGAGACGTTAGGCACCCTCGCCCGATCTCGCTGAGCGCCATCAATTCCCGTGGAAAGCGCGGCAGTTGTGGAAAACTCCGTCACCCATATGAGGGGTTCGACGGGCGGTTCCCGGGGCCGAGGTCACCACGCGGCCGCGTACAAGGGGGACTTCCGGATCCTCCGACGGGCCGGGCCCGGCGCACGCCGACGCGGTGGCCCCGTACCGTCGCCCCTCCCCCGACTCCTCAGCGCGGGGAAACGATGGCTCCCAGCAGCCCCGGCCCCGTGTGGGCGCCGATCACCGCTCCGACCTCGCTGGTGTACAGGTCGACCAGGCCCGGCACCCGGTCCCGCAGCCGGTCGGCGAGGGCGGCGGCGCGTTCCGGCGCGGCGAGATGGTGGACCGCGATGTCGACCGGGCTGCTTCCCGCCCGGTCGGCCACGATCTCCTCCAGCCGGGCGATGGCCCGGGAGGCGGTGCGCACCTTCTCCAGCATGTCGATGCGGCCCCCGTCGAGCTGGAGCAGGGGCTTGACGGCCAGGGCGGAGCCGAGCAGCGCCTGCGCGGCGCCGATCCGGCCGCCGCGGCGCAGATAGTCCAGGGTGTCGACGTAGAAGAAGGCGGAGGTCTCACCGGCACGCTTCTCCGCGGCGGCCACCGCCTCGTCCAGCGTGCCGCCGGCGTCGGCGACCTGGGCCGCGGCCAGCGCGCAGAAGCCGAGCGCCATCGCGACCATCCCGGTGTCGACGACGCGCACCGGCACCGGGGCGTCCTTGGCGGCGAGCACGGCGGCGTCGTAGGTGCCGGAGAACTCGGCCGACAGGTGCAGCGAGACGATTCCGTCCGCCCCCGCTTCCGCGACCTTCCGGTAGGCGGCCGCGAATACCTCGGGGCTGGGCCGGGAAGTGGTGACGGGGCGTCGCTTCTGCAGGGCCAGCGCCAGCGAGCGGGCCGAGATCTCCGTGCCCTCCTCCAGCGCCTGGTCTCCCAGGACGACGGTCAGCGGCACTGCGGTGATGCTGTGCCGCTCCATCGTCTGCGGCGGCAGATAGGCCGTTGAATCGGTGACGATCGCGACATGGCGGGACATGAGCGGGAGGTTACCCGCCGAGGCCGCCGGGCGGCAGTCCGGCCCTGGTGGAATGATCAGTTCGGGTCAGCCGTGGGCGCCCTGTTCCACCGCTTTGACCTGGTGTTCGCCGGCTCAGCTCGTCGCTTCGGGGCGCGGCGTCTTCTGCCAGGGGTAGGTCACCGGCGACTCGGCGGGGCCTATCGCCCGGGATGCCTGTGCGGGCGGCTCGGGCCGGGTCCGCGCGCTCTGCTCCGGCGCCGAGGGCTTCCGCGTGGACGCCGGGCCGTCCGGAAGGTCGTCCCAGGACGCGGGCTCGCCCGTCGTCGGCCCCTTCGTCGCCCAGTCCCTCAGGGCGCCGGACTCCATCTCGATCTGCTCGCTGAGCGAGGCGAGCTCGTCGTCGGCGAACTGGCGGGCGCGGTCCCGCGCCGCCCAGCGCAGCGAGTCCGCGGAGTGCGTGATGCGCTCGGTGCGCTCGCGCAGCTCCGGCATCCGGTCGGCGATCTTGCGCTTGTCGGGCTCCCGCTCCAGGCGCCTCAACTCGTCGTCCAGTTCGTGGCCGTGCCCGCTGAGCCGCTCGAACAGGGCGAGGGACTCCTTCAACGACTCGTCCTCGGCGACGCCCGCGTGCAGCGCGTCCTGCGTGGCCCGCATCGAGGTGCGCAGCGAAAGGCGCAGCTGGGCGAGCTGGCCCGCGACGCCCGGCTGGCCCACGCTCTTGGCGCGCAGCGTGGTGTCCTCGACGGTCCTGCGGGCCTGCGTGACCGTACGCTCCACTCCGCGCTTGGCGGCGCCGACCACCTTGACCGTCACGTACACACCGAGCGCCACGAAGGCGACGAACAGCAGCGCCATGATCAGGATCGCGGCTTCCATGAACGTCCCCTCGGTCGGTCGGCATCGTCCCCTCCACCGTAAACGGAACGGGCAGGCCGTGGGTTCCCTCGGAACCCCCAACCTGCCCGTAGGGGAAAGCCCCCAGTACCTTTTCCGCCTTATGCGGGGACGATGTTCACCAGCTTCGGCGCCCGCACGATGACCTTGCGGATGCCCGCGCCGTCCAGCGCCGCGACGACGGCCTCGTCAGCCAGCGCCAGCTTCTCCAGCTCGTCGTCGGAGATGGCCGGCGGCACCTCCAGACGCGCCTTGACCTTGCCCTTGACCTGCACGACGCAGGTCACGGCCTCGTCCACGACGTAGGCCGGGTCGGCGACCGGGAAGTCGTGGTGCACCACGGAGTCGGTGTGGCCGAGCTTGCGCCACAGCTCCTCGGCGATGTGGGGGGCCAGCGGTGCGATCAGCAGCACCAGCTGCTCAGCGACGGGTCGGGCCAGCGGGCCGCCCACCTTGGTCAGGTGGTTGTTCAGCTCGGTGATCTTGGCGATGGCGGTGTTGAAGCGCAGCCCCGCCAGGTCGCCGCCGGCGCCGTCGATCGCCTTGTGCAGCGCGCGCAGCGTCGCCTCGTCGGGCTCGGCGTCGGTGACGGTGACCTCGCCGGTCGCCTCGTCGACGATGTTGCGCCACAGCCGCTGCAGCAGCCGGTACTGGCCGACCACCGCGCGGGTGTCCCAGGGGCGCGAGACGTCCAGCGGGCCCATCGCCATCTCGTACAGGCGCAGGGTGTCGGCACCGTACTCGGCGCAGATCTCGTCCGGAGTGACCGCGTTCTTCAGGGACTTGCCCATCTTGCCCAGCTCGCGCTTGACCGGCTCGCCCGCGAAGAAGAACTTGCCGTCGCGCTCCTCGACCTCGGCGGCCGGCACCGGGAAGCCGCGGCTGTCCCGGTAGACGTACGCCTGGATCATGCCCTGGTTGTACAGCTTGTGGAACGGCTCGGCCGAGGAGATGTGGCCCAGGTCGAACAGCACCTTGGACCAGAAGCGCGCGTACAGCAGGTGCAGCACGGCGTGCTCGGCGCCGCCGACGTACAGGTCCACGCCGCCGGTCGGCATGCCCTCGCGCGGGCCCATCCAGTACTGCTCGATGGCCGGGTCGACCAGCTGCTCGCTGTTGTGCGGGTCCAGGTAGCGCAGCTCGTACCAGCAGGAACCGGCCCAGTTGGGCATGGTGTTGGTCTCGCGGCGGTACTTCTTGACGCCGTCGCCCAGGTCCAGCTCGACGTTGACCCAGTCCTCGTTGCGGGACAGCGGGGTCTCCGGCGAGGTGTTGGCGTCGTCCGGGTCGAAGGTGCGCGGCGAGTAGTCGTCGACCTCCGGCAGCTCCAGCGGCAGCATCGAGGCGGGCAGCGGGTGGGCGATGCCGTCCTCGTCGTAGACGATCGGGAAGGGCTCGCCCCAGTAGCGCTGGCGGCTGAACAGCCAGTCGCGCAGCCGGAAGTTGACGGTGCCCTCGCCGATGCCGCGCTCGGTCAGCCACTCGGTCATCTTCGCCTTGGCCTCGGTGACGCCCAGGCCGTCCAGGGAGATCTCGCTGTTGGCGGAGTTGACCAGCTTCGCCTCGTAGGAGGCGAACGCGTCGTCCCACGTCGAGGCGTCCGTGCCGCGGCCGTCGGAGGGCTCCACGACGCAGCGCATGGGCAGCTCGAAGGCGCGCGCGAAGGCGAAGTCACGGGTGTCGTGCGCCGGTACGGCCATGATCGCGCCAGTGCCGTAGCCCATCAGCACGTAGTCGGCGATGAAGACGGGAACCTTTTCGCCGCTGACGGGGTTGACGGCGAACGCGCCGGTGAAGACGCCGGTCTTCTCCTTGGCGTCGGCCTGGCGCTCCACGTCCGACTTGGAGGCCGCGAACGCGCGGTACTTGGCGACGGCCTCGGCCGGGGTCGCGTGGCCGCCGGTCCACACCTCGTGGGTGCCCTCGGGCCAGGCGGCCGGGACGATGGAGTCGACCAGCTCGTGCTCGGGCGCCAGCACCATGTAGGTGGCGCCGAACAGGGTGTCCTGGCGGGTGGTGAAGACGGTGATGGCGTCCGACTCGCCGACCTTGAAGTCGACGCGGGCGCCCTCGGAGCGGCCGATCCAGTTGCGCTGCTGCAGCTTGATGGCGTCCGGCCAGTCCAGCGCGTCCAGGTCGTCCAGCAGGCGGTCCGCGTAGGCGGTGATGCGCATGTTCCACTGGCGCAGCTTGGACTTGAAGACCGGGAAGTTGCCGCGCTCGGAGCGGCCGTCGGCGGTGACCTCCTCGTTGGCCAGGACGGTGCCCAGGCCGGGGCACCAGTTGACGGGCGCGGCGGAGGCGTACGCCAGGCGGTACTCGCCCAGGACCTCGGCGCGCTCGGCGGCGCTCAGCGCGGCCCAGTCACGGCCGCCCGGGACCTCGCGGGTGCCGTCCTCGAAGGCGGCGACCAGCTCGGCGATCGGGCGGGCCTTCTGGGCCTCGGTGTCGTACCAGGAGTTGAAGATCTGCAGGAAGATCCACTGGGTCCACTTGTAGTACGCGGGGTCGATCGTCGCGATCGAGCGGCGTTTGTCGTGGCCCAGACCCAGGCGGCGCAGCTGCCGCTTCATGTTGTCCATGGCGGCCTCGGTCGACACCCGGGGGTGCGTGCCGGTGGCGACCGCGTGCTGCTCTGCGGGCAGGCCGAACGCGTCGAAGCCCAGCGTGTGCAGCACGTTGTGGCCGGTCATGCGCTGGTGGCGGGCGTAGACGTCGGTGGCGATGTAGCCCAGCGGGTGCCCGACGTGCAGACCCGAGCCCGACGGGTACGGGAACATGTCCATGATGAACTTCTTGGGCCGGGCGACGACCGCCGGGTCACCGGCCAGGTCACCTGCCGGGTTCGGCGCCGCGTAGGTGCCCTCGGCGTCCCAGAAGTCCTGCCAGCGTGCCTCGATGTCGGCGGCCATGGCCGCCGTGTAGCGGTGCGGCGCGGCCGTCTCTGCGGCGGCAGCGGTGTTCGTCTCGCTCATGTCCTCAAAGCTCCATCGATCGTCTCTGCCAGCGGGTTCGAGCGTTCGCCCGTCGATCCGTCATCGAATCGCCAAACGAAAAAACCCCTCGCACAGGAGGGGGCGCCGCGCCGAGTCCGACCGGATCTCTTCATCGGTCGGGAGTGTTCAGCGCGGCTCGCTAAGCAGAAGGCGTACGGCACGCATGGCGTCAGGGTACCGCAGGCCCCGCAAGGCCCGCACCGACTGCCCACCGGGGCGGCTCGGCCTACCCCCCGGGGGTGCCGGGGGCGAGGTTACTCCGCGTACCGCCCTCTTCTGGGGCAACCGCTCAAACCCCGTACCGGCCGGTATGGGGCGACCTAGCATGCCGCCACGGGACCGCTTTGCCGAACCACTCGGAGTCGCCCCACCATGAAACCTCGCCATCCGTTCACCCCGCACCGCCCGCGCCGGGCTCCGGCGCGGGGCCGCCCGGCCCGCAAGGGCGGGCTCTCCGCGGCCGCACTGGGCGTCGTCGCCCTGCTCATACCGCCGCTGGCGCTCCTCTCCCCCGCAGGACTGCGCGCCGCGCTCGACTTCACCGCCGGCGTCCTGTCGCTGGTCTCGCTCACCGCGTCCGTGGCCTGGGGCCTGCTCGCCACCGACCGGCTGTTCCTCACCCCGCGTCACCGTCTGATGGCGCAGGCCGTGCACCGCGCGACCGCCATCGCCTCGATCGGGTTCCTCCTGCTGCACGTCACCGTCAAGATCGCGCTCGGCCATGTCGGCCTGCTCGGCGCGGTGGTCCCGTTCGGGCTCGGCATCACCGGCGCGTCCGGCCTGATCGGCTTCGGCTCGCTCGCCGGGATCCTGATGGTCCTGACGGCCGTCACGGGCGCGATGCGCAGCGCGTTCGCCACCCCGGGGCGGGTCGCGGCCCGCTGGCGGGCGGTGCACATGCTCGCCTATCCGGCCTGGTGCTCGGCCCTGGTCCACGGCCTGTACGCGGGGCGGCCGCCGGCCGGGTGGGTGGTCGCGATGTACGCCCTGAGCCTGGCGGGAGTGGCGAGCGCGCTGGCCGTACGCGCGCTGCCCCGGCCGGTGAAGCGCAGGATCACCGACCGGTTCGCGGCGCTGCGGCCCGGCCCGCAGAACGAGCCCGCCGAACCGGCCGTGCCGCCGCGCCCGGCCGAGCCGCCCTCCTACGCGGCGTACGAGGCGCCGCCCTCTCATGAGGCCTCGCCCGAACTCCCCGACGCGGCGCGGCAGTTCCCGGAGAGCCACGCCCTGTACGAGCCCCCGCACGAGGCACTGCCCCGCTACCGCCCCGCCCCCGAGCGGGAGGTCCGTGGCGACGCGGGCATCTCGGCGGCCTACCGCGCGGTATCGCTGGCCCCGCCCGCGCCCCCGGCCCCCCGGTGGCCCGCGCCCTCGCCGCGCCCGCCCGAGCCTCTGCCGGCCCCCGCGCCGACCGCTCCCTACCAGCCGCCGGCCGCGGGCGAGCCCTGGCCCTCCCAGCCGGGCTCCGCCTTTGGAGAACGCCCGTGACGGTGCCCGCGACAGCAGGAGTACGACCATGAACACGCCCCTCCCCGACGTCCCTGAGGTCCGCGTCGTCGGCCTGCCCCAACTGACCGCCGGCTTCGACCTCGTCGAGCGGCTGGCCCTGCCGATGCACCTCAAGGTGCACGGCCCCCTCAAGCCGGTCGACGGCGAACGCCTGGCCCAGCTCTGCGACGACATCGCCCTCACGGGCCGCGGCGGCGCGGGTTTCCCCTTCGGCCGCAAACTCCGCGCGGTCGCCTCCGCGGCGATCCGGCGCGGGATACGCCCGGTCGTCGTGGTCAACGCGAGCGAGGGCGAGCCCGCCTGCCGCAAGGACACCGTCCTGGTGTGCCGGGCCCCCCATCTCGTCCTGGACGGCGCGCTGCTGGCCGCCGAGGCGCTCGGCGCGCGCACCCTGGTCGTCGCCGTGACGCGTGATTCCACTCAGGCGTCCGTACGGGCCGCCTTCGCCGAGCGCGGCCTCACCGACAAACGGAGCTCCCCGCTGCGCGCCCGGGTGGTGCGCACCCCCGAGCGGATGGTGTCCGGCGAGGCCTCCGCGGTGATCCGGGCGATCGACGGCGGCCCCGCCCTGCCGCCGGGGCGCCGCGAGCGGGCCGCAGAGTCGGGGGTCGGCGGCGCCCCGACGCTGCTCTCCAACGCCGAGACCTTCGCCCAGCTCGCCGTGGCCGCCCGGCTGGGCCCGCGCCGCTTCTGCAACACCGGCGAGCCGGCCGAGCCGGGCACCGTCCTGCTCACCCTGTCCGGGGCGGTCGAGCGCCCGATGGTCGTCGAGGTTCCCACCGGGGTGCCGCTGCGCTACGTCCTGCAGCTGGCCGGGGCGCCGTCACTGCCCCAGGGCGTGCTGACCGGCGGCTATCACGGCAGCTGGCTGAATTCCGTGGCCGCTCATGACGCGGCCGTCTCGCGGGCCTCGCTCTCGGCGCTCGGCGGCGCTCTGGGGGCGGGCGCGATCCTGCCGATCGGGCCGGGGACCTGCGCACTCGGGGAAGCGCTCAGGGTCGCCAACTGGCTGGCGGCCGAGACGGCGGGCCAGTGCGGCCCGTGCAGGCTGGGTCTGCCGGCGGCGGCGGGCGGCCTTGCCGACCTGCTGCACGGCGGGGGCCCGGCCGCCCTGGAAGCGCTGCGCGAGGTGACGCAGGCCGTGAAGGGCCGCGGCGCCTGCAAGCATCCGGACGGCTCGGCGCGGTTCCTCGCCTCGACGCTGGCGGCGTTCACGGACGATCTTGCGGCGCACGTGCTGGCCGGGGGCTGCGGCCGGCCGACGGCGGGCGTGCTGCCGCTGCCCGGGCCCGGCTACCAGGAGGAGGGCGTTCCGAGCGGCGAGAAGGTGGTGGTCGACTGGACGCTGTGCGAGGGCCACGGGCTCTGCGCGGACATCGTGCCGGAGCTGATCGGCCTCGGCCCGGACGGCTATCCGCTCGTCGCGGACGCCACGGTGCCGATGCATCTGCGGGGGCGCGCGCAGCGAGCCGTGCGCCGCTGTCCCGCACTGGCGCTCCGGATCGAGCAGGCCCCGGCCGCACTCCCCCAGATCACCCGCAAGGCCCTGGACAGTGGCCGCAGTTGACCGTTTCCGACCGTAACGGCGCCCCAGGGACGAGGCGCAGGCCTTAGAGGGGAGCCACGACAAGAAGGCGGGCCATCCGAATCGGATGGCCCGCCTTCTTCACTGTGGAGCTAAGGAGAATTGAACTCCTGACCTCCTGCATGCCATGCAGGCGCTCTACCAACTGAGCTATAGCCCCTTGTTTTCCCGCCGCCCGGTTTCCCGCGGCGACATCGAGAACATTACACGGTCACCCCGGTGGTTCACCAAATCGGTTTCCGTTCTGTACGAAGAAGGACGGTAACGTCCACCTTCGTGACCGTGAAGGTGCTCGCGCACACCGCTGCCCGCCGCCCCGTCCCGCCCGCCGCCCTCGTCTGCCTGCTCTCCTTCGCCGTGTTCTGGGCCGCTCAGCGGGCCGCCGGGGTCTCGATGATCGACCTGCTGGTCTACCGGGCGGAGGGCCAGACCGTACGGGCCGGGGCGGACCTCTACGCGATGCGCGCGACCGGGGCCGGGCTGGCCACCACCTACCCGCCGTTCGCGGCGCTGCTGTTCACCCCGCTCACCCTGCCCGGCGTTCCGGTGCTGCGGGCCCTGGCGACCGCCATCAACCTGGGGCTGCTGATCGCCCTGGCCGAGCTGTCGCTGCGGCTCGCGGGCCGGCCGCGCCCCGGCGCGGCGCTGTGGATCGCCGCGCTCGCCGTGTGGTGCGAGCCGGTGTGGACCACCTTGCGCTACGGCCAGATCAACCTCCTGCTCGCCGTCGCGGTGCTCTGGGACTTCACCCGCCGGCCGGGCCACCGCTGGGCGGGCACCGGCGTCGGGCTCGCCGCCGCGCTGAAACTCACCCCCGCCCTGTTCGCGCTGTTCCTGCTGATCACCGCTGTCGTACGGGCGAGGAACGGCGGCGGCCCCGCGCTCGGCATGGCTCTGCGGGCCGTCGCGGTGTTCTGCGCCGCCACGGCCGCGGCCGCGGTCGCCCTGCCTCACGACTCGTGGCGCTTCTGGACGTCGATGGTGTTCGAGGCGGGCCGGGTGGGCCACGCCGAGGACACCGCCAACCAGTCGCTGCGCGGAGTGCTGGCCCGGCTGCTGCACACCGGCGACCCCGGCCCCTGGTGGGCGGTGGTGGCGGCCGTGACCGCGGCGCTGGGCCTCGCCGTCGCCGTACGCGCCGAACTGCGCGGCCTGCGGGCGTGGGCGGTGGCGGCCTGCGCGGTGACCGCGCTCCTGGTGAGCCCCGTCTCCTGGTCGCACCACTGGGTGTGGTGTGTCCCGGTGGTGGTGCTGCTGGCCGCGGAACGCTCGCGCTGGGCGCTGCTGGGCGCGGTCTTCTGCTCGTACGCGCTGTGGTGGGTTCCGCACGGCACCCACCGGCCCGAACTCGCCCAGAGCGGCGGACAGATGGCGCTCTCGGCGCTCTATCCGCTGGCCGGCGCGGTGTTCCTGGTGCTGGCGGCGGTCAGGCCGTGGCGAAGGAGTAGAACCGCTTCAGCGTGCAGTGCGCCTCCAGGAGGCGGCCGTAGATGGGCTCTCCTTCGAGTTCCCGATACGTCTCGATCGGGTCGCCCTTTATGACCAGTGCCCTGGCGCATTCCTCGCACCAGTACTGGTAGTCGGTGTTGACCGGATCCATGTCCCTGACGATGGGCGTACCGCTGCCGCACCAGTCACATTTCCGCCTGTGTGCACCCATGTTCAGCTCCAGCTGTGGCCGCAGGCCGTACACACGTAGGACACGCCGCCGTTGTCACCGAGCATCTGGGCGACGTGCGCCGATCCGCAGGAGGGACAGCTCAGGCGGGCGCCGGACGAGACGGCTTCGGGCCCGCCGGGCGGTTCCGGGAATTCTTCGCGACTCGCGGGCATCGCGCACTCCCTCCCGTTCGGTCCGTCGTCCCCCTCCGGCCGTCCCGATTCTGCCATGTCCTCGCAAGGGGGTCAGTGCTGTCACCGTAGGAGACCGGCCACGCCGGGCCGCCGCACGCGGCGCACAACAAGAAGATCCCGCCCCCACGAGGGGACGGGATCCGATTGTGGAGCTAAGGAGAATTGAACTCCTGACCTCCTGCATGCCATGCAGGCGCTCTACCAACTGAGCTATAGCCCCGCTGTTCGCTTCGTTTCCGCTTCTTCGGCGGTCCCGCGCTGCGAACAAGAAGAACTCTAGCCTGTGACCTGCCGGAAAGTGAAATCCGGCTGCCACCGCCCCTGAGCAGGGGTTAGTCGTCGTCTCCGAGGACCGGCTCGGGGAGCGTTCCGGCGTTGTGCTCGAGCAGGCGCCAGCCGCGCGCGCCCTCACCGAGGACGGACCAGCAGCAGTTGGTGAGCCCGCCAAGGCCCTCCCAGTGGTGCGCCTCCAGGCCGAGCAGACGGCCGATGGTGGTGCGGATGGTGCCGCCGTGGCTGACGACGACGAGGGTGCCGCCGTCGGGCAGCTTGTCGGCGTGGCGCAGCACGACGGGAGCGGCCCGGTCGGCGACCTCGGTCTCCAGCTCGCCGCCGCCCCGGCGCACGGCCTCGCCGCGCTTCCACGCCGCGTACTGCTCGCCGTACCGGGCGACGATCTCCTCGTGCGTGAGCCCCTGCCAGGCGCCCGCGTACGTCTCGCGCAGGGCCGAGTCGTGCTCGACCGGCAGGCCGGTCACGGCCGCCAGCTCGGCGGCGGTGGCGGCGGCCCGCCGCAGGTCGGAGGCGACGATCGCGTCGGGCTTCAGTGCGGCCAGCAGGCGGGCGGCGCGGTGCGCCTGCCCGATGCCGGTCTCGGTCAGCTCGATGTCCGTGGAGCCCTGGAAGCGGCGCTCCAGGTTCCAGGCCGTCTGGCCGTGCCGCCACAGGACTATCCGGCGGCCCCGGCCGCCCTTGGTGGTTCCGTTCAGCTCAGCTCACCGTCCGCTTCGTCGGCCCCGGTCAGCGCGGCGTGCTCGGCCGCCTTGCCCCGGGTCTTCATGGCGTCCTCGGGCAGCGGGAGCTCGGGGCAGTCCTTCCACAGGCGCTCCAGGGCGTAGAAGACGCGCTCCTCGCTGTGCTGGACGTGCACGACGATGTCGACGTAGTCCAGCAGGATCCAGCGGGCGTCGCGGTCGCCCTCGCGGCGCACCGGCTTGGCGCCGAGCTCCTTGTTCAGCCGCTCCTCGATCTCGTCGACGATCGACTTGACCTGGCGGTCGTTGGGCGCGGAGGCGAGCAGGAAGGCGTCGGTGATCGACAGCACGTCGCTGACGTCGTACGCGATGATGTCGTGCGCGAGCCGGTCGGCGGCCGCCTGGGCGGCGGCGGTGATGAGCTCGATGGAACGGTCCGTGGCGGTCACAAGCAGGCTTTCGTCGGCGGTCAGATCCAATCGGATCGATTTCCAGGATCTCACGGACCGCCGACAGCCCCGAAAGGATTACGTCCGGGCCGTCACTGCGGCGCCTTGTAGTCCTTGCCGATGACGACCGACACGTCGGCGTTGGCGGCCGCCTTGCCCTGCTTGACCGCGCTGTCGGGCAGGCCGAGGGTCTTGGCGACCTCGACCGCCTTCGCCTTCTGCGCCGCGTCCGCGTACAGGACCTGCGAGGTGGCCTCCGTACCGCCGCTTCCGGCGTCGACGAACGCGTAGCCGCCGTTGATCAGGGCGACCCGTACGGCCTCGGTCGTCTTCGGGTTGCCGGTGGCGTTCTTCACGCCCACCCGCACCGCCGACCCCTGGTCGGCCCCTCCGCCGCCGAGCCGGCCGCCCAGGACGTCCTTGACCACGCTGTCGGTGGCCTGCTGGCTGAGCGTGCCGTCGGGCTGCACGGGAAGGACCGCCGTCTTGTACGCGCCGATCTTGGCGTGCTCGGCGAGCTTGGCCAGGGAGGCCCCGAGGTCGCCCTCGGGCAGCGACGGGTCGAGGATCTGCGCGAGCGTCTGGACGGTGATCGTGGCCGCCTTCGGATCGTCGGAGATCTTGCGCAGCACGCCGTACATCACCGCGCCGAACCGCTGGAGCTGCTTGACCTCGGGCTCGCCGGGGGCGCGGTAGGTGGCGTAGGCGACGGCCATCTGACCGGAGAGCGTCTGGTCGTCGCCCTGCTTGACCAGCGGGTCGCCGCCCTGCTTGGGGCCGGGGACGTCCGTGTCCGTACTGATGTCGATGTTCCCGACGAGGTCGACGAGGTTTTCCAGGTACGGGGTGTCCAGGCGCCAGGTTCCGGTGATCTTGGCGCCGAGGAGGGTGGAGATCGACTCGCGGGTGCCCTGCGAGCCGTCCGTGTCCACCGACTTGCCCAGGGTGGTGCGGCTGCCGTCGTCGTTGGACAGGGCCAGCGTGTTGGGCAGCAGCACCGTGGTGCCCTGCTTCGTGGTCACGTTGTTGACGAGGAGCGCCGTGGAGGTGCCGCCCGCCTTGGTGTTGTGCAGGTGCACCACGATCACGTCGCGCTTCTGCGCACCGACCGCGGTCGCGCCGCCCTTCTTCGCGTCCGAGGAGGACGAGAGCCCGGGCAGCTTGCCCGCGAACCAGAGGTAGCCCACGCCGCCGGCCACCACCACGGCGAGCGCCACGACGAGCGCGACGACGCGGTTGCGGCCGCGCCGCTTGGCCTCCTCGCGGCGCTCGCTGCGGCTCTCGGTGAACTTGAGCCAGTCGATGACGTCCTCGGAGTCCTCGTCGGGCTCCTCGATGAACGAGAACTGCTCGGTGCGGTAGTCGCGTTCGGCGCCCTCGGCGTGCTCGTCCCTGCGCTGCTGCGGCAGCACGGGCGCGCCCTGCGGCTCCGCGACGGGGGCCGGCTCCGGGGGCGCCTGGACGGGCTGCTGCTGCGCGCCGCCGTAGTCGTGCCCGTAGTCCTGCTGCGCGAACTGCTGGGTCTGCTGCGGCTGTTGGGGCCCTTGCTGCGGCTGCTGCGCGTACGGGTCGTACGTCGACTGCTGCGGCACGTACGCCTGGTCGTACCCGTACCCCTGCTGCTGTTGCTGCTGGGGTTCCTGGGGCTGGGCGTAGGGGTCGTAGGCCTGCTGCTGCGGCTGGACCTGCTGGTACACCGGCCGGCCGTACTCGTCGTACCCGACCAGCTGCACCTGGGGCGCGTACGGGTCGTACTGGCGGTCGTTCACCGATGGCCTTCTCTCACTCGCCGACGTACAGGCGGTACGGCTGGTCTCACTCGCCGCGATACAGCTGGCGCTTGTCGATGTAGCGGACCACACCGTCGGGAACCAGATACCAGACCGGGTCCCCCTGCGCGACCCTCGCCCGGCAGTCCGTCGACGAGATCGCCAGAGCGGGCACCTCGACCAGCGAGACCCCGCCCTCGGGCAGCCCGTCGTCGGTCAGGACGTGACCGGGCCGGGTCACGCCGATGAAGTGGGCCAGCGAGAACAGTTCCTCGGCGTCGCGCCAGGTCAGGATCTGGCCGAGCGCGTCGGCGCCGGTGATGAAGAAGAGGTCCGCGTCGCTGTTGCGCTCGCGCAGGTCCCGCAGGGTGTCGATGGTGTACGTCGCGCCGCCGCGGTCGATGTCGATGCGGCTGACGGAGAACTGCGGGTTGGACGCGGTGGCGATGACCGTCATGAGATAGCGGTCCTCGGCCGGTGAGACCAGCTTGTGGCTCTTCTGCCACGGCTGCCCGGTCGGTACGAACACGACCTCGTCCAGATGGAACTGCGAGGCCACCTCGCTGGCGGCCACGAGGTGTCCGTGATGGATCGGATCAAACGTTCCGCCCATCACGCCGATGCGTCGCTTCACCGGACCGGTAGGCACTTCCTGCTCTCCCATGCGTGCAGAGCCTACTGGCCCGGCTTGCGGCCCCGACTCAGCGGTCGCGGTTGAAGCGGGTGGTGATCCAGAGCAGCAGGAGCAGGGCGACCAGCGCGCCGCCGCCCGTCATCCAGGGCTGCAGGCTTTCGTGGTTGCCGCCCCCGTGCTCGGCGCCTTCGGCGAGCGAGACCAGGTTGGCGGCGGTGCTGTGGAGGCTCATCTTCGGCAGGACCTATCCGGGAGTCGGGGCGGAGACTTCGCCCACATCGTATGCGGGCGGTCCGGGCACGCTCACGCCGACTCAGTCGTTCTTGTTGTCGTCACCGCCGTTCGAGCGGTATCCGCGCAGCAGGAACCAGGCCAGCAGGGCCGCTCCGACCATGGAGCCGAGCAGCAGGATCCGCAACAGCGCGCCCGGCCCCTGGCCGGAAGCGGCAGCGAGAACGGTGACGACGTCCGGCATGGCAGGTCTCCTCGAAAGTTATCCACAGGCCCCCGGGCCACGGTATCGCCACCACCTAATGTGGATGTCGTCAGGGGGACGAGCCGACGACTCGAACGACAGGGGGCACCCATGACCGAGGACATCAACGACACCGTGCCGAGCAGGCAACGGCGCAGGTTCCCCGGGATCTCCTCCCGGGCCTACGAGCACCCCGCGGACCGCTCGGCGCTGGTCGCGCTGCGCAAGCTGTCGGGGTTCGACACGGTCTTCAAGGCCCTCAGCGGGCTGCTGCCCGAGCGCAGCCTCAGACTGCTCTTCCTGTCGGACTCGGTGCGGGTGGGCGACGCCCAGTTCGCGCACCTCAACGACATGCTGCGGGACGCCTGTTACATCCTGGACCTGGAGAAGGTCCCCCCGATGTACGTCACGCAGAACCCGCAGCCGAACGCGATGTGCATCGGGCTCGACGAGCCGATCATCGTGGTGACGACGGGCCTGGTCGAGCTGCTCGACGAGGAGGAGATGCGCGCGGTCGTCGGCCACGAGGTGGGCCACGCCCTCTCCGGCCACTCCGTGTACCGCACGATCCTGC
Organism: Streptomyces sp. NPDC045846; assembly: GCF_056431605.1. Taxonomy (NCBI): domain Bacteria; kingdom Bacillati; phylum Actinomycetota; class Actinomycetes; order Kitasatosporales; family Streptomycetaceae; genus Streptomyces; species Streptomyces sp. NPDC045846. The sequence continues at coordinate 437,818 of NZ_JBWKKJ010000002.1, read as the reverse complement.
TCTTCCTCACCAATCTCGCGCTGAAGGTCGCCTGGATCCCGCTGGGCAACGTCGCGATCATGGCGATCGTCACGGCGCTGCGCGAGTGGTTCCGCAAGTCGGAGCTGTCCGCGGACCGGGCGGGCCTGCTGGTGGGCCAGGATCTGCAGGCCTCGATGCGGGGGCTGATGAAGATAGCCGGTGGCAACCACCTGCACGAGATGAACGTGGACGCGTTCCTGGAGCAGGCCGAGGAGTACGAGGCCGGAGGCGACCTGCGCGACTCCGTGCTGAAGATCCTCAACGTGCTGCCCCGCTCCCACCCGTTCACCACGGTGCGCGCGGCCGAGCTGAAGAAGTGGGCGCAGACCCGCGACTACCAGCGGATCATGGACGGCCACTACCCGCGCCGCGACGAGGACGGGGACACCTCGGTCACCGACTCCTTCCGGGAGTCCGCGGCCTCGTACGCCGACGCGGTCAAGAGCAGCAAGGACCCGCTCATGAAGCTGGTCGGCGACATCGCAGGCGGCACGGCGGACCTGGGCGGCAAGCTGCGCGACAAGTTCACGGGCGCGGGCCCGCGCCCGTCGGACAAGGCCTCCGGCCCGGACGCGGAGCCGACCGACGGCAAGCCGGAGCAGAACGGCAAGGGGGAGGGCTGAGAAGAGGCCTGAGGAGGGGGAGGGCGGACCGGATCAACCGGGGGTGGTCGAAGGCTGGGCGCCCGCGGCCAGGGTGCCGCAGAGGGCTTCCGGAGCGGGACCGATCGCGTACGGGTCGGTGCCGGCCGGGCCCTGGGCGCTCGCCCGCTCACCCGCCAGGAGCGGCCGCAGCAGGCCCGCCACGTCGGCCGAGCAGGCCTGCGGACCGGCCTCGACAGTGCTGGCCTGCAGTTCCGTACGGTTGAGCCGCAGGTCCTCGCGGTCCAGCCGGAAGTGCAGCTCACGGCGGACGGTGAACAGGGAGGCGTCGGTGGTGTGGGGTCCGTTCCCGACCGGGTGCAGGGCGTACACGAACACGTAGTCGGTGGCGACGTCGAGCGCGTCAGGTCCGGACTCCGCGTAGCTCATCGAGCCCTGGACCCTGATCCGGGGATCGGCCAGGGCCACCTTGGTCGGATCGAAGCGCACCAGCCAGCCGGTCGCGGCGTGCCGGCCGTCGTCGACCGGGGTGGCCACGCTCTGGTCGAACTGGGCCATCAGATCGGGGTCGAGCAGCACCCGGATCTGGTGGACCGGGCCGCCGGAGAGCACGTCCGGGTCCAGGGACGACTTGACCAGGTAGTCCTTGGCGATGGACAGGGCGTTCATCACCTGGGCCTCGGAGAAGTGGGCGGTCTTGGTCACCGAGGGCAGGTTGATGCCGGAGCCCCCGGTGCGGAACTGGGCGGCCGGGCTGTGCGAGAAGAGCTGCTCCGCGTCGCCGCCCGGCACCGGGCCCTGCGGAGCGAGCGGAATCACGGTCATCCGCAGCGGCTCGGGGTGGCTGGTGGGCGGCGGGTCGTAGGGGTGCCGGATGCCCATGTAGATGGCGGTGCTGAAGGCTATGAGCAGCAGCAGGACCAACGCGACGGCGGGTTTGGAGGATGCCCTGAGGGACCAGCTGGGACGGGACCGTACGGCCCGGGCGTGCTCGCGCATGCGCTCCTGGGCGGAGAACTCCTGGAGGCGGGCAGCACGGACGAACGATTCGTCGAAGACGACGGACCGGTACTCGTCGTCACCACCGCCGGGGAGGCCCTCCGGTGTCCCCTCGGGTGGCTCTCCGCGCCCTGCCATACCTTCAGGGTAGGTCTGGTGAGGGAAAGGTAAACGCGCTGGTACACGACAACTTCTGACGAGTTCCTACGGGGATCTACAGATGCTGTTCAGGGGGGCGGGGCGGGTGGGGTGGGGGCGGGGGGGGAGGAGCCCCCACCCCGTCGACCGCAAGCTTCAACCCCACCCCCAAGCCCTCCCGCCCTCCCCCACAAAACCCCCGACCACCACCCCACCCGACCGCCCCCTAAGGCACCCGTGGTGCCGCCGGGACCGGTGGGGCGTCGTAGTCGGCCGAGGTCGAGGCGGAGGGGGTGGCGGGGGTTTCGGGGGCGGCCCCGAGGGGCGGGCCCAGGCCGCCGGAGCCGCCGGGAGCGGCGGCGGTGCCGGGGCCTGCCGCGTTGGTGGGGTTGTCGACGTTGCTGGTGGCGGGGGGCGGGGCCTTGTCCTCGTGGTCGGACGTGGCGCCCCGGTAGACGGCCGAGAAGGCCAGGGCGATCATGCCGATCCCCATGACGACGGCGAGGAGCCAGGCGACGGGGCGGTGCCAGCGGGCGCGGCCGCGGTAGGGGCGCAGGACGCCGCCGTGGCGGCCGTAGGGGCCCGCTTCGGCTCCGCCGGGCAGGCGGGGGCCGCCGAGGTCGTCCGGGTCGCGGCCGGGGTGGTAGGGATCGTGGTCGTCGTAGAGGTCGTCGTCGGGGGCTCCGCCGCCCGCGCGGGCGCGGGCGGCCTCCGCCTCGGCGCGGGCCTGGGCGGCGGCGAGCAGGCGCTCGACGGCGCTCGGCTCGTGGATCTCGGCGGCTCGTACGAAGTCCTCGTCGAACACCACGGAGGCGAAGTCATCGTCCGCGCCCCCGCGGTCGTCGTCGGGCTCCCAGCCGTCAGGGAACGGCCCGCCCCCTACGTCGTCCGGCACGCGTTCAGCGTAGCCCGGGGCGGTCGTTTTGGGCAGGGAGTGGCCGAACTCGCCCCCTTCTACGGGGAGTTGCGTGCGGTTACCGGATGTGACCGTCGCCGGTCACGATGTACTTCGTCGAGGTCAGCTCGGGCAGTCCCATGGGGCCGCGGGCGTGCAGCTTCTGGGTGGAGATGCCGATCTCGGCGCCGAATCCGAACTGGCCGCCGTCGGTGAACCGGGTGGAGGCGTTGACGGCGACGGTGGTGGAGTCGACCAGCTGGGTGAAGCGGCGGGCCGCGGCCTGGGAGGTGGTGACGATGGCCTCGGTGTGGCCGGAGGTCCACCGGCGGATGTGGGCGACGGCGGCGTCGAGGGATTCGACCACGGCGGCGGCGATGTCGTACGAGAGGTACTCGGTCTCCCAGTCCTCGGCGGTGGCTTCGACGACGGTGGCCTTGGCGGCGTCGGCGTACGCGCGCACCCGCTCGTCGGCGTGGACGGTGACGCCGGCCTCGGCGAGCGCGTCCAGGGCGCGGGGCAGGAAGGCGTCCGCGATGTCCTGGTGGACGAGGAGGGTCTCGGCGGAGTTGCAGACCGAGGGGCGCTGCGCCTTGGAGTTGATCAGGATGTCGACGGCCATGTCGAGGTCGGCCTGGGCGTCGACGTAGACGTGGCAGTTGCCGGTGCCGGTCTCGATGACGGGGACGGTGGATTCCTCGACGACGGTGCGGATGAGGGAGGCGCCGCCGCGCGGGATGAGGACGTCCACGAGGCCGCGGGCGCGCATGAGTTCGCGGACCGAGTCGCGGGATTCGCCGGGGACGAGCTGGACGGCGTCGGCGGGCAGGCCCGCGGCGCCGACGGCGTCGCGCACCACGTTCACCAGCGCCGTGTTGGAGGCGTAGGCGGAGGAGGAGCCGCGCAGCAGGACGGCGTTGCCGGACTTGAGGCAGAGGGCGGCGGCGTCCACGGTGACGTTGGGCCGGGCTTCGTAGATGATGCCGACGACGCCGAGCGGGACGCGGATCTGCCGGAGGTCGATGCCGTTGGGCAGGGTGGAGCCGCGGACGACTTCGCCGACGGGGTCGGGCAGGGCGGCCACGTCGCGCACGTCGGAGGCGATGGCGCGGATCCGGTCGGGGGTGAGGGTGAGCCGGTCGATGACGGTCTCGCTGGTTCCGGCTTCGCGGGCCTTGGCGACGTCCACGGCGTTGGCCTCGACGATCTCGGCGGTCCGTGCTTCGAGGGCGTCGGCGATGGCGAGCAGCGCCTCGTCCTTGGCGGCGCGCGGAAGTGGCGCGATCTCGGCGGCCGCGGCGCGGGCCCGGTGGGCGGTCCGGGTGACCGGGGACATGTCGTCGGACGGGGTGGCCGGGGAGGGCGAGGAGAGCGAAACCATGTCCGCAGACTAATGGGCGGCGGGTGGCCGTCCGGCCCCTGTTCCGCTCCCCGAGACGGTGCCGGGGAGCGGGGTCAGAAAGGGTGGACGCCGACGGGGGCGGCCGGTGGCGGGCCGTATCCCTCGGCGAGTCGCTGGTGGTAGGTGCCGCGGTCGATCACTTCGAGGCCGACGATCTCCCAGGGCGGCAGTTTGGCGGTGGAGCGGTGTTCGCCCCACAGGCGCAGCGCGACGGCGGCCGCGTCGTGCAGGTCGCGGGCCTCTTCCCAGTAGCGGATCTCGGCGTGGTCGTTGGCGTACCTGCTGGTCAGCAGGAACGGGTGGTCGTGGGCGAGCTGTTCGAGCCCGCGGCGGACCTCTTTCAGCGGGGCCTCGGCTCCGGACACGCTCAGCGTGATGTGCCACAGCCTGGGGGTGTCCCCGGGCTTTTCGGGTACCTCTCTCCGTTCGACGTCGGCCCCCGTCCCCACACTGGTCAGGGTCCGCTCAGCCGTCGTCCCTCGGGGCGCCTCCCCCGGGCGCGCTCGTCTCACCGGCGGCCTCCTGTGCTGCTGTGTGCGATGCGGTGCGGTACTGCGCGGGTTGCCGTCCCGCGCGTACCCACGCTTCAAAGTTGACCAGCCCGAGGCCGGGCGCGGGGTGGTTTTCCTGAAGGTGTCTGTCTTATGGCTGGACTTTCAGCCGTTTCAGGGGTGCAGGACGACCAGATCGTCCCTGTGTACGACTTCGCGCTCGTAGCCGGGGCCGAGTTCCTTGGCGAGGTCGTGGGTGGAGCGGCCGAGGAGCTGGGGGATCTCCTTGGCGTCGAAGTTGACGAGGCCGCGGGCGACGGCGCGGCCCTGGGGGTCGCGCAGTTCGACGGGGTCGCCGGCGGCGAACTCGCCCTCGACGGCGGCGATTCCGGCGGGGAGGAGGGATTTGTGGCCTTCGACGATGGCGTGTACCGCTCCGTCGTCGAGGACGAGGGCGCCTTGGGGGGTGGAGGCGTGGGCGAGCCACAGGAGGCGGTCGGCGGAGCGGCGGCCGGTGCGGTGGAAGTGGGTGCCGGTGGCGCGTCCGGCGAGGGCGTCGGCGGCCTGGCTGGCGGAGGTGAGGACGACGGGGATGCCGGCGGCGGCGGCGATGCGGGCGGCTTCGACCTTGGTGACCATGCCGCCGGTGCCGACGCCGGCCTTGCCGGCGCTGCCGATCTGTACGTGGGCGATGTCGGCCGGGCCGCGGACTTCGTCGATGCGTGAGGTGCCGGGTTTGGCGGGGTCGCCGTCGTAGAGGCCGTCGACGTCGGAGAGCAGGACGAGGAGGTCGGCGCGGACGAGGTGGGCGACGAGGGCGGCGAGCCGGTCGTTGTCGCCGAAGCGGATCTCGTCGGTGGCGACGGTGTCGTTCTCGTTGACGACGGGGAGGGCGCCCATGGCCAGGAGTTGGTCGAGGGTGCGGTAGGCGTTGCGGTAGTGGGCGCGGCGGCTGGTGTCGTCGGTGGTGAGCAGGACCTGTCCGACGCGTACGCCGTAGCGGGCGAAGGAGGCGGTGTAGCGGGCGACGAGGAGGCCTTGGCCGACGCTGGCGGCGGCTTGCTGGCGGGCGAGGTCTGTGGGGCGGCGGCGCAGGCCGAGTGGGGCGAGGCCGGCGGCGATGGCGCCGGAGGACACCAGGACGATCTCCTTCTCGCCGCCGCTGCGCGCCTTGGCGAGCACGTCCACGAGGGCGTCGACGCGGTCGGCGTCGAGGCCGCCGGAGGCGGTGGTGAGTGAGGAGGAGCCGATTTTGACTACGATTCTGCGGGCCTGCGCCACCTGCTGCCTTGCCACTGTCACACGGTGAAATCTATGTCAGGACGGGTGTCGGGCGCTTGGAAGTTCCAATCGGCGGACAGCCTCACCGTGACCGAGCAGAGAACCTTTAAGTTCGACAAAGTACGAAAACTGGGGAAGTGATGGCTCGATGGGGTGCTGAAGCCCACACGTCCGTACCTTGCTGTTTCGTACCAGCCGGGCAAATTTAGCGTCTGAAGTGAAACCTCCGCAGCCGCTTGGCCCTCCCTTCTGATGACCAGTCGAACAACTCCATGGTGGGTGCGGGGCGGGGCTCGGCTCACATGGACGCAACAAGGAGCGTGCCGGATGCCGTCGTCGCCGTCTCGTAGACGTCTGTTGCAAGCCGCCGGGGGCGGACTTGTGGCGGCGCCTCTTGCCTACGGAGGATGGCAGTGGCTGGCACCGCGGGGCGGTTCGGGGGTGCAGGGGCCGTCCGCCGGGACGACCACGGGGAAGCCTGCGTCCGCCGGGTCCGACCAGGCGTATCTGCATGTGATCGCGCATGCCGACGACGGCATCTACTTCATGAATCCGGATCTGGAGCAGTCGATCCGCAGCGGCGCCCTGTCGGTGACGGTGTGCATGACCAGTGGCGAGTCGGACGGCCGCAACGCGGCGCCCAAGAGTCCGCAGTTCAAGTCGTTGCCGACGGACCGGCCGGGCTTCGCGCGGGCCCGGATCAACGGGCTGCGGGCCGCCCACGCGCTGATGGCGACGGGCGACGACAACAGCCCGTGGTCGGTGGAGCCGGTGGAGCTGCTGCCGGGGTTCCGCTCGGAGCTGCACTACTTGCAGGCGGCTCCGCACTGCCAGTTGATCTACATGGGGTTGTGCGAGGCGCGCTATGTGAGCGTGCCGCGTCCGGTGAGCATGCGGGGTCTGTGGCTGGGCGCGATCGATCAGCTGCCGACGCTGCCGGGTACGGGCAGCACGGTGCGGATGCCGCGCGCCTATACGCGTGACCAGCTCACGGACGCGCTGGTGGCCGCGATCGCGCGGGTCAATCCCACGGTGATACGGACCCTCGACCCGACTCCCCTGCACGCTCCGCGCGAGACGGTGGCGATGATGAGCGCGCCGACGATACTGCGCGGGCTGAGCTATCTGGACCACCAGGACCACACCGCGTCGGCCCGTTTCATGCAGGCGGCGATGGAGCGGTACTGGGGCGCGGGCAAGGGCCGTGCCGCGTCGGTGACCAACTACTTCGGCTATCCGACGAACTACACGCCGCCGTCCCTGGACGCGGCGACCACCCGGCGTACCGCGCAGCTCCTGAACGCGTACGGCTGGGTGGACCACCGGGACTGCGGTGACCCGTCGGGCTGCGGCGACCTGAAGGTGGGCCCGAACGGGCTGAAGGCGGGCGGGGCCGGCTGGGCGCGTGGCACGCGGACCCGCACGCCGGGGACCTCGCGCTGGATCGCGCCGCTGAAGGACGGGCGGCTGGCGGCGTTCTCGGTGCTGAACGGCGCGGTGCGCTGCTGGGTGGAGCGGGCCGCGGGCAAGGGTCCGTGGGCGGGGCCGTTCGACGTGGTGGGCAGCGCGGGTTCGCCGCTGGATCCGCAGGTGGAGGTGGTGCGCCACGCGGACGGAACGCTTCAGCTGTTCGCGACGCGTACGGTCCTGCCGTTCAAGGGGCAGAAGCACCACAAGGAGCTGGTGTGCGTCCTGCAGAGCGGGATGGGCGCCGACGGGGTGCCGAGGTTCGGCGCGTGGAGTTCGCTCGGTACTCCGGACGCGGCGCCCGACAAGTCGCTGGAGACGGGTTTCCCGGCGACCGCGCTGGCGCCCGACGGCACGGTGCACGTGCTGGCGCGGAACTGGGCGGGCGATGTGGCGCTGCGCAGCGGCCGGGGCGGCAAGGACTGGGGGCCGTGGCAGCTCCTGGACCACCCGCCGGGCAAGCAGCCGCCGCATCCGCTGGTGGTGGAGGGGATCGACGCGCTGGTGGACCCGTCGGGCCGGCTGCATGTGGCGGCTCCCGTCGCCAAGACGGTGCTGCACTGGGTGTCGCCGTCGCCGGGTGAGGTGCCGAAGCTGTCGGCGCCGACGGGTCTGACGCCGTCGGGCAGCGCGGTGAGCCTGGTCGCGGACGGCAAGGGCGGCGCGTCGGCCGTCTACCGGCAGGCGGGCACGGCCCAGGTGGCGGTCGCCTCGCCGGGTGGTCCCGGTGGTGCGTGGACGGTGGCGCGGCGTACTCCGGCGGGCGGCTACGGCCGGGTCGCGGCGTACCGGCTGAGCGGGAACGGCGGCACGCTGGTGCTGGCGGCCCGGGACGACGGGGGCCGGGTGGTTCCGTCGTCGCAGGAGTCGGAGCAGGCGGCGGGCTGGGAGAGCCCGGGGGTGCAGTTCGTGGGGATACCGGGCGCGGCGCAGGACTCCTCGGGGCGGGCCGTGCTCGCGGTGATCGGCACGGACGGCCAGTTGTACGCGTCCCGTCAGACCAGGCCGGGTGCCCGGTTCGGCGAGTGGGCGCCGGCGGTGAAGGAGAGCGCGGGCAGCCGCGTCTAGCGGGCATGCGGAAGGGGCGGACACCGATGGTGTCCGCCCCTTCCGTGTTCTCGCGGCGCGGGTGCCCGCTACTTGACCGGTATCTTCGGCGCGACCGGGACGGACTCGCCCGCCTCCCGGTGTCCCGGCACCAGGATCTTGCGGGACAGCACGTAGGTGAACGGGATCGCCACCACGGCGGCGACCAGGGGGGCGATCGTCTTGTTCATCCCGACCCAGTGCACCAGGGCGAACAGGCCCGCGCTCTGCACCACGAAGTTGGTGACGTTGGTGAGCGGGAAGAGCAGGAACTTCTTCCAGGTCGGTTTGGTGCGGTAGGTGAAGTAGGTGTTGAGGAAGAACGAGCCGACCATGCTGAGCAGGAAGGCGATGGTGTACGCCACGAAGTACGGCAGGTGCGCGAGGTGCAGCAGCGGCCAGTAGAAGGCGTAGAAGGTGCAGGTGTTGACGCCGCCGACGAAGCCGAAGCGGATCACCTGACCGAGCTGACTGGGCATCAGACCACCTTGTGGGGCTGGTCGTTGCGCCGCACCTCGCGGCGCTCGACGCCCTCGCGCTCGCCGGGGAAGCCGTGCGCCTCCTTGACCAGGAAGTGCGGGCGGCGCTTGGTCTCGTAGTAGATGCGGCCGATGTACTCGCCGATCAGGCCCAGCATCACCATCTGCACGCCGCCGAGGCCGACGATGATCGCGACGAGGGTGGTGTAGCCCGGCTGGCCGGGGCCGTTGGTGATGGCGTCGATGACGATCCACAGCGCGTAGGCGGCGCCGATCCCGGCCAGGACCATGCCGAGCCAGATCGCGATGCGCAGCGGACGGTTGTTGAAGGAGATCAGGCCGTCCATGCCGTAGTTCAGCAGGGAGCCGAACTTCCACTTGGTCTCGCCGGCCTCGCGCTGCGCGTTCTGGTAGTCGAAGGTGACGGTGTCGAAGCCGATCCAGGAGAACAGGCCCTTGGAGAAGCGGTTGTACTCGCCGAGCGAGAGCAGCGCGTCCACGGCGGGCCGGGACAGCATGCGGAAGTCGCCGACACCGTCGGTGAGTTCGACGTCGACCCACTTGTTGACCGCGCGGTAGTAGATGCGGCTCAGGGCGGAGCGGACCTTCTTGTCGCCTTCGCGGGTGCGGCGGGCGATGATCTGGTCGTGGCCCAGCTGGTAGAGGTCGAGCATCCGCTCGATGAGCTCCGGCGGGTGCTGGAGGTCGGCGTCCATGATGACCACGGCGTCGCCGGTGGCTTCGCGCAGCCCGGCGAGCATGCCGGCCTCCTTGCCGAAGTTGCGGCTGAAGGAGACGTAGCGGGTGGCGTCGGGGTACTTCTCGGCGAGCGCCCGCAGGTGCACGAGCGTCTTGTCGCGGCTGCCGTCGTCCACGTAGCAGATCTCGTACTCGATCGCGAGGGTGTCGAGCACGCTGCGGGTCTTGGCGTCGAATTGGTCGATGACCGCTTCTTCGTTGTAACAGGGGACGACGACCGACAGCTTCATCATCAGTGCTTTCCAGTAGAGGAGCGGCAGGTGCGGGTGCGGAGCGCCCCACCGATGGCGACAGCGAGCAGGGTGGCGAGTGCCAGACCGCTCACCGCCAGTCCGGACTTCAGCCCGGGAGTATGGTACGAGCAGGCGACGCGGGAGCCACTCCCGGCCAGTTCCACGGCGATCAGCCCACCGAGCGTACCGGGGGTTCGCGCCGCCCGGCCGTCCGCCCGGCACTGCCAGCCGTCGACGGCGGGAACCGCGATGACGGCCGTGCCGGTGGCGCCGGGGCGGAAGTCCGCTTCGATGGAGTGGCCGCCGGCCGTGATGCGGGCCGGGCCGGTGGCCTTCAGTGCGTCGACCACCTTGTCGAGTGTCCCACGCTGGTAGCAGCCGATGGGGGTGCGGGGAATGTCCTGGGCCCGGTCGGAGGTGAACGTCACCGTGAAGGCGCCGCCGCCGGGGACGTCGGCCAGGGCGAGCACGCCGGGGTTGGCCATGGGGCGCACGGGCTCGGGGCGCAGGGCGACGCCGAGCGCGCGGACGGTGCCGGAGTACCAGGGCGCGTACAGCTGGGCCGTGCTGCCGGGGGCGCACCGGGCGGTGAAGGTGCTGGTCCCGGCGGGCAGGTGCAGGGTGGTGCCCGTGCCGGGCGTGAGCTGTGGCGTGGTGTAGAGGGGAGCGCCGAGCACGCGGTCGCGGCGGGCGAACAGGGAGGCGTCGGGGGTCGCCGAGTCCAGGGGTGTGCCGGGCGGGCGCAGTGTGACCAGCGGCGGGGCGGGCTCGGTGACCTGGACGAATCCGTGCGGCGCGGTGGCCGAGCTCTCCAGGTGGCTGCCGATGCCCATGATCGCGCGGCCCACGGGGTCGGTGAAGGACAGCAGGTGGCGCCCGCCGATCTCCCAGCCGGCGCCGAGGTCGTGCAGGGTGCTCGCGGTCCGGGCGGGCACGTAGCTGCTGTAGTACGAGCCGCCCTGGCCGCCCAGGAGCATCGGGTCGTTGTCGGCGAACTCGTGCCGGCCGGGGTCGCTGCGTCCGGTGGGCCAGGTGTCGTGGGCGCGTACGGCGGAGCGGGCGGCCAGCGCGTCTGCGTCCAGGGTGGTCCGGGGCTGCCAGAAGCTCTGCCGGTCGCGGATGTCGCTGGTGGACCAGGCGGCGCCCGTCGTTCCGAGCAGGACGACGGCGGCCAGCGCGCACAGGAGCGGGGTGCGCGGTCCGCGGCGGTGCAGCAGCCACAGCAGTGCGCCCGACGCGGCGAGCCCGGCCAGGGTGAGGATCCAGGTGGCCGCGGACATGTACGCGCTGGTGCTCGCGGTGGCGAGCAGGGCCAGCAGCAGGCCGGCGCCCAGCAGGAGCTCGCGGGGGCCCGGGCCGTGCGCCAGGGCGAGCCAGGCGATGGCGATCAGGATCGCGGTCAGCGCCAGGGCGGCGCGGAAGGGGCTGCCGTTGGGCATGGCGAGGCCGTGCCAGACCAGGACGGTCGGCTGCCAGGTGTAGGAGAGGGCGACGAGGACGGCCAGCGTGCACCAGGCGGCGCGCTCGCGGCGGGCCACCGTGCGCAGGAAGGGGAAGGTGAGCACGAGGAGCAGGGCCAGGATGCCGACGCAGGCCCGGGGCGCGCTCGTGAAGTAGCCGCCGGGCAGCAGGTGGGCCACGTAGTCGCGGGCGTCGGGCGCCCCGTCCCAGGCGGCGTCGGGTGAGGGCTGGGTGGCGCGGCTGGCCAGGTAGGGGACGGTGACGACGGGTCCGGCGAGCAGGACACCGGTGACGATCATGCCGGTGGCGCGCAGCAGGGCCCGGCCGCGTTCGCGCGGCGGGCGCGCGTCCAGGAGGAGCCGTACCAGCAGGACCAGGCCCATGCCGAGGGTGGCCATGGCGGCGGTGTAGAAGTTTCCGGCCCAGCAGGCGGTGACCAGGAGGGTGCCGGCCACCCAGCGGCGCCGGTGCAGCGCCCAGTCGGTGGCGATGCCGATGAGGGGGCAGGAGAGGAGGCCCCACATCCACATGGGGTCGGACCAGCCGTCGAACGTCACCCAGCCGCTCATCCCGTAGCCGACGGCGAGGATCGCCCGCGGCCAGGGCGGCCCGGGGCGCAGCCGGCCGAGGAAGACCGTCATCAGGGCGGTGCCCGCGCCGATGCTGAGCAGCGTGACCAGGAAGACGCCGAGCTCCAGGCCGTCGCGGGGGAAGAGCGCGACGAGCCAGGAGAAGGGGTTCATCAGATAGGTGAGGAAGTCGGCGAGGAAAGGGACGCCGTAGCCGCTGTCCCAGTTGAAGAGGAGGTCGCCGCCGCCCTGCCCGTGCAGGAGGTCCCACAGGTGGGCGTGGAAGGGCACGAACTGGTTGCCGAGGTCGTTGACGGCCCGCGAGCGCCCGCCGAAGGGGTAGGTCCCGCGCAGCGCCGTGGCCAGGCAGTACGCGCCCATCGCGGCGAGCGCGGCGGCGGCGGGTGCGACCCGGGCAGCGCGGGATGCGGCCCGTGCGGTGCGGGGTTCCGCGCTGCCCGGGTCGCGGGCCGGGCGGGGCAAGGTCTTCAGCACCCCGGCTCCCTGGTGCGTTCGGTTCGGTTCTCCACGCTTCTCCCTATAGAGGGGTGGGGCCTCGCGGGGGTTGCCTTCGCGCCACACATTCGGGTGACACACCGCGAGGGCCCTGACGATGCCCTATGTGCCGGGCGGCCGGGCGCGGCCGGGCGGCTGCACGGCACGTCACGAATACCAGGTAGCGTTGAAGCGCCTGCGAGTAGAACAAGTGGATTGAGGTGCCAGTGCCTGACGTCTCCGTGATCGTCATCGTCTACAACGACGCAGATCGCCTGCCGACGGCTGTCCAATCGGTCTTGGACCAGACGCTGAACAGCGTCGAGGTCCTGATCGTCGACGACTGCAGCACCGACAGCTCCTTCGAGGTCGCACGGGCCCTGGAAGCCTCCCACGCCGGCCGGGTGCGCGCCTTCCAGCTGCCCGAGAACAGCGGCGCCGGCGGCGAGCCGCGCAACGTGGGCATCGGCCACGCCACGGGCCGCTACATCATGTTCCTGGACAGCGACGACGTGCTGGAGCACAACGCCTGCCGGAACCTCCTCGAGGCCGCGGAACAGACGCAGGCAGACATCGTTTCCGGCCTTTGTGTACGCCTCACGCAGGGCACCCGCACCACGAAGCGCACCGAGTGGTACCCGTGGCTCTACCGGACCACGCGCACCCTGGACTCGATCACCGAGCTCCCCGACCTGTTCGTGTGGGACACCCTCTCCACCAACAAGTGCTACCGCCGCGACTTCCTCCTCGACAACGACCTGCGCTTCCCCAAGGGCATGTTCTACGAGGACCTGATGTTCATCGCCGAGGCCTACCTCGCCGCGAACCGCATCACCCTCATCCCCAACCAGGTCTACTTCTGGAACGTGCACGAGAAGGCGGCCGTGAAGTCGGTCACCAACCGGCGCCACGAGATGACCAACTACGAGCACCGGCTGGAGATCCACCGCCGGATCGAGGCGCTCCTGGAGGACAACGACCTGCACGGGCTGCGGCTCGCCAAGGACGTCAAGTTCCTCAAGCACGACCTGGTCCTGCACCTGCGGGACCTGCCGCACCGTGACGAGGAGTACCGGGCGGAGTTCGCCGAGCTGTCGCGCGAGTACCTGGCGGACCTCTCGCCCGAGGCGTACGACAGCGTGCTGCCCATCCAGGCGATCTGCTCCTACCTGCTCCAGCGGGGCGACTGGGCCAACCTGCTGCCCGCCGTGGACGCGCTGATCCGCCGCAACACCGTGACGTCGCCGCTGATCGAGCGCGACGGCCGGATCTACTGGTGCGGCGAGCACCTCGACACCGCCGACGGCCGCAAGTTCCTGGACGTGACGGAGCTCGGCTACCACACCCGCCCGCTGACCCAGCTGGCGCTCGGCAACCGTCTGACCTCGTACGCGGACGACGGGCGCGGCAAGGTGCGGCTCGGCGGCTCGGTCGTCAATCCGCTGGGCCGCGTCCGGCCCGACGCCAAGCTGAGCGGCACCCTGGAGTTCCGGGCCCGCCGCGCCAGTCTCCAGTCCTTCAGGTTCCCGCTGTCGTCGCTGAAGCACGCGGGCCAGACGCTCGACTGGACGGCCGAGGCCGACCTGGCCCGCAAGCTGCGGCCGCTCGGCATCATCGACGTGGTCTGGGACGTGTGGGTCAACCTGAGCGTCGACGGCGAGAGCGTGCCGACGCGGCTCGGCGCCGGCCGCATCGAGCTGGAGAACGCGCGCCCGCTGCGCATCCGGCCGCGGCTGACCCGTCTGGTCGCCGACCGCCTGGTGCCGGAGATCTCCGCCAAGGGCAACCTGTCCTACCTGCTGACGGCCGAGGGCCAGGCCTCCGTCCGCACCCAGGAGCTGATCGGCGAGGCGCTCCAGAGCAAGGCCGCCTCGCTGGCCAAGAAGGGCCTGCGCAAGGCCCGCAAGGCCAAGAAGGACCTCAACTCGGGCGAAACCAAGATCCGCGTCTACCACGAGGTGTTCTCCAAGCTGCCGATCCGCAAGGGTCTGGTGGTCTTCGAGAGCCACATGGGCAAGCAGTACAGCGACAGCCCGAAGGCGATCTACGAGGAGATGCGCCGCCGGGGCGTGCAGTTCGAGGCGGTGTGGTCCTACGACGGCGCCAAGCCGACCGGCTTCCCCAAGGACGCGACCCTGGTCAAGCGGTGGAGCTACCCGTATCTGCGGGCGCTGGCGCAGGCCGAGTTCTGGGTCGACAACCAGGGCTTCCCGATGAAGCTGACCAAGCGGCCCGGCACCACGTACATCCAGACCTGGCACGGCAGCGCGCTCAAGCGGATGGGCTTCGACGTGCCGCAGATGAAGCTGCTGAACCGGGCGGGCCAGGCCCACCACCAGAAGGTCCTGGACCGCTTCGACCACTTCCTGATCCGCTCCGAGCACGATGTGCGCACCCTGGCCAGCGGCTTCCGGCTGCGCGACGAGGTGCTGCTGCGCGTCGGCTACCCGCGCAACGACGCCCTGGTGGCGGCGCGCGAGCAGGAGAGGGAGAGCGGCGAGCGGGTGCGCGGCCCGATCGCCGAGCAGCTCGGCATCGCCGCCGACAAGACGGTGCTGCTGTACGCGCCGACGTTCCGGGCCTCGGAGTCGGGCGCCGTCAAGAAGTTCGAACTGCCCTTTGACGTCGAGGAGTTCGCGGAGCGCTTCGGCGACCGGTACACCCTTCTGATCCGCTCGCACTACCTGAACCAGGTGGTCCTGCCGCCCTCGGTGCGCGGCAAGGTCATCGACGTCTCGCAGGGCCACGACATCACGCCGCTGCTGGCCCTGGCCGACGGTCTCATCACCGACTATTCGTCCCTGATGTTCGACTATGCTCTGCTCGACCGTCCCATGATCTTCTTCGCGTACGACTACGAGGAGTACGCGAACGAGACCCGCGGCACCTACTTCGATCTGCGGGACAAGGCGCCCGGCCCGGTCGTGGCCACCGAGAGCGAGCTGTTCGCGACGGTGGACGGCCTCAAGGCCGCGGACACCGACTTCGCCGGGGCCCGCGAGCGGTTCGCCACCGAGTTCGGCGAGTACGACAAGGGCACCGCGGCCCAGCAGATCGTCTCCAAGTTCTTCACTCCCGGGAGCGGTAAGTGACTGAAGTGACCGCCACGGACGGCGGCCGTGACATCTTCCTCGTCTCCAACGCCGTCAACGAGCTGGGCGGCGTGACCACCTGGTCGCACCAGATGGCCCGCCTGTTCGTGGAGCGCGGCAACCGGGTCCACGTCATCGGCATCACCCCGCCGTCGGTCCCGTTCGAGCTGGACGACGACCTGCCGTACGCGACGACGACGCTGTACGACGCGCACCCGCCGTCGGCCGGCCGCTCGCGCGGCATCAAGGGCAAGCTGAACGTCGCCGAGCACCGGCGCCGCGCCGCCCGCACCGCGGGCATGCACGCCCAGGCCGCGAAGATGACCCGGCTGTTCCAGCAGGCCCGGCCCGGCGCCATCGTGATCGTCACCCAGGTGTGGGCGATGGAGTGGGTGGCGCTCGCCGACACCTCGGGCCTGACCGTCATCGGCATGACCCACGAGTCGTACGAGACGTGCCGCAAGTCCTCGCGCTTCGGCCGGGTCAAGAAGTTCTACAAGGACGTCGACCGGATGCTCGCGCTGACCCGCGAGGACGCCGACCTGTGGGCGCTTCAGCGCCTGGACAACGTGGGCTTCATGCCCAACCCGCTGCCGTTCTTCCCCGAGGTGCCCTCGCCGCGCACCGAGAAGCACGTGGTCAGCATCGGCCGGCTGCACGAGGAGAAGGGCACCGACCTGCTCCTGGACGCCTGGTCCGAGGTGGCTCCGGTGCACCCTGATTGGACGCTGCGGATCTACGGCTCGGGCTCCGACGAGGAGGCGCTGCGCCGTCAGTGCACCGAGCTCGGCCTGGACGGCTCGGTGGAGTGGATGGGCCGCACCGACGACCCCGCGGGCGCGCTGCGCGACGGCTCGGTCTTCACGCTCGCCTCGCGCGGCGAGGGCTTCCCGCTGTCGCTGATGGAGTCGATGGCGACCGCCGTGCCGTGTGTCGCCTTCGACGTCGCGCCCGGCATCCACGAGATCATCCGCGACGGTGAGGACGGTCTGCTCGCCCCGCCCGGCAACACGCACGTCTTCGCCCGCCGCCTCGGCAGCCTCCTGGCCGACCAGGAGCTGCGCGACCGCCTCGGCGAGGCGGCCCGTGAGAACATCCAGCGCTACCGGACCGAGGAGATCGTCCGGCGCTGGGAGTCGCTTTTCGACCTGCTCCAGCGCTGACCGTCCCCGAGACCCCCTGGAATCATGAACTCATCGACCACTGTGGCCGCCGACGACAGCGCGGCCCCGGCGCCGAGCGCCGCCGCGGACCGCCCCGAGCGGTCGGGGGCCCGTAGAGCTCTGCTGTGGACCGCGGGCATAATCACCGCCGTCTCCGGCATCCTGCTGTCCGTCGGGTCCTTCCTCGGCCTGTACGTGCGCCCCACGTCCGACGACTGGTGCGCCGCCTGGAAGTCCCGGGACATGGGCGTCTTCGGGATCACCTCCGACTTCTACAACACCCAGAACGGGCGGGTCACCAACGCCTTCCTGAGCGGGATCATCTACTCGGACGGCCTGGCCGGCATCAAGGTGCTTCCGGTGATCCTCGTGGTCACCATGGGCGTCGGCCTGGTGCTGCTGGGCCGTGAGATCCTGCGGGCGTTCGGCACCCGGGCGCCGCTGCTGCTGCTCGTCGCGGTGGCGATGGTCCTGGAGGCGCTGCTGTTCTTCGCGGGCACCCGCTCCTACCAGGTGCTCCTGTGGACCCCGGCGACGATCTCGCACACGATGCCGTTCATCATCGCCCTGTGGGCGCTCCTGTTCGGCATCTGGGCGTTCCGCACCGGCCGCAAGGCGCTGCGCAACACCGCCCTGGTGGTGACCGCGGTGGTGGGCTTCGCGATCGGCACGCTCAGCGAGCCGTTCACGGTGGTCAGCTGCGTGCTGGTGGGCACGGCCGCGCTGGTGTGCCTGCCGCGGCTGAAGGTCGCCAAGAGCTGGTACCCGTTCACCTGGTCCGCGGTGTACTGCGTGGCGGCCGTGATCGGCCTCACCTTCCTGTACACCTCGCCGGGTGCCCGCTGGCGCCGGGCGCAGACCCCGCCGACGAAGATGAGCGTCGGCGACGTGTTCAAGGACTACTTCCACATCTGGGACACGATCCTGCACCAGTGGATCTACCTGGGTGCCGTCGCCGCGGGTCTGCTCCTCGGCCTCGCCGTGGCCCTGCTGGCGCCGCGCCGCGAGGCCCCGGCCGCCCACCGTCCGCCGGTCGTGATGCTGCGTGTGATCGCGGTGCTTCCGGTGCCGCTGATGGCGCTGTGCACGCTGCTCGTGGCGTACGCGCTGCGCAGCGGCTACGGGCCGACGGGCTGGACGTACGCCCGTACCTGGATGAACTTCATGATCCCGCTGGTGATCGCGCTGTGCGGGTACGGCGTGCTGCTCGGCCACTGGGCCGGCCGGCGCATCGTCGAGCGCCGCGCGCCGCGTCTGGTGCCGATCGTGGCGACGGTCCTGGTCGGCGCGTTCGCGCTGTCGGCGACCGCGGCGCTGGTGCCGTCGGTGCAGAAGCTCGCCGTCTCGACGGTGTACCGCAGCATCGCCTGGGACAAGCAGAACGCGAAGATCCGCTCGGAGATCGCCAAGGGCGAGACGGACGTGGCGTACAAGCCGATGTACATCGGTTCGCTCGCCGAGCCGTTCTTCACCAAGAACTACAAGCGCGACTGGGTCGCGCAGTGCACCTCGAAGTTCTACGGAGTGGACCGCATCCACAAGCCGTGACGTAGACAGGAAGAAGGGGCGCCCCGGAGGAAATCCAGGGCGCCCCTTCTCCGTGTCGGGGTCTCAGACGGCGTCGCGGTGGTGGCGCCAGCCCGCCCACGCCGAGGAGATCATGGAGCGCACGTCGTGGTGGGCCTTCCAGTCCAGTTCCTCGGCGATGCGGTCGGCGGAGGCGACGACGCGCGCCGGGTCGCCCGCGCGGCGCGGGTGGACCTCGGGGGCGATGCCGCGGCCGCTGATCTCGTTGATGAGGTCGACCATCTCGCGCACCGAAACGCCTTCGCCGCGGCCGATGTTGACGGTCAGGTCGCGGAAGTCGCCCGCCTTCGCGGACTCGGCGAGCTTGCGGGCGGCGACCAGGTGCGCGTCCGCGAGGTCCTCGACGTGGATGTAGTCGCGCACACAGGTGCCGTCGGGGGTCTCGTAGTCGTCGCCGAAGATGCGCGGCGGCTCGCCGTCCTCCAGCTTCTCGAACACCATCGGTACGAGGTTGAAGACGCCGGTGTCGGCGAGTTCGGGGGTGGCGGTGCCGGCCACGTTGAAGTAGCGCAGGCAGCCGGTGGCGATGCCGTGGGCCTTGCCGGCCGCGCGGACCAGCCACTCGCCGGCCAGCTTGGTCTCGCCGTACGGGCTCATCGGCAGGCAGGGGGTGGCCTCGGTGACGAGGTCGACGTCGGGCATGCCGTACACGGAGGCGGACGAGGAGAACAGGAAGGTGCGCACGCCCGCCTCGGCGACGGCCTCCAGGAGCACGGTCAGACCGAACACGTTCTCCCGGTAGTAGTGCAGCGGGATCTCGACGGACTCGCCGACCTGCTTCTTGCCCGCGAGGTGCACCACCCCGGTGACCGCGTGCTCGGCGAGGGTGCGGTCCAGGAGCGCGCGGTCCAGGACGGAGCCGACCACCAGAGGCACACCCTGCGGCAGACGGGCCGCGTCACCGGTGGAGAGGTCGTCGAGGACGACGACGCGCTCCCCCGCCGCCGTCATGGCCCGCACGACATGGGAACCGATGTATCCGGCGCCGCCAGTGATCAGAAAAGTCATATGCGCGTCCTCGTCGTCATCGCGTTCTACCGGGCTTTCCGGGCCAGCCTGCGCAGCTTGCCGCCGACCACCCCGAGGGCCCCCTGCACTCCCGGCGCGAGCCGCACCGCGAGCGACCCGCTCGACGTCCGGTACGGCTGCACCAGCAGAACACCGTACCGGCTGCCGGGGACCGCCGTGCGCCGCAGCCCGGCCGCCCGGGCCCGCAGCGTGGTGTACGGGCCCGGCGCGCGGCCGGTGTTCACCCGGACCCGCAGGTCCCAGATCTGGGTGCCGCGGCCGCCCGCCGCAGCCAGGCGCGCCAGCGGTACGGGCACCTGCCCGCTCCAGCCGCCCTCGGTGGCGCGCAGCGGCGCGGTGACGGTCAGGGCGCTCTCGCCGCCGTCCCGGGACACGAACTCGACGTCGGCGCCGGACGGGGCACCGCTCGCGGCGAGCCGTCCGTACAGCTCGTGCACGTGGAGCTTGAGGATGCCGCGCCGGCCGGCCAGCAGCGTCGCGTCCACGGCGAGGGGCAGCCGGTCGGCGGGCAGCGCGTCGAGCCCGTCCAGCGGCACGGTCAGGTCGTCCGCCCACACCGGGCCCAACTCCGCGGTGGCGTACGGCGGGGTGAGGCGGGGGTGCTCGGCGGCGAGCTGGGAGAGCCGGTCCAGGTCACGGGGGGTGTCGCAGGCGAGCACCACCTGGGCGAGCCAGCGGGCCGGGGCGGCGGCCGCGGCCACCTCGGCGGGCTCGAACCCGGCGAGGTGGGTACGGGTCAGCCGCCACCAGTCGGCCTGGTACCCGGCGTCGCGCACGCGCAGCTCGCGCAGGTACAGGCACAGGTCGTAGTCGAGGAACTTGGTGCGGCAGGCGGCGGCGAGCGCCTTGCGGTCGGCCGCCCGGAACGCCTCGACGGCCTGGGTGTGGGCGGCGATCCGCGCCTGCCAGTTGCCGACGTCCTTGCGGGCCAGCGAGATGGAGACCTGGGCGGCGGCGCGCCGCACGTGCCAGACGTAGACGAGCTCGGGCACGACGGCGATGCGGGGCGCCGCGGCGTACACGCGCGCCGTGAAGACGAAGTCCTCGTAGACGAACTTGCCGTCGGGGAACCGGAGTTGACGCTCATTCAGGAAGTCGCGGCGGTAGAGCTTGTTGACGCAGAGCGTGTCGTGGAGCAGCTTCGGCTCGGCCTCGGGCGACTCGTGCACGGCAGCTTCCCGGTACAGGCCGGGCTGCCAGCGCACGTCGCGGCCTGCGGGCAGCTCGCGGCGCACGGCCCGGCCCACGGTGACCTCGGTGCCGTGCTCCTCCGCCGCGGCCAGGAGGGCGGCGACGGCTCCGGGGGGCAGCACGTCGTCGCTGTCGAGGAACATGACGTACGGGGAGGTGGCGGCGGCGATTCCGTCGTTGCGGGGCGTTCCGCAGCCCCCGCTGTTCTCCGTGCGGCGCACCACGCGCAGCCGGGGTTCGGTGGTGGCCAGCTGGTCCAGGACGGCGGCGGTGCCGTCCTGGGAGCAGTCGTCGACGGCCACGACCTCGGCGACGGCCGGCCCCTGTGCGAGGGCCGACCGGACGGCGTCGGCGACCAGCCCGGCGTCGTTGTAGGCGATGACGACGACGCTGACGCCCGCGGGGCCGTCCGGGACGGCGGAACTCTGACTCACCCGAGAATCCTACGACCGACCCCCCGGGTCCCGATCACACCCGACGAATGCGTGCGGGCCAGCACGACCCCGCCAGGGGCGCGGGGAACTGCGCGAGCGACCCAGCACGGTCCGCAGAGGCCCTGGGGCTCCGCCCCAGACCCCGGATCGCGCCTGAACGGCGCTCGCCCTCAAACGCCGGACGGGCTGAGGTTGCCCATGCGGGCCAGCACCACGCCGCCAAGGGGCGCGAGGAACTGCGCGAGCAACCCAGCACGGTCCGCAGAGACCCTGGGGCTCTGCCCCACCCGTGCTGGCCAGCACTGAGCCTGCCAGGGGCGCGAGCAGCCACCGAACCACCGGTACCCGGCGGCGGCAGCCGGGGCATCCGGGGCGGGGCCCCGGCCGGGGCCGGGTTGGGGAGCGGGCCTCAGAAGGGGCCGAACTCCTTGAACTCGCGATCCGCCTCGTCCCGCTCCGCGTCCCGGTCCCGGCGCCGCTGGGCGGCAGGCCGGGGCGCCTCGAGACGGTGGTCCTCACCACGGCGGCCCAGCATC
This sequence comes from Streptomyces sp. NPDC045846, assembly GCF_056431605.1. Classification (NCBI taxonomy): domain Bacteria; kingdom Bacillati; phylum Actinomycetota; class Actinomycetes; order Kitasatosporales; family Streptomycetaceae; genus Streptomyces; species Streptomyces sp. NPDC045846. The sequence goes on along the minus strand of NZ_JBWKKJ010000002.1, from coordinate 416,408 downwards.
TCGGCGCCCGCCATCATCGTCGGCTCCCAGTCGAAGACGACCGCGTTCTCCTCGGGCCCGATGGCCACGCCGTCGCCGGAGCGCGCACCGGCCTTCATCAGGGCCTCCTCGACGCCGAGGCGGTTGAGGCGGTCCGCGAGGTAGCCGACGGCCTCGTCGTTGTTGAAGTCGGTCTGGCGGATCCAGCGCTCCGGCTTCTCGCCACGCACCCGGTAGACGTCGTTGGCCTCGTCGAAGGCGACGGTGAAGCCCGCGTCGTCGACGGCCTTCGGGCGGATGACGATGCGGGTCGCCTCCTCCTTGGGCTTGGCGGCACGCGCCTCGGCGACGATCCCGGCGAGCGCGAAGGACAGCTCCTTCAGGCCCGTACGGGCGACGGCGGAGGCCTCGAAGACCTGGTAGCCGCGCTCTTCGAGCTCGGGGCGGATCATGTCCGCGAGGTCCTTGCCGTCCGGGATGTCGATCTTGTTGAGGACGACGATGCGGGGCCGGTCGTCGAGGCCGCCGTACTGCTTGAGCTCCTCCTCGATGATGTCGAGGTCGGAGACCGGGTCGCGCTCGGACTCCAGCGTCGCGGTGTCCAGGACGTGCACGAGGACCGAGCAGCGCTCGACGTGCCGCAGGAACTCCAGGCCCAGCCCCTTGCCCTGGCTGGCGCCAGGGATCAGGCCGGGGACGTCCGCGATGGTGTAGACGGTCGAACCGGCCGTCACCACGCCGAGGTTGGGGACCAGCGTCGTGAACGGGTAGTCCGCGATCTTCGGCTTGGCCGCCGAGAGGACGGAGATCAGCGAGGACTTTCCGGCGCTCGGGTAGCCCACCAGGGCCACGTCGGCGACGGTCTTGAGCTCCAGGACGATGTCCGTGGCCTCGCCCGGCTCGCCGAGCAGCGCGAAGCCGGGCGCCTTGCGGCGGGCGGAGGCGAGCGCCGCGTTGCCGAGGCCGCCGCGGCCGCCCTGGCCCGCGATGTAGGTGGTGCCCTCGCCGACCAGGTCGGCCAGCACGTTGCCCTGCTTGTCGAGCACGACGGTGCCGTCCGGCACGGGCAGGATCAGGTCCTGGCCGTCCTTGCCGGAGCGGTTGTCACCGGCGCCGGGCTGGCCGTTGGTGGCCTTGCGGTGCGGCGAGTGGTGGTATTCGAGCAGCGTGGTCACGGACTGGTCGACGACCAGGGTGACGTCGCCGCCACGGCCGCCGTTGCCGCCGTCCGGGCCGCCGAGCGGCTTGAACTTCTCACGGTGAACGGAGGCGCAGCCGTGGCCTCCGTTACCCGCGGCGACGTGCAGCTCGACGCGGTCCACGAAGGTGGTCATGGGTGTGCCTCCTGGGGGTCCCCCCGACGGGAAGTCGGGAGAGTACGGGAATGTCTATCTAGTAACACGCGAAAGGCGGACCCGCTTCCCGTGGGGGAAGTGAGGTCCGCCTCCGCTGAAACCGCTCTACGGGTGCCTAAGTGATCAGGCAACCGGAACGATGTTCACGACCTTGCGGCCACGGTGGGTGCCGAACTGCACCGCACCGGCCTGCAGCGCGAACAGGGTGTCGTCGCCACCGCGACCGACGCCCGCACCCGGGTGGAAGTGGGTGCCGCGCTGGCGGACCAGGATCTCACCGGCGAGCACGGTCTGACCGCCGAAGCGCTTCACACCGAGCCGCTGAGCGTTGGAGTCGCGACCGTTCCGAGTGGACGATGCGCCCTTCTTGTGTGCCATGTCTCCTCAGTCCCTTACTTCGCAGCCGTGGGGATACCGGTGACCTTGATCGCCGTGTACTGCTGGCGGTGGCCCTGGCGACGGCGGTAGCCGGTCTTGTTCTTGTACCGAAGGATGTCGATCTTGGCACCCTTGTGGTGGTCCACGACCTCGGCGGTGACCTTGATACCGGCCAGCACCCACGGGTCGCTGGTCACAGCGTCGCCGTCGACAACGAGCAGGGTCGAGAGCTCGACCGTGTCGCCAACCTTGGCAGTGGAAATCTTGTCAACCTCAACGATGTCGCCGACAGCAACCTTGTGCTGGCGACCACCGCTGCGCACGATGGCGTACACGCGGATCTCTCTCTCGCTCGATACGGAACCCTTGAAGCCAGCCCTCCCGCAGAAAAGCAGGGGGCCTCCCCCGGCGGACCGGGAGGTGAGGTGCTCAGGGGCAGGCGCGTATATAAACACGCCGAGGGTCAAGGCTACGGGGCCGGACGTGGTGGGTCAAACCAGGGTCGTTACCCGCACCGCTCGGCAACGAAACCACCGGTCCGCGCCCGGAAAGCCGGGCCCGAGGGCCGTTCGTCCATCGGCCGACCGGACCCGCGCCCCGGTGGTCCCGGGGCGGGCTCCAGTCGGCCCGTGACGCTCACCGCCCGTCGGCCGACGGGCGGAACCCGTCGGCCGTCGACCGGCCGGTCTCAGCTGTCCGTGGACGCCGAGACCGAGGACTGCTGCTTCTCGGCCGCCGCCGTCTTCTTGGCGGTGGCCTTCTTGGCGGTCGTCTTCTTCGCCGCGGTCTTCTTGGCCGCCGTCTTCTTCGTGGCGGCCTTCTTCGCCGTGGCCTTCTTCGCCGTCTTGCGCGCCGCCTTCTTGGCCGGTGCGGCCTCCTCGGCGGGCTCGGCGGCCTCGGTCGGTTCGGCGGCCGGGGTGGCGGCCACCACGACGACCGCGGCTTCCTCGGCGCCCGCGGGCGATCCGGCCGGGGCCGTGGCCTTGCGGGTCACCCGGCGGCGGGCCCGCGGCGGGGCGGCGACGGGCGCCTCCTCGGCGACGGGCTCCGCCACGGACGCGACGACCGGCTCGGCGGCGGGGGCGGCCGGTTCAGCAACCGGCTCCGCGGCCTTCGGCTCGGACTCCGTGACGACCACCACCGGCTCGGCGACGGACGCCGTCGGCGCGCCCGCCGGGGCGGTCGCCTTGCGGGTGGCGCGGCGACGGGTGCGGCCGCGCGGCGCGTCGTCCTCGATGAACGAGGCGACGGTCACCGCGGCGGGGGCCTGCGCGGCCTCCGGCTCCTCGACCGGCACGGCCGGCGCCTCGACGGCGGCCGTACGGGGCGCGCCGGCCGGGGCCGAGGCCTTGCGGGTGGCGCGGCGACGCGAACGTCCGCGCGCCGCGGCCTCCGCCTCGGCGACGCTGCTGTACAGCTCCTCGTCGGGCACGAACTCGGGCTCGGCGAGCGCGACCGGTGCCGCGATCTCCGCGGCGACCTCGGCCTCGGACTCTACGGCGTCGACGGACTCGGCGGCCTCGACGTACGCGGCCTCGTGAGCCTCGTGCTCGTGGGTGTGCTGGTCGTGCTCGGCGCCGCCGCGGCCGCGCTTCTTCGCGCGCTTGCCCGCACCGCCACCGACCGCGGTCGGCTGCTCCATGTGCACGATCACGCCGCGCCCGTTGCAGTGGACGCAGGTCTCGGAGAACGACTCCAACAGGCCCTGGCCGACCCGCTTGCGGGTCATCTGCACCAGGCCGAGCGAGGTGACCTCGGCCACCTGGTGCTTGGTCCGGTCCCGGCCCAGGCATTCGAGCAGGCGACGCAGGACCAGGTCGCGGTTGGACTCCAGGACCATGTCGATGAAGTCGATGACGACGATGCCGCCCAGGTCGCGCAGGCGCAGCTGGCGCACGATCTCCTCGGCCGCCTCGAGGTTGTTCCTCGTGACGGTCTCTTCGAGGTTGCCGCCCTGGCCGGTGAACTTGCCGGTGTTGACGTCGACGACGATCATCGCCTCGGTCTTGTCGATCACCAGCGAGCCGCCGGACGGCAGCCAGACCTTGCGGTCCAGGGCCTTGGCGAGCTGCTCGTCGATCCGGTACGTCGCGAAGACGTCGACCTCGCTGGTCCAGCGCGAGAGCCGCTCGGTCAGGTCCGGCGCGACGTGCGCGACGTAGCCGTGGATGGTCTCCCAGGCCTCGTCACCGCTGACGATGACCTTGGAGAAGTCCTCGTTGAAGATGTCGCGGACGACCCGGACGGTCATGTCCGGCTCGCCGTAGAGCAGCGACGGCGAGGACGTCGAGATCTGGTTGGCCTTCTTCTGGATGTCGGCCCACTGCGCCTGGAGGCGCTCGACGTCGCGGCGCAGCTCGTCCTCGCTCGCGCCCTCGGCGGCGGTGCGCACGATGACGCCCGCGTCCTCGGGGACGATCTTCTTGAGGATGGTCTTCAGGCGCGCGCGCTCGGTGTCGGGCAGCTTGCGGCTGATGCCGGTCATCGAGCCCTCGGGCACGTAGACCAGGTAGCGGCCGGGCAACGAGACCTGGCTGGTCAGGCGGGCGCCCTTGTGGCCGATCGGGTCCTTCGTCACCTGGACGAGCACCGACTGCCCGGACTTGAGGGCGGCCTCGATGCGGCGCGGGCCGTTGCCCATGCCGAGCGACTCGAAGTTGACCTCACCGGCGTACAGGACGGCGTTGCGGCCCTTGCCGATGTCGACGAACGCGGCCTCCATGGACGGCAGCACGTTCTGGACCTTGCCCAGGTAGACGTTGCCGACGTACGAGGTGGCCTGCTCCTTGTTGACGTAGTGCTCGACGAGCACGTTGTCTTCCAGGACGCCGATCTGGGTGCGCTCGCCGCTCTGGCGGACGACCATGACGCGCTCGACGGCCTCGCGGCGGGCCAGGAACTCGGCCTCGGTGATGATCGGGACGCGGCGGCGGCCCTGCTCGCGGCCCTCGCGGCGGCGCTGCTTCTTGGCCTCCAGACGCGTCGAGCCCTTGATGGACTGGACCTCGTCGGAGGAGGTGGAGCCCGACGAGAGGGACTCGGCGCGCTCGCGGGCCGGGCGCGGCTCGCGGACCTTGACGACGGTGCGCTCGGGGTCGTCGGAGCCCTGCTCGCTCTCGGGGCCCGCGTCGCCGGAGCGACGGCGGCGCCGGCGGCGGCGACGGCTGCTGCTGGTACCGGCAGCGGACGGGGTGCCGTCGGCGTCCTCGTCCTCGTGCTCCTCGTCCTCTTCCTCGGACTCGGCGCTCTCGCCGGACTGCTCGGCCGGCTCGTACGCCTGCTCCTCGGCGGCGTCCTCGGACTCGGCACTCTCACCGCGGCGGCGGCGACGGCCACCGCGGCGCCGGCGGCGCGAGGGCCGGTCGTCGTCGGTGTCCTCGGTTTCGGCCTCGGCCTCGGCCTCGGCGGGCTCCTCGGCGTGCTCGTCGACCGGCTCGTCGGCGGGCTTGTCCAGGACCGGCTCGGCGGGCTCGCCACGGCGGCGGCGACGGCGCGAGCGGCCCTGCGGCTCGGCGGCGGGCTCGGCCGCCTCGTCAGCGGTCTCCTCGGCCTCGGCGGACTCCGGCTCCTCGACGCGGGCGGCAGCGGCGGCGGCCGCGGCCGTCTCCGGGGTCTGGAACATCGGCTCGGTGAAGACCGGCGCCTGGAACACGGCCACGGCGGGACGCGTGGCGCGGCGGCGGGACCGTCCGGTGGCGGGCTCCTCGGCCGGGGTCTCGGCCTTCGGCTCCGGCTCGACCGGGGTGAACTGCGGGGTGGACACGGGCCGGGCGGCGCGGCGGCGGGTGCGGCCACCACGGGGTGCCTCGTCCTCGGCCGCGGGGGCCTCGGCGGCGGCCGGGGCCTCGGCCCGGGCGGGCTCCTCGGCGGCGGGGGCGGTCGCCTGACGGGTGGCCCGGCGGCGGGTACGGCCGCGCGGCGCCTCGTCGGCCACGACCGGGGCGGTCTCGGCGGCGGCGAGCTCCTCGGTCTCCTCGGCGTCTTCGGCCTCTTCGTCCTCGACGACCTCGGCGATCTCCGGGGCCGCGACGGTGGTCTGCGGTGCGGTCGCCTTACGCGTCGCGCGGCGACGGGCACGCGGCGCCGGAGCCTCGGCGGCCTCCTCGGCCGGGGCGGGGGCCTCGGCGGGCGTGTCGACCGGAGCCGCGACGGACTCGACGATCTCCTCCGCCACCTGCGGCGCACCAGCCGGAGCCGTCGCCTTACGCGTCGCACGACGACGAGTACGCGGCGCGGAAGCCTCGGCGACTTCCTCTGCCGGGGCGGGAGCCTCGGCGGGCGTGTCGACCGGAGCCGCGACGGGCTCGACGATCTCCTCCGCCACCTGCGGCGCACCAGCCGGAGCCGTCGCCTTACGCGTCGCACGACGACGCGTACGCGGCGCGGAAGCCTCGGCGGCCTCCTCTGCCAGGGCGGGAGCCTCGGCGGGCGTGTCGACCGGGGCGGATGCCTCGGCGCTCTGCGGCGCACCGGAGGGGGCCGTCGCCTTGCGCGTGGCGCGGCGACGGGTGCGCGGCGCCGGAGCGGCGTCGGCCTCCTCGGCCGCGGCGACCGGCGTGACCGGCTCGGCGGTCTGCGCCGTGGGCTCCGCGGTCTGGGCGCCCACCGGCGGACCCGCGGGCCGCGACGCCGCGCGGCGCCTGCGGCGCGGCGGCAGCGTGTCGCTGGGGCTGTTCTGTTCGTTGTTGTCCCCGGCGGTGCCGGGTTCGTTCTGCTCAAGCATGCGGGCGTAGCTCCCGTCACGCTCCCGGGCGCCGCGCCTGTTCCGGTCCGGCGGCACGACCGCGTGATGTGCGCGGGTGCCGCCGTCCGGGGCGCGGGCGCCGCACGGGAGCTGTTATGTCTGGCTCGCCGGTTCCCTGCGCTCTGTACGCACGGCCTGGCGAAAGTCTTTTAGGTCAGTGCGCGGCCCGACCCAGGTGGCTCCCGAGTGCCAGGGCTGCGCTACAACGACCGCCCTTACGCGGCGGGACCTTCCGGCGCCGTCGCTGAGACGGTCCCGGCGGCTGTTTGTGGAGCGGCCGGGGCTGCCTCGCGGTCGGGCGCGAGCGGGTCGGTCACCGTGCCGGACTCCTCGTCGAAGAGCCCCTGCGCCAGCCTGGTCACCGCTGCGGGGACCGGCGGCGCCAGGTCGGCCACAGCTCGGAGACCGGACAGGACGTCGTCGGGTCGTACGGCAGGTGTCAGGTGCCGCACTACCAGCCGCAGTATCGCACAGGCCTCGCCGAGAGGCCTATCGGCCTGCGGAGGAAGCGCCTGGAGCTCGGCGACCGCGCCCCGGGTGTCGAAGGTGCGCATGCCGTTCTTGGTCTTGCGCTGGACCTCGACGGTCTCGGCGGCCAGGAACGCGGCGACGGCCTTCTCGGCCGCCTCGACGGTGACGCCGTCGAGCCGCAGCTCCCATACGGATGCGGTCAGCCGGTCGGCGAGGCCCGAGGTGCGGACCTCGACGGCGTCGACGATATCGAGCCCGGTGGGCAGCGACTCGTCGAGCAGAACGCGCAGTTTCTCGGGGTCGCGCTCTGCGGTGAGGGCGATCTCCAGGTATTCGGCCTCGGAGCCGACGCCGGTGGGCGCGGCGTTCGCGTACGACACCTTGGGGTGCGGGGTGAAGCCCGCCGAGTACGCCATGGGTACCTCGGCGCGGCGCAGGGCCCGCTCGAAGGCACGCTGGAAGTCGCGGTGGCTGGTGAACCGGAGGCGGCCGCGCTTGGTGTAGCGCAGTCGGATGCGCTGCACCGCAGGTGCGGGCGGCGGGCCTTCGGGCTGTCGCTTGCCCAGTGGTTCTTCTCCTCGGTGCGGGGCGGGCGCGGTGAGCGCCGCCCACCGTCCTGTGGGGGTCCCTCCGGTCACGGCCCGTCCGCCACCCGGCTCATCCCTCCGTCTCGCGGAGGGAGATCTCGGGGGCGGGCACCGCGCCGGAGGCAGTAGTTGTACTACCCAGAGTACGCGCCCGGTGCTCACCCCGTTCCCGGGGCGGCCCCCCGACCAGCGCCCGCCACGCGTCGCGCCCGGCCGATCGCACGGTCTCGCGCACGGCTCGGGCCGCGGGTCGCAGCACGGCGTCCCGCACCCAGCGCCCCACGGGCGTGAGCAGAGTCGCGTACGTCCAGCGCAGGGGACGCCCGGCGAGGTTCCGGGCGAGCCACCCGAGGCCCCGGCCGACCGCGCGCGAAAGGAACCCGGCGATCCGCCAGGCGTGACCGAACGCGGCGCCGATCTCGCGCAGGACGACGAGAACCGCCCGCCCGATCGGCCCGAGCACGGTGCGGCAGAACCACACCGCCGGGACCGCGAGCATCGCCAGCCCGACGAGCACGTGCCGGTACAGCCGGACGGCGGGCACCACGAGGCCGTACCGCAGCACCGGAGCGGCGACGTACCGCCACAGCGTGACCCACGGCCACACGAACACCGCCCACGCGAGCCACGCGCCCCCGCGCCCCACCGGCGTGAGCACCACCCGGTACACCCGGGCCACCCCGCGCCCAACCACCCGCGCCAGCCGGGCGGTTGCCTGCCCGAGCGGCGTCAGCACCCGTCCGCACAACCACCCGAACGGGACCACGCCCCACACCCGCCACAGCGCCTTCGCGCCACCCCCGAGAAGGCCCCAGACCATCCGCACGGGCACGACGAGAACAAGCACCACAACCCGCACGGGCAGCCGGACGGCGACGGTGAGACAGCCTTCGGGGGCCTGTGAGGCCGGTCGGTTCTCCACGTGTACGCGGACGCGCGCAGGCCCACCGGACGTTGCACTGGCCCGGTGCCCGCCTTCGGCACGCCCGTCGCCACCGGGTCGCGGCGAAGCACCCAGCGCCGCGCTCAGCGGCTGACGACGCACCCACCACAAGGGCCGGGCAGGCGCTTCCACCCCTCGACACTCCGCCCTCGACGTCGTCCCGGCGTCAAGCGGACCAGGTGCCCTCATGATCGACCGTCGTCACGGCGACTCGTACCGTGCCATCGGTCGACGGCACAACGCGGGCGAGGCTGCCATCCGCGGGGTGACGTGCCACGATCATGTCCTGGTCGTTGCCCAGAGGCAGGGAGCGCACAGTCCACCCCGCCGCGCCAAGGCTGTCGCGCCCGCGACGAAGCGCGTCCTTGAGCGCCTCCCGGCCAAGGGGCACGGTCGACCATGTGTGATGCGTCAGCACGTCCGCGCCATCCTCGACGCGGCTCACCCCGTCGCCGGCTTGCGGTTGATCACGGACCTGAATGGCTTCGTAGATCCGGCTGGAGTGCTGCAGTACGCGACGCTCCGCGTCCGACGTCGCAGGTGGCGTCCGGTAAGCGGCCGGTTTCGCCTCCGGCGGCGTCCCTGCGCCGCCGACGAAGCAGGGAGACGTGACGGAAATCGCCGCGATGCCCTCGCCGGTCTCCTTGTTGGTCGGGCCGATGAGGCCGTTCATCCAGAAGTCGTCGGTGGGCGTGCGCATGAAGAACTTGGGGAACGGAACGCTCCAGTCGGCGTCGGGAGAGGTGAACGTGTACCCCTCCTTGACCCAGGCGTCGCGAACATGACGGAGCAACCGCTTGGCTTCGCTTCCCGGCACATCGGTCAACTGGTACGTGAGACCTACCTGCATGCGTCCGCTCGCCGAGGCGTCGTCATCAGCCAGGCACGGGCCCACGGGCGCGGGGCCGACCCGCTTCAAGGTCGGCTTGGGCACCATCCCGTCCGTGGCTTGGCGGATGATCTCATCTGCCCGTCGGGTCGCTTGCTGCTCGTCCATGGTGGCGGTCCGCTTCTGTGTGGTCTTGTCACTCTGGCCGCTGCGGCCACCGTCTCCGTTTCCGCACGCCGCTCCCCCCACCGCCATGATCAAGAACAGGGCCGTCAGGGCGGCCGGGCGACGCCTCACGGCTTCCCTCCGGTCGCGATCGTCGCCATGTTCACGAGGGACTCGTTCTCCCAGTACTGCGAGTGGGCAGGCATGAACCCATCCGATCCCGGGGGTTTTCCGTCCGCAACATGGAACGTCTGCCCTCCGAAAGCGTCGGACGTGGGGTCGTAGCCGTACAGGATGGAGTGATCGTCGAAGAGGCGCATGTACTCCTTCGGATTGAGCGGGGCCAGCGGGCCCGAAGGCGGCGGAGCGAGATTGATGAGGTCGTTCTTCGCGGTGGCGGCCCACACGTGGTCGGCGGGGATGTTCAGGTCCTTCGCATGGTTCACCCCCGCGCCCGGGCTGCCCACCAGGATCGCGTTGTCGACCGGGATACCGGGGTGGTCACGCAAGGCCTCACCCACTACGAGGGAGCCGTAACTGTGGCCGAGGACGGTCGAGTTCACGTGGCCCCCATGGGCGGCGTCCACCCCCATGAGGAAGTCGCTCAGCGGCTCCTTCGCGGCGTCGGCGAACTTGGGGTCCCTCGCGTCGCCCATGACGTCCTGGGGAGCGTCATAGCCGAGCCACACGATGGACGCGGTGGTGTGCGTGGGGTCGATGGTCGCCGCCTGGGCCTGCAGCTTCTCGGTGTGCTGGATCGCTCCGTCGATCTCCGTGAGCTTCGCGCCCGTGCCCGGGACATACGTCGTCACGTTGTCAGCCGTATCCGGATTGCCGATGGACATGATGACGTGGCCCAGCTTCTTGTCGTCGAAGCCCAGCAGGTAGGGACGCGTCGTCGAGTCCCCGTTGTAGTTGTCGTATCGCCTCTGGATCTGCCCCATGGCCTCGACGGCACTGGTCAACTGGGCCCTACGATCCCCGTACCTGTTGTTCCACGCCACCCACTCATCGGTATAAGCCCGCGCAGCGAAGCCACCGGCCGTCGTGTAGGTGTACTTGTTCGTGGGCTCTGGGGGAATCGAAGCCAGCTCCAGCTGATCCTGAGCGCGCTTTTCCGTGAAGATCGAGCGATTGGCCTCATCGCGAACGTCCGCGGGCAACCCGTTCAGGGCGCCGATCGTGTCGGGGTGGACCGACAGATAAGCGGAGCGCTCCTCGGCGCTGAGGGACTTCCACCACTCCGCGTTCTGTTTCGGCGTCCCGTGATGCGGCGGAGCAGCAAGGGAGTGGAGGTACTCGTCCGCGGCCTCGGCGACCCCTCGCGTGTCGGACTCGACGTCAGCCCAATCGCGTGCGGAGACCGTCAAGTCGTCATCCGCCACCAGCGCTTGGACTTTCGGAGCCCACTTCTCATCGGCTTCCGTCGCCTCCTTCAACGCCTCGGCAATACGGTCCGCGCACTCCTGGGCGAGGCGGAAGCCGGGGTTGGGATCGAAGTGGGCCGCTTGGCGGCTGATCGCCTGGGCGGTGGGGTCTGTCTGTCCAGTCGTCCTGCCGCCGGGAGAAGGCGTGAGGGCATCCGGTCTGCCGCCGGCCGGGTAGCTCACGGAACCGTCCGGGTTCACTGTGAGTTTGTTGGCTTCAGCATCGGCAATCGCGGCGTCCAGCTTGTTCTTCGCGGCCGCGATGTCATGCGAAAAACCATTCAGAGCCGCACTGATCAGCCCGCATTCAACCTGCGTGTACTGAAAGTTGTCCACCAACTGCTGAATCTGACCGATCGCTGCGGTCGCGGCGGCACCGAAAAGGGCCTTGTGCATTCCGGGGACGACTCGATTGGTCAAATCGTCCTTGGAAGGGCCTGCCCGGTCGCTGATGGCTCGGTACCCCTCCGCGGCCTCCACGAATTCGGACGGCTTGAGCTTGCGCAATGTTGCCAGGTCCATGGCCGCCGATCACCGGTTCCGCGGGTCGCCGCCGACAGCGGGCGTGTCCTGATACTTGATCCGCACTTGCTCCAACGCGGCCGTGACCGTCTTGTCGGTCCGCAGCAGATCGTGACCCGTCTGCTCCAGAACCCCTTGGAGCGCCCCACACTTCTCGCTGAGGTCCCGCACATAGCGCGCCCACGACGCGTGCACCCTGACCTGCGCCACGGCCGTCAGACAGCCCTCCGCCGAGCCGAGGCCCTTCTGTCCCTCACTCAGCGCCGTCAGCCCCTTCCCGAGACCTTCACGCTGGTCACCCACGCCGGCTCCGGCCTTCACCCACGCGGCCTTGGTCGTCTTGAGCCCCCCGGTGACTTCGCTCCCCGCCGGCGCGTCCGGACCGGCCGGTGGAACACCGTTGATCTGCATGCGGGTTGCACCACCGCGTGCCGCGGCATCGGCCTTGAGCTGTTCCCACTCGTCCCACGCCATGCGCAGCTTCCTCCCCCGTGGCCCCGGGGCCCGCGTCGGGGACGCCCCGGTCGGCCCGTGCACTCTTCGACCTTGCTGTCGCACACGCTATAAAACAGCTGTTTCTCAAACTGCCTGCGCGATCACTCAAATCGACTGAGTATCCGTACCTAGGCCCCGGAACACGAAGCTGCCGTGTCCACCTGGGCACAGATGGACACGGCAGCTCCTCCCTCTTCGCGCAGCGCTACTTGACGACCGTCAGCGGCAGCAGCTTCTTCCCCGTCGGCCCGATCTGGATGCTCGTGTCCATCTGCGGGCAGACGCCGCAGTCGAAGCACGGGGTCCAGCGGCAGTCCTCGACCTCGGTCTCGTCGAGCGAGTCCTGCCAGTCCTCCCAGAGCCAGTCCTTGTCGAGGCCCGAGTCGAGATGGTCCCAGGGGAGGACCTCCTCGTAGGTGCGCTCGCGGGTGGTGTACCAGTCGACGTCGACGCCGAAAGAGGGCAGCGTCTTGTCGGCGCAGGCCATCCAGCGGTCGTAGCTGAAGTGCTCGCGCCAGCCGTCGAAGCGGCCGCCGTCCTCGTAGACGGCGCGGATGACGGCGCCCACGCGGCGGTCGCCGCGCGAGAGCAGGCCCTCGACGATGCCGGGCTTGCCGTCGTGGTAGCGGAAGCCGATGGAGCGGCCGTACTTCTTGTCGCCGCGGATCTTGTCGCGGAGCTTCTCCAGGCGGGCGTCCGTCTCCTCGGCGCTGAGCTGCGGCGCCCACTGGAACGGGGTGTGCGGCTTGGGGACGAAGCCGCCGATGGACACGGTGCAGCGGATGTCGTTCTGGCCGGAGACCTCGCGGCCCTTGGCGATCACGTTGACCGCCATGTCGCCGATCTGGAGGACGTCCTCGTCGGTCTCGGTCGGCAGGCCGCACATGAAGTACAGCTTCACCTGACGCCAGCCGTTGCCGTAGGCCGTCGCGACGGTCCGGATGAGGTCCTCTTCCGAGACCATCTTGTTGATGACCTTGCGCATGCGCTCGGAGCCGCCCTCGGGGGCGAACGTCAGACCCGAGCGGCGGCCGTTGCGGGTCAGCTCGTTGGCGAGGTCGACGTTGAACGCGTCCACGCGGGTCGAGGGCAGCGAGAGGCCGATCTTGTCGTCGGTGTAGCGGTCCGCGAGGCCCTTGGCGATGTCACCGATCTCGGTGTGGTCCGCGGAGGAGAGGGAGAGCAGGCCCACCTCTTCGAAGCCGGTCGCCTTGAGGCCCTTCTCCACCATCTCGCCGATGCCGGTGATGCTTCGCTCCCGCACGGGGCGCGTGATCATGCCGGCCTGGCAGAAGCGGCAGCCGCGGGTGCAGCCGCGGAAGATCTCCACGGACATGCGCTCGTGGACGGTCTCGGCGAGCGGGACCAGGGGCTGCTTGGGGTAGGGCCACTCGTCGAGGTCCATGACGGTGTGCTTGGACACCCGCCACGGCACGCCCGACCGGTTCGGCACGACCCGGGCGATGCGGCCGTCCGGCAGGTACTCCACGTCGTAGAAGCCCGGGACGTAGACCCCGCCCGTCCTCGCGAGGCGGAACAGGACCTCCTCGCGGCCGCCGGGGCGGCCCTCGGCCTTCCACGCCCGGATGATCTCGGTCATGTCGAGGACGGCCTGCTCGCCGTCGCCGATGACCGCGCAGTCGATGAAGTCCGCGATCGGTTCCGGGTTGAAGGCCGCGTGGCCGCCCGCGAGGACGATCGGGTCGTCGATCGTGCGGTCCTTGGACTCCAGCGGGATGCCCGCGAGGTCGAGGGCGGTGAGCATGTTGGTGTAGCCGAGCTCGGTGGAGAAGCTGAGCCCGAACACGTCGAAGGCGCGCACCGGGCGGTGCGAGTCCACCGTGAACTGGGGCACCGCGTGCTCGCGCATGAGCTCTTCCATGTCCGGCCACACGCTGTACGTGCGCTCGGCCAGGACGCCCTGCCGCTCGTTCAGTACCTCGTAGAGGATCATGACGCCCTGGTTGGGCAGCCCGACCTCGTACGCGTCCGGGTACATGAGCGCCCAGCGGACGTCACACTCGTCCCAGGCCTTGACGGTGGAGTTGAGCTCACCGCCGACGTACTGGATCGGCTTCTGCACATGCGGGAGCAGCGCTTCGAGCTGTGGGAAGACGGACTCGGCAGACATCTCGACCTTCGTGGGCTGGCAGGGGGCGACTCTCTAGCGTAACGCGAGCCGGGTCGCCCCCTCACCCGGCGATCATCCGGCCGTCAGGCGCCTGCGCAGTTTCGGCGCGCTCGCGCGGGCCCAGACGCCGGGCAGCTCGCTCTCCCGCAGCGCCGCGGTGGCCTCCTCCTGGCCGTACAGGAGCCCCCAGGTGAACGCGGACTCGCCGGCCGCGTGGGCCTGGATGGCCAGGAGCCGCAGGGCGTCGCGGGCGACCACGCTGTCCTGGTGGTCGCCGAGCACGTTCTGCACGGCCTTCATACGCTTGGCGAACTTGGTGGCGGGCTTGCCGAGCGCGGGGGCGGCGGCCTCGGCGGCGTACCGGGCGCGCTTGGCTGCCTTGCGGGCCTCGTGCATGGCGAGGTCGCGCTGGTGGCCGGGGGCCAGGTCGAGCGCGGTGCGGACCCGGCCCGCGAGCCGGTCGTAGTCCTTGAGGACGGCCTTGGGCAGGACGTCGGCGACGGGCTTCTCGGCGCCGGGGAGCAGCGGCGGGGCCGCGAGCAGCGCGTCGAGGGAGCCGAGCAGGGCGAGGTGGCGCTCGCTGTCGAGCACGGCGACGGTGCGGCGCCGGGAGCCCGCGCGGCGGGCCACCGACCAGAGGCGGAGCCGGCCGCGCACCGGCCCGAGGAGCAGGGTGCGGGGCACGGCGGCGATGCGGTCCCGCAGGCGTTCGGCGAGCACCTCCTGGTCGCGGTCGACGCCGAGCTCGGCCGCGAGCCATTTGAGCTCGGCGCCGACGGGGTCGGTGGCACCCCGGTCGAGGACCTTGCCGTACGACTTGAACGCGCTGCGCAGGCGACGGGTGGCGACCCTCATCTGGTGGACGGAGTCGGGCAGCTCGCGGCGGACGGCCGGGTCGAGGGCCACGAGCGCGTCGCGCTGGGCGCGCAGGTAGCCGAGGACGTGGGCGCCCGCGGTGCCGTCGGCGGGCCCGGTCCGCGGTGTCCGCCCGGTCTCGCCGGGCGGGTTCGGGGCCGTCTCGCGCAGCGCCCTTGCGACCTTGGACGGGCTCGTCGAGGGCCGGATGCCCGCCTTGCGCAGCCGTTTCTCCACATTGTCCAGGATGCTCTCGTCGTCGACGCCGTCGGCGAGTTCGACCTCGATCTCGGTCCAGGCTGCCGTCGTGGAGCCGTCGCGCAGCCCCTCGGCGCGGACGGTGTCGATGCTGAGCTCGGCGAGCAGGGTGCGGTCGTCGGCGAGCAGGTGGCGTACGTCGCGGGAGGACAGCAGGCGTACGACGGGAAGGAGCTCGCCGTCGCGGACGCGGGAGCGCAGCAGCGCGGACAGCGAGGCCGGGAGACGGTCGGAGAGCGGGGCCCGCACCTCGTCGCGGACGCCCGCGGCGACCGGGAACTTCAGGTGCCAGCCGGCGTCGGCACCGCCCGTTCTGCGGCGCAGGGTGAGCGAGTCGGCGTCCAGGCGCAGGTCAGCAGTGTCGTAGTAGACGGCGTCGAGGTCGACGACTCCCTGGTCGACGACGTCGGCGACGCCGGGGATCCGGGTCAGGTCCGGAAGGGGCGCCCGGTCCCCGTCGGACGGTGTGAACTCGAATTTCCGCTCGATCTCGCGCTTCGTGTCCGCCATGACCAGAATCTAGACGCGATCGGCGGGCGGCGGCAGGGCCACGGACCGGCCATCCTCGCGGGGCCGGTCCGGGCCGCTGCCCGCTAGGCCGTTATCGGCCGCTGCACCCGGATCGACTGGAGCAGCCCTATGGCGACCCACACCGCGAACATGGACGAGCCTCCGTAGGAGACGAAGGGCAGCGGGATGCCCGCCACCGGCATGATGCCGAGCGTCATGCCGATGTTCTCGAAGGACTGGAAGGCGAACCAGGCGATGATTCCGGCCGCGACGATGGTGCCGTACAGCTCCGTGGTCTCGCGGGCGATGCGGCAGGCGCGCCACAGGACGACGCCGATCAGCACGATGATCAGGCCCGCGCCGACGAAGCCGAGTTCCTCTCCGGCGACCGTGAAGACGAAGTCCGTCTGCTGTTCGGGGACGAACTGGCCGGTGGTCTGCGAGCCCTTGAAGAGCCCGGTGCCGGTCAGGCCGCCCGAGCCGATCGCGATCCTCGCCTGGCTGGTGTTGTAGCCGACGCCGGCCGGGTCGAGGTTGGGGTTGGCGAACGCGGCGAAGCGGTTGATCTGGTACTTGTCCAGTATCCCGAGCGCGGCGACCAGGACCGAGCCGACCACACCGGCGCCGAGCAGCCCGAAGACCCAGCGGTTGGAGGCCCCGGAGGCCAGCAGCACGCCGAGGATGAGCACCACGATGACCATGGTCGAGCCGAGGTCGGGCATCAGCATGATGCAGCCGATCGGGATCAGCGCGAGGCCGAGGGCCTTCATCACCGTGCGGTGGTCGGGGTGCGGTTGGTCGCCCGCGTCCACCCGGGCCGCGAGCAGCATCGCCATGCACAGGATGATCGCGATCTTGGCGAACTCGGAGGGCTGGAGGGAGAACCCGCCGCCGAGCACGATCCAGGAGTGCGCGCCGTTGACGGTGGCGCCGAGCGGCGAGAGCACCGCGAGCAGCAGCAGGATGGACAGCCCGTACAGGATGGGCACGGCGCCGCGCAGGGTGCGGTGGCCCAGCCAGATGGTGCCGATCATCAAACAGAGCCCGATGCCGGCGTTCATGATGTGCCGGATCAGGAAGAAGTACGGGTCACCCTGGTTGATGCTGGTGCGGTTGCGGGTCGCCGACCACACGAGGAGCGAGCCGATCAGGCACAGCGCGAGGGCCGAGAGCAGCAGCGGCCAGTCGAGTCTGCGCAGCACCGAGTCGCGTGCCGTCAGCTTGGCGAAGGCGCCGCGCTCCTTGGGGGCGTAGCGCTGGACGGAGAAGCCTGCCATGGCGCTAGTCCCTTCGTGGGTTGCGGTTGTCGACGTTGGTGGCCGGGCTGCTGTTCGGCTGCGGCTGACCGTCGGGCTGCTTGGGGTCCTTGCCCTTGGTCTTGCCGGCGTCCGGGTCGTAGGCGGCGACCGTCGGGGCGTCGATGGAACCGTCGGCCTGGATCTTGGGCAGGGACTGCTCGGGCTGCGGCAGCAGGGCGCGCTTGAGGTCCTGCTTGCCGGAGTCGTCGACGCCGTACATCGCCTCGTAGATCTTGCGCACGGCCTCACCGGAGGCGCCGGAACCCGTACCGGCCTGGGCGATGGTCATGACGACCGTGTAGTCCTTGGAGTACGTGGCGAGCCACGAGGTGGTCTGCTTGCCGTAGACCTCGGCGGTGCCGGTCTTGGCGTGCAGTTCGATCTTGTCCTGCGGCCAGCCCTGGAACTTCCAGGCGGCGGTGCCGCCGGTGATGACGCCCGCGAGGGCCTTGTTCATGCCGTCGAGGGTGGCCTGGGTGATCGGCAGCCTGCCGTTGACCTTCGGCTGGATCTCCTGGACGTTCTTGCCGTCGGCGCTGACGATCGCCTTGCCGATGGTCGGGGCGTGCATGGTGCCGCCGTTGGCGAGCGCCCCGTAGATCATGGCCTCCTGGATCGGCGTGACGAGGGTGTCGCCCTGGCCGATGGAGTAGTTGATCGAGTCGCCCTCGCGCATCTTGTTGCCTTCGAGGCAGTTCTCGTACGAGATCTTCTCGACGTAACTGCCGTCCTTCTTGCCGGTCTTGCACCAGCTGTCCTTGTTGGCCGCCCAGTAGTTCTCCTTCCACTGGCGGTCCGGGACGCGGCCGGTGACCTCGTTGGGCAGGTCCACGCCGGTGGGCTTGCCGAGGCCGAACTGGTGGGCCGCCTTGTAGAAGTAGTCCTTGGGCTGGCCCTTCTTCGGGTTGATGCCGCCGTCCCGCTTCCACTCGTTGTCGGCGAGCCCGTAGAAGACGGTGTCGCAGGAGACCTCCAGGGCGCGGCCGAGCGAGATGGGGCCGAAGTTCTCCCCCTCGAAGTTCTTGAAGACCTGGCCGCCCACGGAGTACGAGCTGGTGCAGGGGTAGCCGCCGTCCCACTTGTAGCCCGCCTCGACCGCGGCGGCCGTGGAGACCACCTTGAACGTCGAGCCGGGCGCCGCCTGACCCTGTATGGCGCGGTTCAGCAGCGGATAGTCGCTGTCCTTGCCGGTGAGGGCCTGGTAGTCCTTGCCGGAGATGCCGCCGACCCAGACGTTCGGGTCGTAGGTGGGGGCCGAGGCCATGGCCACGATGCGGCCCGTCTTGGCCTCCATCACGACGACGGCGCCGGAGTCCGCCTTGTAGTTCTCGTTGGTGATCTTGTCGAACTGCTTGCGGGCCTCGACCATCGCGTTGTTCAGCTCGTACTCGGCGACGGCCTGCACGCGTGCGTCTATCGACGTGACGACGTTGGAGCCGGGCTGCGCCTTGTCGCTCTGCGCCTGCCCGATGACCCGCCCGAGGTTGTCCACCTCGTACCGGGTGATGCCCGCCTTGCCGCGCAGCTGCTTGTCGTACGTGCGCTCGAGGCCGGAGCGGCCGACCTGGTCGGAGCGCAGGTAGGGCGAGTCGCTGTTCTTCGCCTTGGTGATCTCGTCGTCGGTGACGGGCGAGAGGTAGCCGAGCACCTGGGCGGTGTTGGCCTTGCCGGGCGCGGGGTAGCGGCGTACGGCGGTGGGGTCGGCGGTGATGCCGGGGAAGTCCTCGGAGCGTTCGCGGATCTGGAGGGCCTGCTGGGTGGTGGCCTTGTCGGTGACCGGGATCGGCTGGTACGGGGAGCCGTTCCAGCAGGGCTTGGGGGTCTTGGCGTCGCAGAGCCTGACCTTGTCCATGACGTCCTGCGGCTTCATGCCGAGCACCGCGGCGAGCCGGGTCAGGACGGCCTTGCCGCGGTCGGGCATCTTCGACAGGTCGGTGCGCGAGGCGGAGACCACCAGACGCGTCTCGTTGTCGGCGAGCGGCACGCCGCGGGCGTCGAGGATCGAGCCGCGCACGGCGGGCTGGACGACCTGCTGGACGTGGTTGTTCTTGGCCTCGTCCTCGTACTCCTGGCCGTTGCGGATCTGGAGGTACCACAGGCGTCCGCCCAGCGTCAGCAGGAGCGAGAAGACCAGGACCTGGATGATGATGAGCCGGATCCGCACCCGGGGGGTGCGGCCGGTCTCAGGGATGTTGCTCATGCCGTGACGACCCCCTGGTTCACAGTCGCTTGACGCCCTTGATGCGGCCCGCGCGGGCCGCTCTGTTCCTGGCGGCCTTGATCCGCAGACCGCCGCGCTGGTTGCCGATGCGCAGGCCGGTGCCGCCGGAGAGCCAGCCGGAGGTGATGTTGCTCTTGGGGCCGCCGTTGCCGGTGGTGTCGGCGAGCGGGTCGTTCTCGGCCCGCCGGGCGATGGCCATGATCAGCGGCACGGTGAACGGCGCGAGCAGCAGGTCGTAGACCGCGGCCGTGAACAGCAGGCTGGGCAGGCCGACGTGGCGGGCCGCGGTGTCCCCGACGAGCGCGCCGACCAGGGCGTAGAGCAGCGTCGACCCGATGGCCGCGCCGACCACCACCAGCATCGGCCCGACGGCCGTGCGCAGCCGTCCGTGGTCGGGCTTGGCGAGGCCCGCGAGGTAGCCGATCACGCAGAGCACCAGGGCGTAGCGCCCGGCCGCGTGATCGGCGGGGGGTGCGAGGTCGGCGAGCAGCCCGGCGCCGAAGCCGACGAAGGCGCCGCCGACGTGGCCGTAGACCAGCGCCAGGCCGAGCACGGTCAGGAGCACCAAGTCCGGTACGGCGCCCGGGAGTTGGAGGCGGGCGAGCACGCTCACCTGGACCACGAGGGCGACGACGATCAGGGCGGCGGAGAGGATGACCCTGTTGACACGCATCTGGATCAGCTCCTACTGCTCGCCGTCGGCGTTCGCGTTGCCGTTCGGCTCACCGTTGGGGTTGGGCGGATTCGCGTTCCCGGCCGGGGGGTTGGCCTGGCCCGGCGAGGGGTTGGCGTTGCCGTTGGGGCGGTTGGCGTTCGCGTTCGGGTCGGGGTTGGCGACCGCGTTCTCGTTGGCGATCGGGGTGTTGCCCTGGCCGTTGGGGGTCGCGGGCGGGGAGGCCGTGACGGTGACCGTCGGGGTCGGGGTCGGCTGGGGCTTGGCGGGCAGCACCTGGTCGCGCGGGTCGGTGCGCGGGGCCTGGACGACGACGCCGACGATGTCGAGCTTGGTGAAGCCGACGTAGGGGCGTACGTAGATGGTGCGCGTGAGGTCGCCGCCCGAGGGGTCGACCTTGACGACCTCGCCGACCGGGACGCCCGGCACGAACGGCTTGTCGGCCTGCGAGCCGAAGGTCACCAGGCGGTCGCCCGGGTTGACCTTGGCCTTGCCGTTGAGCAGCTGCACGGACAGCGGCCGGTCGCCGTGGCCGGTGGCGAAGCCCAGTTCGTCACTGTTCTCCATCCGGGTGCCGACGGTGAAGTCGGGGTCGTTGGCGAGCAGCACGGTGGAGGTGGAGGGGCCGACGGTGGTGACCCGGCCGACCAGGCCCTCGCCGTTGAGCACCGTCATGTCGCGCTGGATGCCGTCGCGGGACCCGGCGTCGATGGTGACCGTCCAGGAGAAGCCCTGGGCCGCTCCTATGGCGACGACCTGGGCGGCCTTGATGCCGTACTGACCCTCGCCGGCGGTCTTCAGCATCGAGTCGAGCTGGTTCAGACGGCTGCGGTTGCGGGAGTCGCTGCCGAGCTTCTGCTTGAGCGCCTCGTTCTCGGCCTGAAGGGCGGAGATCTTGTCGTGGCGCCTGCCGGAGTCGCGCACCGCGCCGATCGCGTTGCCGACCGGGTCGACGGCGGCCGCGACCCCGTTCTCCACCGGCCCGAAGACGGCGGCGGCGGCCTGCCGGGCGCCGTCCACCGGTGAATTCGCCCCGCCTCTGATATCGACCGTGATCAGCGCGAACGCTACGGCGATCAGCAGCACCAGGAGCAGCCGGCTCTCTCGTGTGTCCCTCACGTGCGGCGGCCGTGCCTTCCTCGTAGGAATGTGGGTGATCTACAAGATCTCTTCGATCTGTATATCAACGATCCGCCGTACGGGTTGGCAGTGACCCATACGGCGGACAGCAGGCCCCGGGAGCTATCTGCGGGGCTGCGCGTCGAGCACCTGCTGGAGCGCCTCGAACTCCTCGACGCACTTGCCGGACCCGAGGGCGACCGAGTCCAGCGGGTCCTCGGCGATGTGGATCGGCATGCCGGTCTCGCGGCGCAGCCGCTCGTCCAGGCCGCGCAGCAGGGCGCCGCCGCCGGTCAGCACGATGCCGCGGTCCATGATGTCGCCGGAGAGCTCCGGCGGGCACTTGTCGAGGGTGGTCTTCACGGCGTCGACGATCGCGTTGACGGGCTCCTCGATCGCCTTGCGCACCTCGGCGGCGGAGATCACGACGGTCTTCGGCAGGCCGGAGACGAGGTCGCGGCCGCGGATCTCGGTGTGCTCGTCCTTGTCGAGGTCGTACGCCGAACCGATGGTGATCTTGATCTGCTCGGCGGTCCGCTCACCGAGGAGGAGGGAGTACTCCTTCTTGATGTGCTGGATGATCGCGTTGTCGAGCTCGTCGCCGGCGACCCGGATCGACTGCGCCGTGACGATTCCGCCGAGCGAGATCACGGCGACCTCGGTGGTGCCGCCGCCGATGTCGACGACCATGTTGCCGGTGGCCTCGTGGACCGGCAGGCCCGAGCCGATGGCCGCGGCCATGGGCTCCTCGATGATGTGCACCTGGCGGGCGCCGGCCTGCGTGGAGGCCTCGATGACGGCGCGGCGCTCGACTCCCGTGATGCCCGAGGGCACGCAGACCACGACGCGCGGGCGGGCCAGGTACCGGCGCTTGTGGATCTTCAGGATGAAGTAGCGGAGCATCCGCTCGGTGATCTCGAAGTCGGCGATCACGCCGTCCTTCAGCGGTCGTACGGCCACGATGTTGCCCGGCGTACGGCCGATCATCTTCTTGGCTTCCGCGCCGACCGCCAGGATGCCGCCGGTGTTGGTGTTGATGGCGACGACGGACGGCTCGTTCAGGACGATTCCGCGGCCCCTGACGTACACCAGCGTGTTGGCGGTCCCGAGGTCGACAGCCATGTCACGGCCGATGAACGACATTTTGTTGCTCCCCATGAGGATGCGTCCGGCCTTCCCTAATCGAGCGTTGACGGCTTCTCAGGTCGGCGAGGTGGCTGCGTTGAGCGTGAGGCCCCATCGTAGTCCGGCCTGCGCGGACACGGCGCGGTGGTCCACCTCAGTATGGGTGACGTCGTGTCGGGGCGATGCGTTCCCGAAGTCGGCCCGCATATGCCGGGGGGCGACCGAAATTCCTTCGGTCGCCCCAGGTCATGAGCGCTATATGGCTGACATTCCGTCAGGAAATGATCAGGCGCGGCCCGGGAAGAAGATCTTCAGTTCTCGCTCCGCGGACTCCTCGGAGTCCGAGGCGTGGATGAGGTTCTCCCGGACGATGGTCCCGAAGTCGCCACGGATCGAACCGGGGGCCGCCGCGATCGGATCGGTGGGACCCGCCAACTGGCGTACGCCCTCGATGACGCGCTCCCCCTCGACCACCAGGGCGACGACCGGACCCGAGGACATGAACTCCACGAGCGGCTCGTAGAAAGGCTTGCCCTTGTGCTCGCCGTAGTGCTGCTCCAACGTGTCCTGATCCAGGGTGCGCAGCTCCAGAGCGGTGATCTGCCAGCCGGCCTTGCGCTCGATGCGGCCGATGATCTCGCCGACCAGCGAGCGACGGACGGCGTCCGGCTTGAGGAGGACGAGGGTGCGCTGCGTCATGGTGTACGGCTCCTTGGCAAACGTGTGCGGTCCGCCGAGATTACCGGGTGTAGCTGAACCGCCGTCACCCGGTACCACCGCCGCGCCTCAGCCCTGGGGCTGGGCCTCCGCCTGCGCCGCGAAGCGGGCCTTCGCCTCGTCGATCTTGCGGCCGTAGTGGACCGAGGCCCACCACAGCGCCGCGAAGAGGGCGCCCATGAAGAACATCAGCGGGACCGCGAAACCGCTCGCGATCAGGGCGATCTGGAGCGCCCAGCCGAGCTCCACACCGCCGCGCCGGCCCAGCGTCCCGCAGAGCAGGACCGAGAGCAGCATGCCGATGCCGCAGACCGTCCACACGGTGGTGGTCGCGAGGTCCGGGTCCTTCATCGCGACCAGGCCCGCGAAGGCGATCACGAAGAATTCACCGATCAGGGTGGACGCGCAGAGCGTACGCATCGGCTCAGCCCCTCTTCAGCAGCAGCCGGGCATCGCCGACCGTGAACACGGAGCCGGTGACGAGGACGCCCGCGCCCGCGTACTCGTCCTCCTCCTCGGCCAGGGTGATGGCGGCCTCGATGGCGTCGTCCAGGCGCGGCTCGACCACGACCCGCTCGTCGCCGAAGACCTCGACGGCGAGCGCGGCCAGCTCGTCCACGTCCATGGAGCGCATGGAGGTGTTGGCGGTGACGACGACCTCGGCGAGGACCGGCTCGAACGCTTCGAGCAGCCCCTTCACGTCCTTGTCGGCGCTGGCGGCGACCACGCCGATCAGGCGCGAGAAGCCGAACGCCTCGGTCAGGCCGTCCGCGGTGGCGCGGGCGCCCGCCGGGTTGTGCGCGGCGTCCAGGACCACGGTCGGCGAGCGGCGCACGACCTCCAGGCGGCCCGGCGAGACGACGGAGGCGAACGCCTTGCGGACGGTGTCGATGTCGAGCGGCCCCGCCTGCTGCGAGCCGACGCCGAAGAACGCCTCGACCGCGGCGAGCGCCACCGCCGCGTTGTGCGCCTGGTGGGCTCCGTACAGCGGGAGGAAGACCTCCTCGTACTCGCCGCCGAGGCCGCGCAGCGTCAGGAGCTGGCCGCCGACGGCGACCTCGCGGCCCACGATGCCGAACTCCATGCCCTCGCGGGCCACCGTGGCGTCCGTCTCGACGGCCTTCTTCAGCATGACCTGCGCCGCGTCCACCGGCTGCTGGGCCAGGATGACGGTCGCGCCCTGCTTGATGATCCCGGACTTCTCGACGGCGATCTCGGCCGGCGTGTTGCCCAGCCGGTCGGTGTGGTCGAGGTCGATGGGGGTGACGACCGCGACGCCCGCGTCGATCACGTTCGTCGCGTCCCAGGAGCCGCCCATGCCGACCTCGACGACGGCCACGTCCACCGGGGCGTCCGCGAAGGCCGCGTACGCCATGCCGGTGAGGACCTCGAAGAAGGAGAGCCGGAACTCCTCCCTGGCGTCCACCATCTCGACGTACGGCTTGATGTCCTCGTACGTCTCGATGAAGCGCTCGGCGGGGATCGGGAGGCCGTCCAGGCTGATCCGCTCGGTGATCGACTGGATGTGCGGCGAGGTGTAGCGGCCGGTGCGCAGCTCGAAGGCGCCGAGCAGGGCCTCGATCATGCGGGCGGTGGAGGTCTTGCCGTTGGTGCCGGTGATGTGGATCGTCGGGTAGGCGCGCTGCGGCTCGCCCAGGACGTCCATCAGCGCGGCGATGCGGCGCACGGACGGCTCCAGCTTGGTCTCGCCCCAGCGGCCCGCGAGCTCCGTCTCCACCGCGCGCAGCGCCGCGTCCACCTCGGGGTCGGCGGGGCGGGCGGGCACGGCCTCGCCCTGGGGCGGGCCGCCGTGGGTGCGCAAGGTGCGGCTGCCGGCCTCGATCACCGCCAGGTCGGGGTCTCTGTCGGTCTCGGCTTCGACGATTCCGTCGAAGTCATCGGCTTCACTGCGGTCGGGCTGCTCGGTCACGAGGCCAGTCTACGGACGACCACCGACAGGACCTTGGACCCGCCCCTTTCGGGACCTTCGGCCCCCGGGTCCCCCGGCCCGCCCCGGCAAACTTGGCGATCATGGACATAGGGATCGACCTCGGCACCGCCAACACGCTTCTCTACGCCCGGGGGCAGGGCATCGTGCTCAACGAGCCGTCCGTGGTGGCGATGAAGGAGGGCGGGCGCACGGCCCTCGCGGTCGGCACGGAGGCCAAGGAGACCATCGGCCGCACCCCCGGCTCGATCACCGCGATCCGGCCGCTGCGCGACGGCGTGATCAGCGACTACGAGGCGGCGGAGGAGATGATCCGCCACTTCGTGAAGAAGGCGGTGCCCGGCCGCCGCCCGCGCACCCGCATGGTGGTGTGCGTGCCGAGCGGGGTGACCCCGGTGGAGCGGCGCGCGATCGTGCACGCCTCGCAGCGGGCCGGCGCCAAGGCCGTGCACCTCATCGAGGAGCCCATGGCGGCGGCGATCGGGGCCGGGCTCCCGGTGGCCGAGCCGCGCGGCTCGATGGTGGTGGACATCGGCGGCGGCACCACCGAGGTCGCGGTGATCTCGCTGGGCGGCATCGTCACCTCGCAGTCCCTGCGGGTGGGCGGCGACCGCCTGGACACCGCGATCACCGACT
This sequence comes from Streptomyces sp. NPDC045846, assembly GCF_056431605.1. Taxonomy (NCBI): domain Bacteria; kingdom Bacillati; phylum Actinomycetota; class Actinomycetes; order Kitasatosporales; family Streptomycetaceae; genus Streptomyces; species Streptomyces sp. NPDC045846. Next base: position 391,022 of record NZ_JBWKKJ010000002.1, on the reverse strand, counting down.
ACGTCCGCAAGGAGCACTCGCTGCTCATCGGCGAGCGCACCGCCGAGGACGTCAAGTGCGCGATCGGGTCGGCGTGGCCGGTGCCGGGCGACGAGGAGCTGGAGGAGCGGGTCTTCACGGTCCGGGGCCGCGAGAAGGTGCGGGGCCTGCCCAAGACGCTCCGGCTCACCGCGCGCGAGGTGCGGGCCGCGCTCGACGAACCGGTCGAGTCGATCATCGCGGCGGTGCGGGTCACCCTGGAGGAGTGCCCGCCGGAGCTGTCGGGCGACGTGATGGAGCACGGCATCGTGCTGACCGGCGGCGGCGCGCTGCTGCCGGGCCTCGACCTGCGGATGGCGTCGGCGACCGGCATCCCGGTGTTCGTGGCGGACGACCCGCTGGACTGCGTGGTGCTCGGCTCGGGCAGGTGCGTGGAGGACTTCGACCAGTTGCAGAGGCTCCTGGCGAGCGCCTGACCCGCGGCGCGCCCTGCCCGGCCGGTCAGCCGACCGTACCGGCCGGAAGGGTCGCCCGGACCTCGTACGTGGTGTCGGTACGGGTCGTGGCGAGCGAGCCGCCCATGCTCTCCACCCGCTCCCGCATCGAGAAGGTCCCGGTGCCGGTGGAGACCGGGGCCTTCACGGGCGCCGAGCGGGGCAGCGGGTTCTGGACGGTGACCACCAGGTCCCCGTCCGCGAGCCGGATGGTCACCGCGACCGGCTCGCCCCGCGCGTGCTTGACCGAGTTCGTCAGGCACTCCTGGACCACCCGGTACACCGCCGCCTGGCGCAGCGGGGACAGCCGGTGGGCGGCCGGTTCGATGTCGAGCCCGACCGGCGTGCCCGCGGCGTGGCTCTCCTCGGCCAGAGCGAGCAGCCCGTCGAGCCCGGGCGTGGCGGTGCGCTCGTCGGCGCGCCGCACGATGATCTCGTTCAGCATCAGATGGGCCCGGCGCGCGGTGTCCGCGAGCTCCTCGAAGTCCTTGTGGTGCGGCTCGTTCCTGGCCCGCATCGCGAGCACCTCGGAGCGCACCGCGAGCATCGTCAGCTCCCGGCCCACCATGTCGTGCACGTCGCGGGCCACCGAGACCCGCTCGGCCTGCACGGCGTGCAGGGCCGCGGTCTCGGCGCGCTGGGCCTCCAGCTCCCGCACCAGGTCGTGCCGGTAGGCGGAGATCCCGACGCCGGAGGCGAGCACGCCCACCGGCACCACGATCGCCAGGAACGAACTCAGCGTCTCGCCCCGGCTGTCGGGCCAGCCCGGCAGGTTGAACAGGGCGTACGCCACCGCGATGTACCCGCAGGTGGCGAGGATGCTCGCGCGCCGGCCCCGGAAGCGGCCGAGCGAGTACAGCGCGAACTGCACGAGGTTCAACTGGTGCAGCCAGCCCAGGAAGACCAGCGCGACCAGATACGGCAGCCACGGCCAGCGGCGCCGGAAGAGCAGGGTGGCCGCGCCCAGCGCGAGGACGGGGGGCGCGGTGTAGCTGTTGAGGGAGTTGTCCGCCTTGGCGAGGCCGGGCACGTCCAGGACCATCAGGCCGAAGCAGCTCAGCGCGATCAGCACGTCCAGGGCGCGCTCCTCGCCCACCCAGCGCGCGCTCGCGGCACGCGCCGCCGCCAGCGCGCGCTGGGGCGCGGAGGAGGCGGGCGGGGTGTGCATGCCTTCCATCATCCAAGGTCTTTGGGCCCGAACGCCTAAGCCGAACGGCCCAAATTTAGTGATATGTCGCACGCGGCTTCTGCCCGTTCGGCCCTCCCCCGATGGCCGTCCGCCTGCTTAGCGTTGAGGCCATGCCAGCCTCCACCTCCCGCCGTCCGGCGCGCGGCACCGCCCTGCTCCTGCTGATCGGCGGACTGCTCGGCACCCTCGCCTCGGCCGCCCTGACCGCCGACCGCGTCCATGTGCTGGAGGACCCGGCCTTCTCCCCCGGCTGCTCCATCAACGCGGTGCTGAGCTGCGGCGACGTCATGGACACCTGGCAGGGCAACCTGCTCGGCTTCCCCAACATGCTGCTCGGCGTCGGCGCGTTCGCGGCCCTGGCCGCGCTGGGGCTCGCCCTGGTGGCGGGCGCCGCCTTCCCGCGGTGGCTGTGGCTCGGCATCTGGGCGGGTGTCGCCGCGGGCTTCGCCTTCACGGTCTGGCTGATCGGCCAGTGCCTGTACGTCATCGGGGCGCTCTGCCCTTGGTGCCTGCTGGTGTGGGCGGTGATGATCCCGCTGTTCTGGTACGTCACCCGCCACGTCGCCGGGCCCCGCTCCTGGGTGCGCCGGGTGGCACCGCACTGGCTGGTCCCGCTCGCGATGTACGCGGTGGTGGCGGCGCTGGTGTGGGCGGAGTTCGGCGACCGCCTGTTCTGAGCGCCTCGTCCTTCCGTACGCATGAGGAAGGCCCCCGGGGTCGATTCCCGGGGGCCTTCCTCATGTGCGTATGCCCGTAGGGGCGTCCGGATCAGCCCTGGGGCAGGCCGGCGATCTGGCGGGTGATGCGCTCGATGTCGGCCTCGGCCTTGGCGAGCCGCGTACGGATCTTGTCGACCACGTTGTCCGGGGCCTTCGCGAGGAAGGCCTCGTTGCCGAGCTTCTTGTTCGCGTCGGCCTTCTCCTTCTCGGCCGCGCCGAGGTCCTTGGTCAGACGCTTGCGCTCGGCCTCGACGTCGATGGTGCCCGACAGGTCGAGCGCGACCGTGGCACCCGCGACCGGCAGCGAGGCCGTGGCGTGGAAGCCCTCCCCGGCCGGCTGGAGGCGCAGGAGCTGACGGATGGCGGCCTCGTGCGGGGCCAGCGCGGTGCCGGTCAGGGTGAGCTCGGCCGGGACCTTCTGGCCGGGCTGGAGACCCTGGTCGGAACGGAAGCGCCGGACCTCGGTGACGACCTGCTGGACCAGCTCGATCTCGCGCTCGGCGGCCTCGTCGCGGAAACCGCTGTCACGGGGCCAGTCGGCGACGACGAGGGACTCGCCGCCCGTCAGCGTCGTCCACAGGGTGTCGGTGACGAACGGGACGATGGGGTGCAGGACCCGCAGCATCACGTCGAGCACCTCGCCCAGGACCCGGCCCGAGACCTTGGCCTGCTCGCCGCCCGCGAAGAACGTCGTCTTGGACAGCTCGACGTACCAGTCGAAGACCTCGTCCCACGCGAAGTGGTAGAGCGACTCGCTGAGCTTCGCGAACTGGTAGTCCTCGTAGTACGCGTCGACCTCGGCCACGGTCTTGTTCAGCCGGGACAGGATCCAGCGGTCGACCGCCGACAGCTGCTCCACGGGCGGGAGTTCGCCCTCGACGGTGGCGCCGTTCATGAGCGCGAACCGCGTCGCGTTCCAGATCTTGTTGGCGAAGTTGCGGGACGCCTGGACCCAGTCCTCGCCGATCGGCACGTCCGCGCCGGGGTTGGCGCCCTTGGCCAGGGTGAACCGGACGGCGTCCGAACCGTAGGCGTCCATCCAGTCGATCGGGTCGACCGCGTTCGGGTTGGACTTCGACATCTTCTTGCCGAACTCGTCACGCACCAGACCGGTCAACGCGACCGTCTTGAACGGGACTTCGCCGTCCATCGCGTACAGGCCGAACATCATCATCCGGGCGACCCAGAAGAAGATGATGTCGTGGCCGGTGAGCAGGACGTCGGTCGAGTAGAACTTCTCCAGGTCCGGGGTCTTCTCCGGCCAGCCCAGCGTGGAGAACGGCCACAGACCGGAGGAGAACCAGGTGTCCAGGACGTCGGGGTCCTGGTGCCAGCCGTCACCGCTCGGCACCTCGTCGTCGGGTCCGACGCAGACGACCTGGCCCTCCGGGCCGTACCAGATCGGGATGCGGTGGCCCCACCACAGCTGGCGCGAGATGCACCAGTCGTGCATGTTGTCGACCCAGTCGAAGTACCGCTTCGACATGTCCTCGGGGTGGATCTTGACCCGGCCGTCGCGGACCGCGTCACCGGCGGCCTGCGCGAGCGGGCCGACCTTGACCCACCACTGCATGGACAGGCGCGGCTCGACGGTCGTCTTGCAGCGCGAGCAGTGGCCGACGGAGTGCATGTACGGCCGCTTCTCGGCGACGATGCGGCCCTGCTCCTTGAGCGCCCCGACGATCGCCGAACGCGCCTCGTAGCGGTCCAGGCCCTGGAAGGGGCCCGGGACGGTGATGACGCCGCGCTCGTCCATGACGGTGATGGAGTCGAGGTCGTGCCGCTGCCCGATGGCGAAGTCGTTCGGGTCGTGCGCCGGGGTCACCTTGACGCAGCCCGTGCCGAACTCGGGGTCGACGTGCGCGTCCGCGACCACCGGGATGGAGCGGTCGGTGAGCGGCAGCTTGATGAGCCTGCCGATGAGGTGCTGGTAGCGCTCGTCGTCCGGGTGGACGGCGATGGCGGTGTCACCCAGCATCGTCTCGGCGCGGGTGGTGGCGACGACCAGGGTGTCGTCCCCCTCGCCGTACTTCAGCGAGACCAGCTCGCCCGGGTCCTCCTGGTACTCCACCTCGATGTCGGAGATGGCGGTCAGGCAGCGCGGGCACCAGTTGATGATGCGCTCGGCCCGGTAGATCAGCTCGTCGTCGTAGAGGTTCTTGAAGATGGTCTGGACGGCCTTGGACAGGCCCTCGTCCATGGTGAACCGCTCACGCGTCCAGTCGAGCCCGGCACCCAGCCGCTTGAGCTGGCCCAGGATCCGGCCGCCGTACTCGCCCTTCCACTGCCAGACGCGCTCGGTGAAGGCCTCGCGCCCCAGGTCGTGCCGGGACTTGCCCTCCTCGGCGAGCTGCTGCTCGACCTTGTTCTGCGTGGCGATGCCCGCGTGGTCCATGCCGGGCAGCCACAGCGTCTCGTACCCCTGCATCCGCTTGCGGCGGGTGAGGGCGTCCATGAGCGTGACCTGGAAGGCGTGCCCCAGGTGCAGCGCGCCCGTGACGTTCGGCGGCGGGATGACGATGGTGTACGGGTCCTTCTCGGACCCGGCGTCAGCGGTGAAGTAACCGCGCTCTACCCAGCGCTCGTACAGCTTCCCCTCTACCTCGGCCGGCGCGTACTGGGTCGGCAGTTCGGTGATGGGCGCTGGATTCTGCTGCTGAGTGTTCTCGGTCACGGGCCCAGTTTAGGGGTGTCACGGGCCGGTACTGAAACGGGAATGTTTGGTAACGGTGAGCCCCCCGATGCACCGCCTCGGCGGCCCTTCGGCCAGGATGTCTGGATCGGATAAGCATTCCTAGGGGGAACCCAGCAATGAGCTACAACCAGCCGGGCCCGTACGGCGGCCAGCCACAGCAGCCCGGCCCGTACGGCCAGCAGCCTCCGCAGCAGCCGTACGGGCAGCCCGGTCCGCAGCAGCCCGGCTACGGCTACCCGCAGCAGGCCCCGCAGGGCGTTCCGCCGCAGCAGCCCTACGGATACCCGCAGCAGCAGCCGTACGGCCAGCCGCCCCAGCAGCCCCCGTACGGCCAGCAGCCGCCGTACGGCGCCCCGATGCAGCCCATGCCCCCGGCCCCGCCGAAGAAGAAGACCGGCGTCATCATCACGGCGGTCGTCGTGGCGGTCGCGGTCATCGGCGGCGGCGTGTGGTTCCTGACGAAGGGCGGCGGCGCGAGCAACAGCGACGTGTCGGCGAGCACCAAGGGGTACAAGGTCGTGCCGCCGGCCTCGGTCGACGAGTACAAGAAGAACGGCTCCGACAAGACGCTGCCCATGACGGACGACGAGAAGGCGAAGGCCGAGGCGGTCTCCGTCAAGAACCCGCAGCAGGTCTCCGCGGCCTACAAGGCCGGGGACAACCCGCTGGCCGTCAAGGGGCTCAACCTGCAGGGGTTCTGGGGCGAGATCGGTGACCCGGCGAAGGTGGTCGACTCGTCGTTCCAGAACGTCAAGAACAGCAAGGACCCGAGCGTCACGATCGAGCTCGTCGGCGAGGCCAAGCCGTACAAGCCCGCCGGGTTCTCCGGCGCGCTGATGAAGTGCCAGAACCTCAAGTTCAACACCACCGCCAGCGGCAGCTCGGGTGCGGCGACCCCCAAGAACATCATGGTCCCCGCGTGCGTGTGGGCCGACTACAGCACCTATGGCGTGGTGACCATGGTGGACATGGCCAAGGCCGCCACCGGTGGCGGCCCGTCGCTGGACGACGTGGCCAAGGAGACGGCCACGCTGTACAACACGGCCCGCCAGAAGGCCTGACGACAGCCCAAAGGGGCGCCCGGTCAAGGAAGTTGACCGGGCGCCCCTTTGTCGTACGGGGGTGGGCGCTACGCGCTCTTCTCGTGGCGGCCGTCGTTCTTGACGATGCGCGGCTCGCGCGGGACCAGGGTCGGGTTCACGTTGTTGCGGACCACGTCCGCCGTGATGACGACGCGGGCGACGTCCTTGCGGGACGGGACCTCGTACATCACCGACTGGAGGACCTCCTCCATGATGGCGCGCAGGCCGCGCGCGCCGGTGCCGCGCAGGATGGCCTGGTCGGCGATGGCCTCCAGGGCCGGGCGGTCGAAGTCCAGCTCCACGCCGTCGAGTTCGAAGAGCCGCTGGTACTGCTTGACCAGCGCGTTGCGCGGCTCGACGAGGATCTGGAGGAGCGCTTCGCGGTCGAGGTTGTGGACCGAGGTCAGGACGGGGAGGCGGCCGATGAACTCGGGGATCATCCCGAACTTCACCAGGTCCTCCGGCATGACCTCCTGGAACTGGTCGCTGGCCTCGATCTCGCGCTTGGAGCGGATCGTCGCGCCGAAGCCGATGCCCTTGGCGCCGGCCCGGGACTCGATGATCTTCTCCAGGCCCGCGAAGGCGCCGCCCACGATGAACAGCACGTTCGTCGTGTCGATCTGGATGAACTCCTGGTGCGGGTGCTTGCGGCCGCCCTGGGGCGGGACCGAGGCGGTGGTGCCCTCCAGGATCTTCAGCAGGGCCTGCTGGACGCCTTCGCCCGATACGTCGCGCGTGATCGACGGGTTCTCGCTCTTGCGGGCGACCTTGTCGATCTCGTCGATGTAGATGATCCCGGTCTCGGCCTTCTTGACGTCGTAGTCGGCCGCCTGGATCAGCTTGAGCAGGATGTTCTCGACGTCCTCGCCCACGTACCCCGCCTCGGTGAGCGCGGTGGCGTCGGCGATGGCGAACGGCACGTTGAGCATGCGTGCCAGCGTCTGGGCGAGCAGTGTCTTGCCGGAGCCGGTGGGGCCGAGCAGCAGGATGTTGGACTTGGCGAGCTCGATCGCGTCGTCGCGGCCCTGCGCGCCGCCGTTCTCGCCGGCCTGCACGCGCTTGTAGTGGTTGTAGACCGCCACCGAGAGGGCCTTCTTGGCGGGCTCCTGCCCGACGACGTACCCCTCGAGGAACTCGTAGATCTCGCGCGGCTTGGGGAGTTCCTCCCACCGCACCTCGGAGGACTCGGCGAGCTCCTCCTCGATGATCTCGTTGCAGAGGTCGATGCACTCGTCGCAGATGTACACCCCGGGGCCTGCGATGAGCTTCTTCACCTGCTTCTGGCTCTTTCCGCAGAACGAGCACTTGAGCAGGTCGCCGCCGTCACCGATGCGTGCCACGAGGTGCTTCCCCTTCGCCTGGGAGGCGCCATGTGCGCCGCCTCCTGGTGCCTACTGCGTGTTCCGGGGGGACACCCCCAGACCCCCTACCGACGGTACCTTGCCGAGCCCCTCGTTCGGGCCCCCCTTGGCGCGGTTCACTTTGACGTGGACCGCGCCAAGTGCGCCGGAACGGCTCAGGCCGCGGCGGAGGTCGTCGTCTTGCGCGTGGAAACGATCTGGTCGACCAGACCGTAGGACAGCGCGTCCTCGGCCGTGAGGATCTTGTCGCGCTCGATGTCGTCGCGGATCTTCTCGATCGGCGTCGTCGAGTGCTTGGCCAGCATCTCCTCCAGCTGCGAACGCATCCGGAGGATCTCGTTGGCCGCGATCTCCAGGTCGGAGAGCTGCTCGCGGCCGGTGCCGCCCGAGGGCTGGTGGATCAGGACGCGGGCGTTCGGCAGCGCCATGCGCTTGCCCGGCGTGCCGGCGGCGAGCAGGACGGCGGCGGCGGAGGCCGCCTGGCCCATGCAGACCGTCTGGATGTCGGGCTTCACGAACTGCATGGTGTCGTAGATCGCCGTGAGGGCGGTGAAGGAACCACCCGGGCTGTTGATGTAGATGGAGATGTCGCGGTCCGGGTCCATCGACTCCAGGCACAGCAGCTGCGCCATCACGTCGTTGGCGGACGCGTCGTCGATCTGCACGCCGAGGAAGATCACGCGCTCCTCGAAGAGCTTCGCGTACGGGTCGTACTCACGCACGCCCTGCGAGGTGCGCTCGACGAAGCGCGGGACGATGTAGCGGTTGTCGACCTGCGGGCCGGTGTAGAGGCCGCTCGCGTTGGCCGAAGGGCCGGAGAAGTTGCTCATTGGGGTGTTCACCATCCTGGTGGCGTTCAGTGGGCGGGGAAAGCGGTGCGGGTCGGGGCTCAGGCCCCGGTGCCGCCGCCGCCCGGAACGCCCGAGGCAGCGGAGATGATCTCGTCGATGAGGCCGTACTCCTTGGCCTCCTCCGCCGTGTACCAGCGGTCGCGGTCGCCGTCGCGGATGATCGTCTCGACGGTCTGGCCGGAGTGCGCGGCAGTGATCTCCGCCATGCGCTTCTTCGTACGGATCAGGTACTCGGCCTGGATCTTGATGTCGGAGGCGGTGCCACCGATGCCGGCGGAGCCCTGGTGCATCAGGATGTCGGTGTTGGGGAGCGCGAAGCGCTTGCCCGCGGTGCCGCCGGTCAGCAGGAACTGGCCCATCGAGGCCGCCATTCCCATGCCGATGGTGACGACGTCGTTCTGGATGTACTGCATGGTGTCGTAGACCGCCATGCCCGCCGTCACCGAGCCACCGGGGCTGTTGATGTACAGGTAGATGTCCTTGTCCTGGTCGGCAGCGGCCAGCAGGAGCATCTGGGCAGTGATCTTGTTGGCGATCTCGTCGTCGACCTGCTGGCCGAGGAAGATGATGCGGTCGTTGAGCAGTCGGCTGTAGACCTGGTCGCCGAGGCCACCACCGAGGGACGGCTCACCGGCGGCGTAAGGCATCAGATTCGTCACGTATCCACCTGCTCGTCTCTGACGGCTCCGGCCGTCTCAGCGTCTTCGTTCCGGGGGTGCGGACTCCGGCTCGCCAGACTCCACCACCCTCGTATTCATGGACCCTAACGCGCAGGTGGGACAACGCCATCCCGGTTCCCGAACTGTTCGCTCGGAGCGCAAGGTGGTTGAAGCGGAATCACGTACGAAGAAGGGCCCGTACGCGGTGCGCACGGGCCCTTCCCAGACATCAGGCCGAGGCTCAGGCCTCGGTCTTCTCCTCGTCGGAGGCGTCGGCGGACTCGCCCTCGGCGGCCGCGACGACGGCCTCGGCGAGCTCGTCCTCGTCGTCCTCGAGGTCGACGACCTCACCGTTGGTGTCGGTGACCTTGGCGGCCTCGACGACCACGGCCAGCGCCTTGCCGCGGGCGACCTCGCCGACGAGCATCGGCACCTGGCCACCCTCGACGACGGCCTGGGCGAACTGGTCCGGGCTCATGCCGGAGGAGGCCGCACGCCGCATGAGGTGCTCGGTGAGCTCCTCCTGGTTGACGTTCAGCTTCTCCTTGTTGACGAGCTCGTCCAGGATGAACTGCGTCTTGATGCCCTTGACCGCCTGCTCCTCGGTCTCGGCGGTGAACTCTTCCTCGGTCTTGCCCTGGATCTCCAGGTACTTGGCGAGGTCGATGCCCATCTGGCCGAGCTGGTGGTGCTCGAGGTTGTGCTTGCGGGTCTGGATCTCGTCCGCGAGGAGCTTCTCGGGGATCGGGACCTCGGCCAGCTTCAGGAGCTCGTCCAGGACGCGCTCCTGGGCCTGGGTGGCCTGGTCGTACTGCTTCATGTTCTCGAGGCGCTTGCGGCTGTCGGCCTTGAGCTCGTCCAGGGTGTCGAACTCCGACGCGAGCTGCGCGAAGTCGTCGTCCAGGGCGGGCAGTTCACGGGCGGCGACCTGGGTGACCTTGACGGTGACCTCGGCCTCCTTGCCCTCGGCCGAGCCGCCCTTGAGCTCGGAGGTGAAGGTGGCCTCGCCACCGGCCTCCAGGCCCTTGACGGCGTCGTCGATGCCTTCGAGGAGCTCGCCGGAACCGATGGTGTACGAGACACCCTCGGCCACGCCGTCCTCCAGGACCTCGCCGTCGACCTTGGCCTGCAGGTCGATCGTCACGACGTCGCCGTCCTCGGCGGCACGCTCGACGGGGGAGGTCGAGGCGAAGCGCTCGCGGAGCTGCTCCACGGACTTCTCGACGTCCTCGTCGGTGACCTCGACGGCGTCAACGGTGACCTCGATGCCGGAGTAGTCCGGGATCTCGATGGTCGGGCGGATGTCGACCTCGGCGGTGAAGTTCAGCGTCTCGCCGTCCTTCAGCTCGGTGATGTCGACCTCGGGCTGACCCAGCGGGTTGAGCTCCGCCTCGTTGATCGCCTCGGTGTAGAACTTCGGAAGCGCGTCATTGACGGCCTCTTCGAGCACGGCGCCACGACCGAACCGCTGGTCGATCACGCGGGCCGGGATCTTGCCCTTGCGGAAGCCCTTGACCGTGACCTGCTGGTTGATCTTCTTGTACGCCGCGTCGAGGCTGTCCTTGAGCTCCTCGAAGGGCACCTCGACAGTGAGCCGAACCCGAGTCGGGTTCAGGGTCTCCACGGCGCTCTTCACGGTTCGGTCTCCTTGTGGCTGACTTCTTTGGGGTTCTGCCGCAGACCGACGGTCTGGAGCGGATGGGGCCCGGTACATCGGATTCATCAGACACACGGGCACGCAGCTTGCATAGTAACCGCTAGCGGGATGCCTCCCACAATGTGATCTTGATACGCGGAGAACGCGGAGCCCCGTCGCGCGAGACGTCGGTGACGCTGGTCGGGGTGGCGGGATTTGAACCCACGGCCTTCCGCTCCCAAAGCGGACGCGCTACCAAGCTGCGCCACACCCCGTCGGTGCGACACGTAGGGTACATGCCCGGCGGGCCCGCGTCGGCCGGTTTGCCGCGCGGCCGCGGGTCCCGACCGCCCGGCCGCGAGCGGCGCGGACGACTGCCCCGGAACGCGGTGTGCACGCCCGGGGTGCGACCCGCTACGATGCTCTACGAGCCGCGGTCGCGATGACCTGCGGCGCTCGCGGGCGTAGCTCAATGGTAGAGCCCTAGTCTTCCAAACTAGCTACGCGGGTTCGATTCCCGTCGCCCGCTCTTGAAGGACCGAAGGGCCCGGCAGCTCGGCTGCCGGGCCCTTCGGCGTGCTCAAGGGTGCCGGGCGCGACGGCGGGGGCCGCTCCCGGGCGGGACGCGGGGCGCCGCCCGCCGTCCGTTCCCGCGTACGCGGATCACCACTGCCCGCGCACGCGTACGCGCTCCGTCCGCGGGGGACGGGACCTGCCTCTTCGCGGAGGTCAGAACTTGATCTGGTTGATCGTGTCCGCTATCGAGGTCAGGAAGCGCTGGATCGAGGGGGCCATGCCCGTCGAGGCCAGGAAGAAGCCGAAAAGTATCGCCACGATGGCCGGCCCGGCCTTGATGGAGCCACCGCGGATGAGCACCACGAGGACGACCGCCAACAGCAGCACCACTGACAGTGAAATGGCCACAACTGATCACACACCCTTGGTCGGTCCGCCTTGCCGGCCCGGGAACATGCCGCGCACACCCCCGCGATGACTATCGTGCCACCAACACCCCAGTGGTGGTTCCCGGGTGACGGATCGCCAAGGTAAGGATCAGGCCAACCGCGAGTTCGGCTCAAGGGGTTGCGGGAGGCCCAGCAGGCGGCGTACCTCGGTGTACTTGGCCGCGAGGCGGGTACGGGTCGTCTCGTCCAGGACGGCGAGGCGGGCCGGATCGGCGTTGTGTGCGAGGTCGGCCGCCTTGATCAGGAGGGCGCCCTCGGTCGCGAGGATCCGCCCGGTGTACGACTCGACCGGCTCGCCCGGGCGTTTGGTGAGGGCCAGCACCAACTCCTTCACCGCGTGCGGGAGTTGGGCGGATTCCAGCCACTGGAGGGACAGCGCGTCGTCCTCGATCGCGTCGTGCAGCCAGGCCGCCTTGATCTGGTCCTCGGTGCCGCCACGTGCCCGTACGCCCTCGGCCACCGCGGCCAGGTGCTCGGCGTAGGGGCGGCCCGCCTTGTCGGTCTGGCCCTCGTGGGCGGCTCGGGCGAGGGTCTCGACCTCGCTCAGGGTCATCGGCTTTGCAGACATGCCGGCGACTCTACGGGCGCGGGGCGGTTCACCGGAGCCGATCGTGTAGTGCACGCGGTGGTCGGCGGCAGCCACGACGGGGCGGCCGCGTAACGCTGGGGCGGGGCGGGGGCGGTGATTTTGGTGGCGAGCAGGAGGCCGCAGGCGGAGACGATCATCGGGTCGAGGTGGGCGGCCGGGCCGGGGTCAGGCCGCTGCCGCTCCCGCGACGGAGGGCCGCGCCGTCAGGGTGGTCATGCGGGACGCGATCTGGGTCGGGGAGGCCGCGCGGAGGGCGTCGGCCAGGGCGCCGTCGGCCAGGAACAGGACCTGGTCGGCGTGGGCGGCGGCGGTCGGGTCGTGGGTCACCATCACCACCGTCGCGCCGAGCGTGTCGACCGCGCCCCGGAGCAGGGCGAGGACCTCGGCCGCGGTGGTCGTGTCCAGCGCGCCCGTCGGCTCGTCGGCGAAGATCACGTCGGGGTCGGTGACCAGGGCCCGGGCGATCGCGACGCGCTGCTGCTGGCCGCCCGAGAGCTCACCGAGGTGGCGGCCGCCCTTCCCGTCCAGGCCGACCCGCGCGAGGAGTTGGGCCGCGCGGCGCCGGTCGGGCCGGTCCCCCGCGAGCCGCATCGGCAGGACCACGTTCTGCTCGACCGTCAGCGAGGGCAGCAGGTTGAAGGCCTGGAAGACGAAGCCGAGGCGGGAGCGGCGCAGCTCGGTGAGCTTGTTCTCGCTCATGCCGGTGATCTCGGTGCCGCCCAGCCGGACCGAGCCGTCGGTGGGCCGGTCGAGGCCCGCCGCACACTGCAGGAACGTCGACTTGCCGGAGCCCGACGGGCCCATCACCGCGGTGAAGCTGCCCCGGGGCAGGGCGAGGTCGATGCCGCGCAGGGCGTGCACGGCGGACGCGCCGCGGCCGTACTGCCGCCGCACCCCGCGCAGTTCGACGGCCCAGTCGTGGGCGGGCGCCGCGTCCGCGGCCACCCGCCGTGTGGTCTTGGCCCGTCGCAGTGCCATGGCCGCTGCCCTCCGCTCGTCGTGGCCGACGCGCTCGCGCCGACCCTTCGAACCTACGGACCGGGACGGACGCCAGCCATGGCGGTCGCCGGTGGATCAAGGGTGGGGCTGACCCCACCCCGAGGCGCGGCGGCGGGCCGGCGCGGAGTCAGGCGTCCCGCCTGATCAGCAGGAGCGCGCGGTCGTCGTTGACGTCCTTCGCGACCGCTTCGATCAGGTGCCACGCCGCCCCGCCGAAGCCCGTCGAGACGTACCGGTCGGCCTCGCCGGTCAGGCGGTCGATGCCTTCGCCGATGTCCCGTTCGGAGGTCTCCACCAGGCCGTCGGTGAACAGCAGCAGGACGTCGCCGGGCGCCAACGACCCCTTGGCGGAATGGAATTCCGCGCCGTCGTAGACGCCGAGGAGGGGGCCTTCGGCGGACTGCTCCTGCCAGCGGCCCGAGCCCGCGTGGAGCTGGAGGGCCGGGGGGTGGCCGGCCGAGAGGAGTTCGTAGTCCCCGGAGTCCAGGTCGAGGACCAGGTGGATGGCGGTGGCGAAGCCCTCGTCCCAGTCCTGGCGCAGCAGGTAGCCGTTGGCCGCGGGCAGGAAGGCGTGCGGCGGGAGCGAGCCGAGCAGACCGCCGAAGGCTCCGGACAGGAGCAGCGCGCGGGACCCGGCGTCCATGCCCTTGCCGGAGACGTCGGTGAGGACGACCTCCAGGGTGCGGCCGCCGCCGGTGCGGGCGGCGACGACGAAGTCGCCGGAGAAGGACTGGCCGCCCGCCGGGCGCAGCGCCATCTCGCGGTGCCAGCCCTGCGGAAGGCGGGGCAGCGCGCTCTGGACCCGGATGCGTTCGCGCAGGTCGAAGAGCATGGTGCCGCCGCGCCGCCAGGGCACGCCCACGCGGGCCCGGAACTGGGCGATGAGCAGCCCGAAGAGCCCGCAGGCGGCCACCACCAGGACGATGCCCGGGGTGACCCTGGAGGGACCCGAGGTGTACGGGCCGAGCCGCACCGACTCCACGATCAGGGCGGTGGCGGCGGCCGCGTACAGGACGAGGAGGTTGGCCGGGCGCAGCAGGAGCCCGCCCGCCACGATCGGCAGGACCAGGGCGTCGGGGGCGCACCACGCGGGGGCCATGAGCGTGGCGCAGGTGATCGCGGGGACGGTGATGAGCAGCCCGGCCAGGGCGATCCAGTCGGAGCCGTCGCCGCGGAAGTAGTCGACGCCGGAGCGGCGCACGGCGATGCGGACCCGGTGCAGCGCCTTGCGCCACCGGGCGGTGAACGAGTCCGCTCTCATCGCACGTGCCATTGCCCAGGACCCTATCCAGCGGATGGCTCCCCGTGCAGATGGCCCCCGGCGGGCGCGGGGGGCGGCCCGGTGGAAAACCGGTAGCTCGGGCGGCGTACTCCGCGCCGGACACGGCGACCGGTCCCCTCACCCTCCCGTCCCGCCCGGCACGGACACCGGCTCCCGGCGGCCGGGCGGGGGACGGCCGCCGGAAATGCGTTCGCTCCGCCCGTACCGCCCCTGCTAGGCATGGCATATGACGACACAGCTGCGGGTTCTGGATCCGGCCGAGTGGGACGAGTGGTACGGGGCCCTGGTGGTGGCCTTCGGGGGGATCCCGGACGCGCCCGAGGAAGTGGAGCTGTGGCGTGAGCTGATCGATCCCGCGCGCTCGATCGCGGTCTGGGACGGCGCCCAGTGTGTGGCCGCCACCAGCACCTTCCCGTTCCGTCTGAGCGTGCCCGGCGGGGCCGTGGTACCGGCCGCGGGAGTGACCGGGGTCGGCGTCATGGGCACTCACCGCCGCCGCGGCGTCCTCACCTCGATGATGCGGCGCCAGCTGGACGACCTGCGGGAGCGGGGCGAGGCGCTCGCCGTCCTGACCGCGTCCGAGCCGGCCATCTACGGGCGGTTCGGCTACGGCATCGGCACGATGGCGCTGTCCGCGGAGATCGACACCACCCGGGTCCGGCTCGATCTTCCGCCCGGCAGCGACGAGGTGCGGCTGCGGTACGCGAAGGTGACGGATTCGCTGGCGGCGTGCGAGGCGCTGTACGCGCGCCAGGTGCCGCGCCGGCCCGGCATGCTGGCCAGGCAGCCGGGCTGGGACCGGCTCACCACGGTCGACCCGGAGTCCTACCGCGACGGTGCCTCGGCGGCGCAGTGCGTGCTCGCCGAGCGCGCAGGGGAGCTCGTCGGGTACGCGCGCTACCGGGTGTCCATGAACTCGGAGCCCGAGGGCGTGAGCGGCACGGTGACGCTGATCGATCTGGAGGCGGTGGACCCGGCGGTGTCGGCGACGCTGTGGCGCTACCTGTTCGACATCGATCTGACGAACACCCTGAAGGTGAAGAGCCGGCCCATCGACGACCCCTTCCAGCATCTGGTCTCGGATGTGCGCCGGTGCGGGCTCCGGCTCAGGGACGCGCTGCACGTTCGCCTGGTGGAGGTGGGCGCGGCCCTGGAGGCGCGTACGTACGCGGCGCCCGTCGACGTGGTCCTGGAGGTCGAGGACGCGTTCTGTCCGTGGAACGCGGGCCGCTGGCGGTTGACCGGCGACGCGAAGGGCGCGTCCTGTGTCCGCACCGAGGACCCGGCCGAACTGGCGCTGTCCGTGCGGGAGTTGGGCGCCGCCTATCTCGGCGGGTTCACGCTCGCCTCACTGGCGGGCGCGGGCCGGGTGCGCGAGCTGCGGCCGGGCGCGCTGGCCGAGGCCTCGACGGCGTTCGGCAGCGAGCTCGCCCCGTGGCTGCCTCACGGCTTCTGACAGCCGGGGCACCAGAACAGATTGCGGGCGGCGAGATCGGCGGTGCGGATCTCGCCGCCACAGATGTGGCAGGCCTGCCGGGCCCGGCGGTAGACGTACACCTCGCCGCCGTGGTCGTCCACGCGCGGCGGGCGGCCCATGGCCTCGGGGGTGTGCTCGGGGCGGACGGTGTCGATCCGGTTGAGCCGGACGCCTTCGCGCATCAGCTCCACCAGGTCCGCCCAGATCGCGTCCCATTCGGCGCGGCGGATGTCCTTGCCGAGCCGGTAGGGGTCGACGCCGTGCCGGAAGAGGACCTCGGCCCGGTAGACGTTGCCGACGCCCGCGATGACCTTCTGGTCCATGAGCAGGGCGGCGATGGTGGTGCGGCTGCGGGAGATCCGCTGCCAGGCCTTCTCGCCGGTGTCGGCGGGGCGCAGCGGGTCGGGCCCGAGCCGGTCGTGTATCGCGCGCTTCTCGCCGTCGGTGATCAGCGCGCAGGTGGTGGGCCCGCGCAGGTCGGCGTACGCGGTGTCGTTCAGGAGCCGCAGCCGCACGGTGTCGGTGGCCGGCGGGGCCGGGGCGTCGCCGAAGCCGTACTTGCCGAACAGGCCGAGGTGGATGTGGACCCAGCCCGAGGGGCCGAAGCCGAGGAAGAGGTGCTTCCCGTGGGCTTCGGCGCTCTCCAGGACCTGGCCGTCGACCAGGGCCGCGCCGTCCGAGAACTTGCCCTGCGGGCTGGACGCGCGCAGCGGCCGGCCGCCGAACCTCAGGTCGTGGTCGGCGGCCAGGCGGTGGATGGTGTGGCCCTCGGGCATGGGCCGTGCTCAGCCCTGCTGCGGGTGGTGGGCCGGGATCTCGGGGAGCTTGCCGGTGGTCTCGTACTCGGTGAGCATCTCGATGCGGCGGGTGTGACGCGCCTCACCCGAGTACGGGGTGGCGAGGAAGATCTCGACGAACTTGGTCGCCTCCTCCTCGGTGTGCATCCGGCCGCCGATGGAGATCACGTTGGCGTCGTTGTGCTCGCGGCCCAGCGCCGCGGTCTGCTCGCTCCAGGCCAGTGCGGCGCGGACGCCCTTGACCTTGTTGGCGGCGATCTGCTCGCCGTTGCCGGAGCCGCCGATCACGATGCCGAGCGAGTCCGGGTCGGCGGCCGTCTTCTCGGCGGCACGCAGGCAGAACGGCGGGTAGTCGTCCTGGGCGTCGTAGATGTGCGGACCGCAGTCCACGGGCTCGTGCCCGTGGGCGGTGAGCCACTCGACGAGGTGGTTCTTGAGTTCGAAGCCGGCATGGTCGGAGCCGAGGTACACGCGCATGTACCCGAGTGTGGCATGCGCGGGGCAGGGCAGGGCTTAGCGGGGTGAGGACTTCGGTCCCCGCACTTGGTCCCGTCTAACGATCCGGATTCAGGCCTTCCGTCCCGAAGCGGACCAGGTTTGAATACCCGGGCTCGTAACCCGAGTGCTCCGAAGACGTAAGGAAGCGTCCATGACCTCGCAGCCGTCCCTTGCGAAGGAAGATCACCTGCCCGGTGGACCCGGGGATTCACAGGTGCCCGACACCGGCCTCAAGGCTGGTCTCAAGAACCGCCATCTGTCCATGATCGCCATCGGTGGCGTGATCGGCGCCGGCCTGTTCGTGGGCTCCGGCTCCGGCATCGCCGCGGCCGGGCCCGCCATCCTGCTCTCGTACGCGCTCGTCGGCGTGATGGTCGTCTTCGTGATGCGCATGCTGGGCGAGATGGCCGCCGCCCGCCCGTCGTCGGGCTCGTTCTCGGCGTACGCGGACCGCGCGCTCGGCCGCTGGGCCGGGTTCTCGATCGGCTGGCTCTACTGGTTCTTCTGGGTCGTGGTGCTCGCGGTCGAGGGAACGGCCGGCGCGAAGATCCTGCACGACTGGGTGCCGGGGGTCCCGCAGTGGGGCTGGGCGCTCATAGTGATGCTGGTCCTGACCGCCAGCAACCTGGCCTCGGTCTCCTCGTACGGCGAGTTCGAGTTCTGGTTCGCCGGGATCAAGGTCGTCGCCATCGGCGCCTTCGTGGTCATCGGTCTGCTCGCGGTGTTCGGCGTGCTGCCGGGCTCCGACAACCCGGGCGCGGGCTTCGCCCACCTCACGGACGCGGGCGGGTTCTTCCCCAAGGGCTACGGCGCGATCCTGACCGGTGTGCTGATGGTCGTGTTCTCCTTCATGGGCTCCGAGATCGTCACGCTCGCCGCCGGTGAGTCCGAGGACCCGCGGCGCGCCGTGACCAAGGCCACCAACAGCGTGATCTGGCGGATCGCGGTCTTCTACCTCGGTTCGATCCTCGTGGTCCTCACGCTGCTCAAGTGGAGCGACCCCTCGATCGTCGCGGACGGCTCGTACGTGGCGGCCCTGAAGACGATCGGCATCCCGCACGCCGACCAGATCATGAACGTGATCGTTCTGACGGCGGTCCTGTCCTGCCTCAACTCCGGTCTGTACACGGCGTCCCGGATGGCGTTCTCGCTGGGTGAGCGCGGGGACGCGCCGAAGTCCTTCGCCCGCACGAACAAGCGGGGCGTGCCGCAGGTCGCGATCCTGTCCTCGGTCGTCTTCGGCTTCGTGGCGGTCTTCTTCAACTACAAGTGGCCGGACACCGTCTTCGCGTTCCTCCTGAACTCCTCGGGCGCGGTCGCCCTGTTCGTGTGGCTGGTGATCTGCTTCACCCAGCTGCGGATGCGCGGGATCATCCTGCGCGAGCAGCCGGAGAAGCTGACCGTGAAGATGTGGGGCTTCCCCTATCTCACCTGGCTGACGATCGGGATGATCTCCTTCGTCCTGGTCTACATGCTGTTCGACAAGTCCGGCCGCGAGCAGGTGCTCCTGTCGCTGCTCGTGGCGGCGATCGTGATCGTGATCTCCGTGGTCAAGGAGAAGGTGCTCGCCTCGCGCTCCTCTTCCTACAGCGGCGTGAAGGAGGACGTCACCGCGTCGTAGTCGGCAAGGGCGGCCGACTCCGCGTCGGCCTCGTACCAGGTGTTGATCTGGTACGACTTGCCGCCCTCGTCGAAGCCGACCTGGCGGGCCTTCCAGGGGACGCCGTTCTGGGTGAAGTCGTAGTCCCAGATGATGGCGGGCTGCCCGTGGAAGGTCGTCCGGTCGAGCCGGATCTTGTGGTAGCCGGGCACGTCGTGGGAGCCCGCTTCGGCCTCCTGCCACTGGGTCATCAGATCGCCGCCGCGTGCGAGTGCGTACGAGGCGGCGATCTCCTGTTTTCCGTCCGGCGCGTGGTAGTGGACGTTCGAGGGGCTCTTGGCGGTACGGGTCCAGTCCTTCGGGGGGATCCAGGCGAACCCGGTCTCGTTGATCGAGCCGGGCGGCGGGGTCGCCGAGGGCGGGCGCGCGGTGCCCGCCACGGTGGGCGGGGCCGCCGAACTGGAGCCGCCCGAACCGCCGCCCCCGAGGTGCTGGTCGGCCGTGGTGGCGATCAGGACGGCGGTCACGGCGGCCGCCACCACGAGGGCGGCCACCACCGCGATCCGGGCCCGGGTCCACCCGCGGCGGCGCGGCGTGGGCCGCGGCTCCTCGGGTACGGGCACCGGCGCCGGGGGTGCTTCCCCGGGCGGCGGCGGTGGTTGCTCGCGCACGGCGCCCGGCCAGGGCGGCGGATCGCCGAACACCTGGAGGGTGGGCGGGTGCGGGACGCCTGGCGGCCCCGCGGCGAGCACCGTGGGAGGCGCCGCGATCGGCATCAGCCGGGTGGCGATCTCGGCCAGACCCGGCCGCAGCTCCGGATCCTTGACCAGGAGCTGCGCGAGGAGCGGGTCCAACGGGCCCGCCGATTCCGGGAGTTCGGGCTCCTCGTAGAGCACGGCGTGCAGGGTGGCGAGCGTGGAGGGACGGGAGAAGGGGGAGCGCCCGCCGACCGCCGCGCACAGGGTGGCGCCGAGCGACCACACGTCGGACGCCGGGCCCTGCGGCTTTCCGGCCACCCGCTCGGGCGCCATGTAGTCCGGGGAGCCGACCAGCATGCCGACCACGGTGAGCGCGGCCGCGTCCTGGATGGCGGCGATGCCGAAGTCGGTGAGGACGACCCGGCCGCCCGGGCCGAGCAGGACGTTGCCGGGCTTGATGTCGCGGTGCAGGACGCCCACCGCGTGCACCTCGACGAGGGCTGCCGCGAGGCCGACTCCGATGCGGGCGGCCTCGCGCGGGGAGACGGGTCCGTCCTCCAGGAGGAGCTTCTCCAGGGAGCGGGACTCGACGAGCTCCATCACGATCCACAGCCGGTCGCTCTCCTCGGCCACCACGTCGTAGACCCGCACCACGTTGGGGTGGTCGATGCGGGCGGTGGCGCGGGCCTCGCGCAGGGTGCGCTCGCGGCGAATTCGACTGTCCTCTGCATCGAGTTCATTGATGCGCATTTCCTTTACGGCGACCTGGCGGTCGAGTATCTCGTCCGCCGCCCGCCACACCCGCCCCATTCCCCCCTGGCCAATTGTTTCACCCAGGCGGTAACGCCCAGCGACCAATAGCCCCCGCGTTCCCGGCATGACCACCCACCCCCTCAGCAACCGCTTTGACCAGTACTGATTCACTACGGTGACACCATCACAGCATAATTCCTGGAAATCTTGTGGGACCCTTCTGTGCACAGATGCACCCAACGCGGGTGAGGGGGATGGGACATGCGTGTTCGAAAAGAAAAAGGATCTCTAATTGCTTCTCTATTCGCGGCCCTGTTGATGGTTCCGTTCGGAGCGGGGGCGGCGTTCGCGGCCGATCCGACGCCGGGCAGCAGCCAGGGCGGCACGCCCGGGCCGAGCGCCCCGGCGGACCTCGGGATCTCCACCGAGCTGCCGTCGACGATCAAGGTGAACAACGCCACGGGCCGCACCACGCTGACGGCCAGGGTCGCCAACCACGGCGGCAAGGCCACCGGGCCGGTCACCCTGACCGTCCTCGGCCTGGACGGTATGCGGATCACCGGCGTCAAGGGCTGTGTGCCGGTCGCGAAGAACAAGCTGCCCAAGGGCACCAACAGCGGCTTCGGCTGCGCCATCTCGAACCTGGCGCCCGGCCAGTCGAGGGCGTACGCGGTCTCGGCGACATACGACCTGTCGAAGACCGGCAAGATCTGCCTGCCCGTGATGGAGGGAAGCGGCGACAAGGTGCTGTGGCAGCAGGGCCCGGTGCCGTTCGGCACGACGCACCCGTCGCCGAACGCGCCGGACACCCCGCTGCTGCTCGGCACCGACAACGTGCCGGCCGCACCGCCCTCGGGCACGGCCTCTCCCCCGGCGAGCAGCACGCCGACGGGTCCGGCGCCGTCCTCTCCCACCGCACCGCCCCAGCTCCCCAAGACCGGGGTCAACGACGGGGTGCTGCCGCTCCTCGCGGCCGGCGCGCTGTTCCTGATCGCCGGGGGCACGGGCCTGTGGTGGACGACCCGGGGCCGCGGGTGGACGGCGAAGCACTGACCGAAACGCCGGTCGGGAAAACCTGACGGCGGATGTCAGCTTTTCACGGGAAGCTCTCCTCGTGTCCAGCGAACAGCCCACCTCCGGTGGGCCGGCAGACGGAGGGCTTCCCGTGCACACGTTCCACCCCGGCGACAGCGGCTACGAGAGCGAACTGGCCGGATATCAGCTGGGGTTCACCCAGCGCCCCGCCGTCGTCTTCGCGGCCGAGGGCCCTAAGGACGTCCAGAAGGCCGTGCGGTACGCGGCCGAGCGCGGCCTCGCCGTGGGGGTGCACGCCACCGGGCACGGTCTGGCGGGCGCCACCGAGGGCGGGGTCCTCATCACGACCCGCCGGATGGACGCGGTCACCGTCGACGCCGAGCGCCGCACGGTCCGGGTCGGCGCGGGCACGGCCTGGGCCAAGGTCACCGCGGCCGCGGCCCCGCACGGGCTCGCCCCGCTGAACGGCTCGGCGCCCAGCGTCGGGGCGGTCGGCTACACGCTGGGCGGCGGACTCGGCATCCTGGCAAGGGAGTTCGGGTACGCGGCGGACCACGTGCGGGCCCTGGAGGTCGTCACCGCCGACGGCGCGCTGCGCGAGGTGAGCGCCGAGAGCGACCCCGAGCTGTACTGGGGACTGCTCGGCGGCGGCGCCAACCTGGGCGTGGTGACCGCCCTGGAGATCGGCCTGGTCCCGGTGGCCCGGCTGTACGGGGGCCAGCTGGGCTTCGACGGGACGGAGTTCGGCGAGCGCGTCCTCGCGGAGTATCTGCGCTGGACGGCGACGGTCCCGGACACGGTGACCTCCTCGCTCCAGACCATCCAGTGGCCCGACGCCGCGTGGGCGCCGCCCGCGGTGCGCGGACGCTATGTGGTGACCGTGCGCCTCGCCTTCACCGGCAGCGCCGAGGAGGGCGAGCGCCTGGTGGCGCCGCTGCGGGCGATCGGGCCCGCCCTCGCCGACGACCTGCGGGAGATGGCGTACGCCGAGTCGCCGTCCATCCACCGCGACCCGGAGCACGCGCACGCCTATTACGGCGACAACGCGATGCTGGGCCGGCCGGACCCGGCGGCGCTCGCCGAGGCGCTGCGGCTGACCGGCCCCGAGGCGCCGACCATGTGCGTGGTGCAGCTCAACCACCTGGGCGGCGCCCTGTCCAGGCCCGCGCCGAACGCGGTGCCGCACCGCGAGGCGGACTTCCTGCTGCGTGTGCTGACCCCGTTCGAGGAGGGCGGCCTCGACGCGGTGCGCGCCGTCCACACCGAGGCGTTCGCGCGGCTGCGGCCGTGGACGCTCGGCCGGGCCCTCAACTTCGCCTTCGGCGGCGCGCGGTTCACCGGCATCGAGGGGCTGTACGGCGAGAACGAGAAGAGGCTCGCCGCTTTGAAGGCCTCGTACGACCCGGCGAACCTCTTCAGGAACAACTACACGATCGAACCGCGTTAGCCGCGGCGGCCGACGAGCTTCCACGCGGCGGGCAGCAACCCCATCGCGAGCGCGGCCTTGAGCGCGTCGCCGAGCAGGAAGGGGGTGAGTCCGGCGGCGACCGCCGCGGTCAGCGACATGCCGGTCGAGGCGGCGAGGTAGGGCACGCCCACCGCGTAGATGATCACCGAGCCGAGCACCATCGTGCCCGCGGTGCGCGCCGCGGTGCGGTCGGCGCCCCGGCGGGCGAGCGCGCCGACGACGGTGGAGGCGAGCAGCATGCCGAGCACGTAGCCGAACGAGGCGCCGCCCGCGCCGGACGTGCCGTTCGCGAACCAGGGCATTCCGGCCATGCCGACCAGGGCGTACAGCGCGAGCGAGAGGAAGCCGCGGCCGGCGCCGAGGCCCGCGCCGACGAGCAGCGCGGCGAAGGTCTGGCCGGTGACCGGGACGGGAGAGCCGGGGACCGGCACGGCGATCTGGGCGGCGAGTCCGGTCAGCGCCGCGCCGCCGACGACGAGCGCGATGTCCTTGGCGCGGGAGGCGGGCAGCAGGTCGGCGAGGACCGATCCGGTGCGGGGGGCGGCGGCGGACGCAGTGCTCATCGGGACTCCGGCGGGTGTTGGGTCAGCGGGACGTGCTGGGGACACCGTGACGTTAGCCCACTGAATCTCGCTGGATCACCAGCAGCCGCCCACAAAGCGGGCGTTGAAGGCTTGGTGGGGTCTGCACAAAGGCCGGGATTCATGGCCGCCGGGGCGTGACCCTCGTCACTGCGGTGATGGTCTCGGGTATCCCTTTTGCGCCCGGGGTCGTGCCTCGGCGAGACTGTAGGTTCCCCATAAATCGAAAGTTACGAGCGCCATGCACGACTCCTTGCCCGCGGAGCCCCTCTCGCACGGGCTGAAGCAGCGCCATCTGACCATGCTCGGCCTCGGCGGGGTGATCGGCGCGGGGCTCTTCGTGGGGTCGGGCGCCGGGATCGCGGTGGCGGGTCCCGGCATCGTCGTCTCGTATCTGATCGCGGGCGCGATCGCGATGCTGGTGATGCGGATGCTGGGCGAGATGTCGGCCGCGATGCCCGCGTCGGGCTCGTTCTCGGTGCACGCCGAGCGGGCGCTGGGGCGCTGGGCCGGGTTCAGCGTCGGCTGGCTGTACTGGTTCCTGCTCGTCGTCGTCCTCGCCGTGGAGGCGACCGGGGCCGCGAAGATCGCGAACGGGTGGGCGCCGGGGGTTCCGCAGTGGGCCTGGGTGCTGATCTTCATGGTGGTGTTCACCGGCGCCAACCTGGCCGCGGTGAAGAACTTCGGCGAGTTCGAGTTCTGGTTCGCCGCCCTGAAGATCTTCGCCATCGTCGCGTTCCTGGCGCTCGGGCTGCTCGCGGTCTTCGGCCTGCTGCCCGACACCTCCGCGGTGGGCCTGTCCAACCTGACCGGGCAGGGCGGCTTCCTGCCCGCCGGGTGGAGCGGGGTGGTCTCCGGGGTGCTCGCGGTGATCTTCGCGTTCGGTGGCCTCGAGGTCGTCACGATCGCCGCCGCCGAGTCCGACGACCCGGTGCGCGCGGTCGGCCGGGCGGTGCGCAGCGCGGTGTGGCGGATCCTCTTCTTCTACGTGGGCTCGATGCTGGTCATCGTGACGCTGCTGCCGTGGACGTCGATGAAGCCGGGCCAGAGCCCGTACGTCGCGGTCCTCGACTCGATCGGCATCCCGTCGGCCGGCCAGGTCATGAACATCGTGGTGTTCGTGGCGCTGCTCTCGGCCCTGAACGCCAACCTGTACGGGTCCTCGCGGATGGTCTTCTCGCTCGCCGAGCGGGGCGAGGCGCCCCAGGGGCTGCTGAAGGTGTCGGGCGGCGGGGTGCCGCGCCGGGCGGTGCTGGCGTCGGTGGCCTTCGGGTTCGTCTCGGTGCTGCTGAACCTGAAGTGGCCCGACTCGGTGTTCCTCTACATGCTCAACGCGGTCGGCGCGGTGCTCCTGTTCGTGTGGGCGCTGATCGCCCTGTCGCAGCTGCGCCTGCGCCGCCGGATCGAGCGCGAGGCGCCCGAGACCCTCACCCTGAAGATGTGGGCCTTCCCCTACCTCACCTGGGCGGCGCTCGCGGCGATGGCGGCGGTCCTGGTCCTGATGCTCCTCGACGACACCGCCCGGCCGCAGGTGCTGTGGTCGGCGGGGGCGACGGCGGTGGTCCTTCTGGTGGCGGCGGTACGGGAGTTGCGCACGCGGCGCGTGTGAAGTCCACGTGAACAAACCGCACCCGATCCTTCACGCTGTGTGAGTCGGGTGTCCGCATAGCGGTCGGGTGTTCCCTCTGAGCGGGGCCGCCCTAAGACTGTGGGCTCCGTGCCGCCGACCCGGTGGATCAGCTACTGAACAGGGCATGCCCATGTCTCGGACCACCACGCCCGCGCCGAACGACAGCCGGCCGACGACCGACGCGCCGCTCACGCACGGTCTCAAGCAGCGCCATCTCTCGATGATCGCCCTCGGCGGGGTCATCGGCGCCGGGCTCTTCGTCGGGTCCGGCACCGCGATCGCCGCGGCCGGACCCTCGATCATCCTCGCCTATGCGATATCCGGCGCCCTGGTCATGCTCGTCATGCGCATGCTGGGCGAGATGTCGGCCGCCAACCCCGCCTCGGGCTCCTTCTCGGTCCACGCCGAGCGGGCGATGGGGCCGTGGGCCGGGTTCACCGCGGGCTGGGCCTTCTGGTTCCTGCTCTGCGTGGCCGTCGGCCTGGAGGGCATCGGCGCGGCGGGCATCG
The DNA here is from genome assembly GCF_056431605.1 of Streptomyces sp. NPDC045846. Lineage (NCBI taxonomy): Bacteria > Bacillati > Actinomycetota > Actinomycetes > Kitasatosporales > Streptomycetaceae > Streptomyces > Streptomyces sp. NPDC045846. The sequence continues at coordinate 365,476 of NZ_JBWKKJ010000002.1, read as the reverse complement.
TCCACGGCTGGCTGCCGGGCGTCCCGGAGTGGGCCCTGGTGGCCGTCTTCATGCTGCTGTTCTGCGGCACCAACCTCGCGGCCGTGAAGAACTTCGGCGAGTTCGAGTTCTGGTTCGCCGCCCTGAAGATCTTCGCCATCGTCGCGTTCCTGGCGCTCGGACTGCTCGCGATCATCGGAGTGCTGCCGGACACCAGCGCCCCGGGCCTGACCAACCTCAGCGGCCAGGGCGGCTTCATGCCCAACGGCAGCGAGGGCCTCATCGTCGGGCTGCTCGCCTCCGTCTTCGCGTACGGCGGCCTGGAGACGGTCACCATCGCCGCGGCCGAGTCCGAGCACCCCGTCCAGGGCGTCGCGAAGGCCGTGCGCACCGCGATGTGGCGGATCGCGATCTTCTACGTCGGCTCGATGACGGTCGTCGTCACGCTGCTGCCGTGGACCGCCAAGGACATCGCCACCAAGGGCCCCTACGTCGCCACGCTGGACCACCTCGGCATCCCGCACGCCGGCGACATCATGAACGTCGTGATCCTGGTCGCCCTGCTCTCGGCGATGAACGCGAACATCTACGGCGCCTCCCGCATGGCCGGTTCGCTGGTCTCGCGCGGCCAGGGCCCGAAGGTGCTCGGGAAGATCTCCGGCGGGGTGCCGCGCATCGCGGTCCTCGTCTCCTCCGCCTTCGGCTTCGTGTGCGTGCTGCTCAGTTACTGGCGTCCGAACGACATCTTCCAGTGGCTCCTGAACACCATCGGCGCGATCATCCTGGTCGTCTGGTTCTTCATCGCCGCCTCGCAGTTGCTGCTGCGCCGCCGCCTGGAGCGCGAGGCGCCGGAGAAGCTGGTCGTGAAGATGTGGCTCTACCCGTGGCTCACCTGGCTCGCGCTGCTCGGCATGGCGGTCGTCTTCGTCCTGATGGCCCGCGAGGACGGCACGCGGGTGCAGCTCTACTACACCGGCGGGCTCACCCTGGTGCTCGCGATCATCGGTTACGTCCGCCAGCGCACCTCGGCCCGCACCCCGCTCGACGCCTGACCGGACGGCCGCGCCCCTCTCCCAACTGTCCTGCGTCCCTTGGCCCTAGGCCTCGGGACGCAGGACTTTTTGCTGAGGTCACCCTTGGCTGCGCGGGCGTATTGCTGCTGGTAGCGTGCACTTGCACATCAATTGCAATAAGCATTCGCAGTGAGCAGTCGGAGGGCTCGGACATGGCCATTTACACCCTTCCTGAACTTCCGTACGACTACGCCGCGCTCGAACCGGTCATCAGCCCGGAGATCATCGAGCTGCACCACGACAAGCACCACGCGGCGTATGTGAAGGGCGCGAACGACACCCTGGAGCAGCTCGCGGAGGCGCGCGACAAGGATGCCTGGGGCTCGATCAACGGCCTGGAGAAGAACCTCGCGTTCCACCTCTCCGGCCACATCCTGCACTCGATCTACTGGCACAACATGACGGGCGACGGCGGCGGCGAGCCCCTGGACAAGGACGGCACCGGCGAGCTGGCCGACGCCATCGCCGAGTCCTTCGGCTCCTTCGCCAAGTTCAAGGCCCAGCTGACCAAGGCCTCGGCGACGACGCAGGGTTCGGGCTGGGGCGTCCTCGCCTACGAGCCGATCAGCGGCCGCCTCGTGGTCGAGCAGATCTACGACCACCAGGGCAACGTCGGCCAGGGCTCGACCCCGATCCTGGTCTTCGACGCCTGGGAGCACGCCTTCTACCTCCAGTACAAGAACCAGAAGGTCGACTTCATCGAGGCCATGTGGCGGGTCGTCAACTGGCAGGACGTGGCCCGGCGTTACGCCGCCGCCAAGCAGGCCGGCAACAACCTGATCCTGGCCCCGTAGGCCCCCTGGAGCGCCCCAGGGGCGTGTGAGCGTCCTGCTCGTGATCGTCTTCTCAACCTTCACGTGCGGGCGGATGGAACGAACGGCCCCGCGAGGACGTGACTCGCGGGGCCGTTCGCATGCCGACCGGTCCGGCGTCCGCGGACGGCGGCCGGGGCGCGGCCCCAGCAACCCCGGTCGCGGACCGCGCCCCCAACCACCCGGTGCCGGGCGGCACCGACAGCCTGGGCGGCGCCCCAGCCCGGCCCTCGTCCGCGGACCGTGCCCGCGTCTCGCGCAGTTCCCCGCGCCCCCAACCACCCGGTGCCGGGCAGCACCGACAGCCTGGGCGGCGCCCCAGCCCGGCCCTCGTCCGCGGACCGTGCCCGCTCCTCGCGCCGTTCCCCGCGCCCCTAACCACCTGGTGCTGGGCGGCACCGACAGCCTGGGCGGCGGCCCCAGTCCGGTCCTCGTCCGCGGACCGTGTCGCGTCTCGCGCCGTTCCCCGCGCCCCCGACCAGCACCGATGCTGGTCGGCATGAGCATCCTCAGCCCGTCATGGGGGTCCCCCCTGGCCCTTAAGGCCTTGGGGGAGATTGAGGACGAGCGCCCTTGAGGCGCGATACGGGGTCTGGGGCGGAGCCCCAGGGGGGTGGGGGCAACCCGGGCCGGAGGTCAGAGGTTGCTGAAGTCCGGGCCGACGGTGCGGCTGCGCTTGATCTCGTAGAAGCCGGGGGTGCCGGCGACCAGCAGGGTGCCGTCCCACAGCCTGGCGGCGGCCTCGCCCTGCGGGGCGGGCGTGACGACCGGGCCGAAGAAGGCGATCTGCTCGCCGTCGGCGCCCGGCACCGCGATGACCGGGGTGCCGACGTCCTGGCCGACCTTCTCGATGCCCTCCTTGTGGGAGGCGCGCAGCTGGACGTCGTAGGTGTCCTGGTCGGCGTAGTCGATGAGCTCGGCGGGCAGGCCCGCGTCCTTGAGCGCCGCGGCGATGGAGTCCCGGGTCACGCCGAGGCCCTCGTTGTGGAAGCGGGTGCCGAGCGCGGTGTACAGCCGGCCGACGACCTCGTCGCCGTGCAGCTCCCGGGCGGCGGCCACGACGCGCACCGGGCCCCAGGACTTGCCGCCGGGCCGCATGTTCTCGGCGTACTGCTCGGGCAGCTCGTCGAGCCGGTCCTCGTTCAGGACCGCGAGACTCATCACGTGCCAGCGGACCTCCACGTCGCGGACCTTCTCGACCTCCAGCATCCAGCGCGAGGTCATCCAGGCCCACGGGCAGATGGGGTCGAACCAGAAGTCGACGGGGGTCTTGGGGGACTCGGACATGTCTCTCCTCGGGCAACATCGGGCAGCATCGTGCGACATCGTTCAAAAGCGAGCATCTCTACGGCCGAACACCGGCACCGGCCGAAAGTACTCCGTCCAACATCCGCTCGGGCCGATCCCATTCCCGCGCCCTGGCCGCCCGGGCGGCATGGGAGGATCGAGGCCGTTCGAACGAGACACGAAGGAGTGCCCGTGCCCGGTGAGAATCTGTCCCGCGACGAGGCCCGCGAGCGGGCCGAGCTGCTGTCCGTCGAGGGCTACGACGTCTCTCTCGACCTGCGGTCCGCGGTCGGGGACGCCCCGGACGGGCCCCGCACGTTCCGGTCCCTGACGACCATCCGCTTCCGCGCGTCCCGGCCGGGCGCCGCCACCTTCGCCGACCTCATCGCCCCGTCGGTGACCTCGGTGACGCTGAACGGCCGCGCGCTCGACCCCGCCGAGGTGTTCGACGGCAGCCGCATCGCGCTCGACGACCTCGCCGAGGACAACGTCCTGGAGGTCGACGCGCAGTGCGCCTACAGCAGGACCGGCGAGGGCATGCACCGCTTCGTCGACCCGGAGGACGGCGAGGTCTACCTGTACACGCAGTACGAGCCCGCCGACGCGCGCCGCGTGTTCGCCAACTTCGAGCAGCCCGACCTCAAGGCCCGCTTCGTCTTCGAGGCGCAGGCCCCCGAGGGCTGGACGGTGTGGTCCAACGGCGCGGGCGGCCAGGAGGCGGACGGGGTGTGGCGCTTCGCCGCGACCGAGCCGATCTCGACGTACATCACCTGTGTGGTGGCGGGCCCGTACCACTACGTCACCGACTCCTACACGCGCACCTTCGACGACGGCTCCAAGCTGGAGATCCCGCTGGGCGCGATGTGCCGCAAGGGGCTCGCCCGGCACTTCGACGCCGACGACGTCTTCCTGGTCACCAAGCAGGGCCTGGACTTCTTCCACGACAACTTCGACTTCCCCTACCCGTTCGGGAAGTACGACCAGGCGTTCGTGCCGGAGTACAACCTGGGCGCGATGGAGAACCCGGGCCTGGTGACCTTCCGCGAGGAGTACATCTACCGCGGCAAGGTGACACAGGCCGCCTACGAGCGCCGGGCCAACGTCATCCTGCACGAGATGGCGCACATGTGGTTCGGCGACCTGGTCACCATGGTGTGGTGGGACGACCTGTGGCTCAAGGAGTCCTTCGCCGACTTCATGGGCTCCTTCTCGCAGGCGGAGGCCACCCGCTTCACCAACAGCTGGGTGACCTTCGCCAACAACCGCAAGGCGTGGGCCTACCGGGCCGACCAGCTGCCGTCCACCCATCCGATCACGGCCGACATCCGTGACCTGGAGGACGCCAAGCTCAACTTCGACGGGATCACGTACGCCAAGGGCGCCTCGGTGCTCAAGCAGCTCGTCGCCTACGTCGGCCGAGACGCCTTCCTCGAAGGGGCCCGGCGGTACTTCAAGCGGCACGCGTACGGGAACACGCGCCTGGCCGACCTGCTGTCGGTGCTCGGGGAGGTCTCCGGGCGCGACATGGCGGCCTGGTCGCGCTCCTGGCTCCAGACGGCGGGCGTCAACTCCCTGACCCCCGTGGCCACTTACGACGCCGGGGACCGCCTCACCGAGCTCGCGGTGGTCCAGGAGGTGGCGGACTCGCACCCCCAGCTGCGTCCGCACCGGGTCGCGGTGGGCCTGTACCGCAACGAGGCGGGCGCGCTGGTGCGCTACGCCCGCGCCGAGGTCGACGTCGAGGGCCCGCGCACCGTCGTGGCGGAGCTCGCCGGGTCCGAGCGGCCCGACCTGATCCTGGTCAACGACGACGACCTGACCTACTGCAAGATCCGCTTCGACGAGGGCTCGCTCGCCACCCTGCGTGCCCACCTCGGCGACATCACCGACCCGCTGGCGCGCGCCCTGTGCTGGTCGGCGCTGTGGAACCTGACGCGGGACGCGCTGATGCCCGCCCGCGACTTCGTCGCCCTCGTCCTCGCGCACGCGGGCCGCGAGTCGGACATCGGCGTGCTCCAGATGCTGCACGCCTGGGCGCGGTCCGCGGTCACGCACTACGCGGCGCCCGCCTGGCGCGAGGAGGGCGGGCGACTGCTCGCCGAGGGCGCCCTGCACGAGCTGCGGCTGGCCGAGCCGGGCAGCCAGCACCAGCTCACCTGGGCCCGCTTCTTCGCGGCGACGGCCACCACCGACGCCGACTTCCAGCTCCTTCAGGGGCTGCTCGCGGGCTCGGCCAAGATCGACGGCCTCGACGTGGACCAGGAGCTGCGCTGGGCGCTGCTCGAACCGCTGGCCGCGCACGGCGTCGTGGACGAGTCGGCCGTCGACGCGGAGCTGGCCCGCGACGACACCGCGTCCGGCAAGCGCCACCACGTGCGCTGCCTGGCCGCGCGCCCGTCCGAGGCGGTCAAGGCGCAGGCCTGGGCGCAGGTCGTGGAGTCGGACGCGCTGTCCAACGCGCTGGTGGAGGCCACCATCTCGGGCTTCAACCAGCCCTCGCAGCGGGAGCTGACCGCGCCGTACGCCCCGAAGTACTTCGAGGCGATCGAGCGGCTGTGGGCCGAGCGCTCCATCCAGATCGGGATGGACATCGTCAAGGGCCTCTTCCCGGCGCTCCAGGGCGACGAGGCGACGCTGGCGGCGACCGACGCCTGGCTCGCCTCGCACGAGGGTGCGGCTCCGGCGCTGCGCCGCCTGGTCCTCGAAGCCCGTGACGACCTGGCGCGCACCCTGCGCGGCCAGGCCTGCGACGCGGCGGTGGCCGCACGCTGACGCCCGTTCGGGGGGCCCACGGACGGGCCCCCCTGATCGGCAGTCGAACGCCCGTACTTTAGGACGGGGTTGTCCGGATTTGTCGACGGGCGTGTAACAGCGGTTAGTGGGCGGTCCGGCTGCGGAAAACCCTGCGGCATGAACCACAACACCCCGCTCTCCCCCCGCCCCCTGAGCCACCTCACCGACGTGCAGCGGCGCGTGCTCTCCGCCAACCAGCTGCGCGCGCACGGCGTTTCGGCCGCGCGCACCGCCGCCCAGTGCCGTCCCGGCGGCCCCTGGCAGCAGCTGCTCCCCGGGGTGTACGTGCTGCACCCGGGCCCTGCCACCAGCGAGGAGCGGCTGCACGCCGCGCTGCTCTACGCGGGGTGGCCGGCCGCCGGGCGCGCCAAGGTCATCCCGGCGCAGGGCCAGGCCCACACCGAGGCGCCGCAGGCCATCGTCACCGGCCTCGCGGCGCTCGCGATGCACCGGTTCTCCTCGGCTCCCCCGCTGCTCTCGCTGGACCGGATCGAGGTGCTGGTGCCGCGCACCCGGCGGCTGCGTTCGACGGGGTTCGTCCAGCTGGTGCGGGCGCACGTGATGCCCGGCGCGGAGCTGGTCGCGGGGGTGCCGGTGGCGCCGGTGCCGCGGGCGCTCGCGGACGCCGTCGCCGTCCTCGACGACGCCCAGGCGGTTCGCCGGCTGCTCACCGAGGCGGTGCGCTGCGGCCACACCGAACCGGCCGCGATCGTAAGGGAGTTGACCCAGGCCAGGCTGCTGACCCGGGCCCATGTCGTGGACGCGGTGGACGCCCTGCTCGCCGAGGGGCGCTCGATCGCCGAGGAGCGGCTGTACGCGATGGTGCGCGGGTTCGGGCTCCCGGACCCGCTGTGGAACGTGGACCTGCGCCTGCCGGGCGGCCCGCACCTGGGCGGCCTGGACGCGTACTGGCCCGAGCACGCGGTGGCCCTGGAGCTGGACACCCGGGCGCCCCGGCAGGAGGACGACGAGCTGTGGTCGGAGTACAGCCGCAAGCGCGAGGCGCTGGAGCGGCTCGGGATCACCGTCGTGCACGTCACGCCGAGGAAGCTGCGTGAGTCGCTGGAGCAGCAGGCGACCGTGGTGCGCACCGCGCTGATGGCGTCCTCCGAGCGGGAGCCCGCCGCCTATGTGGTGGTGCTCCCCCGCTGAACTCCGGCGCGGGCGGCGGACCTTCGGAGGGGAAGGGCCCGCCGCCCGCGACCGGACCGCGTGGTTCAGCCCACGGTCAGGGACGCCCTGCCCGTGGGCGGCCGGGTGCGCCACAACTCGACGCCCACGTCGACGAGTTCGACCCGGTCCAGCTCGGTCACCGCGGCCAGGGGGTGCCAGGCGGCGAGGTCGGTGGAGCCGTTGGTCTCGTGGCACAGCTCGCCGCCGGTGATCCGGCCCTCGTAGACGATGCGCAGTCCCTGGAAGTCCGCGAACCTGCCGAGCTTGCGCGGGTAGCGCCGGTTGATCGAGTCGATGCCGAGCAGCCGGACCGGCTCGACCGCGTAGCCCGTCTCCTCGTCGACCTCGCGCACCACGGTGTCGAGGGGGTCCTCGCCGTGGTCCATGCCGCCGCCCGGCAGCGTCCACCGCTTGCCGCCGTCCCGGGCCACCCAGCGCGCGAGCAGGATCTCCTGGACGCCACCGGTTTCCCGTACGCATACGGCGTAGGCCGCCACCCGCAACTCCGTGTTCATTGGGTGAGGTTACGGGTCGGCGTGCGCGGGCGCCCCCGACCGGCGGAGCGAGCCGCCCGGATCGGGCTGGCGGTCCGCGGCCAGTGGCGGAAACACGCCATGTTCACATCACGTAACGGTCAACTCTCCACAAACAACAGTCCTATACGCAATGCTCAGCGGTCACCCGGCACCGAAATTCGAACCGTTTCGGTCCGGTCCCTCACCCACCTCACAGGGATGCTGAATGACCACTGAATCCCCGCGCTCCATACCCGGGGCGAGACGCACCGCCCGCATATCGGCGGCGGCCGGCCTGGTGGCCGCGCTCGTCGCGGCGGGCGCCGCACCGGCCTTCGCCGCGAGCGGCACCGACGCCCCGCCGGCCACGCCCGCACCCTCGGTGAAGACCGCCCCGGCCAAGACCCCCGAGGACAAGCTCGGCAAGGCCGACGAGCAGCGGCTCGCCGAGGCGCAGGCCAAGGGCGAGAAGAGCGTCACCGTCATGCTGGCCACCGCCCCGGGCGCCACCTCCGACGTGAGCAAGCAGCTGCACGCGGTCGCGGGGGCGACCGTGGGCAAGCAGGACGACAAGCTCGGCTACGTCCGCGCGACCCTGCCGATGGCGCAGGCCGAGGCGGCCCTGAAGGCGGCCGCGAAGCTGCCCTCGGTGCACGGCATCGACCTCAAGCAGGACATCCAGCTGGACGACCCGACCCCCTCGGGCGACACCACGAAGTCCGCCCAGCAGCTGCGCACCTCGGGCAGCTACCCGGCGCCGGGCAAGGACACGCCCGCGAAGAACCCGTACAACCCGAACTTCGAGACGGGTGCGGTCGACTTCGTGAAGCAGCACCCCGAGGCGGACGGCCGCGGGGTCACCATCGGCATCCTGGACTCGGGCGTCGACCTCGGCCACCCGGCGCTCCAGAAGACCACCACCGGCGAGCGCAAGATCGTCGACTGGGTCACCTCCACCGACCCGGTGCAGGACAACGACGGCACCTGGCTGCGCGCCAACACGGCTGTGTCCGGGCCGACGTTCACCGCGGGCGGCAAGACGTGGAAGGCCCCGGCGGGCTCCTACGACTTCTCCACGTTCGCCGAGAAGGCGACCGCGGGCGGCGACGAGGCCGGTGACCTGAACCGGGACGGGGACACCACCGACACCTGGGGCGTGCTCTACGACCCGGTCGCCGGCACGGTCCGCGTGGACCTGAACAACAACAACGACTTCACGGACGACGTGCCGATGAAGCCGTACAAGGACGGCTACCAGGTCGGCTACTTCGGTACCGACAACCCGGCGACCGACGTCGTCGAGCGGGTGCCGTTCACCGTGGAGATCCGCAAGAACGTCGTCTACGACAAGGCCGGGCACACCTCGGACTACGTCAACATCGGCGTCATCGAGTCCGAGCACGGCACCCACGTCGCGGGCATCACCTCCGCGAACGGGCTGTTCGGCGGCAAGATGAGCGGGGCCGCGCCCGGCGCGAAGATCGTCTCCTCGCGCGCCTGCAACTGGAACGGCGGCTGCACCAACATCGCGCTGACCGAGGGCATGATCGACCTCGTCACCAACCGCCACGTCGACATCGTCAACATGTCGATCGGCGGTCTGCCGGCGCTCAACGACGGCAACACCGCGCGCGCCGAGCTCTACAAGCGCCTCATCGACTCCTACGGCGTGCAGCTGGTCATCTCGGCCGGCAACGACGGCCCGGGCGTGAACACCATCGGTGACCCCGGCCTCGCCGACCACGTCATCTCCGTCGGCGCGAGCATCTCCAAGGAGACCTGGGCCGCCAACTACGGCTCCGGGGTGTCCACGGACTACCAGATGATGCCGTTCTCCTCGCGCGGCCCGCGTGAGGACGGCGGCTTCACGCCCACCCTCACGGCCCCCGGCGCGGCCATCAACTCCACCCAGACCTGGCTGCCCGGCAGCCCGGTCAAGGAGTCGGGCTACAGCCTGCCGGCCGGTTACTCGATGCTCCAGGGCACCTCGATGGCCTCCCCGCAGGCCGCGGGCGCCTCGGCGCTGCTCCTGTCCGCCGCCAAGCAGCAGGGCATCGACCTGCCGCCGGCCGACCTGCGCACCGCGCTGACCTCGACGGCCAAGCACATCAAGGGCGTTCAGGCCTACCAGGAGGGCTCCGGCCTCATCAACATCGTGGGCGCCTGGGACGCGATCAAGCAGACCGCGAAGAAGAAGGCCCCGGCCCACGAGTACACCGTCACCGCCCCGGTCTCCAGCGTGCTCAGCCCGGCGCTCAAGACCCCGAACACCGGCACCGGCATCTACGACCGCGAGAGCGGCCTGAAGGCCGGGCAGAAGAAGACGTACGACGTCACGGTCACCCGCACCACCGGCCCGGACAAGAACGTCCGGCACAAGCTGTCGTTCAAGAACGACGACGGCACGTTCCGGGTGCTCGGCGACGACGAGGTGAACCTGCCGCTCGGCAAGCCCGTCACCGTCAAGGTGCAGGCGCACCCGAGGTCCGGCGGCGTACACAGCGCGATCCTCCAGGTCGACGACCCGAAGACGGTCGGCGTCGACCAGCAGATCATGGCCACGGTCATCGTGGCGACCCCGGTCGCGGGCCCCGGCTACACCTTCACGGCCTCCTCGACGGTGCAGCGCAACTCCACCAAGTCGTACTTCCTGACCGTCCCGGCGGGCGCGAAGAACCTGGAGGTCCGCATGGGCGCGCTGCGCTCGGGCAGCCAGACCCGCTTCATCTCCATCCACCCCTACGGTGTGGCCGTCGACCCCACGGGGACGCCGAACTGCTACCCGAACTACGACAACCCGGCCAACACCTGCCGCCCGGACCTGCGTTCGTACGCGAACCCGCAGCCCGGCGTGTGGGAGATCGAGGTCGAGGCGCGCCGTACGTCGCCGTACCTGGACAACTCCTTCAAGCTGGACGCCTCGGTCCTCGGCGTCTCCTTCGACCCGGCCACCCAGACGGTGCCCGAGGCCAAGGTGGGCACCCCGGCCCCCGTGCAGTGGAAGGTCACCAACGGCTTCGCCGCGCTCGACGGCAGGCTGAAGGGCGGCTCGCTCGGCTCCGCGAAGGTCGCCACGCCCACCATCAAGGCCGGTGAGACGCAGACCAGCACCGTCACCGTCGGAGCGGGTGTCGAGCACCTGGACGTGTCCATCGGCGGCACCTCCGACAAGGGCGCCGACCTCGACCTGTACGTCCTGGACCAGGACGGCAGGACCGTCGGCAAGTCCACGACCAGCAGCTCGGACGAGTCGGTCAGCCTGGTCAAGCCGGCCCCGGGCACGTACACGATCCAGGTCGCGGGCTACGCGGTCCCGTCCGGGTCGACGACGTACGCCTACAAGGACGTGTACTTCGCGCCCTCGCTCGGCGCCGTCAAGGTCGACGAGAGCAAGACCGTCAAGCTGGTGGGCGGCGCGTCCGCCCAGGTGACGGCGGATGTCGTCGCGGCGGGCGCGGCTCCCGAGGGCCGTCAGTTCTTCGGCACCGTGCAGCTGGTGAACGAGCGCGGCACCGCGGCGGGCAGCGGCAGCGTGCTCATCCAGAAGGTCACCCCGTAACGGGTGGTCCGCACACGGCGGGGCGGGCGCTCTTCACGAGCACCCGCCCCGCTTCGTCGTGTGCGCTCAGCCCTTGAGCGAGCTCAGGTCGACCGCGTACGTGCCGACCGCCTGCGCGATGACGTCGATGTTGAGGTCGAAGTACCGCTTGTCGATGTTCCGCAGCGTGTCGCCCTTGGCGTGGTAGTTGGGGTCGAAGGCCTCACCGGCCCGGCCGCCCCACTTCTTCGCCTGCTCGGGCGTCTTGATCTCCTCGGCGCCGGTGTAGGTGCCGCCGGCCGGGATGCCGACCGCGATGAAGGGGCCGTAGTCGGAGCGCCCGTCGAAGTCGTAGCCCTCGTGCGGGACGTGCCGCTGGTCGAGGTAGGTGTTGATCAGGTTCTCGATCTGCGCCGATCCGGCGGGCCCGGGGCCCGCGCCCTTCTTGTCGGAGTCGTCGCCGTCGTAGACGAGCTCCGCCGCGTTGGGCGAGCCGATCATGTCGAAGTTCAGATACAGCTTGATCTGCTGCTTCTGCCGCTCGGTGAGGTTCTTCACGTAGTGCTCGGAGCCGAGCAGCCCGAGCTCCTCGCCGGACCACCAGGCGAACCGCACCTTGTTGGGGAGCTGCTTGGGGTGCTTGCGGGTCTGCTTGGTCTCCTTGGCCAGCTTGAGCGCGACTTCGAGCAGGCCCGCCGAGCCGGAGCCGTTGTCGTTGATGCCGGGCCCCGCGGGCACCGAGTCGAGGTGGCTGCCGAGCGCGACCACGCTGTCCGGGCTGCCGGTGCGGGTCTCGGCGATCACGTTGCGGGTCTTTTTGGCGAGGGCCTCGGTGGCCACGTCCAGGGTGACCTCGACCGGGCCCCTGGCGAGCTGGGCGGCGAGCGCCTCGCCGTCCGCGAGGGAGATCCCGGCGGCCGGGACGTGGGCGTTCTCGGGCGCCCCGACCGTGCCGTGCACCGGGTCGGTGCCGGAGTGGTTGTAGACGATGAGCCCGGCCGCGCCCGCCTTGGCCGCGACGGCCTCCTTCTCCTGGAAGGTGCAGCTGCCGCGCTTCACCAGCGCGATCTTCCCGGTGAAGGTGCCGGAGGCGTAGTCGTCGAGCGAGCAGCCGGGGGTGTCGTCGACCCGGGCCGCCTTCACCTCGGCGGTCAGCCCGCCCGCCGGGGTCGACTTGCTGAACTGGTAGGCGGCGGTGGGCAGTTCGCGCCCGCCCGCGGTCAGCTTCTGGCGCAGGGTCTTCGACTCGTAGAACGTGAAGTCCTGGTACGAGACGTCGTACCCGGCCCGCTCCAGCTGTCCGTACACGTAGGCGGCCGAGGCGTCGTAGCCGGGGGTGCCGGCGGCCCGGTTGCCGCCGTTGGCGTCGGCGATCTTCTGGAAGGCCTCCAGGTGGCGGTAGGCGCTCTCTCCCGACGCCTCCTTGACCAGCTTCCTGGCGAGGTGCTGGTCGGAGCCCCCTCGGGCGACGGCGGGCGTCGCCAGGGACAGGATCACCGGGGCGGCGGCAAGGGCGGCTATGGCCCGGCTGCGGCGGGATACGGGCACGGGAAATCCTCCGGAATGCGGTGCGGTGCGGCCGATGATCGACCGGCCTGCCAGGACCGTAGCCAGCAAAAACGGCTCCGCGGGGCATTTCGGGGCGGATGCAACACGGATGCCATGGACTTGTCACAAGTGGGCAGGTGTCCCACACCCCGGACAATGGATTGGACAAGTCCGCCGGGACCCGACGCATCATGGGTGCGCCGGAGCCGTACAGGAGCACGTGAAGCACGTGAGCATCAAGGGAGTCACCGTGAGGGTCGGAATCGTCGGAGCCACCGGGCAGGTCGGGTCGGTCATGCGCAAGATCCTCGTGGAGCGGGACTTCCCGGTCGACGAGCTGCGCCTGTTCGCCTCCGCGCGCTCCGCGGGCACCGTCCTGGACGGCGTGACGGTCGAGGACGCGGCCACCGCCGACTACACGGGCCTGGACATCGTGCTGTTCTCGGCGGGCGGCGCCACCTCGCGCGCCCTGGCCGAGAAGGTCGCCTCCCAGGGCGCCGTCGTGATCGACAACTCCTCCGCCTGGCGCGGCCACCCCGAGGTCCCCCTCGTGGTCTCCGAGGTCAACCCGCACGCGGTCAAGGACCGCCCCAAGGGCATCATCGCCAACCCGAACTGCACCACGATGGCCGCGATGCCGGTGCTGCGCCCGCTGCACGGCGAGGCCGGCCTGACCGCCATGGTCGCCACCACCTACCAGGCCGTCTCCGGCTCCGGTCTGGCGGGCGTGGCCGAGCTGCACACCCAGGCCCGCCAGGTCGCCGAGGCGGCCGACCGGCTGACCTTCGACGGCGACGCGGTCGAGTTCCCCGAGCCGGGCGTCTACAAGCGCCCCATCGCCTTCAACGTGCTCCCCCTGGCGGGCAGCATCGTCGACGACGGCTCCTTCGAGACCGACGAGGAGCAGAAGCTCCGCAACGAGTCCCGCAAGATCCTGGAGATCCCCGGCCTGAAGGTCTCCGGCACCTGCGTCCGCGTGCCGGTCTTCTCCGGCCACTCGCTCCAGGTGAACGCCCGCTTCGAGCGCCCGATCAGCGTGGAGCGCGCGTACGAGCTCCTGAAGGACGCCCCCGGCGTCGAGCTGTCCGAGATCCCGACCCCGCTCCAGGCGGCGGGCAAGGACGCCTCGTACGTGGGCCGCATCCGCGTCGACGAGACCGTCGAGCACGGCCTCGCGCTGTTCCTCTCCAACGACAACCTCCGCAAGGGCGCGGCGCTGAACGCCGTGCAGATCGCCGAGCTGGTGGCGGCCGAGCTCAGGGGCTGAGCAGCGCGGCCGGCCGAGGGTGCCGGACGGCGAGGGGGCAGGCGCTTTCGACGGCGGCCGCCCCCTCGCCCGCGCTCACCCGCCCGCGAGCCGGGCACGGGCCGCAACCGCGAGGGCCAGCGCCGCGAGAGCGCCGCCCAGCCACAGCACGCCCGGCTCGCCCGCGCGGTCCACGGCCAGGCCCCCGGCCGCCGCGCCCAGCGCGATCGCCGCGTTGAACACCCCAGCGAACAGCGCCGTCACGGCCTCCCTGGCCCGGGGCGCGGCGGCCGAGAACCAGTTCTGGCCGGCGACCGAGACGCCGCCGTAGGCGAGCCCCCACACCACGAGCAGGACGACGGCCACGGCCGCGCCGTCGCCGAGGGCGGCCAGGAGGAACAGGGTGGCCGCGAGGGCCGCCGCCATGGTGCGCAGCGCCCGCCCCGGGGAGCGGGCCGAAACGGTGCCGCCGAGGAAGTTCCCGGCGACGCCCGCCACGCCGTACAGCAGGAGCAGCGCGCTGATGGCGCCGCCGCCGATCCCGTGGGCCCGCTCCAGGACCGGCCGGACGTAGGTGTACGCGGCGAAGTGGCCGGTGACCAGGAGGGCCAGGAGCAGCAGTCCGGTCCTGATCGGCGCGAGCCGCAGGACGGCGCGGAAGGCGGCCGGGCGCACCGCGGACTCGGCGGGCAGCGGCGGCAGGAGGGCCGCGAGCAGCCCGGCGACGATCGCCGCGAGGAGGCCGACGAGCGCGAACCCCCAGCGCCAGCCCGCGAGTTGACCCGCCAGGGCGCCCGCGGGGACGCCGACGACGGAGGCCACCGCGATCCCGCTGAAGATGACGGCGGTGGCCCGGCCGACCGCCCGCGGGGGCACGAGCCGGTGCCCGAGCCCGGCCGCGACGGCCCAGATCCCGCCGATGCACACCCCGACGACCAGCCGGGCCGCGAGCAGCACCGCGAAGGCGGGGGCCAGCGCGGAGGCCAGGTCGGCGAGGGCGAGCAGCAGGGTCAGGCCGACCAGGAGCGAGCGCCGGTCGGCGCGGCCCGCGAGGGCGGGCAGCAGGGGCGCGGTGAGGGCGGCGACCAGGCCGGGCAGGGTGACGGCGAGCCCGGCGGTCCCCTCGGAGACGCGGAGGGCGGCGGCGATCGGGCTGAGCAGCCCGACGGGCAGCATCTCGGTGGTGACGACGCTGAAGGTGGTGGCGGCGACGGCGAGCACGGCGGCCCGGCCGCGCGCCGGGCTCAACACCCCGGCGGGGGCGCTCGGTTCGGTGGCGGTGTCCATGCCCCCACCTTTCGGCGCCCGGCCGCGGGGAACAACGGCGAAGCGCTCATCCTTCTATGAGCCACACGCATCGATCGACGGGGTGGGCCGTGGCGGGTCTGGAGATACGCGAGCTGGAGTGCTTCCTGGTGCTGGCGCGGGAGCTGCACTTCGGCCGGACGGGAGAGCGGCTGTACGTCTCGCAGAGCCGGGTCAGCCAGCTGCTCGCCGCCCTGGAGCGCAGGCTGGGGGCACGGCTGGTGGACCGGACCAGCAGGAGCGTACGGCTGACCCCGTTCGGCGAGCGCTTCGCGGACGAACTCCGGCCCGCCTACGAGGCGTTGGCGACCACGGTGGACGAGGCGCGGGCGTCGGCGCGCGGGCTCGGCGCGACCCTGCGGATCGGCTTCCAGGGCGCCGCCGACGGCCGCACCACGCGCGCGATCGCCGCGTTCCGCGACCGCTGCCCCGAGGTGGCGACCAGCATCACCGAGCTGCCGCTCGCCGACCCCTTCGGGGCGGTGCGGCGCGGGGAGGTGGACACGGCCGTGGTGCTGCTGCCGGTGGCCGAGCCCGATCTCGAACTCGGCCCGGTGTTCTCGGTGCGTCCGCAGACCCTCGCGGTGTCGGTGCGCCACCCGTACGCCTCGCGGGCCTCGCTCACCGCCGCCGACCTCGCCGGGGCCCGCCTGATCGCCCCGGCGGACCCGGCCCCCGCGTACTGGCGCGAGGCCCAGGCACCAGCTGCGGGCGGGCCGTGGGTGGGCACTCTCCAGGAGGGCCTGACGCTGGTCGCGGCGGGCGTCGGCACGATGCTCGTGTGCCGGCCGACCGCCGACTACCACCGCCGGGACGACGTGGTGTTCGTGCCGGTCGGCGGGGTGCCGAGGTCCGCGCTCGGCCTGGTGTGGCGCCGGGGCGGGGACAGCGCGCGGGTGCGGGAGTTCGCGAAGGCGCTCGACGAGGCCGGTTAGGGCCGGCGCACCTCGAACTGGAAGCAGCCGTACTCGACGGCGCGGACGTGCACCAGGGCGACCTCCGGGTCGGCGAACGCCTCGTCGAGGGCCGCGTCGAAGGCGGGGGCCGCGTCCGCGGGGAACGCCAGGAGCCGCCCTCCCAGGATGTGCCCGTCCCGGCTGTAGCGCCGCAGGACCCGCAGCGCCCCGGGCCGCGTGAAGGGGTGGTCGGCCGCGGTGGGTCCTTCGCACTCCTCGGCGTGGATGAAGACCGGGCCCTGCTCGTCGTAGGCACCCGGGGCGGCCGAGGTCTCGGCGGCCCAGCGGCGCAGCGGGGCGTACGAGACGAGGGCCACCCGCTCGCCGGGCCGGATCGGGCGCAGGCAGCAGCGCAGCGGGGAGCCGCCCTCGTGGTCGGTGTAGGGGACGCACGGCCGCCCGGCGTCGTCGGTGTCGCGGAGCTGCTTGAGGACGGCGGGATCGACGGGGCGTGCGGTGTGGATCGTCATGCCACAAGCGTGGTCGCGCGGGCCCCTGTTCACCGGCGGAAAACGGACATCGCGCTGCCCGCGTCGTGCGTGCAAGGATGGCCGGAAACATCACGATCTGATGGAACTGAAGCATCTGAAGGAGATGACCGGGTGCCTGGCACGAATCTGACCCGTGAAGAGGCGCAGCGGCGGGCCGCCCTGCTCACCGTTGACTCGTACGAGATCGAGCTCGACCTGAGCGGCGCGCAGGAGGGCGGCACGTATCGGTCCGTGACCACCGTGCGCTTCGATTCTGCCGAGGCCGGGGCGGAGACCTTCATCGACCTGGTCGCGCCGAGCGTGCACGAGGTCGTCCTGAACGGGACCGCGCTGGACGCGGCCGCCGTGTTCGCCGACAGCCGGATCGCGCTGGCCGGGCTCGAAGCGGGCCCGAACGAGCTGAAGGTCGTCGCGGACTGCGCGTACACCAACACCGGCGAAGGTCTGCACCGCTTCGTGGACCCGGTGGACCAACAGGCCTACCTCTACACGCAGTTCGAGGTCCCGGACGCGCGCCGGGTGTTCGCCTCGTTCGAGCAGCCCGACCTGAAGGCGACCTTCCAGTTCACCGTGAAGGCACCGAGCGGCTGGACGGTGATCTCCAACTCGCCGACGCCGGAGCCCAAGGACGACGTCTGGGTCTTCGAGCCGACGCCGCGCATCTCCTCGTACATCACCGCGCTGATCGTGGGCCCGTACCACTCGGTGCACTCCTCGTACGAGGGCCCGGCCGGGCAGTCCGTGCCGCTGGGCATCTACTGCCGTCCCTCGCTCGCCGAGTTCCTCGACGCGGACGAGATCTTCGCGGTGACCCGGCAGGGCTTCGACTGGTTCCAGGAGAAGTTCGACTACGCCTACCCGTTCGCCAAGTACGACCAGCTCTTCGTTCCGGAGTTCAACGCGGGCGCGATGGAGAACGCGGGCGCGGTCACCATCCGCGACCAGTACGTGTTCCGCTCGAAGGTGACGGACGCCGCCTACGAGGTGCGCGCCGAGACCATCCTGCACGAGCTCGCCCACATGTGGTTCGGCGACCTGGTGACGATGGAGTGGTGGAACGACCTCTGGCTGAACGAGTCGTTCGCCACCTACACCTCGATCGCCTGCCAGGCGTACGCCGAGGGCTCGAAGTGGCCGCACTCCTGGACCACGTTCGCCAACTCGATGAAGACCTGGGCCTACCGCCAGGACCAGCTTCCCTCGACGCACCCGATCATGGCCGACATCCGCGACCTGGACGACGTCCTGGTCAACTTCGACGGCATCACGTACGCCAAGGGCGCCTCCGTGCTCAAGCAGCTCGTGGCGTACGTCGGCATGGACGAGTTCTTCCAGGGCGTGCAGGCCTACTTCAAGGCGCACGCGTTCGGCAACACCCGCCTGTCCGACCTGCTCGGGGCGCTGGAGAAGACGAGCGGCCGCGATCTGAAGGCCTGGTCGCGGGCGTGGCTGGAGACGGCCGGCATCAACGTGCTGCGTCCCGAGCTCGTCGTGGACGACTCGGGCACCATCACCTCCTTCACCGTCCTCCAGGAGGCCCCGGCGCTGCCCGCCGGCGCGCAGGGCGAGCCGACGCTGCGGCCGCACCGCATCGCGATCGGCTTCTACGACCTGGACGGGGCGGGCAAGCTGGTCCGCACGAACCGGTTCGAGCTGGACATCGAGGCCGCCGAGCGCACCGCGGTCGAGCTGCCCGCGGGCACCCGCCGCCCGGCGGTCGTGCTGCTCAACGACGACGACCTCTCGTACGCGAAGGTCCGCCTGGACGAGGAGTCCCTGCGGGTCGTCACCGAGCACCTGGGCGACTTCACCGAGTCCCTGCCGCGCGCCCTGTGCTGGGCCTCGGCCTGGGACATGACCCGCGACGGCGAACTCGCCACGCGCGACTACCTGGCGCTGGTGCTCTCCGGCATCGCCAAGGAGTCCGACATCGGCGTGGTCCAGTCCCTGCACCGGCAGGTCAAGCTGGCCATCGACCTGTACGCGGCGCCCGAGTGGCGCGACGCGGGTCTGACCCAGTGGACCGACGCGACGCTGGCGCACCTGCGCACCGCCGAGCCGGGCAGCGACCACCAGCTGGCCTGGGCCCGCGCGTTCGCCGCGACGGCCCGGACGCCGCAGCAACTCGACCTGCTCCAGGCTCTGTTGACGGGCGCGGAGGTCATCGAGGGGCTCGCCGTGGACACCGAGCTGCGCTGGGCGTTCGTGGAGCGGCTCGCCGCGACCGGCGTCTTCGACGAGCCGGAGATCGCGGCGGAGCTGGAGCGCGACCGGACGGCGGCGGGCGAGCGCCACGCGGCGACCGCGCGGGCCGCGCGGCCGACGCCGGAGGCCAAGGCCGAGGCGTGGGCGTCGGTCGTGGAGGGCGACACACTGCCGAACGCGGTGCAGGAAGCGGTGATCGGCGGCTTCGTGCAGACCGACCAGCGCGAGCTGCTCGCGCCGTACTCCTCGAAGTTCTTCGCCGCGGTCAAGGACGTGTGGGAGTCCCGCTCGCACGAGATCGCCCAGCAGATCGCGGTGGGCCTGTACCCGTCGCTGCTGGTCTCCCAGGACACCCTGGACGCGACGGACGCCTGGCTCGACTCGGCCCAGCCGAACGCGTCGCTCCGCCGCCTGATCTCGGAGTCCCGGGCGGGTGTGGAGCGAGCGCTCCGGGCCCGGACGGCCGACGCAGAGTCCGCGTAGCGAAGGCCGGGGTGGGGACGCCCTGCGGGCCCTCCCCACCCCACACCCCCTCGGGGCTCCGCCCAGAACCCCGCTCCTCAAACGCCGGAGGTGCTGAATTCGCCCCGCGGCCTGGGGGGCGGGCAGCACTTTTCGGGGCGAAGCCCCCGCAGGGGTGCAGGGGGCGAAGCCCCCGCTGGGGGTCCGGGGGCGGAGCCCCCGGGAAGCTGGCCTCCCCTCCCCCTCCCCCGCCCCTCCCCGCCGGAGGCTTTCGGGAAGGGGCGGGGTGGGGAATGAAGACCGCCCGACGGACGGGCGTCGTACGCGCAACCGTGCCGCCGGGCGGAAGAGGACGAGACCGGGTCAGCCGGTCAACTCCGTGTAGCGGCGGCCGAGTTCGGCCGACCCCTCGGCCGTCAGCGCCCCATGCAGCCGCATCCGCGCCACCCCACCGTCGGGAAACGCGTCGAGACGGACATGCGTCGCCACCGCCTGTGCGGGCAGGCGGAACCGGTGCAGCGTGTCGGGCTCAAGACGCGTACGCGGGATGATCTCGAACCACTCCCCCGTCTCACCGTTGCGCCCGCTCAGCGCGACCCACCCCGCCGCGTTCCCCAACAGGTACGCCGTGTCGATCTCGACCGCCCTGATCGCCCCCTGTGCGACCAGCCGGAACCGTACCCAGTCGTTGGTGTCGCGGACGCGGCGACGGCGGTTCTCCCAGCCGTCGTCCATCTTCCGCGACGTACCGGGCAGGATGATCTGCGTCGGCGAGGAGTAGAACTTGTCGGACGCGTCCTCGTACGCACCGCCGTTGACGACCGCCACGAGGTCGATCGTGCCGAGCGTGTCGAGCCACTCCGGGTCCGGCACGACCTCGCCGTGCACGCGCAGACGGGCGACACCGCCGTCGGGGTGCTGGCAGAGCCGGACGTGGGTGTAGCGGCGGCCGGTGGTGATCTCGAAGCCGTTCTCGGCGTGGCCGCGCACCGGCGTGGGCGGGACGATCTCGTCCCACTTCACGTCGTCGGCGAGGAGCCGCTCGGGGCTCGGCGAGCCCTCGACCGAGGTGGCCTGGACCGAGACCCGCTGCGGGTAGTTGCCCCGGAAGTGCGCCGTGTCGACGACGATCCCCTTGATCACGCCGGGCGCGCCGAGACGGACGAGCGCCCAGTCGTGGTCCTCGGGCGCGGGGAAGACGTGATCGGCGTCAACTCCGCGACGGCGGCGGGTCTCCCAGCCGTCCATGATCTTGCCCTTGTGCCCGAAGTGCTCGGGGTCGAACACGGCCCGCTCGCGCACGAGCAGGTTCTCGCGCTCGGCGAAGAACTCGTCGTTGGCGGCGATGACTCCCGCGCCGAGCCGTCGGTCCGCGAGGTCGACGAGCTCGGTGAAGGCGAAGTCACCGGAGCGGTAGTCGGCGTACGGGTCGCCGCCTCCGTACGGGGCGGCGTCGTTGGCGTGCGGGTCCTCTGCGGATGCGGCGGCGGTGTTCTCGCTGGCGGAAGTCATGCCCCGACTCTCGCCCGCCCCCACAGCTCACGTCCATCGAAAGTTTCCGCACAGTCCATTCAGCACAGCTGAACAGTTTGGCAGCTTGCTGCCATCTCCCCGCCGCCCGCCCGCCCGCTGCCAGACTCCCGCCATGACCACGACCTCAGAGAAGATCACCGCGGCGGCCGCGGGCACCTGGAAGCTCGGCGACCTGGCCGTCAACCGGATCGGCTTCGGCGCGATGCGCCTTCCGCAGCAGGGCCCGGCGCTGCGCGCCGACGCCGTGCCGAGCGACCGGGAGCGGTCGATCGGCGTGCTGCGCAGGGCGGTCGAGCTCGGCGTCAACCACATCGACACCGCCGCGTTCTACTTCTCGCCGCTCCGTTCCGCGAACGAGCTGATCAACCGGGCGCTCGCCCCGTACGCCGACGACCTCGTCATCACCACCAAGGTCGGGCCCACCCGCGTCCCGTCGGGCGAGTGGGGCGAGCACGCCAGGACGCCCGGGGCGCTGCGCGGGCAGGTCGAGGAGAACCTGCGCCAGCTCGGCCGTGACCACCTGGACGTGGTGAACCTGCGCATCGTCGGCACCGATCCGATCGCCGAGCGCTTCGGCGCGCTGGCCGAGCTGCGCGAGGCGGGGCTGATCCGGCACCTGGGCCTGTCCAACGTGCGCCCCGCCCACCTCGACGAGGCGCTGGCCATCGCGCCGGTCGTGTGCGTCCAGAACCCGTACGGCATCGGGGCGTCCGCGGAGCAGGAGGAGATGCTGCGGCTGTGCGGCGAGCGGGGCATCGCGTTCGTGCCGTTCTACGCGATCGCCGGGGCCGGGCGCGAGACGGGCGCGGGCGGCCCGGAGAACGAGGAGGTGCTGGCCGTCGCGCGCGCCCACGGGGTGAGCGCGGCGCGGGTCCGCCTGGCGTGGACGCTGCACCGCGGCCCGCATGTGCTCGCCATCCCCGGCACCGGCGACCCGGGGCACCTCGTCGACAACGTGGCGGCGGGCGCGCTGCGCCTCACCGCGGACGAACTGGCCCGTCTGGACGCGGTCCACGCCGGCGCCTAGGGCGGGCGCTATCCGGCGGGCCGGGTGTTCGCGACCTCGCGCAGGGCGGCGAGGACCCGGGCCACCGCGGGCCCCTCCTCCGCGCCGCGCCGCACCGCCGCCACGACGTGCCGCCGCGGCTGGTCCGCGCTGAGTATCCGCATGACGACGCCCGCGCGGCGGTCGGCGGCGGCCATCCGAGGCACCAGGGCGACCCCCATCCCGGCCTCCACCATGGCCAGGATCGCGGTCCAGCCGGCCGCGCTGTGCGCCTGTTCCGGCACGAACCCGGCCGCCTCGCAGGCCGCCGTGGTGATCTCGGACCAGGGCCCGCTGCCGCCGAAGATCCACGGCTCGTGCGCGAGGTCGGCGAGCCTGAGCCCCGGCTCGGCGGCGAGCGGGTGTCCGGCGGGCAGCGCCACGTCGAGCGGGTCGGTCAGCAGGGGCAGCAGCGCGAACTTCGGGTCGCGGGCGCTCGGCGCGTGCGCGGCGAGGGAGAGGGCGAGGTCAACGGCCCCGGCCGAGAGCAGTTCGTACGCCTCCGCGGCCTCGGCCTCCCGCACCCGCACCTCCAGGGCCGGATGACTGCGGCGCAGCTGCTGTACGGCCGGTACGACGAGGGCGGGCACGGCGGTCGAGAACGCCCCGATCCGCACCTCGCCCGCCTCGCCCTGCAAGTAGCCCGCCAACTCGGCGTCCGCGCGCTCCAGTTGGGCGAAGACCGCCTCTGCGTGGCGCAGCACGAGATGGGCGGCGTCGGTGAGCCGCACCCGGCGTCCGTGCGCTTCGAGCAGGGTCACGCCGAGCTGTTTGGCGAGGTTGGAGAGCTGCTGCGAGACCGCCGAGGGCGTCATCATGAGCACCTCGGCGGTCGCGGTCACGGTGCCCTGCTCGCGCAGGGTCCGCAGGATGTGCAGCTTCTTGATGTCCCACTCGCTCATGGGACGCAACATACCGGCGGCCCCTACCGTCGGGATCCGAGGACGACCCCGCCGAGGATGAGCGCCATGGAGACCAGCTGCGCCGGGCCCATCGCCTCGCCGAGCAGGGGGTAGGAGAGCAGGGCCACGCAGACCGGCTGGAGGTAGTAGACGACCCCGGCCCGGGCTGCGCCGATCAGGGCGATCGCCTTGTTCCAGGCGAAGAAGGCGACGGCGGAGGAGAGGACGCCGACATAGAGGAGCGGGCCGACGGTGCCGGGCGTCGCGGCGAAGCCGCCCTGGACGGCGAGGCTGATCCCGTACGCGGGAGCCAGCATGAGCGCGCCGAGCACGAAGGTGGTCAACAGGAAGGCGAGGGCGCCGAGTTCGGCCGGGCGGCGCCGCAGCAGCACGCTGTACGAGGCGAAGCTGAGGGCGGCGGCGACCATCCAGAGGTCGCCCGGGGCGAGGTCGAGGGCGAGCGAGCCCTTGGTGACCAGGAGGAGCACCCCGGCCACCGCGACGAGCAGCCCGGTCGTGCGCCGGGCGCCGAGCCGGCCGCCGGTGAGCCGCTCGTGGACGGCCATCAGGACCGGCGAAGCGGCCATGATCATGCCCATGTTGCCGGCCGAGGTGGAGGTCCCGGCCTGGTTGACCAGGGTGTTGTAGACCGTGATGCCGAGCAGCGAGGCCGCCGTCAGATATCCCAGGTGGCGCCGGATCAGGGCGCGTTGGCGCCAGGCCTCCCGGGCGGCGAACGGGGCGACCGCGGCGATGGCGATCAGCCAGCGCCAGAACGCGGCCTGCACGGGCGGGACCGAGTCGTGCAGCGCCCGGGAGGCGACGAAACTCCCGGACCAGACGACCGTCGCGACGGCCGCGAACACGAGCCCGAGCCCGGAGGCCTGCCCCGCCTTCTGGGCCGCGGTGGCGCGCGGTGTGCTGTGGACTCGGTCCAGGACGGTCACGATGACTCCGTTTCATGCGGCGGGTGGGTGCGCCCGGTGGTGGGGTGGGCCCGGGCGGGTTGGTGTCCCCCGGGCCCGACAGGCCCCTACCGTCGCACCGTCGGACCGGTCAGGTCCATCGAAAGTTTCTGCTCGACAACTTCAGGAGAACTGAACGATTGGACCGCCTCGGCCTGCCGCTTCCTGGGGGTCGCCTGCCCGGCGAGGGTGGCGCCGAAGGCGATCGCCATGCCGAGCAGCTGGACGGGGGCGAGCGCCTGGCCGAGGGCCGCCCAGCCGATGACGGCGGCGGTGAGCGGCGAGAGCGGCCCGAGGAAGGTGACGGAGGTCGCGGTCATCCGGCCGATGCCGCGGAACCAGAGCCAGTACGCGATGGCCGTGTTCACCAGGGCGAGGTAGACGTATCCGGCGATGTTGCGTCCGTCGAGCGCGGGCGGCGCGCCCTCCACGAAGAAGGCGACCGGCGCGATCAGGAGTCCGCCCGCGGTGAGTTGCCAGCCGGTCAGCACCAGCGGCCCGGCCCCTTCGGGCCGCCCCCACCGCTTGGTGAACACGGTCCCGGCCGACATCGAGGCGGACGAGCCGAGCGTGGCGAGGACGCCGATCGCGTCGAAGGAACCGGCCGCCTTCAGGACCACGAGGCTGACCCCGAGGGCGGCCGCGATGCCGGTGAGCAGGGTGCGCAGGGTGGGCTTCTCGCCGAGGAAGAGGGCGGCGAGCCCGGCCACCCAGAGCGGTCCGACCGAGCCGATCACCGCGGCCATGCCGCCGGGCAGCCGGTAGGCGGAGAGGAAGAGCAGCGGGAAGAACGCCCCGATGTTCAGCGCCCCGAGCACCACCGCCTTCCACCACCAGTCCCCTCTCGGCAGCCGTCTGGTGAGCGCCAGCAGGGCGAGTCCCGCGGGCAGCGCCCGCATCATGCCGGTGAACAGCGGCCGGTCGGCGGGCAGGAACTGGGTCGTGACGAAGTAGGTGGACCCCCAGGAGGCGGGCGCGAGCGCGGTGAGGGCGACGGTGACGAGATGGTTCCGGTTCATGAGGGGCTCCCTGGGAAGAGTGGGGTCGGGACGGGGACGGCTCAGCGGGCGGCGACGGCCGTGGGCACCGCCGCGATCGGCGCGACGGAGGCGACCGGGGTGACGGGGGTGACCTGGACGGCGCTCTGCGGCAGCACCCGCTCCAGGCGCAGCAGGCCTCCCGCCGCCACCAGCGACGTGACGACGAGCAGGAGCCACGGCAGCCGGCCGTCGGCCGCCATCAGCGCCGTGAAGAGCGAGGGCGCGACGGCCGCGGAGAGCGACCAGGACAGCTGGTACGCCGCGAGGTAGCGCCCCCGCAGGGCCTCGGGCGCGGCCGCCACCGAGAGCGCGCCGGCCGACGGGCTGTGGACGAGCTCGCCCAGGGTGTACAGGGCGACGATGAGCAGGAGCGCCCCGCCGAGCACGATCCCCGAGCCGGGCCGGAACGTACCGAGCACGATCTGCGCGGCGAAGGCGGCGGCGAACAGGAGCGAGCCCAGTGCCGCCGAGCGGGTGCGGCGGGCACCGCGGGAGCGGACCCGGGCGGCGATCACGACCCCGCCCCCCGCGCACATCACGGTGTTGAGCGTGAACGCGGTGCCGGTGATGGCCTGGGGGCCGCGCAGCCAGGTGGTGATGTACAGCGGGAAGAGGACCGACAGGGCCGAATAACCCAGCGCGTTCAGGAAGTTGACCGCCGTCAGGCCGAGGAAGGGCCGGTCGGCGAAGACCTGCCGGTAGCCCGCGGACGGCCTCGCCGCGGCGTCCGCGGGTGCCCGCCGTTCGGCCCGCACGCCGCGCATCAGGACGGCGGCGAGCGCGAAGCTGGCCGCGTTGAGCCAGGCCGCGACGGTGAACCCGGCGTCCCCCGCGAACCCGACCACGAGCGAGGCGAGCAGCGAGCCCGCGCCGAGCCCGCCGTTGCGCAGGGCGCGCGAGGAGGCCTGGAGCCGGTCCCGGTCGGCGCCCTGGGCGACCTCGCCGAGCAGCGACTGCTGGACGGCGGGGAAGGCCCGGTCGCCGAAGGCGGTGGCCAGGGCGACGGCGGCGAAGGCGGGCAGCGCGTGGGCGAAGGGGTAGAGCAGGAAGCCCGTGCCGCGCACCCCGTACAGCAGGAGCTGGACGCGCTGGGCGCCGTACCGGTCGACCGCCGCCCCGGCGAGCGGAAGCGCGCCGAGCCCGAGCAGTCCGACGACGGTGAGCACGAGGCCGACGGTGGCGAACGGGAGCCCGGTGACGTGGTGGAAGAAGACCAGGCTGAACGGTACGTACATCCCGGAGCCGGTCGCGTCGACCGCCATGGCGACGAGCATCCGGCGTTCCCCGGCTATGCGCGGGGTGCGGGTACGACTGCGGAACGTACGCATGAGGACTCCGGGACGAGGAGGGGGACGGGCGTTGCCTTGCTGAAAAGTAGCTTACTCGTAAGCTACTTTTCGTCAAGCAACTTTCTTGCGTCCTACCGACTCGGTTCGGATACTGGAGGCATGACCTCCGCGAAGACGACACCCCCGACCCCGCCGGACGCGCCCTCGGACGCGGTGGACGCCATCACCGCCCAGTGGGCGGCGGTCCGCCCGGACCTCGACACGGTC
Organism: Streptomyces sp. NPDC045846; assembly: GCF_056431605.1. Classification (NCBI taxonomy): domain Bacteria; kingdom Bacillati; phylum Actinomycetota; class Actinomycetes; order Kitasatosporales; family Streptomycetaceae; genus Streptomyces; species Streptomyces sp. NPDC045846. The sequence goes on along the minus strand of NZ_JBWKKJ010000002.1, from coordinate 339,052 downwards.
CCCATGGCGGTGTACGGGCGGATCTACCGGATCGCGCGCGCGATGGGCGACCGGATGGAGAAGGAGTACGCGACGTTCGGCATCGGGCGGGGGGAGTTCGACGTCCTCGCCACGCTGCGGCGCTCGGGCGATCCGTACACGCTGTCCCCGCGTCAGCTCTCGGCGACGCTGATGCTCACGACGGGGGGGATGACGGGGCGGCTGGACAAGCTGGAGAAGGCGGGTCTGCTGCGCCGCAGCCCCGATCCGCACGATCGGCGGGGGCTGCGGGTCACCCTCACGGAGAAGGGGCTGAGCCTGGTGGACGCGTCCGTGACGGCGGGTCTCGCCGCCCAGACCTCGGTTCTGGCCTCGGCCCTCTCCCCCACCGAGGCCGACGAACTGTCGGCCCTGCTGAGGAAGCTACTGGCCGCCCACTGAGCGTCCCGGTCCCTGGCCCGCTCCTCAACCGCCGGAGGGCCCGGCACGCCCGCGAACCATACGGCGCTGCTCACGGCACCCCGCGCCCCCAACCCCCTGTCGCGCGCGGACCGTGCGGGGTTGCTCGCGCAGTTCCCCGCGCCCCTAACAGCATCGATGCCGGTCAGCATGGGCATCTTTAGCCCGTCCGGCGATTGAGGACGAGCGCCCTTAAGGCGCGAACGGGGTCTGGGGCGGAGCCCCAGGAACGCCCTTCACCCCCGGAGGGTCTCGGGGAGGGGCGGGGTGGGGGAGGATCCGGCGCGGATACAACCGCGCGCGCCCGCCGGCTCGGCCCTCGCGGGGGGCCGGAACGGGCGGGCGGGTGGGGAGAAACCCGGAGGGCTACGCCTTCTTCGGGGCCTTGCGGGACTTGTCCAGCACCATCACCAGACCGGCGATGATCGCGAACAGCGCGATGGGCGCGACCACGAACAGACCGATCGTGTCGATCACGCTCAGACCGGGGCCCGGGTCATCACCGTCATCGCGCGTGAGCGCGAGCGCGGGGGACGACATGAGCAGCATCATCAGCGTCGTACCGGCTGCTACGGCGCCGGCGCGCAGGGCGTTCTTCTTGTCCACGGTGCAAAGTTAGCGAACGCCCGAGCAGGCCGCGCGCCCGGGGGTGCCGTACGGGGCCCCCGGGGCGGGAAGCCCCACCTCAGGGGGTGCGCCCGGGCCGCTCCGCCCGCGGGAACACCCGCATCAGTTCGTGCAGCCGGGGCGACGCCGCGATGGCCTCGAAGGGCAGCGGTTGGCCGTCGGGGCCCGCCACCGGCAGGCGCCAGTTGGGGTACTGGTCCCACGTGCCCGGCAGGTTCTGCGGTCTGCGGTCGCCGACGGCGTCGGGGAGCCACACCCCGACCATCCGGGCCGGGGTGCTCAGCAGGAACTGGTAGACCGCGCGGATCTCGGCCTCCTCGTCGCCGGGGGCGTCGGGGAGCAGGCCCAGGCGCTCCAGGTAGCCGAGCCATTCGGCCACCTCCGCGCGGGCGGCTCCCTGCTCCTGGGCGAGCGGGCTCGTGAGCAGGCCGAGGCGGTGGCGGAGCTGGACGTGTTCGCCGGTGAGCCGGGCCGCGGTGGAGGGGAGGTCGTGGGTGGTGGCGGTGGCCACACAGCCGGGCCGCCAGGCCTCGGGGGCCAGCGGGCGCCCGTCACCCGCCCAGTCCCGCTCGAACCAGAGCACCGAGGTGCCGAGCACCCCCCGCTCGGCGAGGGTCTCGCGTACGCCGGGCTCGACCGTGCCGAGGTCCTCCCCTATGACGACGGCGCCCGCCCGGTGCGCCTCCAGGGCGAGGACGGCGAGCATCGCCTCGGCGTCGTAGTGGACGTACGTGCCGTCGGTGGGCGGCCGCCCCTCGGGCACCCACCAGAGCCGGAACAGGCCCATCACATGGTCGATGCGCAGGGCGCCCGCGTGTCGCAGCAGGCCCTGGAGCAGCCCACGGTAGGGGGCGTACCCGCGCGCGGCCAGCACGTCGGGGCGCCAGGGCGGCAGGCCCCAGTCCTGGCCGCGCGCGTTGAAGGCGTCCGGGGGCGCCCCGATGGACATGCCGGGCGCGAAGGCGTCCTGCTGGGCCCAGGCGTCGGCGCCCTCGGGGTGCACGCCGACCGCGAGGTCGTGCACGAGGCCCACCGGCATGCCCGCCTCGCGGGCCGCGCGCTGGGCCGCGGCGAGCTGGGTGTCGGTGAGCCAGGCGAGCCAGCAGTGGAAGTCGACGCGGTCGATGAGCTCGCGCCGCGCGCGGGCGGTCGCGGCCGACCTGGGGTCGCGCAGCGGCTCGGGCCAGCGCCGCCAGTGCGGCCCGTACCGCTCGGCGAGCGCGCACCAGGTGGCGTGGTCCTCCAGCGCCTGGCCCTGCTCGGCGAGGAAGTCGCAGTAGGCGGCCCGGCGCCCGGGCGCGAGCGGCACCCGGTGCAGGATGCCGAGGGCCTCGCGCTTGAGGTCCCACACGGCGTCCCGGTCGATCAGCTCGCCCTTGGCGAGCACCCGTTGGCGCAGCGCGGCGGCGCGCCCGGCCAGCTCGTCGAGCGCGGCGCGCCCGGTGGCGTACGCGTACTCGGGGACGTCCTCGACGCGCAGGTGCACCGGGTCGGGGAAGCGGCGCGAGGAGGGGCGGTAGGGGGACGGGTCGGTGGGGGCGCCGGGCACGGCCGCGTGCAAGGGGTTGACCTGCACGAATCCCGAGCCGATGGTGCGCCCCGACCAGCCCGCGAGCTCCGCGAGGTCGCCGAGGTCGCCCATGCCCCAGGAGCGGGCGGACAGCAGCGAGTAGAGCTGGACGAGGAAGCCGTGCGTGCGGGCCGCGGGCTGCGGCAGGGCGCGCGGCGCGACGACGAGCGTGGCGGACGCGGTGCGCCCGTCCCGGTGGCGTACGTCCAACCGGTGCACGCCGAGCGGGAGTTGGGCGACCGGGGTGCCGGTCACCGTCAGGTCGTCGGACAGGCCCGGCACCGGGCCGTCGCCCCAGCGCACCAGCGTCGGGGGCAGCAGCCGCTCCGCCTCGGCGGCCTCGGCCTCGGCCAGGGCGCGGCGCACCGCGGCGGGCGTCGACGCGTCGACGCCGAGCGCGGCGAGGACGGCGACGACCGTGGCGTCCGGCACGTCGACGGTGACGCCCGCCGACGGGGAGTAGGACGTGGCCACGCCGTGCCGGGCGGCGAGCCGGGCCAGGGTCATGGCGTCAGAAGCCCGCGGCAGCGGCCACCGGCGTGGGCTCGCTGGTCAGCGGGGCGATCTCGGCCATCGGGGGTTCGCTGATCAGGGGCTCGGCGTCGGCCATGGGGGGCTCACTGGTCAGCGGCTGCTCGGGGACGGGGGCGACCACGGGGGCCTCCAGGTTCGGTGGACGGCAGGGACAGAGGTGCCCTACCCAGCGGACGGCCCGCCAGACGTTCCGCCGCACACAAGCTCGTACCGGGTCCATCACACCAGGCATATCAGACACATCGGCCACTCGCATTGACACCCTCGGCAGACGGGTGGTGGGCTCGTGGCTCACGCAGTGTCAGGTGAGGAGTGGCCCGTGCAGCTCGGCCGCGGGAAGAGGGCGACGGCCCTTGCCATCGCCGTGATCGGCGGCCTGATCGGGGCCGCGCCCGGTGCCCTCGCCGCACCGGCCGGGCCCGCCCTCACCGCCCTGGACCCGGCCCTGGACACCGGCCCGCTGCCCGAGGTGTGGCCCCGCCCCCAGTCCCTGACGCCCGCCGGGTCGCCGGTCGTGTTCGGGAGCGAGGCGGTGCTGCTCGCGGACCCGGGCGCCGATCCGTACGCCGTACAGGCCGTCGCGGACCTCCTGAAGGCGGCCGGGGTGCGCACCCTGCACCGTCAACTGCCGGGCGGTGGGCCGGTGTTCCGGCTCGGCGGGCCCGGCGCCGACGACGCACTGCGCGCCCTGCGGGTGCCCGCGCGGGGCGACCTGCCCTCCGGCGGCTACCGCATCGGGTCCGGCCGGGTCGGCGGCCGGGACACGGTGGCGCTCGACGGGGTCGGCGACGACGGCCTGTTCCACGCCGCGCAGACGCTGCGCCAGCTGATCGGCAGGGACCGGCACGGGGACGGGAGGATTCCGGGCGTGGCGGTGCGCGACTGGCCGGGCACGGCCGTGCGGGGCACCACCGAGGGGTTCTACGGCCGGTCCTGGAGTCTCGAACAGCGCCTGGACCAGCTGGACTTCATGGGCCGCACCAAGCAGAACCGCTACCTGTACGCGCCGGGCGACGACCCCTACCGCCAGGCCCAGTGGCGCGACCCGTACCCCGCGGAACAGCGGGACGCCTTCCGGGCGCTCGCCGAGCGGGCGGCCCGCAACCACGTGACGCTGGCGTGGGCGGTGGCGCCCGGCCAGGAGCTGTGCCTGTCCTCGGACGCCGACGTGGCGAAGCTGAACCGCAAGGTCGACGCGATGTGGGCGCTCGGGGTGCGGGCGTTCCAGTTGCAGTTCCAGGACGTCTCGTACAGCGAGTGGCACTGCGACGCGGACGCGGAAACGTTCGGCTCGGGCCCGGCGGCCGCGGCCAGGGCGCACGCCCGGGTGGCCGACGCGGTCGCCGCGCACCTCGCCGCGGCCCACCCGGGGTCCGAGCCGCTGTCGCTGCTGCCGACCGAGTACTACCAGAACGGCTCGACCACCTACCGCGACGCGCTGGCGGCCGCGCTCGACCCGGGCGTCCAGGTGGCCTGGACCGGGGTCGGGGTCGTGCCGGGCACCATCACCGGGTCCCAACTGACCGACGCGCGGGCCGCGTTGGGCCATCCGCTCGTCACGATGGACAACTACCCGGTCAACGACTACGCGCCGGGCCGCATCTTCCTCGGCCCGTACACCGGCCGCGAGCCCGCGGTCGCGGCGGGCTCGGCGGCGCTGCTCGCCAACGCGATGGAGCAGCCCGCCGCCTCCCGCATCCCGCTGTTCACCGCCGCCGACTTCGCCTGGAACCCGCGCGCCTACCAGCCGCAGGCGTCCTGGCGGGCCGCCGTCGACGACCTGGCGGGCGGCGACCCGCGGGTGCGCGAGGCGCTGACGGCGCTGGCGGGCAACGACTCCTCGTCGGTGCTCGACGGCTCCGAGTCGGCGTATCTGCGCCCGCTCATGGACGCCTTCTGGCAGGCCCGCACCGGCCCGGACGCGGCGGCGCGCGATCGCGCGGCCACCGCGCTGCGGGCCGCGTTCACGGTGATGCGGCAGGCCCCGCAGCGCCTCTCGAACGCGGCGGTGGGCGGTGAACTGGCGCCCTGGCTGGACCAGTTGGCCCGCTACGGGCAGGCCGGGGAGCTCGCCGTCGACCTGCTCCAGGCCCAGTCGGCGGGGGACGGCGCGGCGGCCTGGCGGGCCTCGCTCGCGCTGGCCCCGCTGCGCGAGGCGGCGGCCGCCGCTCCGGTCGTCGTCGGCAAGGGCGTCCTCGGCGCGTTCCTGGACCGGACGGCGCGGGAGGCCGACGCGTGGACGGGCGCGGACCACCCGCGCACCGACGTCACCGCGGCGCCGGACGCCTACACGGTCGGGCTCGGCGGCGGCCGCCCGGTGCGGGCGCTGACCGTGATGGCGCGGCCGGGCACGACCGGCGAGGTCCAGGCGTACATCCCGGGCGACGACTGGCGCACCCTGGGCCGGCTCGACGCGTCCGGGTGGACGCAGATCGCGGCGAACGGGGTGCGGGCCGACGCGGTGCGGGTGTCGGGCGACGCGTCGGGGGTGCGGCGCCTGGTGCCCTGGTACGCGGACGCCCCGCAGGCCCTGCTGGCCCTGGACAGCGCCACGGCCGACGCCGACATCGGCGGGGCCCCGCGGCGGATCACGGCCTCGGTGGCGGCGATGGGGCCCGCGGACGTGCGGGGCGCGCTCACCGCGCGGCCCCCGCGGGGCATCACGGTGCGCCTCCCCCCGGAGACGACGGTGGCCCGCGGCACCCGCACCGGCGTGCCGGTCGAGGTGAGCGTGGCGCCGGGCACGCCCGCGGGCGAGTACCGGGTGCCGCTGGCCTTCGCGGGCCAGGAGGCCACCCTGACCGTGCGGGCCTACCCGCGCACCGGCGGCCCCGATCTGATCGCGGGCTCCCGGGCGACCTCCTCCGGTGACGCGGACCCCGGGTTCCCGGCCCGGGCCGCGGCCGACGGCGACCCGGCGACGCGCTGGGCCTCGCTCCCGGACGACGGGGCCTGGTGGCAGGCCGAGCTCGCCGGGCCCGCGCGGGTCGGCCTGGTGGTGCTCCAGTGGCGGGGGCCCGGTGCCGCGCGCTACGAGGTGCGGGTGTCGTCCGACGGGCGTAGCTGGAGTACGGCGGGGACCGTGGACGCGGGGAAGGGCGGGCGCGAGTCGGTGCGGATGGACGCACGGGACGCCCGCTTCATCCGGGTCCAGGTGGTGAAGCAGGCGTCCGCCGCGGGGTGCTCCCTGTGGTCGGTCGAGGCGTACGCCGTGACGCCGTGACCCCGGGAACGACAGGGCCCGGATCGCGTCAGGCGGAGATGCCGTCGATCCGGGCCAGGGCGTCGTCCGCGCCGAAGGGTTGGAGGTAGGGCAGCCAGCGCGGGTCGCGGTGCCCCGTGCCGATGATGCGCCAGGCGAGGCCGGTGGGCGGGGCGGGCTGGTGGCGAAGGCGCCAGCCGAGCTCCAGGAGGTGGCGGTCCGCCTTGACGTGGTTGCAGCGCCGGCAGGCGGCGACGACGTTCTCCCAGGCGTGCTGGCCGCCGCGGCTGCGCGGGATGACGTGGTCGACGCTGGTTGCGACGCCACCGCAGTACATGCAACGGCCGCCGTCCCGGGCGAACAGGGCACGGCGGGTCAACGGAACGGGCCCCCGGTAGGGGACCCGCACGAATCTCTTGAGCCGCACGACGCTGGGCGCCGCGACGGCACGGGTCGCGCTATGCATGAAGGCGCCGGACTCCTCAAGGCTGACGGCCTTGTTTTCGAGGACGAGGACGAGCGCGCGGCGGAGCGGTACGACGCCGAGGGGCTCGTACGACGCATTGAGGACCAGGACATGCGGCACGGGTGCCTCCTATTACGCCGGCGGCGCGTGGCTCGCGCCGGGACGATCTGCTCTCCAGTCTCTCCTCATGGCTGGTCGAAGCGCCACCACGTCCAGGTAACGGGCTCGAAGTGTTTTCGACCACACCCCCTGCTTTCCCGCGCGCCGCGCCTTCCTCCCTCGAACACGTCAACGGAGCACAGCCCTTGCCCCGATAGTGTGGTGGGTCTGCCGCAGTCTTCGCGGCACCGCAACGCTGGAGGTTCCTGCCGTGAACTGGTCCGCCGTCCTGGCCGACGGATCGCCACCGCCCACGCCCGCGACGCTCGAGGACGCCCAGAAGTCGGCCACGGAGGCCGCGGGCTGGGTGGAGCAGAACTGGTCGACGTGGTTGTACGTCGGATTCCGCATCCTCCTGATCATCGTGATCGCCTCGGTCCTGAGAGTGCTCGTCCGCAGGGCGCTGACCAAGCTCATAGAGCGGATGAACCGCAGCGCCCAGGCGGTCGAGGGCACGGCGCTGGGCGGGCTGCTCGTCAACGCGGAGCGGCGCCGCCAGCGCTCGGAGGCCATCGGCTCGGTGCTGCGCTCGGTGGCGTCGTTCCTGATCATGGGCACGGCCGCCCTGATGGTGCTGGGCGTCCTCAACATCGACCTGGCCCCGCTGCTCGCCTCCGCGGGTGTGGCGGGCGTGGCGATCGGTTTCGGCGCGCGCAACCTGGTCACGGACTTCCTGTCCGGCGTGTTCATGATCCTTGAGGACCAGTACGGCGTCGGCGACTCGATCGACGCGGGCGTGGCCTCGGGCGAGGTGATCGAGGTCGGCCTGCGCGTGACGAAGCTGCGCGGCGCGGACGGCGAGATCTGGTACGTGCGCAACGGCGAGATCAAGCGCATCGGCAACCTGTCCCAGGGCTGGGCGACGGCCGGGGTGGACGTCCGGGTCCGCGCGTCCGAGGACCTGGAGCGGCTGCGTACGGTGATCAACGAGGCGACCGAGTCCATGGCGAAGGACGAGCCGTGGAACGAGCGCCTGTGGGGCCCGGTGGAGATCCTCGGTCTCGACGAGGTGCTGCTCGACTCGATGGTGGTGCGCGTCTCGGCGAAGACCATGCCGGGCAAGGCGCTGAGCGTGGAGCGCGAGCTGCGCTGGCGGATCAAGGTCGCGCTTGACGCGGCGGGCATCCGCATCGTCGGCGGCCTGCCGCTGGCGGAGGAGCCGTCCGCCGCCGACCCGTCGGCCGCCGTGGCCGCCCCGTCCGCGCTGGGCAACCCGACGTCCCCGCAGTCCCTGGCCACGACGCCGATCCCGAACCCGAATCCGAACCTGGCGAAGTAGCCGTGCGCGCCGAGGGGCGCCCCGCCGCACACCGCGGCGGGGCGCCCCTCGGCCGTCGCGGGCCCTAGCGGTTCCTGAGCGCGTCGTTGCCCGAGGTGCGGCCCATGTCCGCGTCCAGGGTGCCCACGTTGACCGGCACGAGGGTCACCGTGATCGCACCGGTGGAGAAGGAGACGCTGTGCCGCCCGTGGAAGCTCTCCGGGAGGTTCTGGCCGATCTCGCTCGCCGAGTGGTAGATGTCGAAGATGCCCGCGACACCGACGGTGGGGTCGGCGTCCGTGGAGCCCGCCGTCTGCTCGACGGTGATCCGGTCGCTGCCGTCCTGCGCGATGACGCCGGCGACGTGGTAGGGCCACTTGGACGAGTTCTGCGGGGTCTTGCCCTTCCACTGCGTCTCGATGATGGAGAAGGCCTCCCCGGCGTCCGGGGCCTCGGTGTGATCGTCGCCCTCGCGGTTCTGGGCGTACTGGCGGGCCCGGTCGATGTTCTTCTTGTCGCTCTCGCCGAACAGCCCGCCGCCGCGGAAGCTGCTGGCGTCCTGCCCCATCTCCAGGGCCTTGGCGTGCATGACCTCCTCGGCGGAGTGCGAGCAGTCCTCAAGGAAGGAGTGCAGCGGCACGTACGGGATGTACTGGTCCGAGCCGATCGTCGCCTTCCGCTTGCCCTCGGCCACCTCGCAGTAGCGGGGCGCGGGGACGTCGCCGCGCGCGTACAGCACGTACTGGTCGCTTCCCTTGGTGCCGCGCAGCGCGTACATCCCGGTCTGCGAGAGGCGCCAGGCGACCGAGCCGGCCTTCACCTCGGTGTACCGCTGCACCACGGGGGCGGTTTCGCTTCCCGTCCCCCGCGTGTTCTCCTGCCCGCGCGCCGCATCCTGTGCCGTGGGCCGCACCGCCGAGCGCATCACGCGCGTGGCGTTGGCCTCCGCCTCGCGCTCGAAGCGGTCGGAGGGGTCGGACACCTTGAGGCCGCCGCCGTTGTCGGTCCCGGCCACCGGGCCCTGGCGCTGCTGGATGACGTGGGTGAGTTCGTGGGCGAGGGTGTGCGGGTCCGCGCCGCCCTCGCCCACCACCACGTGGTTGCCGGAGGTGTAGGCGTGCGCCCCCACCTCGGCGGCGGACGCCTTGGCGGCACTGTCGTTGTGGATGCGCACGTCGGAGAAGTCCGCGCCGAGCCGGCTCTCCATGTCGGAACGGGTGGCCTCGTCCAGGGGGCGCCCCGGGCTGCGCAGGACGTCGTGGACGGCGGACCGCTGCACCTGCGGCGGCTCGGCCTCCCGGTGACCGCACCCGGCCCCGTGCTGGTGCTGCTCCTGCGCCCAGGAGTGCCCGGCCTGACGGAGCATCTGCACCACCGCCGCGTTGCCCACGGTGGCGTGCATCCCCGTCAGACCGGCCGGCCGCTGCGAGGCGGCGGGCTGCCGGGAGGGCGCCCGCACGGGGCCGTCGGCCTTCCGCACCGGTTCGCCATGAGCTTGCCTGGGAGTCACACGATCACCTTTCCAACGGCCGGCGGCTGCCTCGCACCACGGCCCGGGCGTCGCCGCGGGAACGCCCCCGAAGGGCGGACCACAGGCCGTGAGAGGGAACAATGGTGGTGCCCACGCTATCTCCTGACGGACCTTCACCCCACGCCGATGCCCGCGGCGGCAACTCCCCGGAGAACGGGCCCGCTTGGGCCGGGGCCGCCGGGAGGCGGCGCGGCCGGTCCCCGCCACACGCCCCCGCCCGCATCAGGTAACGCTTTGGTAGCCGCGGCGCTCCGGGCCATTGACGCGCCGCTGACGTGCGCCCTACGTTCCTCTCATCGAATAGGAAACTTTCCTAACAGTGATGTGGGAACGGCGAAGGGGGAGGTGGATTCGTCGTGGCCGGTACTACCCCGGGAACCCCGCGCGTACTCCGCGCCATGAACGACCGGGCCGCGCTCGACCTGCTCCTGGAGCACGGGCCGCTCTCGCGCACCCGGATCGGCAAGCTCACCGGCCTCTCCAAGCCGACCGCCTCCCAGCTGCTCGCCCGCCTCGAAGCGGCGGGCCTCGTCGTCGCCACCGGCACCACCGCGGGGCGCCCCGGCCCCAACGCCCAGCTGTACGCGGTGAACGCGACGGCCGCCCACGTGGCGGGGCTCGACGTCACGCCCGAGCGGATCCGCGCCGCCGTCGCCGACGTGGCGGGCGGTGTCGTCGGGGAGTCCGAGGTCGCCACGCCCGGCCGGCGCGCCGAGTCCGTGGTGCGGCAGGTGACCGACGCCCTGGACGGCGCGGTGAAGGCCGCCGGACTCGCGCGGGCCGATGTGCACCGGGTCGTGATCGGCACCCCGGGCGCCTTCGACCCCGGCACCGGCCGGCTGCGCTACGCCTCGCACCTGCCGGGCTGGCACTCCCCCACCCTGCTCGACGAGCTGGCGGCGGCCCTGCCGATGCCCGTCGAGTACGAGAACGACGTCAACCTCGCCGCCATCGCCGAGCAGCGCCTGGGCGCGGCCCGCGGCCACGACGACTTCGTGCTGCTGTGGAACGAGGGCGGGCTCGGCGCCGCGCTCGTCATCGGCGGACGGCTGCACCGCGGGTTCACCGGCGGCGCGGGCGAGGTCGGCTTCCTGCCGGTGCCCGGTGCCCCGCTCGTCCGCCATGTCACCAAGGCGAACTCCGGCGGCTTCCAGGAGCTGGCCGGCGGGCAGGCACTGCCCCGCCTCGCCCGCGCACTCGGCGTCCACGACCTCCCGAGCGGAAGCGAGAACGAGGTGGCCGCCGCCCTGATCTCCCGAGGCGCCGAGGCCGAGCGCGGCCCCGAGAAGGAGCTCCTCCAGGCGTTCGCGACCGGGCTCGCCACCGGCCTCGCCTCGATGGTCGCCGTGCTCGACCCGGAGCTCGTCGTGCTGTCGGGCGGCCTGATCGCCGCCGGGGGCGAGCCGCTGCGCGCGCTCGTCCAGCACGAACTGGCCGAGCTGGCCGCCTCCCGGCCCCGGCTCGTGATCGGGGAAGTTGCCCAACTGCCCGTGCTGCGCGGCACGTTGGAGGCGGCGCTGGCCACCACGCGCGACGAAGTCTTCGACACCACTCGCTGAACACCCACCCGATCCCCCTCACACCACCCCCGTCGGGAGACCCCGCCATGCCCAGAATCCGCCGGACCCCGGCCGTCGCCCTGGCCGCGACCGCCTCCATAGCCCTGCTCGCCTCCGCCTGTACGGGCCAGAGCGGCACCAGCGCGAGCGACGACGCGTCCAAGGACACGACGATCACGTTCTGGCACGGCTGGAACGCCCCCAACGAGGTCAAGGCCATCCAGGCCAGCGTGGACGCCTTCCAGCAGGCGCACCCCAACATCCACGTCAAGGTCGTCGGCGACATCAACGACGACAAGATCAACCAGGCACTGCGCGCGGGCGGTTCGAACGCTCCGGACGTGGTGTCGTCGTTCACCACGAACAACGTGGGCAAGTTCTGCTCGTCCAACGCCTTCGTCGACCTCGCCCCGTTCCTGAAGAAGGACGGCATCGACCCGGCGAAGACGTTCCCCAAGACCATGAACGAGTACACCCAGTTCCAGGGCAAGCGCTGCACCCTGCCGCTCCTGGGCGACTCGTACGCCCTCTACTACAACAAGGACGCCTTCAAGGCGGCCGGGATCACCGAGCCGCCCAAGACGTGGTCGCAGTTCGCCGAGGACGCCAAGAAGCTGACCAAGCCCACGGGCGACACCTTCGAGCAGCTCGGCTTCATGCCGAACTACCACGCCTACGAGACGACGACCGAGCACTACCTCGCGCAGTGGTCGCCGACCTACTTCGACGCGAACGGCAAGTCGAACATCGCCAAGGACCCGGCCTTCGAGAAGGGCCTCGCCTTCCAGAAGCAGCTCGTCGACGACCTCGGCGGCTTCACCAAGCTGGAGAAGTACCGCTCCTCCTTCGGCGAGGAGTACGGCGACAAGAACCCGTTCAACACGGGCCAGTTGGCGATGGCGATGGACGGCGAGTGGCGCCTGGGCATGGCGCTGGACAGCAAGCCGAAGTTCGACATCGGGGTGGCACCGCTGCCCGTCCCGGACGACCAGGTGGCCACCTGGGGCAAGGGCTATCTGACCGGCACCATCGCGGGCATCGCGGCCACCTCGAAGAAGCAGAACGCGGCCTGGGAACTGGTCAAGTTCATGACCACCAACACCGACGCGGTGGTCAACTTCGCCAACGCCATCCACAACGTGCCCTCCACCCTCGACGCCCTCAAGTCGCCCAGGCTCCAGCTGGATCCGCGCTTCAAGACCTTCCTGGACATCGCGCAGAACCCGAACTCCACCACCAGCCCCGCCTCCGTCAACGGCGGCCAGTACCTGGTGTCGCTGCAGAACCTCGGCTACGAGGTGGAGAGCGGCAAGCGGAGCGACATCAAGGCGGGGCTCGCCGCAACCGCCCAGGAGATCGACGCCGCGATCGCGCAGGCGAAGTAGCCCGGCCATGAGCAGCACGTACACACTGCGCGCCAAGCACCGCCGCTCGGCGCTGCGCACCCTGGCGTTCCTGTCGCCCTGGCTGATCGGCTTCGGCCTCTTCTTCGCCTACCCGCTGATCTCCACGGTCTACTTCTCCTTCACCCACTACGACGGCTTCGGCGCGGCCACCTTCGACGGCCTCAAGAACTGGTCGTACGTCTTCGGCGACTACCCGCTGTTCTGGCCCGCGCTGCGCAACACCCTGTGGCTGGTGGTCGTGATGGTCGCCTGCCGGGTGGTGTTCGGGCTCGGCGTCGGCATGCTCATCACCAGGATCAAGACGGGTGTGGGCGTCTTCCGCACCCTGTTCTACCTGCCCTACCTCGCCCCGCCGGTCGCGGCGACGCTCGGCTTCGTCTTCCTGCTCAACCCCGGTACGGGGCCGGTCAATTCGCTCCTGGGCGACGTGGGCATCCCGGCGCCCGACTGGTTCACCGACCCGTCCTGGTCCAAGCCCGCGCTGACCCTGCTCGCGGTGTGGGGCGTCGGCGACCTCATGGTCATCTTCATGGCCGCGCTGCTCGACGTGCCCAAGGAGCAGTACGAGGCGGCCGAGTTGGACGGCGCGTCCGCGTGGCAGCGGTTCCGCTACGTCACGCTGCCGAACATCTCGCCCATCGTGATGTTCGCCGTGGTCACCGGCGTCATCCAGGCGATGCAGAGCTACACCCAGCCGCTGGTGGCGGGCAAGGTCGCCTCCGGCCACGTCGGCAACTCGGGCCAGCAGTTCGAGCCCGGCTACCCCGACAAGTCGACGCTGACCCTGCCCCAGGTCATCTACAACCTGGGCTTCCAGCGCTTCGACTACGGCTCCGCCTGTGTGGTCGCGCTGGTCCTGTTCGCCCTCTCCATGGTCTTCACCGCGCTCCTCATCAAGCGGCGCGGCGGACTGATCCAGGCAGGTGAGTGAGATGACGTACGTGTGGGAGGCACCGAAGGCCGCGGCCGCCACCCCGGCGGCCAGGGTGGCCCGCCGCAAGGCCCTGCTCCAGTGGATCGCGGTGCACTCGCTCGGCGTCGCGGCCGCGCTGTTCTTCGTGCTGCCCTTCGTCTTCCTGCTGCTCACCTCGCTGATGGACGACCAGCAGACCCTGACCCGGGACCTGGTCCCGCACCACTGGGCGTGGTCCAACTACCGCAAGGTGTTCGACACCCCGGGCTTTCTGACCTGGTGGAAGAACACCCTGCTCTACGCCGGGCTCGGCACCGTGCTCAGCGTCGTGTCGTCGGTGCCGGTGGCCTACGCGCTCGCCAAGTTCCGCTTCCGCGGCCGCAACCTGTCGCTGGTGCTGGTCATCTCGATGATGATGCTGCCGCCCCAGGTGATCATCATCCCGATGTACCTGTTCTGGGCGAAGCAGCTCGACATGGCGGGCACGCTCTGGCCGCTGATCATCCCGCTGGCGTTCGGCGACGCGTTCTCCATCTTCCTGCTGCGCCAGTTCCTGATGACCATCCCCAACGAGTACCTGGACGCGGCGAAGGTCGACGGGTGCGGGGAGCTCAGGACGCTGATCAAGGTGGTGCTGCCGATGGCGCGCCCCGGCATCGCCGCCGTCGCGCTCTTCCAGTTCTTCTACGCCTGGAACGACTACTTCGGACCGCAGATCTACGCGTCCGACACGCCCGCCTCCTGGACGCTGAGCTACGGCCTGGAGTCCTTCAAGGGCGCGCACCATACCGACTGGAACCTGACCATGGCCGCGACCGTACTGGTCATGGCCCCCGTGATCCTCGTCTTCTTCTTCGCACAGAAGGCTTTCGTCGAGGGCGTCACGCTGACCGGAGTGAAGGGCTGATCGCATTGAAGCTCGCAGTAGTGGGGGGCGGGTCCACCTACACCCCCGAACTCATCGACGGCTTCGCCCGGTTGCGGGACACGCTGCCGATCAGTGAGCTCGTCCTGGTCGACCCGGCCGCCGACCGCCTCGCACTGGTGGGCGGCCTCGCCCGGCGCATCTTCGCCCGGCAGGGCCACCCGGGGAAGATCGTCACCACCTCCGACCTGGACGCGGGCGTCGAGGGCGCGGACGCGGTGCTGCTCCAGCTGCGCGTCGGCGGCCAGGCCGCCCGCCAGGAGGACGAGACGTGGCCGCTCGAATGCGGCTGCGTGGGCCAGGAGACCACCGGCGCGGGCGGCCTCGCCAAGGCCCTGCGGACCGTGCCGGTCGTCCTCGACATCGCCGAGCGCGTCCGCCGGACCAACCCCGACGCCTGGATCATCGACTTCACCAACCCGGTGGGCATCGTGACCCGCGCCCTGCTCCAGGCCGGGCACAAGGCGGTGGGCCTGTGCAACGTGGCCATCGGCCTCCAGCGCAAGTTCGCCGCCCTGCTCGGGGTGGCACCCGCGGAGGTCCACCTCGACCACGTCGGCCTCAACCACCTGACCTGGGAACTCGGGGTGCGGCTCGGCGGACCGCGGGGCGACGACGTGCTGCCGAAACTGCTCGCCGAGCACGGCGACGCCATCGCCGACGACCTGCGGCTGCCCCGCCAGGTGCTCGACCGGCTCGGCGTGGTCCCCTCGTACTACCTGCGGTACTTCTACGCGCACGACGAGGTGGTGCGCGAGCTCGCCACCAAGCCGTCCCGGGCCGCCGAAGTCGCGGCGATGGAACGGGAGTTGCTCGCGATGTACGGCGACCCGGCGCTCGACGAGAAGCCCGCGCTGCTCGCCAAGCGCGGCGGCGCCTTCTACTCGGAGGCGGCCGTCGACCTGGCGGCCTCACTGCTCGGCAACGGGGGCAGCCCCTTCCAGGTCGTCAACACGTACAACAACGGCACCCTGCCCTTCCTCGCCGACGACGCGGTGATCGAGGTCCCGGCCCGGGTGGACGCCACGGGCGCGGTCCCGCTGGCGGTGCCCGCACTCGACCCGCTGTACGCGGGACTGATCGCGCACGTCACCGCGTACGAGGACCTCGCGCTGGAGGCCGCCCTGCGCGGCGGGCGCGACCGGGTGTTCCGGGCCCTGCTCGCCCACCCGCTGGTCGGGCAGTACGACCAGGCCGACGGGCTCACCGACCGGCTGATCGCGCACAACCGGGAGCACCTCGCGTGGGCATGAGTGTGCTGGCGATCGACGCCGGCAACAGCAAGACCGATGTGGCACTGATCGGGGCGGACGGCACGGTGCTCGGCACCGCCAGGGGCGGCGGCTTCAGGCCGCCGGCGGTGGGGGTGGAGGTGGCCATGCACATGCTGGCCACCACGGTGGAGGAGGCCCACCTCGCCTCCCGCGACCCCGGCCCGCTGCGGGTCGGGCACGTCTCGGCGTGCCTGGCCAACGCCGATCTGCCGGTCGAGGAGAAGGAGTTGGCGGCGGCCCTTGAGGCGCGCGGCTGGGGGGAGTCGGTGCGGGTGTACAACGACACCTTCGCGATCCTGCGCGCCGGGCTGCCCGGCGGCGCCGAGCCGTGCGGGGTGGCGGTGGTGTGCGGCGCGGGCATCAACTGCGTCGGGATGACCCCGGACGGGCGCACCGCCCGCTTCCCCGCGATCGGGAAGATCTCCGGCGACTGGGGCGGGGGCGGCGGCCTCGCCGAGGAGGCCCTGTACTTCGCGGCGCGCGCCGAGGACGGCCGCGGCGAGCCGACCGCGCTCGCGGCCGCGCTGCCCGCCCACTTCGGGCTCGCCTCGATGTACGACCTGATCGAGGCGCTGCACCTCGAGAAGATCCCGGTCGCGCGGCGGCACGAGCTGAGTCCGGTCCTGTTCGAGGTCGCGGCGGCCGGGGACCCGGTGGCCCGCTCCCTCGTGGACCGGCAGGCCGAGGAGATCGTGGCCCTGGCGGCGGTCGCCCTGGACCGGCTCGGCCTGCTCGGCGTGGAGACGCCCGTGCTGCTCGGCGGCAGCGTGCTCGCCGCCCGCCATCCCCAACTGGACGACGGCGTACGGGAGTTGCTGGCCGTGCGGGCCCCCAAGGCGGTGCCGCGGGTGGTGACCACCTCGCCCGTGCTCGGCGCGGGGCTGCTGGGCCTGGACCACGTGTCCGCGCCCGAGGCGGCCCACACGCGGCTGCGCGCCCAGTACGCGTAGCCGGGCCGGTGCGGGGTCCCGGGGAACCGAATGGTCCGGGACCGCGTATACATGGTGGGGACGTGGGGCAGGGGGCAAGGGGGTTTCCGGCGGGCACCGCCAGGGGCACGCATCCGCAGGTAACAAGATCCAGACACCCCTGGATGGTTGTCGGTCCCTGCGGCCATACTGCCTAGGCAGCGACCGAGGGGGAGGTCAGGTGGCGAATCCGCCGAACGTGCGCGAACCGGAGGCGCGGGAGTCCGCGGCCCGGGCCGCGGCGCAGCGACCCGGCACGCGCCGGGGCCGGGCCGGGTCCCGGGAGGGGGCGACCCCCGGCCTCGCTGAGCCGAGGCCCTGGGCAAGGCTGCGCGCCGCCGCCTCGACCGAGCCCGGCCGCCTGTGGATCATCGGTACGGTCGTGGCGGTGCTGGTGGTGGCCTTCGGCTCCGCCACCGCCTGGGAGATCTCGGACCGCTCGGCCGCCGCCGACGACGTGGTCAGCCGCAGCCAGCCGCTGAGCGCCGACGCCGCCTCCATCTACCGCTCGCTCGCCGACGCCGACACGGCTGCCGCGAGCGGGTTCCTCGCGGGCGGCCAGGAGCCCCTCGACGTACGCCGGCGGTACGACACGGACATCGCGACCGCCTCGCGGCTGCTGGTCAAGGCGGCCGCGAACACGTCGGGTTCGGCCGAGTCGACGCAGCAGATCGCCACCCTCAACGAGCAGCTCCCGCTCTACAACGGGCTGGTCGAGCAGGCGCGCGCCAACAACCGGCAGGGCTTCCCGGTCGGCGGCGCCTATCTGCGCTTCGCCAACCAGAAGATGAGCACCAGCCTGCTGCCCGCGGCGCAGAAGCTGTACGAGGCCGAGACGGGCCGGCTCTACGACGACTACGACCAGGCCGACGCGTGGCCGTACGCGGCGACCGTCGTGGGCCTGGTCGCGCTCGGCGGCCTCGTGTGGGTCCAGCGGCGCAACTACCTGCGCACCAACCGGGTGTTCAACCACGGCCTGCTCGCCGCGACCGCCGCCTCCACGGTGGTCCTGCTGTGGCTGGTGGTGGGGCACGCGGTGGCCTCGTCCGACCTGGCCACCTCGCGCACGCACGGCCAGGAGTCGCTGAAGGTCCTCAACGACGCCCGGATCAGCTCGCTCCAGGCGCGCGCCAACGAGAACCTGACGCTGGTGGCCCGGGGCGCGGTGCTCACCGCGGACGGCAAGGACCTGTACGAGGCGGAGTTCACCAAGGAGATGTCCTCGCTGTCGGGCAGGCTCGACGCGGCGGTGAAGCTCGCGGACGACGGCACGGGCAGGACGCCGGTGCGAAGCGCCCAGGGCGACATGGCCGAGTGGCAAAAGCGCCACGCCGCGGCCCGCAAGACGGACGACAGTGGTGACTACGACGGCGCCCTGACGCAGGTCATCGGCGCGAAGGGCTCGACCGGCGAGTGCTTCGACCAGGTGGACAAGGCCCTCGACACGGCGATCGCGCACGAGCAGGACGAGTTCACCACGGCCGCCTCCGACGGCAGGGGCGCCCTGACCGGGCTCCCGGTGGGCGCGGCGGTCCTCGCGGTGCTCGCGGCGGCGGGCGCGGGCGTCGGCATCAGCCGCCGGCTCGCGGAGTACAGGTGAGCGGCGTGGACAGCGGCAACGGACGCGCCGACGGCGGACGGGCGAGAGGGGTCGAGATGAGCGGCGCGAAGAGCCCGGCGGACCCGGCACACCCGGCCGCCCCCGGCACCGGCCTGCCCGGCCGGGCCCGGGGCCCGGTCCGGCGCACGGCGGGACGGCTGCGCGGCTGGGGCGGGGTGGCCGGCATGGGACTGGCCCTCGCCCTCGCCGCGGGCGCGCTGATCCCGCTGAGCGGGCACACCACCGGTGACGCGGCGAGCGTGGTGGGCCCCGGGACCGCGCGGGGCGTGCAGGCCAGGGCCGACGACTGCAAGGACCCGGAGGCGAGCCTGCCCGCGTCCGCGGCGGGCGGGCCCGACATCGACGTCATCAAGCAGCGCGGCAAGCTGATCGCGGGCGTCGACCAGAACAGCTTCCGCTGGGGCTACCGCAACCCGACGACGCGTACCCTCGAAGGCTTCGACATCGACCTGGTGAAGGCGATCGCGAAGAACATCCTGGGCGACGAGAACGCGGTCATCTACCGTGCCATCCCCACCAGCCAGCGCATCCCCGCCCTCCAGAACGGCACGGTCGACGTGGTCGTGCGGACCATGACCGTCAACTGCACCCGGATCAAGCAGGCCTCCTTCTCGACCGCCTACTTCGAGGCGGGCCAGCAGGTGCTCGCCCCCAAGGCCTCCGCCATCACGGGCTTCGACGACTCGCTGAAGGGCAAGCGGGTCTGCGTGGCGGCGGGCTCCACCGCCTTCGACGCGCTCAAGGCCGACCCGCACGGCGCGGACTACCAGGACTTCACGGTCCCCAACCAGCTGGACTGCCTGGTCCGCCTCCAGCAGAACGTGGTGGACGCGGTCGTCACCGACAACGCGCTCGCCGCCGGACAGGCCGCCCAGGACCCGGCGGTCCAGCTGAAGGGCAGCCCGTTCACCACCGAGTACTACGGCGTCGCGGTGAAGCTCGGCAACACCGACCTGGTGCAGCGCATCAACCAGGTCCTGGTGGACTACCGCAACGGCGGCAGCGGCAGCCCGTGGATGACGGCGTACCGCAAGTGGCTCGCCGCCGACCTGCCCGGCATATCCGGGCCCCCCGCACCCAAGTACCGGACAGGATGAGCGCGTTGACGGCGGAGTCGTACCACAGAGCGGAGAGGTGATCGATGGGCGCGGGACCCTCCCCCAGCTCCACCGGAAGGCCCCCTGAGCCGGTCGGGCCGGTCATGGACCGGGACGAGGTGGACCGTGCCCTGGCACGCCTCGGCGCCGAGCACGAGGCCGTCGAGACCTCGCTGCTCGCCCTCCAGGACCATGCCGGGCGCCGGCTCCTCGAAGGCGCGGGCCTGACCGGCGTCACCAAGGAGCGCTGGGCGGCCACCGAGCAGTCGATCTCGCTGCTCTGGGCGTACTTCGACGCGTACGCGGCGGCCCTGGAGTCCGCGCGCGAGCTGCGCGCCAGGCGGCGCTGGCCCGGGCGGGACGACCTGGTGGAGCTGACCGACCGGCTGCGCGGCGAGTCCGTGACGCTCTCGGGCGCCGCGCTGCACGCCGCCCCGACGCTGGGCGGCCCGGCCAGGCTGACCGAGCGGTTCACCCTGGGCGAGCTGGTGAACCGGATGAACGAGCTGTACGCGCACGCGCTCGACGTGGTGGTGGCGGCCGACGCGGTGTGGTCGGCGCTGCCCGCCCGGATAGACCTCCTGGCCGCCGAGCTGCACCGCACCCGGCAGCTCGCGCACTCGGTGGGCGTGCGCCCCGGCGAGCATCCCTCGGGCGACGACCTGGAGTCGATCACGGCCGAGCTGACCGAGCTGCGCGCCCAGGTGGTGTCCGACCCGCTCGCGTTCTGGGTGCCCGCGCCGGGCAGCTCGGCGCCGGGCGGCGGCCGCCCCGACACCGCGCGCTACGACCGGGCGGCCCGCGCCCTGGAGGACGTGCGCCGCGAGATCGACGCGGTGCTGACGGTCCGTCAGGATGCCGAGCAGCGGCTCGTGCGGCTGCGTGACGTGCTGTCGCGCGCCGACCGCACGCTGGCCGAGGCCCGCTCCGCGCGCGGCGAGGTCCTCGCGAAGATCGCCGCGAGCGAGGTGCCCGCCGTGAGCGGCCCCTCGATCGCGCTCCAGGAGCAGCTGGCCACCGCCGCCGAGTACCGCAGGCACGCGCAGTGGCACCGGCTCTCGCCGCTGCTCGAATCCCTTGAGCGGGAGGCGGAGGACGAACTGCTGCGCGCCCGCGAGTCGTTGACGGCGGTCACCGCGCCGCTCGCGGTCCGCGCGGAGCTGCGCGGCCGGCTCGACGCGTACAAGGCGAAGGTCGCCCGGCACGGCATGGCCGAGGACCCGCTCCTGATCGAGCGGTACGACGCGGCCCGCCGGATGCTGTGGTCGGCGCCCTGCGACCTGCGCGTCGCCGAGGAGGCCGTGCTCCGCTACCAGCGGGCGGCGGCGGACGTCCTGGTCCCGAGACATCCCGGGCCCGTCGACCAGAGGGGGGAATCGTGAGCGAGAACACCCAGTGCCAGCGCCCCGGTTGCGCGGGTTCGTACGAGGACATGGGCGGCGGCGAGCTGTACTGCGACACGTGCGGGCTCGCGCCCGTCGTCTCGCCGACGGGGATGGTGTCCTCGCCGCCGACCGGGATCACCGGCGGCGGCCACCGCTCCGCGTCGCAGTCCTCGCGCTCGTCCTCGCGCGGTTCGTCGCGCTCCTCGCGGTCCTCGACCTCGCGGCGCTCGGTCTCCGGGCGGCTGTCGTCGCTGAGCGGCGCCTCCACCTCGCGTTCGGTCTCGGTGCGCAGCTCGGGCTCGTCGGCCGGTTCGTCGGCGCGCAGCCGGCTGGGCGCGGGTCTGGTGTTGGTGCCCGGGGTGCCGCGCCCCGATCCGCGCTCGGCGGTGATGGAGCGACCCGAGGTCCCCGAGCGGAAGCGGTTCTGCTCGCGTTCGGACTGCGGGGCGCAGGTGGGCCGTTCGCGCGGCGACCGGCCCGGGCGTACCGAGGGCTTCTGCACCAAGTGCGGCCACCCGTACTCCTTCGTGCCCAAGCTGCACGCGGGCGACATCGTGCACGGCCAGTACGAGGTGGTGGGCTGCCTGGCCCACGGCGGCCTGGGCTGGGTCTACCTCGCCGTCGACCGCGCGGTCTCCGACCGCTGGGTGGTCCTCAAGGGCCTGCTGGACACCGGCGACCAGGACGCGATGGCGGCGGCGATCTCGGAGCGGCGCTTCCTCGCCGAGATCGAGCACTCCAACATCGTGCGGATCTACAACTTCGTGGAGCACCTGGACCAGCGGACCGGTTCGCTCGACGGCTACATCGTCATGGAGTACGTCGGCGGCAAGTCGCTGAAGGAGATAGCCAACGAGCGCCGCACGACGGCGGGCAAGCGCGACCCGCTGCCCGTCGAGCAGGCCTGCGCGTACGGCATCGAGGCGCTGGAGGCGCTCGGTCATCTGCACAGCCGCAACCTGCTGTACTGCGACTTCAAGGTGGACAACGCGATCCAGACCGAGGACCAGCTGAAGCTGATCGACATGGGCGCGGTGCGCCGCATGGACGACGACGAGTCGGCGATCTACGGCACGGTCGGCTACCAGGCGCCCGAGGTCGCCGAGCTCGGCCCCTCGGTCGCCTCCGACCTGTACACGGTGGCGCGCACCCTGGCCGT
The DNA here is from genome assembly GCF_056431605.1 of Streptomyces sp. NPDC045846. Classification (NCBI taxonomy): domain Bacteria; kingdom Bacillati; phylum Actinomycetota; class Actinomycetes; order Kitasatosporales; family Streptomycetaceae; genus Streptomyces; species Streptomyces sp. NPDC045846. The sequence goes on along the minus strand of NZ_JBWKKJ010000002.1, from coordinate 316,960 downwards.
CCTCACCTTCGACTTCCAGGGCTACACGAACGTCTACGTGGACAGCCTGCCGGACCCCGACAAAATCGAGGTGTTCCGCAAGTACGAGTCGTTCTACCGGTTCCTGGTGCGGGCCACCGACCCGGATCCGGCGCGCCGGTTCGCCTCCGCGCAGGAGATGGCGGAGCAGCTGACGGGGGTGCTGCGCGAGGTCGTGGCGCTCCAGACGGGCCGGCCACGGCCCGCCCTTTCGACGCTGTTCGGCACCGAACTGCGCGTCACGGACACGAAGTTGTTCGCCGAGCTGAGCGGGGACGTCTCGCGGCTCGGGGCGCGGGTGGCGCCGGTCGGCAGACGGGCCCGCAAGGCGCTCGCGGCCGCCCCGGCCCCGGCCGCCCTTCCGGTGGGCGCGCCGCCCGTGCCCGCGCTCGCGCCGAGCACCGGGAACCCGCCGCACCCGGCGACGCAGGGCGCCATCCCGGTGCCGCGCGCCGAGGGCACCACCGGCGGCGCCCCCTACGGCGCGCCACCGCTCGCACCGCTCGACCCGCGGGGCACCGCCCTCGCGCTGCCCGTGCCGCACGTGGACCCGGGCGACCCCAACGCGGGCTTCCTGGCGGGCCTGATGGCGGCGGCGCCCGCCGAGCTGATCACCGCGCTGCACTCGGCCCCGGCCGACTCCATCGAGCGCAGACTGCGCGAGCTGCGGGCCCGGCTCGACATGAACGAGCAGGTGTCCGCGGCCAAGGCGCTGGACGCGCTGGAGGCCGACCATCCGGACGACTGGCGGGTGGTCTGGTACCGGGGCCTGGCCTCGCTCGCGGCGGGCGACAACGAGAACGCGGCGCTGTCCTTCGACGCGATCTACGACGCCTTCCCCGGCGAGCCCGCCCCCAAGCTGGCGCTCGGCGTGTGCGCGGAGGTGCTCGGCCAGCTCGACAACGCCGCGGAGTACTACCGCCTGGTGTGGACGACCGATCCGAGCTACGTGAGCGCCGCGTTCGGGCTGGCCCGGGTGCAGCTCGCCGCCGGGGACCGCACCAGCGCCGTACGGACCCTGGAGTCGGTGCCCGAGGCCTCCATCCACTACACGGCGGCCCGGGTCGCGGCGGTCCGGGCGCGGTTGCGCAGCCGGGCCCCGCAGGACCTGTCGATCGCGGACCTGACGGCGGCCGCGGCCCAGGTCGAGGCGCTCGACGCGTTCGGTCTCGACGCGGTACGCCGTGAACAGCTGGCGACCGAGGTCCTGGGCACCGCCCTGGACTGGGTACTGTCGAGGGGCACCGGCGGGCAGGCGAAGACCGCACTGCTCGGCAGCGAAGTCGACGAGCGGGGCCTGCGCTTCGGTCTGGAACGTTCGTACCGGGTGCTCGCCCGGCTCGCACAGCGTGGCGAGGAAAGGATCGACCTGGTGGAACGGGCCAACCGATTCCGCCCCCGGACCTGGGTGTGACGATGTCGCAGACGCATCAGCTCGCCGCCTGCCCCGGCTGCGAAGAGCCGCTGGAGACGGGGGACCGTTTCTGCGGTGCCTGCGGGTACGACCTGTCGGCCGTGCCCGAGCCGCCGCTCGACCATCCGACGGTCGAGCTGGCCTCCCCCGCCGCCGACCGCGGGCCCCAACTCCCCGGCCCCGCGGGGGCGGACGGGCAAGCGGACGAGGGGGCCGACGCGGAGGAGTACCTGATCCCGGCGCCCGACCCCCGTGCCGCCGAGCCCGACCCCGCCACCCATGTCGCACGGCCCCCGCTCCCCGGCGCCAAGGTGTGCGTGGCGTGCCGGGCCGGGCGGGTCGACGACGACGGCTACTGCGAGAACTGCGGGCACGCCCAGCCGCGCGAGCGCGACCACATGGAGGAGGAGCTCGAAGCGGTCTCCGCGGTGAGCGACCGCGGGCTTCGCCACCACCGCAACGAGGACTCCTTCGCGGTGTCCTCGACCGCGCTGCCCGACGGCTCGCCCGCCGTGGTGGCGATCGTCTGCGACGGGGTGTCGTCGGCGACCCGCCCCGACGAGGCCTCCGCGGCCGCGGCCACCGCCGCCAACGAGTCGCTGCTCGCGGCGCTGCCCCAGGGCACGCACCCCCAGCAGGCCATGCACGACGCGATCCTCGCGGCCGCCGAGGCCGTCAACTCCCTGGCCACCGAGCCCGGCCAGGCCCCGCCGCACGATCCGCACCGGCACCAGAACGCCCCGGCCTGCACCCTGGTGGGGGCCGTCTCGGCGGGCGGCCTCCTGGTGGTGGGCTGGGTCGGCGACAGCCGTGCGTACTGGGTGCCCGACGACCGCGGGACCGCTCCGGCGCGGCTGACCGAGGACGACTCCTGGGCCGCGCAGATGGTGGCGGCCCGGCTGATGAGCGAGGCCGACGCCTACGCCGACGAGCGGGCGCACGCCATCACGGGGTGGCTGGGGGCCGACGCGTACGAACTGGACCCGCACACCGCCTCGTTCAAGCCGGACCGCTCCGGCGTGGTGGTGGTCTGCACGGACGGACTGTGGAACTACGCAGAGGCCGCCGAGGAGATGGCCCGCGTCATCCCGGCGGACGCCGCCGAGCGGCCTCTGCACAGCGCCCAGGTGCTCGTCGGCCACGCCCTCGACGGCGGCGGCCACGACAACGTAACAGTGGCGGTGCTCCCGTTCGCGGTGGAGCAGCAAGGGGCAGGATCCGCCTACCACTAGGCCTCCGCCCCTATTGCGCCACTTGGTTCACTTCTTTCACTTCAGGTCCATGGAGCCTCAAGGAGCCTTGTCCGATGGCCAACTTCTCCAAGTCGAACGTGCCGCAGTTCTCCGTCGAGGTGTACCAGAACGAGTTCCTTCCGGAGGGCGGGCGCGAGGTCAACGCGATCGTCACCGTGGCCTCCACCGGCGGCGGCACCCTGGGCGGCGCCCCCTTCTCGGCGGCCACGGCCTCGCCGGGCCGCATACCCGGGCAGCCGCCGGCCGCCGCCGTGGTGATCATGGTGGACTGCTCGGGTTCGATGGACTACCCGCCGACCAAGATGCGCAACGCCCGCGACGCCACGGCCGCCGCCATCGACACCCTGCGCGACGGGGTCGCCTTCGCGGTCGTCGCCGGCACGCACATCGCCCGTGAGGTCTACCCGGGCAAGGGCCGCCTGGCCACCGCCGACAGCGGGACCCGCGCCCAGGCGAAGGAGGCGCTGCGCAAGCTGAGCGCGGGCGGCGGCACCGCGATCGGCACCTGGCTGCGGCTCGCCGACCGGCTGCTCGCCGCCGCCGACGCGCCTATCCGGCACGGCATCCTGCTGACCGACGGGCGCAACGAGCACGAGAGCCCGGAGGACCTGCGCTCCGCCCTGACGGCCTGCGCGGGGCGGTTCACCTGCGACGCCCGGGGCGTGGGGACCGACTGGGAGGTCAAGGAGGTCACCTCGATCGCCTCCGCCCTGCTCGGCACCGCCGACATCGTCGCCGATCCGGCCAACCTGGCCGCGGACTTCACGCAGATGATGGAGAACGCGATGGGCAAGGAGGTCGCGGACGTGGCCCTGCGCCTGTGGACCCCGGTGGGCGTGGAGATCAAGTTCGTCAAGCAAGTCGCGCCCACCGTCGAGGAGTTGACGGGACGGCGCACCGAGGCGGGGCCGCGCGCCGGGGACTATCCGACCGGCTCCTGGGGCGACGAGTCCCGCGACTACCACGTGTGCGTGCAGGTGCCCGAGGCCGGCGTGGGCCAGGAGATGCTCGCCGCCCGCGTCTCGCTGATCGTGCCCGACCGCGAGGGCGGCGCGCCCCAGGTGCTGTCGCAGGGTCTGGTGCGCGCGGTGTGGACCGACGACATGGCAGCCTCCACCTCCATCAACCCCCAGGTCGCGCACTACACGGGCCAGGCCGAACTGGCACAAGTCATCCAACAGGGCCTCGATGCGCGCAAGTCGGGCGATGTCGACGGCGCGACCGCGAAGCTGGGCCGGGCGGTGCAGTTGGCCGCGGCCTCGGGGAACGCCGATACTGCGAAACTGCTCGCGAAGGTGGTGGACGTCGTCGACGAGGCGACGGGTACTGTGCGACTGAAGGCGAAGGTCGCGGAAGCGGACGAGATGACCCTCGAAACGCGCTCGACCAAGACCGTTCGCGTCAAGAAGTAGCAGGAAGCGCACAAGGACCGGCCGCATTCGAGCACCACGCGGCCACGCCCGACACGCGCCGAGTACCACCGCGCATCACCGAGTACCAGCAAGCAGCAACACGTACAGAACCACCGAAATGCCGCGGCCCATCGGGCCGGACGACGAGAGGGGGAAGCGACTCCATGCCGACCTGCCCGAACGGACACCAGTCGGGTTCCGACGACTGGTGCGAGATCTGCGGCCATCGCATGGGTGCCGTGCCGCCGCCTCCCCCGCCTCCGCCCGCGTACGGCTTCCCGGGCCCCGGGGATCCGAACGCCACCGCCCAGGCCGAGCTCTGCCCGCAGTGCCGCACCCCGCGCGAGCCCGGTGCGCCCTTCTGCGAGGAGTGCCGCTGGAACTTCCTCACGAACACGGCCACCTCGTACACCCCGCTGGCCCCGCAGCAGCCGATGCCCCCGCAGGGCCCCGGCCCGAAGCAGGGCCCCGGTCCGGGTCCCGGTGCCGGTCCCGGTCCCGGCCTGAATCTGCCGCCCGCCTTCCAGCAGGGCCCGCCGCCCGCGCCGCGCGACCCGTACGAGTACCAGAGCTCGCGGCCCTCGCAGGTGAACCGGCCCGCCGAGCCGCTGGCCGCCGAGCCCTCGGAGCGCTCCGCGCGGCAACTGCCGCCGAACCCGTTCCAGCAGCAGCCGCCTCCGCCGGCCTTCAACGGCGCGCAGGGCGGGCCGCCCCCGCCGCCGCCCGCGTTCCCGCAGCAGGCGGCACCGCCGGCGCCGCCGCAGGTCCAGCAGCCGCAGGCCGACGACGACTGGATGCTGCCGCCGCCCTCCCAGCCCCAGGGCACGGGCCGCCAGTCCGGCCCCGCCCGCGGCGACGACGACTGGCCGCAGCCCACGCCCGACCGCGGTGACGACTGGCCGCAGCCCGCTCCGGACCGGGGCGACGACTGGCCACAGGCGGTGCCGCCGCCCGCGCCCGCCGCCTGGTCCATCACGATCGGGCCGGACCGGGACTACTTCCTGGCGATGATGCAGCGCAGCGGCCCCGAGGCAGCCGGGCTCAATCTGCCCGCCTACTCGCCCGAGCAGCAGCGCCCGCTGTCCGGCAACCAGATCACCATCGGCCGCCGCCGCCACTCCACCGGCGAGGCGCCCGACATCGACCTGTCGGTGCCGCCGGAGGACCCGGGCGTCTCGCACCAGCACGCGGTCCTCGTGCAGCAGCCGGACGGCACCTGGGCGGTCGTCGACCAGAACTCGACGAACGGCACCACGGTCAACGGCGCCAGCGAGCCGATCCAGCCGTACGTGCCGGTGCCGCTCCAGGACGGCGACCGGGTGCACGTGGGTGCCTGGACGACGATCACGGTGCGCCGGGGCTGACCGGCCACGTCCGCAGGGGCCAGGCGTGGGGCCCCTGCGGATCGTCCAGCCACGCCCACTGGGCACCGGCGTCCACCGTCACCCCGAACCGCTCCCGCCTCGGCCGCCGCTCGCGCCGCCACAGCGCGTACGCCTCGTACGGGTCGAGGCTCCCCGCGGTCAGTTCGAGCAGGAAGCGGAACAACTCGTTCGACACGGCCTCGCGCGGCAGCCCGCCCGCGTACGGGGCGGGCCGGTCGCCCGAGCCCGTTCCGCGCAGCGGCACGAAGTAGGCCGGGGTGTGCAGGAAGCGTCCCTCGGCGTGGTCCGGGCCGGTCACCCGCAGCAGGATGAGGCCGGTGGCCAGCGGGGCCAGGATCAGCGCGCCGGTGCGGCACTGGGCGGGCCAGTCGAGCGGCACCGAGGCGACCGTGCAGGTCGCCACGATCTTGTCGAAGGGGGCCCGGGCGGGAGCGCCGCGCGCGCCGTCCCCGGTGATCACCGCGGGGTGGTACCCGGCCGCGGCCAGGTGCGCCCGGGCGGAGTCGGTGATCTCGGGGTCGAGGTCGACGGTGGTCACGTTGGTTTCGCCGAGCCGGTGGCACAGCAGCGCCGCGTTGTATCCCGTGCCCGCCCCGATCTCCAGGACCCGGTCGCCGTCCCGGATCTCCAGGGCCTCCAGCATGCCCGCCATCAGCGAGGGCTGGCTGCTGGAGGAGACGAGGTCGCCGTCGTGCATCCGGGTGGCCAGCGGGGCGTCCGCGTAGACCCCGGTCAGCCAGCGCTCGCGGCGGTCCGGGTCGGGGTCCTCGCCCCAGAGCCGGACCGGCCCGCCGGGCCCGGCCTCGTAGTAGTACGGCACGAAGAGGTGGCGCGGCACGTCCTCGAACGCGGCCCGCCAGGCCGGGTCGGCGAGCGCCCCGCCGGCCGCGATCCCGCGCACCAGGGCCCGCCTCAGTGCCACCTCCGCGCTCATACGTCCACTGTGCTGCGCCGGGGGCCGGGAGGCGAGTGGTCCTACGCCCCCGGTCCTCGGCCACCGGGTCTGAGACCATGGAAGCGTGCCGCTTTCCCGGGGGACGGCCCCTGGACCCCCGGCGGCGCCCTGGGGCAGGCCCGAATGACATTGCGAGGGTGTTCAACGTGACCGAGATTCCGCGCGGCACGCTGCAGGAGCAGACCTTCTACGAGCAGGTCGGCGGCGAGCAGACCTTCCGGCGGCTCGTCCACCTCTTCTACGAGGGCGTGGCCGAGGACCCGCTGCTGCGGCCGATGTACCCGGAGGAGGACCTGGGCCCGGCCGAAGAGCGGCTCGCCCTGTTCCTGATGCAGTACTGGGGCGGCCCGCGCACCTACAGCGACGGCCGGGGGCACCCGCGGCTACGGATGCGGCACGCGCCGTTCACGGTCGACCGCGCCGCGCACGACGCCTGGCTGCGCCACATGCGCACCGCCGTCGACGGACTCGGCCTGTCCCCCGAGCACGAGCAGACGCTCTGGAACTACCTGACGTACGCGGCCGCCTCGATGGTCAACTCCGAGGGCTGAGCCTCCCGGGACACCCCCGGCTGCCCGAAGGAACCCCGAAGTCTGCCCTCCCGACCGGAATCCGGTCGTCCGTGGTCGCATTCCGATCACGATCGGGCAAGAACGGTTGGCAAGCGGTTTCCATGGTCCCGGCCCTCTGAAAACATCTGGACACATTTCAGGGGGATGGCCAGAAAAAGCCGAGGGGGGCCGTGTGCCGGGGTTCGTCTTTCTGCGCGTTCGCGCACACCGACTGCTGCTCGCCGCGGCCCTGCTCGCCGTCCTGCTCACGACCTCGGTCCTCGCCTCGCTCGCCGCGTTCTCCGGATCGGTCTCGGACGCGGCCCTGCGCCACCTGCTGGCCACCCGCTCCGCCGCGCCCGCGGCCCTCGTCGTCAAGGCCGACGTCAAGCCGGACCACCGGCAGGCCGCGGCGGCCGCCGTACGCGCCGGAGCCGGTGGGGTGTTCGACGGACTCCCGGTCACCACAAGGGAGTTGACGCAGTCCGGGTCGTACGCCCTGCCGCGCTCCCTGCAACCGGCGGACGCCCGGGGCGGCGACCCCGACCTCACCCTGTTCGCCGCGATGGACCGCTCGCGCGTCCGCCTCACCGCGGGCGGCTGGCCCGCGGCGGCCTCCGGCTCCGAGATCCAGGTCGCCCTGCCCGAGTCCGCAGCCGGACGGCTTGGCCTGCGCCCGGGAGCCACGCTCGCGCTCGCCGACCGGCTCGACGGCCCGGCCGTCTCCGTCCGGATCACCGGTGTCTACCGGGCCGTTGACGTCTCCGACGCGTACTGGCGCCTCGACGACCTCGGCGGCCGGGGCGTGCGCAAGCTCGACTTCACCACCTACGGCCCGCTGCTCGCCGACCCGTCGGTGCTCGCGGGCGGCCGGGTCAGCGCGGGCCGGAGCGCCTGGCTGGCCTCCGCCGACTTCTCCACCGTCGACGTCGACCGGATCGGCGGCCTCCGCTCGGCCGCCACCGACGGCCCCAAGTCCCTGGTGAAACAGCCCGTGTTCGGCGGCAACGCGACCGCGGTCACCTCGCTGCCCGAGATCCTCGACCGGGCCGACCGCTCCCTGCTCGTGTCCCGTTCGACCCTGCTGATCGTGGCGCTCCAGCTGGTGCTGCTCGCCGGGTACGCGCTGCTCCTGGTCGCCCGGCTGCTGAGCAGCGAGCGGTCCGGCGAGACCGAACTCCTGCGCGCCCGGGGCGGATCGCGGCGCCAGATCACCTGGCTCGCGGCCGCCGAGGCGCTGCTGCTCGCGGGGCCGGCCGCGCTGGTCGCCCCGCTGCTCGCGGGCCCGCTGACCCGTCTGATCGCCGGGCAGGGCGCGCTCTCCCGGGCCGGGCTGCACCTGGACACCTCCACCACCGCCACCGTGTGGCTGGTCGCCGCGCTGGTGGCGCTCGGCTGCGCGCTCGCGGTGGTGGCGCCCGCGCTCCCGGCGGGCTCGCCGCGCCGCGGCGGCCGCGCCGGAGCGCTGCCCGCGCCGGTCCGGGCGGGCGCCGACATCGGGCTCCTGGTGATCGCCGGGGTGGCCTACTGGCAGCTGGACCGGCAGACCTCGGGGTCCGGCGCGATCAGTGCCGACGCCTCGGGCGGGCTCGGCATCGACCCGCTGCTCGTGGCGGCCCCCGCGCTCGCCCTGCTCGCCGGGACCGTCCTGGTGCTGCGGCTGATGCCGCCCGCCGCCCGGCTCGCCGAGCGACGGGCGGCCGGCGGGCGGGGGCTGCCGGCCGCGCTGGCGGGCTGGCAGTTCAGCCGCCGCCCGCTGCGCGGCGCGGGACCGGTGCTGCTCCTGGTCCTCGCGGTCGCGATGGGCCTGCTCACCCTCGGCCAGTCGGCGACCTGGAACCGTTCGCAGAGCGACCAGGCCGACTTCCGCGCGGGCACCGACATCCGGGTGCTCGGCTCCACCGTCAGCCCCTTCGGCCAGGCCGGTTCGTACGACGCCGTCCCCGGGGTCCGCACGGTCGCCCCCGCCGCCCGCGGCTCGATGTCGATGAGCGCCGGGCGCTCGGGCACCCTGCTCGCCCTGGACACCGCGCACGCGGACGGCTTCCTGCTGCGCGAGGACCTCGCGGGCCGCTCGGGCGGGCAGGTGCTCGCCGCGCTCACCCCGAAGCAGGACGCCCCGGCCGGTGCCGTACTGCCCAAGGGCACCGAGCGGATCCGCCTCGATCTGCGGCTCGGCAGTGACGCCTCCCCCGGCGGCGCCTCGCCCAGCGGGCTGACCGGCGAGGTGACGGCGACCCTGGAGGACCGCTTCGGCATGCAGTTCCGGATCGGGCTCGGCAGGCTGCCCGCGGACGGGCGGAGCCACCCGCTCGCCGTCGATCTGGCCGCCGCCGCGGGCGCGCCCACCGGCCACTCGGCCGGGCCGCTGCTCCTGACCGGGCTCGACCTGCGGTTCCCGACGCCCACCACGACCGGCGAACAGCAGCGGCTCGCCCTGGAGGGGGTGCACGCGGCCGGTCAGGACGGCAAGGAGAGCGCCGTCGCCGTACCCGCCGCCGACCGGTGGACCGCCTCGGCCCGCAACGGCCGCTCCGAGACCGGGCAGAGCCTGACCCCGGCGGCCCGGGGCAGGGCGCTGTCCGTGGCGTACGAGACGGGAGTGGCGGCGCCCGCCGAGTGGCTGGACGACGCCCCCACCCGCACCGTGCGGCTCACCGGGGCGCACACCGCTCCCCCGATGCCCGCCGCCATCGCCGACGACCGCTTCCTCGCGTCCAGCGGCAGCAAGGTCGGCCAGGTCATCGAGGTGCCGCTCGGGGGCCAGAGCGTCAAGGTGAAGATCATCGACCGGCTGAAGCAACTGCCCACCACGGGCAGCTCGGCGGTCGGCCCGGGCGGGACCGCCGCGACCGCGAAGGACATCGACGGCGGCGCCCTGCTGCTCGATCTGCGCGCCGTCAACCGGGTGCTCCAGGAGACCCCCGCGGGCGGTCTGGCCGCCACCGAGTGGTGGCTGACCACCGCGCCGGGCCGCTCCGCCGACGCCATGGCGGCGCTGAAGGCCCGCCCCGACACCGACCCCGCGCAGATCGTGTCCCGCGCCGAGATCGCCCAGCAGCTCGGCGACGATCCGCTGGGCGCGGGACCGCAGTCCGCGCTCGCGGCCGTGTCGATCGTGGCGGCGGCGCTCGCGGCGGTGGGCTTCTCGGTGAGCGCGGCCGGGTCGCTGCGCGAACGCGGCCAGGAGTTCGGGGTGCTGCGCGCGCTCGGCACCCCGCGCCGCCAGCTCGCCCGCCTGATCGCGGCCGAACAGGGCGTCCTGATCGGGATCGCGCTGCTCGCCGGACTCGGCCTCGGCGAGGTGCTCACCCGGGCGGTGGTGCCGCTGATCGTGCTGACCGACCAGGCCGCGCAGCCGGTCCCGGCCGTCCTGGTGGAGCTGCCGGCCGGGCGGGTGGCGCTGCTGCTCGCCGGGGTCGCCGCGGTGCCGCTGCTCATCGTCGCGGCGATCGCGCTGCGCCGCACCGATCCGGCCGTCACGCTGCGGCACCAAGGGGGCAACTGACATGTCCGGCAAGGCTGTTGCGCCCTGGGTGCGCACCCGGCTGCGGACCGCGCCGGGCGCCGCGGGCGCGCTCGCCCTCCTGATCCTGCTGACCGCGTGGCTGGCCGCGGCCTACCCGCGCGGGATCGACACGTACGAGGACGACGGACTGCGCCGCGCCGTGGCCGCGGCCACGCCCGGGCGCACCGCGCTCCAGTTCAGCGCGGGCGCGCCGGGGCTCGACCTGGGCGACGAGCAGCGGGCCGCGCTGGTCTCGCCCGCGGCGATGAAGGTCCGCTTCGACTCGGTCGTCAAGGACGTGCCCGCCCCGCTGAGGGCGGACCTGTCCCAGTCGGCGTACGGGCTGCGCACCACCCAGCAGCTGGAGTCCGACGAGCCGTTCCTGCCGCGGCCCGAGAAGGTGCCGCCGCGGTTCACCCTGGCCACCCCCTCCGGCCTGGCCTCCCACGTCCGCCTGGTGTCCGGCCGGCTGCCCGCCCAGCGCGCCGACCAGAAGTCGGCCGGGGCCGAGGCCGCCGTCACCGCGGCCACCGCCAGGACCCTGAACATCACCACCGGCTCGGTGCTGCACGTGGACGGCCTCGGCCGCCCGCGACTGGCCCTCACGGTGACCGGCATCGTCGAGCCGCTGCTCCCGCGGGCGGGCTACTGGTCGGTCCTGCCGGTCCTGCGCACCCCGCAGCTGCTCCAGGTGCCGGGAACCGACCCCGAGCGCCCGAAGTACTGGCACGGCGGTCTGCTGCTCGCCCCCGACGCCGCCCCGGCCCTGCTCGCGACGCCCGGCAAACCGCAGATGTACGCCCAACTCTCCCCCGAATCAAGCACCCTGAATGCCCGTCAGTTCGACGGCCTGAAGTCGGCCGTCGCGGCCGTGCAGAACGGCCCCGCGCTCACGAAGATCCGTACCTCCTTCTCCGTCACGACCAGCGCCTACACCGAGCTGGACAAGGTGTTCCTGTCCTACGCGACGGTGCGCGACTCGATCTCCCCGGTGGTCGCGGTCGCGGGCTTCGGCACCGCGACCGTGGCGGCCGTGGTGCTCCTCATGGCGGGCGGCCTCGCGGCGGCCCGCCGCACCGCCGAACTCGCCCTGCTGCGCGCCCGCGGCGGCTCGCTGCTCCAGATCGCGGGCCGGCTGTGCGCGGAGAGCGCGGTCGTCGTGGTCCCGGCCGCGGCCCTCGGCCTGCTGCTCGCCGTGCTCGCGGTCCCGCACGGCCGGCTCGGCCCCGCGCTCGCGGCGGCGGGCGCGGTCGCGGCGCTCGGCTGCCTCGCCCTGCCGGTGCGCGCGGCGCTGACCCACCGCACGGTCCGCTCCGCCGCCGAACGCACCGACCTGGTACGGGAGAAGCCCTCCGCGCGGCGCACGGTGGCCGAGCTGACGCTGCTCGTGCTCGCGGTGGGCGCGGTGTTCGCGCTGCGCCGCCGCGGCACCACGGGCGGCTCCGCCGACTCGCTGATCAGCGCGGCCCCGGTGCTCGTCGGGGTGATCGCGGCGCTGGTCCTGGTCCGGCTGTACCCGCTGCCGCTGCGCTGGGCCGCCCGCCCGGCCGCCCGGCTGCGCAGCACGGTGGGTTTCCTGTCGCTGGCCCGCGCCGGACGCGCCTCGGGCGGCGGCGCGCTGCCGCTGCTCGCCCTGCTCACCGCGCTGACCACGGCCGCGTTCGGCGGCTCCGTCCTCGCGGGCTCCGACGACGCGCGCGACCGGGCCGCGCTGTACGCGACCGGCACCGACGCCCGCGTCGACAGCGACCTGCCCCTGCCCAAGGACCTGCCGGGCCGGGTGGCCGGGCTCCCCGGGGTGCGGGGGGTCTCACCGGTCCGCATCGAGTACGCGGTCCGGCTGCCGGACGCCGACACGACCGTGGTCGCGGGCGTGGACCCCGCCTCGTACGCCGACCTGACCGCCGGAACGACGCTCAGCCTCCCGGCAGGCCGCCTCAAGGCACCGGCCGGAGCGCCGGGCCGGGCGGTCCTGCCCGCCGTGGCCTCCCCCTCGGTGGCCGAACGCCTCGGCAAGCAGCCGGTGAAGCTGCGCGTGGCGGGCTACGACCTGACGATCAGGGTGGTCGCCGCCCGAGAGCGCTCGGCGGCCGTGCCGCAGAGCGACTTCATCCTGGTGGACACCGCGGGCCTCGGCGCCAAGGACCCGACCGCGCTGCTCGTCGGCGGTGCCTCCGTCGACGCGAAGGCGCTGCGCCGGAGCGCCGAGAGCGGCCACGCGACCGTGCGGCTGCGCTCCGAGGCGCGGCAGGAGTTCGCCGACTCCCCCTTGCAGACCGGCGCCGGACGCATCTACGGCGCGGCCGTGGCGGCGGGTGCGGGCCTGGCCGCGCTCGCGCTGTTCCTCTCGCTCCTGCGCGGCGCCCCCGAACGCTCCGCGCTGCTCGCCCGGCTGCGCACCATGGGCCTCACCCGCCGCCAGGGCCGCACCCTGCTGATCCTGGAGGCGCTGCCGTCGGCGCTGCTCGCGGCGGTGGGCGGCGCGCTCACCGGCTGGGCGTCGATCGTGCTGCTCGCCCCGGGCATCGACCTCGCGGGCCTGGCGCTCGCCACCACCAGCGGCCTGGCCCCGGTCAGCTCCGAACTGCGCGCCGACCCGGTGTCGCTGCTGCTGCCCGCCGGGTGCGTGGTGCTGCTCGCGACCGGCGTGGCGACGGCGCAGGCCTGGTGGAGCGGGCGCCGCGGATCCATTACCGAACTCAGGGCAGGAGACGCTCGATGACCACATCGCTCGAAGACCTGGAGCGCCGGGCGACCGCCCACCGCGACCGCCCCGCCTACGGCCACGACGCGCTGATCGCCTGCGACCGGCTCGTCAGGGTCTTCACGACGGACGGCGTGGAGGTGCAGGCCCTCCAGGGGCTCGATCTCCTGGTCACCGAGGGCGAGTTGATGGCCCTGGTCGGGGCGTCGGGCAGCGGCAAGTCGACGCTGATGAACATCCTGGCGGGCCTGGACGTGCCGACGGCCGGAGCCGCCCGGGTGGCGGGCCGCGACCTGCTCGCGATGGATTCCCGGGCCCGGCTCGGCTACCGCCGCGACGTGGTGGGCTTCGTCTGGCAGCAGACCGCCCGCAATCTGCTGCCGTATCTGACGGCGGTCCAGAACGTGGCCCTGCCGATGCAGCTCAAGGGCGGGCAGTCCAAGCGCCGCAAGGCCGAGCGGGCCGACGCGCTCCTGACGATGCTGGAGGTCGCGCACTGCCGCGACCGGCGCCCGCACCAGATGTCGGGCGGCGAGCAGCAGCGCGTGGCGATCGCGGTGGCGCTGGCCAACAGCCCGTCCGTGCTGCTCGCCGACGAACCGACCGGCGAGCTGGACTCGGCGACGGGCGAGCAGATCTTCCAGGCGTTCCGCACCGCCAACGAGGAGCTGGGCACGACCATCGTGATCGTCACCCACGACCAGGCCGTGGCGAGCGAGGTCCGCCGCACGGTGGCCATCCGCGACGGCCGCACCTCGACGGAGGTCCTGCGCCGCACGCACGTGGACGCGGCGACCGGCGAGGAGTCCCTGGTGGCCCGGGAGTACGCGATGCTCGACCGGGCCGGGCGCCTGCAACTCCCCGCCGAGTACACCCGAGCCCTGAACATGGAGCACAGGGTGGCCCTGGAACTGGAACCGGACCACATCCAGATCTGGCCCGACGAACAGTAACCCCGAAGCCCACCCAAGCAACCCGGCCGCCCCCAGCCGAAGTCGGCTTCGGAGAACGCAAGTTGGCCCCGGGCAGAGCAACCCGCGAAGGGGCGCGGGGAACTGCGCAACCAGCCCCCACGGCCCGCAGCCGAAGTCGGTCAAGGAGGGCACCAGTTGACCCCGGCCCGAACAACCCCGCCAAGGGGCGCGAGGAACTGCGCGACCAGCCCCGAACGGCCCGCAGCCGAAAGCGAGCAGGGGGGCGCCAAGAGGCCCCGGAGCCAAGCAACCCCGCCAAAGGGGCGCGGGGAACTGCGCAACCAGCCCCGAACGGCCCGCAGCCCAATGCGGGGGCACCCGTGACGCCGGAACGAACCCGCCCGCCCGGGCAAACCGCTCAGGCCGGCGTGACGCTCAGCCCACCCGTCCCGGCCCTGCGGACCGCGACGGACCCGTACGGCGTGCGCAGCCGCAGCCACGGGCCGGAGGCGAACAGCGACACCGGCTCGGGCACGGACGGCGCGCCCGCCGAGGCGAGCGCGCGCACGGGCCGCAGGAAGCCGAGCGACTGGGCCGCGTGCACGGCACGCAGCGGAAGCTCCGTCGAGCCGAGCGTGCGGGACCAGATCTCGCGCCCGATCCGCTCCCGCTCGGCGCGCGTACGCAGCTCCTCGGGCAGCGCCTCGTCCCGCGAGCGGAACTCGGCGACGGCGGCCGCGACCGCGCCCCGCATCCGCTCGGCCGCGGGCAGGCCCTCGACCGGCTGCCAGCCGCCGCGCGGCGGCAGCACCCCGGCCCACGGCGGCCCGGTGACGGCCTGGGGAACGTTCGTCGTGGCGGCCAACTCGTCGAGGGATTCGAGGAGTTCACCCGCCGAGACGGTCACGTCGAGCGTGACGGTGTCGTCCGCGAGCCGGGCCGTGCGGATCGCGAGCACCTCGAAGGAGGGCGGCCGCCCGAAGACGGCCAGCGCGCCGCCGCCCGCCTGGAGGCGGACCGCGGCGGCCCGGTCGTAGTGGATCAGGCGGCCGAGGAAGGCGGCGAGATCCGCCGCCTCCCGGGCGTCGTCGAACCGCAGCACGGCGCTCATGCCGCGGCCCGCTCCTGCCCGTCGGCCAGCGAGCCGTCGTCGAGGTACTCCCGCAGGAAGGCCTTCTCCTCAGGAGTGATCCGCCGCGGCCGGCCCGCCGCCAGGTCGTAGGGCACGACGACGGTGGACGCCGCGACGTACACCTGGCCGCCCTCGCCCGGCTCCTTGATCTCGTAGCCGATGGTCAGGGACGCCGCGCCGATCTTCGTCACCCACGACTCGATGATGACCGGCTCGTGCCGGTGCACCAGGGGCCGCTTGTAGTCGATCTCGTGCCGGGCCACGACGGACCCGCCCTGGAACGACGGCGACCCGTCGCCCGGCGCCAGCCGGAACATGAAGTCGATGCGGGCTTCCTCCAGGTACCGGACGAAGACCGCGTTGTTGACGTGCCCGAAGGCATCCATGTCCGACCAGCGCAGCGGGCAGCGGTAGATGTGACGGCTCACCGACGATCAGCCCCGGGTGAGCTTCTTGTACGTGGCGCGGTGCGGGCGGGCCGCGTCCGCACCCAGGCGCTCGACCTTGTTCTTCTCGTACGACTCGAAGTTGCCCTCGAACCAGTACCACTTGGACTCGCCCTCGTAGGCGAGGATGTGCGTGGCCACCCGGTCCAGGAACCAGCGGTCGTGGGAGATCACGACGGCGGCACCGGGGAACTCCAGGAGCGCGTTCTCCAGCGAGGAGAGCGTCTCGACGTCGAGGTCGTTGGTGGGCTCGTCGAGGAGCAGCAGGTTGCCGCCCTCCTTGAGCGTGAGCGCCAGGTTGAGGCGGTTGCGCTCACCACCGGACAGCACGCCCGCGGGCTTCTGCTGGTCCGGGCCCTTGAAGCCGAAGGCGCTGACGTAGGCGCGGGACGGCATCTCGACCTGGCCGACGTTGATGTAGTCGAGCTCGTCGGAGACGACGGCCCACAGCGTCTTCTTGGGGTCGATGTTGGCGCGGCTCTGGTCGACGTACGAGATCTTGACGGTCTCGCCGACCTTGATCGAGCCGTTGTCCGGCGTCTCCAGGCCCTGGATCATCTTGAAGAGCGTGGTCTTGCCGGCGCCGTTGGGGCCGATGACGCCCACGATGCCGTTGCGCGGCAGGGTGAAGCTGAGGTCGTCGATGAGGACCTTGTCGCCGAAGGCCTTCGAGAGGTTGTTGACCTCGACGACGATGGAGCCCAGACGCGGGCCCGGCGGGATCTGGATCTCCTCGAAGTCCAGCTTCCGCATCTTGTCGGCCTCGGCCGCCATCTCCTCGTAACGGGCGAGACGGGCCTTGGACTTGGTCTGGCGCCCCTTGGCGTTCGACCGCACCCACTCCAGCTCTTCCTTGAGGCGCTTGGCGCGCTTCTCGTCCTTGCGGCCCTCGACCTTCAGGCGCGCGGCCTTCTTGTCCAGGTACGTGGAGTAGTTGCCCTCGTACGGCAGGGCGCGGCCGCGGTCGAGCTCCAGGATCCACTCGGCGACGTTGTTCAGGAAGTACCGGTCGTGGGTGACGGCCACCACGGCGCCCGCGTACTTCGAGAGGTGCTGCTCCAGCCAGTTCACCGACTCGGCGTCGAGGTGGTTGGTGGGCTCGTCGAGGAGGAGCAGGTCCGGGGCCTCGATGAGGAGCTTGCAGAGCGCCACGCGGCGCTTCTCGCCACCGGAGAGGTTGGTGACCGGCCAGTCGCCGGGCGGGCAGCCCAGGGCGTCCATGGCCTGCTCCAGCTGGGCGTCGAGGTCCCAGGCGTTGGCGTGGTCCAGGTCCTCCTGGAGCTTGCCCATCTCCTCCATGAGCGCGTCCGAGTAGTCGGTCGCCATGAGCTCGGCGACCTCGTTGAAGCGCTTCAGCTTGCCCATGAGCTCGGCCGCGCCGTCCTGCACGTTCTCCAGGACGGTCTTGGACTCGTCGAGCTGGGGCTCCTGCATGAGGATGCCGACGCTGTACCCGGGCGACAGGAAGGCGTCACCGTTGGAGGGCTGCTCGAGCCCAGCCATGATCTTGAGAACGGTGGACTTACCGGCACCGTTCGGGCCGACCACACCGATCTTCGCGCCGGGAAGGAAGTTCAGGGTGACGTCATCAAGGATCACCTTGTCGCCGTGCGCCTTGCGCGTCTTGCGCATGGTGTAGATGAACTCAGCCAAGAGAAACCGTCCGGCAGATCGATGGGTGGGCAGATACACCCCATCTTGCCAGTGGTCCACCCCCGGACGGAAACGGCCCCGGTACGCGATGCGTACCGGGGCCGCTGCCCGTCACCGGGCGCTCACTCTGAGCTCACCGCTTGTTCGCTTACTGACCGGCGGTCTTCTTCTTGCGGAGGAAGAACACCGCGCCGCCGCCGAGCAGCACCAGGACGACCGCCGCACCGGCGATCATCGGGGTGGCGCTGGAGCTGCCGGTCTCGGCCAGGTTGGTGCCACCGGTGGTCCCGGTGGAGCTGCCACCGGCCGAGGCCGGGCTGGGCGCCGAGGACGGAGCAGGCGTACCGCTGCCGGCGGTCTTGCAGTCCAGGACGCCGGAGAAGTGCTGGCCCGCGATGGTGAAGTCGTACTTCTGGTCCTCGGCGACCGGGAACAGCACGGTCTTCGACTCACCCGGCTTGACCGACGCGAGGGTCTTGCCGCCCACGGCCACCGGGAAGGCCTCGTCGCCCTTGTTGGTGACGGTGATGTCCACGCCGCCCTTGGCGCAGTCCTTCTTGACCGTCACGGCCGGGATGGCGCCCTGCTTGGCCCAGACCGCCTTGGCCTCGGCGTTGACCGTCGAGTCGCTGGAGCCGGCCAGGATCTGCGTCTGGCTCTTGGAGTCGCTGGCGAACGCGCGGCCGACCGGCACCTGGGTGGTGGCCGACAGGCGCACCGAGCCGGCGCCCGGCTGCGCGCCCGCGGGCACGTCGAAGAAGAGCTGGCTGTTGTTGGCGGCGGAGGTTACGGCCTTCCCCGCCTTGTCGACGATCTTGACCCCGGCGGAGGTGAGCTCCGCGGACGGGGTGACCGTCACCTTGCCGGCGTTGGTGTGCACCGTGACCGGGCCGAGCTTCTGGCCGGCCTTGCCCGCCACCGAGGCGTTGTCCAGCGTCAGCGAGGCCGCGGGCTCCGCCTTGGCCTCGGCGTTCTTGAACAGCCAGTCCGCCAGGGTCTGGGCGTCCTTGTCGACCGCGTCGACCTTGACGTGGTCCGAGTAGCGCCAGATCGCGACCTGGGTCGCCGCGGCGGCCTCACCGTTGGTGAGCTTGCCGGAGACACCCGCGTCCGTGGCCAGCTGGCCGAGGTCGTTCTTCTGCGGGTAGGAGTGCTCGAGGATCCAGCGGATCTTCCCGGCGTCCTTGTTGTTGGCCAGCGAGGTGCCGCTCCACGGCGTCTCGCGGTACTGCGCCTCGCGCTGCGTCGGGTTGTGGATGTCGATGCAGTACGTGCGCAGCGTGCCGCCGCCGTCGACGTTCATCCGGAACAGGCCGGCTTCGACCTTCTCCGTGCGGCCGTTGTCGCCGGTGATGACGGCGCCGGCGAACGAACCGGGCTCCAGGCCCTGGATGGTGGCGGTCGCGCCGCCCTGGCCCTGCTGGTCAGGCGTGTCCGCGACGGCCGCACCCGCGCCGGCTATCGCACCGGCCGCGACGAGTCCCGTGACGGCTGTGGCGGTGGCGAGGCGCAGAGCACCCCGCTTGCGGGCGCTACGCCCGTGAACGGCTGAAAACACAGAATTCCCCTTCGGGCGAGGCTCTTTCGCATGTGGTGCGCGTGCACGAGAGGTGCGCGTGGGGGAAGTGCCTCGCCGGCAGACTCAAGTGCCCCGTGAGTACGCGGGAATCCTAGGGATACGGAAGTCGACGATCCGCAGCGATGACATCAGATAACCATTCCGATTCGAAATCGTTATCCCAAAACACGTGTGCCACCTGGCCTTATCGACAAATCCCCGGAACAGAAGGGGAGTTTCGGGACACCTTGCGTGCTCAACCATCTCTCGGCTCCCCCTCCTCCATTCCTCAAGGCATTCCTCAAGTGCGGGCGCTCGCAGGCCTGTCGGCGCGGCCGCCTACGTCGTGACCTTGGCCGATTCCCATACCACTGCTGGCACTTCCTTGGCCGAAACCGGCCGACCCGCGCCCGGCGAGGCCGCCTCGCGCCCCGGCGCCGGACCGCCCTCCGCCCCCTGGACGGCCGCCCGTTCGACCGGCCCGGCCTCGCCCTTGAACACCCGCCGGAACGCCGTGGTCCCGCGCGACATGTCGTGCCCGATCGCCACCGCGTCCACGTCCGCCGAGAACCAGCGCGGCCCGTCGCCCCGCTCCTCGTCGCGCACCTTCAACCGGCCGTGCACCACCAACGGTTCGCCGATGGCGACCGAGCCTGTCAGATTCATCCCGAGCGCCCGCGCCGCCCACACCGTGTAGAAACTGGTGGCCCCGTCGACCCAGGACTGCTTCTCCCGGTCGAATCGGCGGGCGGTCACCGCGAGCCGGAACCTGGCCGCCCCGCCCGTCGCCGATTCCCGCCACTCCACCTGCGTGGCCACATTCCCGACCAGCGTCACCATCGTCTCGTTCACTGCCCTCAACCCCCGTACCGCGTAGAACCCGTGGGACCCGATCGGCGCGGAACGCGGGGCGGACGAGGAAAAGCCCCGCCCGGCCCGGCACTCGATCGAACCCTTGCGCTGTCGATCTCCATGCTGGACCGGACGGGGAGCCCGTGCCGGGGCCTGTGGACCACCGCCCCCCTGTGGAAAACCCGCTCACCCGGACGAGGCACCCCGCCCCGGGGCCGCGCGGCGAGCCCCCGTGCCTACCGCCCCGCCCCGGCCCCCACCACCGCCGCGTACTGCTCGCGCACCTCGCGGTAGCGCAGCAGCTCCGCGGCCACCGGATCCAGGACCTTGGCCCGGCCGCAGGCAGCCGCGGCCTCCCGGAGCCTGCGTTCGGCCTCCTGGCCGTAGCGTCGGCCGGGGCCGCGGGCCGCGACCGCGCAGGCCCACTCGATGAGGGGCCCGCCGACCACGCCGCCCAGCATCACGAGCGCCGGGACGATGAGCCCCGGCCGCAGCACTCCGACGATCTGGCCGAGCAGCCAGAGCCCGCCCACGATCTGAATGCCCGTCATCACCATCTGGGCCAGCACGGCCGCCGGCCACCACGGGGGCCGCGGCGAGGCACCGCGCTCCAGCTCCTCCCGTACCGCGAGTTCGTCCAGCGCCTCGGGCAGCCCCTCGGCGCCGCGCACCGCGGCCTCGCGCACCGCCTGCGCCCAGGGTGCGGGCAGCCCCGCCGCGGCCTCGTCGGCGACCGTGCGGACCGCCTGCTCCACTCGCTGGCGGGCGGTGACCTGCTCCTCGACCGGCGTGTCGGAGCGCGGCCGTTGCAGGGCCGGGACGCGGATCCGGTCGTACCAGCGCCACAGCCGCAGCCACGGAGTGCCGCACGCGCGCTGGGCGTTGCGCTGCCACTCGCGTTCGGCGGCCTCGCCCGCGGCCGCGGCCCCGACCGCCGCGGCGAGCCGGTCCGCGAAGTCCTGACGGGCCCGCTCGCCGAGCCCGGGCCGACCGTCCGCCACATACAGCGGGCGCAGTTCGGCGGCGGCCGCGTCCACGTCGGCGCCGAGCCGGCGCGCGGCCGCCCCGCGTTCCCGCACGAACTTTCCGAGCTGCTCGCGCAGTTCTGCCACGCCCTGGCCGGTCAGCGCGGACACGGCGAGCACCGAGGCGCCGGGCTCGCCGTGTTCGCCGAGCGCCATGCCGTCCTCGTCGAGCAGTCGGCGCAGGTCGTCGAGCACCTGGTCGGCGGCCTCGCCGGGCAGCCGGTCCACCTGGTTGAGCACCACGAAGCTGACCTCGGCGTGCCCGGCCAGGGGCCGCAGATAGCGCTCGTGGAGCACGGCGTCGGCGTACTTCTCGGGGTCCACGACCCACACGATCGCGTCCACCAGGGCGAGCACCCGGTCGGCCGCGTGGCGGTGCGAGACGACCGCCGAGTCCAGGTCGGGCAGGTCGACGAGGACGAGGCCCTCCAGGTCGCCGCCCCCGCCGTCGAGCGGCCGACGGCGCAGCCTCCCCGGGATGCAGAGCCGGTCGAGCAGCCCGGCGGCGCCGTCGGTCCAGCTGCACGCGATGGGCGCCCCGGTGGTCGGGCGGCGCAGCCCGGTGTCCGAGATCTGGCTCCCGGCAAGGGAGTTGAACAGGGTGGACTTGCCGCTTCCGGTGGCGCCCGCGACGGCGACGACGGTGTGCCGCGCGGACAGGCGCTGGCGCGCGGACGCCTCGTCGAGCACCCGCCCGGCCTCGGCGAGCGCCTGGGTCTCGAGCCGGGTGCGGGAGAGCCCGACCAGTTCGCGCAGCGCGTCCAGGCGCCCGCGCACCGCGCCGACGTACGGCCCGCCGATGGGCTCGAACGCGACGTCCTCCTCGCTCTCCTCGCCCTCCTCAAGGACGGCGGTCATCTCGCCGGGCTCGGCGGCGCGCCGCGCGATCAGCCCGTCGTCCCAGCGGTCGTCGGCCTCCTGCGTCATGCCGCTTTCCTCTCCTTCTGCACTACGGACAGCGCGGCGATCAGCCCGGCCTGCGGCTCGGGCGTCACCTCCAGCGCGTCCAACGGAGCGAGCCGGCGCTCGCGTTCGGCGCCGAGCACCTGGTCGATGTAGGTGGCGACGAGCTCGCCGCCCTTGTCCCGCAGCCGCAGCGCGCCGTGGGCTCCGATGCGCTCGGCGAGCCGCTCGCCCGCCCGGCGGGCCCGCCGCCCCCCGAGCAGCGCGGCGGCGAGCAGCGCCGCCACGGTCTCGGGGTCGGGCGCGAGGGAGCGTTCCATCTCCCGCACCTCCTCCTCGGCCAGCTCTTCGAGCACCCGGCGCCAGCGCCGCACCGCGAGGCCGATCCGGTCCTCCGGGTCCTCGTGGCGCACCTCGCCGGCGAACCGCCCCGCCGCCGGCTCGCGCGCCCACGCCTCCCTGACCCGCTCGTCGGCGGCGGCGGCCGCGCACCGCAGCAGTTCGGCGAGGCTGTCCACGAGCGCGTCGAGGAGTTCGGCGGAGGTGGCCCCGCCGGGGTGGGCGCGCCAGCGGGTGAGCGCGTCCCCGGCGAGCACCTCACCGGCCCGCAGCCGCCGCCGCACCCGGGCGCCCTCCTTGGCGTACGCGTCCTCGACGGCGCCGGTGAGGCGGACGGCGGCGGCGTACTGGGCGGCGACGGCCGAAGCGAGCTCCGGCATCCGGGCGTTGAGCGATTCGATGGCGCCCGACGCGGTACGGGCCACGGCCTGCTGCCGGGCGGCCGGGTCCTGGCTGCGGTGGGTGAGCCAGGCCCGCAGCGCGGCCACCGCGGTGGAGGGCAGCAGTCCGTGCGAGGCCCCGGCGGACTCGGGCAGTTCGGGCACGGTGAACCGCGGCACGTCCCCGAGCCCGGCCTTGGTGAGCAACGCCCCGTACTGCCGCGACACTTCGGCGAGCACCTGGTGCGGCACCCGGTCGAGCACCGTGACGAGGGTGGCGTCGTACTCCTTCGCCGTACGCAGCAGGTGCCACGGCACCGCGTCGGCGTACCGGGAGGCGGTGGTGACCATGACCCACACGTCGGCGGCGCAGATGAGTTCGGCCGCCAGGATGCGGTTGCTGACGACCAGTGAGTCGATGTCCGGCGCGTCCAGGAGCGCGAGCCCGCGCGGCAGCGTGGTGGCGGTCTCGACGCGTACCGATCCCTCGTCGCCCCCGCCGGGCAGCTCGTCGCCCTCGGCGTCCTCGTGCTGCTGCGGCAGCCAGACGCGGGTGAGTTCGGGCAGCACCCGCACCCCGGCGAACCACTCCTTGTCGTCGGGGTGGCACACGAGCACGGGCGTACGGGTGGTGGGGCGCAGCACCCCCGCCTCGCTGACCCTGCGCCCCACAAGGGAGTTGACGAGCGTGGACTTCCCCGCGCCGGTGGAGCCGCCGATGACGGCGAGCAGCGGCGCTTCGGGATCTCGCAGCCGGGGCAGCAGATAGTCGTCGAGCTGTGCGAGCAGCTCGCTGCGCGTCTGCCGGGCGCGGGGCGCCCCCGGCAGGGGCAGCGGGAGACGCACGGCGGCGACACTGTCGCGCAGGGCGGAGAGTGCGTCGATGAGCTGAGGCCGTACGTCCAAGGTCACCACATGCGAAGAATGCCCAACTTTGGCGGCTTTTTGAAGCGTATGGCCACTTCCGCGCGCGTCCGTACGCAGCCGAGACGGGCCGAACGGACACAAGGGACAGATGGGACGAGTGGGACGCAGGCATAACGAGTGCACAACACCCTGCGCCGCGAGCGTCAAAAGCGCTGCATGATTCGCACCTGCCTGCGATTATCGGTTCGCTTCACCGAACCTCCACATCGTGCCACGCAGGTGAAGCAACCGGGACGAGGTGACAGGAGCCCTATCCTTGTCCCCGGCAAGGTCATCGGCCCGGGACCCGTCCCGGACGACACCCTTGCCAGCCCGGGGCTCCAGGCCACCGAGGCCCCATCCGGCCCCCGTAGCTCAGTGGATAGAGCAGGCGCCTTCTAAGCGCTTGGCCGCAGGTTCGAGTCCTGCCGGGGGCGCATCCGCGCCATGCTGGTCCGGCCCTCCTTCGGGAGGGCCTTTTTGCTGGTCGGAGCTAGCGAGCGGCTGGTCAGGGGCAGGGGGCTTCGCCGCCCATTTCGCGGTAGACCCGGTCCGTCTCCTCGGCCGTCAGGGGCCGCTCGGGCAGCGGGCGTTGGGCGGGGGCGCGGAAGCCGTCAAGGAGGAGGGCCAGGTGGCGGCGCCAGGAGCCGGGGCGGACCCGTTCGACCGCGGGCAGTGAGGTGCCGAGCGCGCTGAGGGCGAAGAGGAGGTCCTCCGGGACGACGTCGGTGCGCAGTTCCCCGTCGGCGGCGGCCCGCCGCATCAGGTGGCTCAGCGTCGTGTGGTTGTGGACGTGGATCGCGTCCAGGGTGGGGACGCCCTCGATGGCCGTGGTCATCAGGTCGCCGACGCCCCGGTCCCGGGCGAGCAGCGCGCAGACGCCCTCCAGGTACGTGGTGAGCGCGCCCCACGCGTCCTCGGCCGGGCGCGCCCGCTCGCCGGACGCCATCACCGCGGTCAGGTCGTCGTGGAAGACCGCCTCGACCAGGTCACCCCGGGCGGGGAAGCGCCGGTAGAGCGTGGCGTTGCCCACCCCGGCACGCTTGGCGATCTCGTCGAGCGGGACGTTGAGTCCCTGCTCGGCGAAGAGCTCCCGCGCCGCGGCGACGAGCAGGTCCCGGTTGCGCAGGGCGTCGCGCCGCAGCTGCGGGGGGTTCTTCTTGCTCTCCGGCGGGACCATGGGCCCAGACCCTACAACAGCGGACAAGACCCCCTCCCTGCCCGGAAAAGGCGGTGCGACCAGCCAGAACGCCTCCGCGCCCGGCTCGGCCCGCCCCCCTAGTTCACGCAGTACGTCCAACTCGGCTGCCAGGCCGGGCCGAACAGGCCCCGGTCGCCGGCGCCGGTCACCAGGCGTACGCCCACCGTGCCCGCGAGACCGTGCCGCAGGCGGCTGCGGGCCAGCCGGAGCACCGCGGCCATGCCGTACTTGTCGATGAGGGCGGTCCGGTAGCGCACGCTGCCCTCCGCGTCGAGGAACGCCGCCCTCGCCGTCAGCGGGGCGGCCCCCGAACCGTCCGCGATCTCGATCCGGGACCCCGCGCGCAACCGGGCCGCGAGCGGCGAGGCGGTCGGCAGCAGGAGGCCGAGCGCGGGGCCGTCCTGGATCACCCAGGTCCGGTCGGTGAGCGCGGCGCCGTCGACCGCGTACGTGGTGATCAACAGGCGCCTGGCGGCCGCGAGTTGGCCCGCGCGGGTGCGCGGCTGCCTGCGTACCCCGTTCAATGCCCGGCGCTTCCGTGCCCGGCGGCGAGGCTCTCGCGCTCCTCGGCCGTCGCCTTGCGGACCTGCCCGCCCTCGCCGAAGTAAGCGCGAGAGAGCCGGGCCCGCAGCGAGGTGCCCTCGGCGGTCGGCAGGGGCTGCTCGTGCGCGGTGAGGGTGTGCAGCCGCTCCGCGGGCAGCGGCTCGTGCACCTCGACGTACTCCCCGTGCGGCAGCTTCTTGATGCGGCCGGTCTCCCTGCCGTGCAGCACCAGGTCGCGGTCGCGCCGCTGGAGGCCCAGGCACCAGCGCCGGGTGATCTCGAAGACGAGCACCGGCACCACGAAGAGGCCGATCCGCACCGCCCAGGTGATCGCGTTGAGCGAGAGGTGGAAGTGGGTGGCGATCAGGTCGTTGCCGCCGCCCGCCAGGCTGGTCAGGTACAGGCTGATCCAGGCGGTGCCGAGGGCGGTGCGTATGGGGGCGTTGCGCGGCCGGTCCAGGAGGTGGTGTTCGCGCCGGTCCCTGGTGATCCACCCCTCGACGAACGGGTAGAGCGCGATCAGCCCGAGGATGGTGGGGAAGAGCAGGATCGGGATGAGCACGCCGAGGACCAGGGTGTGGCCCCAGACGTTGATCTCCCAGCCGGGCATCACCCGGACCAGGCCCTCGGCGAAGCCCATGTACCAGTCGGGCTGGGCGCCGGTGGAGACGTGGTCGGGCCGGTACGGGCCGAAGGCCCAGATCGGGTTGATCGAGGCGACCGCGGCGAGGACCGCCGTGACCCCGAAGACCAGGAAGAAGAACCCGCCCGCCTTCGCCAGGTAGACCGGCAGGAGCGGCATGCCGACGACGTTCTCGTTCGTACGCCCCGGGCCCGCGAACTGGGTGTGCTTGTGGAAGAACACCAGGATCAGATGGGCCACGAGCAGGCCCAGCATGACGCCCGGGATGAGCAGCACATGGAGGCTGTAGAAGCGCGGGATGATGTCCGTGCCCGGGAACTCGCCGCCGAACAGGAACATCTGGAGGTACGCCCCGACCACGGGCACGGACAGGAGGACGCCTTCCAGGAAGCGGATGCCGGTGCCCGAGAGCAGGTCGTCGGGGAGCGAGTAGCCGAAGAAGCCGTCCAGCATGCCGAGGAACAGCAGGCAGAAGCCGAACAGCCAATTGACCTCGCGGGGCTTGCGGAAGGCGCCGGTGAAGAACACCCGCATCATGTGCACGAACATCGCCGCGAGGAAGATCAGCGCGGCCCAGTGGTGGATCTGCCGGATCAGCAGTCCGCCGCGCACCTCGAAGCTGATGTGCATCGTGGAGTCGAAGGCCTCGGAGACCTTCTGGCCGTTGAGCGGGACGTACGAGCCGTCGTAGACGATCTCGGCCATGCTCGGTTTGAAGAACAGCGTCAGATAGACGCCGGTCAGGATGATGATCACGAAGCTGTACAGGCAGATCTCGCCCAGCATGAACGACCAGTGGTCCGGAAAGATCTTCCGCATGTTGCTCTTGGCGAGCCGGTAGAGGCCCACCCGCCCGTCCGCCCAGTCGGCGACCCGCTCTCCACGCCCTGCCACCGCAGACCCCCTCGCTTGAGCGCGCCGTCGGGGCGGCGCGCGCGTCGGAACGGCAGCGGAGGAACCGCTCCCCTGCCGACCTCCGCATACTAACTGGGGAGTACTCCCCAGTTAGGCGCGCCCCCTCCGGTACCGCCGGACCACGCGCCCTCCTCCCGGGCGGGGAAGCCGGTCGTCCGGTCCTCAGGGGCGTCTTTGTAAGCTCGACAGGGCGCACCCACCCATGCCGTTCCAGACACGCGCGGCCCCGCGAGAGGAAACACCATGACCACCGAGTTGAGCTCCGACGCCCTGGCCGGGCTGCTCGACCAGGCCCGGCAGGACTACGCGGCGCTGGCGGCTCGCGGCCTCAAGCTCGACCTCACCCGGGGCAAGCCCGCACCCGAGCAGCTCGACCTCTCCGAGGACCTGCTCAGCCTGCCCGGCGGCCGCTACACCTCCGCCGACGGCACGGACGTCCGCAACTACGGCGGCCTCCAGGGCCTGCTCGAACTCCGTGAGATCTTCGCCGAGGTGCTCCAGGTCCCCGCCGGGCAGCTGCTCGCCGCGGGCAACTCCAGCCTGGAGCTCATGCACGACTGCCTGGTGCACGCGATGCTGAGCGTCGTCCCGGGCGCCGAGTCCCACTGGGTCGACCAGGAGCGCCTCGCGTTCCTGTGCCCGGTGCCCGGCTACGACCGGCACTTCTCGCTGTGCGAGCGGTTCGGCATCGAGATGATCCCGGTGCCGATGACCGACGCCGGTCCGGACATGGACGTGGTGGAGCGCCTGGTCGCCGAGGACGCGGGCATCAAGGGCATCTGGTGCGTGCCGAAGTACAGCAACCCGAGCGGCGTCAGCTACAGCGACGAGACGGTGGCGCGCCTCGCCCGGATGGAGACCGCGGCCCCCGACTTCCGGATCTTCTGGGACAACGCGTACGCGGCCCACCACCTGACCGACGAGCCCGTCGAGATCGCCGACCTGCTCGGCGCCTGCGCGGCGGCCGGTCACGCGGACCGCGCCTTCGTCTTCGGCTCCACCTCCAAGATCACGGCCGCGGGTGCGGGCGTCGCCTTCTTCGGCTCGTCGCCCGCCAACGTGCAGTGGCTGCTCGCCAACAACTCCAAGCGCTCGATCGGCCCCGACAAGGTCAACCAGCTGCGCCACGTGCTGTTCCTGCGGGACGCGGAGGGCGTCGCGGCCCACATGGAGCGCCAGCGCGCCCTGCTCCAGCCGAAGTTCGAGACCGTCCAGCGGATCCTGGAGAGCGAGCTCGGCGGCACCGGCCTCGCGAGCTGGACGGCCCCCAAGGGCGGCTACTTCATCACCCTCGAAGTGCCGGAGGGCTGCGCGAAGGAGGTCGTGGCGCGGGCCGGCCAGGCGGGCGTCGTGCTGACCCCTGCCGGTGCGACGCACCCGTACGGCAACGACCCCAAGGACGCCACCATCCGGATCGCGCCCAGCTACCCGAGCCCTGCCGAGCTGGAGCAGGCGATCCTCGGCCTGACGGCCTGTGTGCGCCTGGTCGGGTACGAGAAGCTCCTCGCGGCCTGATCAGGGCCTCGCCCCGCATGGCGGTGGCCGCCTTCGAACCTCCCGTGTCCGGGGGCCGAAGGCGGCCACTTCCCGTATGCCCCTGATCGGGGCGCTACGACACGATGTCCTTGCGGGCGAACCCGCGGAAGGCCAGCGCGAACAGCACCAGCGCGTAGGCGACCGAGACCGCCGCGCCCTTCACCATGCCGCTCCACTCCAGGTGCGGCTGGAGCGCGTCGGCCCAGGCGAACTGCCAGTGCGCGGGCAGGAAGTCCCGCCAGCCGCCGAGCGCCGTCACCGCGTCCAGGACGTTGCCCACGATGGTCAGGCCCACGGCGCCGCCGACCGCGCCGAGCGGCGCGTCCGTCCGTGTGGAGAGCCAGAACGCGAGCGCCGCGGTGACCAGTTGGGACACGAAGACGAAGGCCACCGCGACGGCCAGCCGGGGTATGGCCTCGCCCGCGCCGAGCGAGCCGCCGGTCGGGATCTGGAGCGGCCCCC
Source organism: Streptomyces sp. NPDC045846 (assembly GCF_056431605.1). Taxonomy (NCBI): domain Bacteria; kingdom Bacillati; phylum Actinomycetota; class Actinomycetes; order Kitasatosporales; family Streptomycetaceae; genus Streptomyces; species Streptomyces sp. NPDC045846. Next base: position 288,352 of record NZ_JBWKKJ010000002.1, on the reverse strand, counting down.
AGCCGTACACCGCCGTGCCCGCCGCGAGGGCCACCACGGGCAGCAGCACGATCGCCGCCGCGCTGAAGGCCAGCGCCACGGCCAGCTTGGACCACAGCAGCCGCGCCCGGGGCACCGGCGCCGCGAGCAGATAGCGCAGCGAGGACCAGCTCGCCTCGGAGGCCACGGTGTCCCCGCAGAACAGCGCGACGGGCACCACGAGCAGGAAGCCCGCCGACACGAACAGGCAGGTCGCGGCGAAGTTGGCGCCGGAGGCCGTCGCCGTGTCCATCAGGGTGATGCGGCCGTTGCGACTGCTCGGGCTACCGCCGATGGCGAAGGCGACGATCAGCACGAACGGCAGCGCGCCGAGCACCGCCCCCATGACCAGGGTGCGCCGGCGCTTCAGCTGCCGTACGGCCTCGACGCGCAGCGGCAGCGTGCGCCGGGCCCGGTAGCCCGGCGCCGTCCCGCCCGCCGACGGCTCCATCAGCGTGGTCATGCGGAACCTCCGATGAGGGTGAGGAACGCGTCCTCCAGGCGGCGGTGCGGGCCGACGCCCGTCACCTGCACGTCCAGGCGCAGCAGTTCGGTCAGGAGCGCGGTGGTGCCCGCCCCTTCGAGACGGATCAGGAGACCTTCGTCGGTGCGCAGCGCCGAGCCGATGCCGGGCAGCGCGGACACCTTGTCGACGACGGCGTCGGCGACCGGTTCGGCGGTCGTGACGAGCAGGGTGTCGCTCGCCCCGGTGATCTCGGCGACGGGGCCCGCCTGGACGAGCCGGCCCCGGTCCATCACCACCAGGTGCGTGCAGGACTGCTCGACCTCCGACAGGAGGTGGCTGGAGACGATCACGGTGCGGCCGCCCTCCGCGTACCGGATCATCACGTCCCGCATCTCGCGGATCTGGGGCGGGTCGAGCCCGTTGGTCGGCTCGTCGAGGATCAGCAGGTCCGGCATGCCGAGCATGGCCTGGGCGATGGCGAGCCGCTGGCGCATGCCCTGCGAGTAGGTGCGCACCGCGCGGTGCAGCGCGTCGCCCAGGCCCGCGATCTCCAGGGCCTCCTCGATGCGGGAGTCCCCGGCGGGGCGGCCGGTCGCCGCCCAGTACAGCTCCAGGTTCTCGCGGCCCGACAGGTGCGGCAGGAACCCCGCGCCCTCGACGAACGCGCCGACCCGTGACAGGACGGGCGAGCCCGGCCTGATGGCGTGGCCGAACACGCGGATCTCGCCGCCGTCGGGCCGGATGAGGCCCATGAGCATGCGCAGGGTGGTGGTCTTGCCCGCGCCGTTGGGCCCGAGCAGGCCGAGCACCTGGCCCTTCTCCACCCGGAAGGAGAGCTCGCGGACCGCGTATCGCTCGCTGGACCTGGCGTATCTCTTCGTCAAGTCGGTGATCTGGAGCGGCACTTCGGCCAGCTCCGGGTCCGGGTCCGGGGTGTGGGTGCGGCGGGTGACGAGCAGCGCGCCGCCGATGAGCGCGCCGGCCAGCGGAAGGCCCCACACCCACCAGGCCAGCCCCGCCGACGCGGTGCGCGCGGCGGGCACGGTGGGCACGCTCAGCCCGCCGCCCGCCAGCGAGACGGTGTACGTGGCGGGCGCGGCCGGGGAGGCGAAGCCGAGGTCGGTGGCGGCCACCACCAGGCGCAGCCGGTGCCCCGCCTCGACGTTGTGGTCGACGGCGGGCAGCGTCAGCTCGACGGTCCTGCCGTCCTTCGCGCCGTCGACCCGGACCGGGGCGACGAGCTGGGCGGGCAGCACCTGCTGCTTGCCGTCGGGGCCGACGTCGTAGACCTTCCCGAAGAGCACCGCGTCGTCGCCGCTCGACCTGACCTTGAGCTTGACGGTGGGTGAGCCGGTGACGTGGACGCCGGTGCCCAGCGGGGCCGAGTCGAACCGCGCGTACTGGCCGGGGAAGTCGAGGGAGAGGCCGACGCCGAGCGAGGACAGGCCCGACAGGCCCGCGCCGCCGAGGCCGGGCACCGCCGAGATCGCGGGCGGGGCGCCGCCCGGCGGGTTGTCGAAGCTCTGCTCGCGGCCGGTGAGCCCGATCGTCTGCCGCCCGCTCTCCAGGCCGGGGTAGCTGCCGCTGCTCGCTCCCCTCAACTGGGCGGCGCCGTCGGTGGTGTTGAGGCCTCCGGTGCGGGTGACGCGGAAGGCGGGTCCGGTGTCGGCGCCCTTGTCGCCCTTCAGGTACCGGTCGAACCACTGGGTGACGCGGGCCTGGGTGCGGCTCGTCTCGCGGTCGCCGCCGTCGTGGCCGCCCGCGACCCAGTCGACGGAGACCGGGGCCCCGTTGGCGGAGATCCGCTTCGCCATGGCGTCGGCCTGGTCGAGCGGGAACAGCGAGTCGGTCTGGCCCTGCATGATCAGCGCGGGCACCTTGATCCGGTCGCCCACCGCGGAGGGGCTCTTGGACTCCAGGAGCTTCCGTGCCTCCTCGTCCGGCTTCCCGGCGGTCGCGACCCGGTTGTACATCGCGCACAGCCGCGGCTCGAACTTCTGGCAGCCGCCCGCCGTGGAGACGAAGATCCCGGCCCAGAGCTTCTTGTAGACCCCCTGCGGGAAGAAGACGTCCGCCAGGTTCCAGTACGTCATCTCCGGGGCGATGGCGTCGACCCTCTTGTCGTACCCGGCGGCGAGCAGCGAGATCGCGCCGCCGTAGGACACCCCGGTCACGCCGACGCGCGGGTCGCCCGGCCCGTCGAGCCGCACCTCGGGGCGCTTGGCGAGCCAGTCGATGAGCCGCGAGACGTCCTTGACCTCGAACTGCGGGTCGTTGAGCCCGATCTGGCCGGTGGAGGCGCCGAAGCCGCGCGCGGACCAGGTCATGACGGCGTACCCGTCGCGCGCGAGCTGTTCGGCCTGGCCCTTCACCTCGTCCTTGCTGCCGCCGAAGCCGTGCCCGATCAGCACGGCGGGCCGCTTGTCCTGGGCGCCGCCCGCCGTGAAGAACGAGGTGTCGATCTTCGCTCCGGGCACGTCGAGCACCTGGTCCTGCCGGTGCACGGCGGGGGCGCCCGAGGCGCCTGCGGCGCTCCAGACGCCGGCCCCGGCCAGGGCGACGAGGGCGGCCGCCCCCGCGGCCACCCGCCATCGGCGTCTGCGCATGCTGATCTCCATCCCCCCACGGTATGCGCCCGCACCGACAACCGAAGCTGCCCCTGGGTGGAAGTGCCTGCTGTACCCGGGGAGTACGGCGGCACCGTCCCCTACCGCGGCGGGAGTACGCGCCGTCGCGGGCGAGGCGCGCGGGGCGTCGGGTCAGCCGAAGGACGCGGCGCTCAGCCAGCGGTCAAGCACGGCCGCGTCGCCGAGGACTTCGATGCCCGGGGTGTCGGTGGGCAGGCGGCGGTAGAAGACGCGCAGGACGTCCGCGAGGGGGCCGCGCACGGCGACCGTCGCCTTGTCGTGGGCGCGGCGCCAGGCGAAGCCCTGCTCGCCGATCTCGATCAGCCACTCGGCGCCGGGCGCGTCCGTCGCGTGCAGGTGCAGGGACTGGCCGGGCTCGCCGAGGGAGCCCTCGTCGTCGGGCCGGACCCGCTGGATGAAGAGGGTGACTATGTCGAGCCATTCGTCGAGTGAGTCGGCCGCCACGTCGGCGGGCAGCGTGTACGCGGCGCCCACCGTCCCGGCCGCGTCCGCGCGGTGCACCAGGGTCTCGTGGGTCATCCGGCGCGACCAGAACGCGGTGGTCGTCTCCCCCACCCAGGACCAGACCCGCGTGTCGGCCCCGGCGTCCCGCAGCGCCGCGGCGCAGAGTTCGGCGCCCTCGGCCAGCCAGGCGTCCAGGGCGGCCGCGTCCTCGCCCGCGGGTCCGCCCTTCCCTGGCACCTGCTCCGACGAGACGGGTTCGAGGGACCGGGTGCTCACGATGTGGTGGACCCAGCGGTGTGCTCCGCCCACGTGCACCACGAGGTCGCGCAGGGTCCAGTCGGGACAGGTCGGCACCTTCGCCGAGAGGTCCGCACCGCTCAGGTGGGACCTCAACTCGGTGGTCTGGCGGACGAGTTCGTCGCAGTACTGCGCATGATCAAGAGTCATGCGCCCACCCTAGGCAACGCCTCAGGCCTGGGCGTCCTCGGGGATGCTCACGAGCCAGCGGGTCTCGCGGCGCGGCCGCAGGTACAGCGCCCAGTACAGGGTGGCGACCGCGGTGATGCCGCCGGTCCACAGGAGGTACTCGGTCTCCTGCTGGGTCAGGATGTAGGCGAGGACGGCGATGAGGAGGACCGGCACCGCGGGCCACAGCGGCATCCGCCAGGCCGGGACGTCCTTGTGCGAGCCGCGCCGGCACAGCAGGGCGGCGACGGCGACCAGGAGGTACATGCCGGTGACGGAGACCCCGGTGACGCCGTAGAGGGTGTCGAGCTTGACGAAGCACAGGGCCGCGCCGGGGACGCCGACGAGGAGGGTGGCCACCCACGGGGAGCCGAACCGGCCGAGCCGGGACAGGCCCCGGTTGACGGGCTCGGGCCAGGCCTTGTCGCGGGCGGAGGCGAACAGGACGCGGGAGTTCTGGATGACCATGACGATGCCCGCGTTGATGATGGCGAGCGCGACGCAGAGACTGACGAAGGTGCCGACCGCGGAGTTCGACCAGGCGGTCACCATCTCGCTGAGGTTGCCGCTGGTGAGGGCCGCGAGGTCGGGTGCGCCGAACGTGATGGCCACGACGGGCACCAGGATCACGGCGGTGGAGATGGCGAGGGTGGCGAGCACGGTGCGGGCCACGTTGCGCCGCGGGTGCTCCAGCTCCTCCGAGAGGTACACGGCGGTGGAGAAGCCCTGGGTGATGAAGAGGGCGATGGCGAGGCCCGAGATCACCATCATCGCGGTCACCGTCGAGGGCGCGCCCCCGTCGCCCGCGACCGAACCGTGCACCAGGGCCGAGGCGCCGCGCTCGCTGTGGGCGAAGCCGAGCACCGCGACCAGTCCGGCGGCGATGACCTCCAGGACCAGGAAGATGCCGGTGATCCAGGCGTTGGCGCGCAGGTCGAGCAGGCCGGCCAGGGTGGCGAGCATCATGACTCCGGCGCCCGCGACGGGGGCCGGTATGTGGACGATCGGCGCGAGGTAGTCGGCGGTGCCCATCGCGATCACGGGCGGCACGATCATCACGACGAGCAGCGAGAGCACGAACACCAGCCAGCCCGCGAGGCGCCCCGCCATCGTCGACACCATGGCGTACTCGCCGCCCGCGCTGGGGATGAGGGTGCCCAGCTCCGAGTAGCAGAAGGCGACGCCGATACAGAGCAGCGAGCCGATCGCGATGGTGAGGGCGGTGTAGGTGCCGAGCGTGGCGAACAGGTCGGGCACGACGACGAACAGGGTGGAGGCGGGGGTCACGCAGGACAGCGTGAGCAGGGTGCCGCCCACGACGCCGATGGAACGCTTGAGCTTCTGCGGGGTGGGGCCGGTCGCGGGGGCGAGCGCCTGGGGGGCGCTGAGCGTTTCCGTCATCGTGCGGTTCCGATCGACTGGTGCGGTTCTGATGCGCGGGAGCGGTATCGCCTCCAGGGGCGGGGTGGTGAAGTGGTTCGTCGGCTCCCGGGTTGCCGACATGCAATCCTTCGGAGAACCGCAGGTCAATAGCTGGTTACCTGCGGAATCCGAAGATCCGACACGGCTGGACACCGGTTTCCGGCGTTAAGGACGTGTCAAGGCAGCACGATCGGCCGGTGCGGGAACCGCAGCGCCCGGGCCGAAGTTCGTCCGCAACTTTTCGCGGTATGGACACCCCGGGCCCGCCGCACGGCCCACGGACGACGGCCGCCGCCCGCTCCCTCGGTCGGGGGCGGACGGCGGCCGTCGTGGAGCGGGGCGGGTCAGTGGTTGCGGGGGAAGCCCAGGTCGACGCCCTCGGGGGCCTCGGAGGGGTCCGGCCAGCGGGTGGTGACGACCTTGCCGCGGGTGTAGAAGTGCGTGCCGTCGTTGCCGTAGATGTGGTGGTCGCCGAAGAGCGAGTCCTTCCAGCCGCCGAAGGAGTGGTAGCCCACCGGCACCGGGATCGGCACGTTCACGCCGACCATGCCGGCCTCGACCTCCAGCTGGAAGCGGCGGGCCGCGCCGCCGTCCCGGGTGAAGATCGCGGTCCCGTTGCCGAAGGGCGAGGCGTTGATCAGCGCCAGGCCCTCCTCGTACGTCTCGGCGCGCAGCACGCACAGGACCGGGCCGAAGATCTCGTCGCGGTAGGCGTCGGAGGAGGTCGGCACGTGGTCCAGGAGGGACAGGCCGATCCAGTGGCCGTCCTCGAAGCCGGGCACGGTGTGGCCGGTGCCGTCCAGGACGACGGTGGAGCCCTGGGCGGCGGCGCCCTTCACGTACGAGGCGACCTTGTCGCGGTGGGCCGCGGTGATCAGCGGGCCCATCTCGGAGGCCGGGTCGTTGCCGGGGCCGATCTTGATCTTCTCGGCGCGCTCGCGGATCTTCTCCACCAGCTCGTCGCCGATCGAGCCCACCGCGACGACCGCGGAGATCGCCATGCAGCGCTCGCCCGCCGAGCCGTACGCCGCCGAGACCGCGGCGTCGGCCGCCGCGTCCAGGTCCGCGTCCGGCAGGACCAGCATGTGGTTCTTGGCGCCGCCGAGCGCCTGCACCCGCTTGCCGTTGGCGGAGGCCGTGGTGTGGATGTACCGGGCGATGGGGGTGGAGCCGACGAAGGAGACGGCGGCCACGTCGGGGTGCGCGAGCAGCGCGTCGACGGCGACCTTGTCACCGTGCACCACGTTGAAGACGCCGTCGGGCAGACCGGCCTCCGCGAGCAGTTCGGCGATCTTCATCGACGCCGACGGGTCCTTCTCCGACGGCTTGAGGACGAAGGTGTTGCCGCACGCGATGGCGAGCGGGAACATCCACATCGGCACCATCGCCGGGAAGTTGAACGGCGTGATGCCCGCGACGACGCCCAGCGGCTGGCGGATGGAGGCCACGTCCACCCGGCTGGAGACCTGCGTGGACAGCTCGCCCTTGAGCTGGGTGGTGATGCCGCAGGCCAGGTCGACGATCTCCAGGCCGCGGGCGACCTCGCCGAGCGCGTCCGAGTGCACCTTGCCGTGCTCGGCGGTGATCAGCTCGGCGATGGCGTCCCGGTTGGCGTCGAGCAGCGCCCGGAACTTGAACAGCACGGTGGTGCGCTGGGCGAGCGAGGACGTGCCCCAGGTCGCGTACGCCGCCTTGGCAGCGGCCACCGCCCGGTCCACATCCGCCACCGAGGCGAAGGCGACCCGGGTGGTCACCGCCCCGGTCGCCGGGTCGGTCACCGGGCCGAAGCCGCCCGACGTGCCCGCGGTGCCTTCGAAGGGCTTGCCACCGATCCAGTGGTGGACGGTCTTCGTCATGTCCAAGTGCTCCTTCACAGATGACGGCGTCGGGCGGTGACGTGCCGTTCGTACTCCTCGCGGGCCGTGACCGCCGACGTGCGGGTCGCGGTCTCGGCCACGGGCACATCCCACCACGCCTGGGCCGGGGGCGGGCCCGACACTGTGTCGGGCGTTTCGGTCTCCACGTAGACACATGTGGGAACGTCGGACCGGCGTGCTTCGGCGAGGGCTTCCCGCAGGTCACGCACGGTTTCGGCGCGCAGCACACGCATCCCGAGCGAGGCCGCGTTGGCCGCCAGGTCGACCGGCAGTGCCTCGCCGCCGTACGTCCCGTCCGGTGCGCGGAACCGGTACGCCGTGCCGAACCGCTCACCCCCCACCGCGTCCGAGAGCCCGCCGATCGAGGCGTACCCATGGTTCTGGAGGATCACCACCTTGATGGGGATGTTCTCCTGCACCGCGGTGACGATTTCGGTCGGGTTCATCAGATACGTACCGTCGCCGACCAGCGCCCAGACCGGCCGCCCCGGCGCCGCGAGGGCCACACCGATGGCGGCCGGGATCTCGTAGCCCATGCAGGAGTAGCCGTATTCGACGTGGTACTGGTCGTGCGAGCGGGTCCGCCACAGCTTGTGCAGGTCGCCGGGGAGCGAGCCCGCCGCGTTGATCAGGATGTCGTCCCCGGTGACCAACGTGTCGAGCGCGCCCAGGACTTGGGCCTGGGTGGGGCGCAGCCCGTCGGACGCGGGGGTGTACGCGGCGGTGACCCGGCGCTCCCAGTCCGCCTTGAGCCGGGTGTACTCGTCCTCGTATCCGGCCGGTACGCGATGTCCCTTCAGCGCCTCGTGCAGCGCGGCCAGGCCGGTGCGGGCGTCGCCGACCAGTTGGCGCCCGCCCATCTTGTGCGCGTCGGCGGGCCGGACGTTGAGGTTGACGAAGCGGACGCCGGGGTTCTCGAAGAGCGTGGCGGAGGCGGTGGTGAAGTCGGTCCAGCGGGTGCCGACGCCGAGCACCACGTCGGCGGTGCGGGCCAGCGCGTCGGCGGCGGCCGTACCGGTGTGGCCGATGCCCCCGACGTCGCGGGGGTCGTCGTGCACCAGCGCGCCCTTGCCCGCCTGGGTGCTCGCGACCGGGATGCCGGTGTCCTCGGCGAACCGGGCGAGCACGTCCTGGGCGCCGGCGTGCCGCACCCCGCCGCCCACGACGATCAGCGGCCGCCGCGCCTGCCTCAACTCCCTTGCCGCGCCATCCAGTTCGTCGGGTTCGACGGCCGGGGCCCGCACCTGCCACACCCGCTCCCGGAAGAACTCCTCGGGCCAGTCGTACGCCTCGGCCTGAACGTCCTGGGGCAGCGCGAGGGTGACCGCGCCCGTGTTCGCCGGGTCGGCGAGGACGCCCATCGCGTTCAGGGCGGCCGGGATCAGCGCCTCGGGCCGGGCGATCCGGTCGAAGTAGCGCGAGACCGGGCGCAGGCAGTCGTTGACCGACACATCGCCCGCGTACGGGACTTCGAGCTGTTGCAGCACCGGGTCGGCGGGGCGGGAGGCGAAGCCGTCGCCGGGCAGCAGCAGCACGGGGAGGTGGTTGACGGTGGCCAGCGCGGCGCCCGTGACCAGGTTGGTCGCGCCGGGCCCGATGGAGGTGGTGACGGCGTGCGCGGAGAGCCGGCCCGACTGGCGGGCGTAGCCGACGGCGGCGTGCACCATGGCCTGCTCGTTGCGGCCCTGGTGGAAGGGCATGGCGTCCGGCCCCGATTCGAGGAGCGCCTGCCCGATCCCGGCGACGTTGCCGTGCCCGAAGATGCCCCAAGTGGCCGCGATCAGGCGGTGGTTGACTCCGTCGCGGGCGGTGTACTGGCGGGCCAGGAACGCGATCAGCGCCTGTGCGGTGGTGAGTCGACGCGTCGTACCGGTCACTGGTATCCCTCCACATGGTCGGGGTGGAAGGAGATCTTCCACTCCCGTTCCCGGCCCGGGCCCGCCATCACGTTCAGGTAGTACATGGCGTTGCCGGGCTGGGCGACGGACGGCCCGTGCCAGCCGTCCGGCACGAGGACCACGTCGCCGTCGCGCACCTCGGCGAGGAGGTCGGCGCCGCCGTCGCGGGACGGCGAGATCCGCTGGTAGCCGTAGCCGCCCGGGCGCTGGAACGCGAAGTAGTAGATCTCCTCCAGCTCGCTCTCGCGGCCCGGGAGGTGCTCGTCGTGCTTGTGCGGCGGGTAGGAGGACCAGTTCCCGCCGGGCGTGATCACCTCCACGGCGATCAGCCGCTCGCAGGCGAAGGCGTCGGCGGCGGCGAAGTTGCGCACCGTGCGCGCACAGGTTCCCGAGCCCCGCGCCTCGACGGGTACCTCCGGCGCGGGGCCGCGGCGAGCGGGGAGTCGTCGCTCGCACCGCGCTCCTGCCAGGGCGAAGCGGCCTCCCGCGCCGGAGGTGATCAGGGCGTCCGCGTCACGCGGAACGTAGGCGAAGTCGGTGGGCCCCTCGAACACGTCGGCGCGGCCGCGCAGTTCGAGGTCGATACCCTCGGTGCGGACCGTGCAGCCGCCGCCGAGCGGCACGACGAGCCACTCGCTGTCCCCGGCGGCCAGCGCGTGCGAGCCGCCGGGCGGCAGGTCGAGCACCCGCAGGGCCGAGTAGTCCCAGCCGGCCCGCTCCGGGTCGATGTCGAGCGCGTACGCGTTCCGGGCACTCTCCCCGGCCCGTACGAGCAGTCCTTGGTGATCCATGTCCGAGTCCTACCCCCTACAGCAGTCCGACGGCGGTGTCGACGGCCGCCGCCACGTCGCCGTCGGCCGGATAGAGCAGCGAGCGCCCGGCGACCAGGCCCTGCACGGTGGGCAGTTGCAGCGCGCCGCGCCACTTCTCGAAGGCGGCGTCCTGGTCGTCCCCTATGTCTCCGCCGAGCAACACGGCGGGCAGCGTGCTGGTGGCCATGACCTCGGCCATGTCGTCGGCGTTCTCGGTCACGGGCACCTTGAGCCAGGTGTACGCGGAGGTGCCGGCCAGGCCCGAGGCGATGGCGATGGAGCGGATGACGGCCTCGGCGGACAGGTCGTTGCGGACCCGGCCGTGACTGCGCCGACAGATGAACGGCTCGACGAACACCGGGAGTTGTCGCTCGGCCATCTCGTCGATGGCACGGGCCGAGGCGTGCAGGGTGTCGAGCGAGCCCGGGTCCTGGTAGTCGATCCTGAGCAGCAGTTTGCCCGCGTCGAAGCCGAGCCGGGCCAGGTCCTGGGCGCGGTGGCCGGTGAACCGGTCGTCGAGTTCGAAGGCGGCTCCGGCGAGGCCGCCGCGGTTCATGGAGCCGACGACCACCTTGTCGTCGAGGGCACCGAGCAGCAGCAGGTCCTCCAGGATGTCGGCGCTGGCGAGCACCCCGTCGACGCCGGGCCGCGAGAGGGCGAGGCGGAGCCGGTCGAGCAGCTCGCCCCGGTCGGCCATGGCGAGGGCGTCGGCGCCGACGCCGAGCGCGCCCCGGGCCGGATGGTCGGCGGCGATCACCATCAGCCGCCCGCCGTCGCCGCGCAGCAGCGGTCTGCGCACCCGGCGCCCGGCGGCCTCGGCGACGGCCTCGGGGTGGCGGGCCCGGATCCGCGCGAGCCCGGCGGGCCCGGTGTCGGTGCTCACGCCCGGCCGCCTTCCAGGACGCGTTCGACCTCGGCGGGGAAGGGCATGGCGGAGGAGCAGGCGAGCCGGGAGGCGACGATGGCCCCGGCGGCGTTGGCGTACCGCATGACGCGTTCGAGCTCCCACCCGGCGAGCAGACCGTGACAGAGCGCCCCGCCGAACGCGTCGCCCGCGCCGAGCCCGTTGACGACGTCGACCGGCACCGGCGGCACCTCGGCGACGGTGCCGTCCCGGTGCACGGCGAGCACCCCCTTGGGCCCCTGCTTGACGACGGCGAGCTCGACCCCGCTCCCGATCAGCGCCTCGGCAGCGGCCCGCGGCTCCCGCTCCCCGGTGGCCACCTCGCACTCGTCGATGTTGCCGACAGCGACGGTGGCAAGGCCGAGCGCCTCGCGGTAATAACCCCGAGCCTCCTCGGGAGCCCTCCAGAACATGGGCCGCCAGTCAAGATCGAAAACGGTGAAGCGAGCCGGTTCAGCCCCTGCGGCGTTCGAGGAGCGGGGGTCCGGGGTCAGAGCCCCCGGCGCACGGCCTACCCCCGGGAGACTCCGCGCCCGCAGCGCGGCCAGCGTCGCAGCCCGGCTCGGCTCCGCGCACAACCCCGTCCCGGTCATCCAGAAGATCCGCGCCCCCCGGATCGCCGCGAGGTCCAACTCCCCCTCCCGCAGCTCCAGATCGGGCGCCTTGGGCAGCCGGTAGAAGTACAGCGGAAAGTCGTCCGGAGGAAACACCTCGCAGAAGGTGACCGGCGTGGGCAGCCCGTCCACGGCGGTGGCCCAGCGCGCGTCCACCCCGAACTCCCCCAGCTCCGCACGGAGATAGTCCCCGAAGGGATCGCGCCCGGTGCGGGTGACGACGGCGGTACGGCGGCCGAGCCGGGCCGCGGCGACCGCCACGTTGGAGGGCGAGCCGCCGAGGAACTTCCCGAAGGAGGTGACCTTCGCGAGCGAGACCCCGGTCTGGAGGGGATAGAGGTCGACACCGATCCGGCCCATGGTGATCACGTCGTACGAACCACCGGACCCAGCACCGGAAGCGGAGTCGCACCCCGCACCGGACGCGGAGTAGTGCCCAGAACTGGACGCGGAGTCGTACCCGGCACCGGACGCGGGGTCATACCTCGCACCGGACACGGGATCGCACCCCGCACCAGAAGCAGAGCCGTCCCCAGAACCGGACGCCGGGTCGCGCCCGGCACCGGACGCGGAGTCATACCTCGCACCGGACACGGGATCGCACCCCGTACCGGAAGCGGGGCCATGCCCGGCACCGCTCCCCGCATCGGCGGAGCCGGACCGCGCGTCTCCGGGGTCGTGCCCGCGGCCGCGCTCGGTGCCGTACGGAGCCTCGTCCATGCACGTCCCCTCGGGTCGCCGGATCGCCGGTGCCCCCAGGTCTAGCCGCCTCCCACCACCGCTGTCAATCTTTTGTCCTTACATTCGGACGTGGCCTTGACACTCCTCGCGCGCCCCCGGAAGGCTGACCCCATGACGACGGCGAAGACCCGCATCCGGATCGGCTCGGCCCCCGACTCCTGGGGCGTCTGGTTCCCCGACGACCCTCGCCAAGTCCCCTGGCAGCGCTTCCTGGACGAGGTCGCGGGGGCGGGCTACCGGTGGATCGAACTCGGACCGTACGGCTATCTGCCCACCGACCCGGCGCGCCTCGCCGAGGAGACCGCCCGGCGCGACCTGCGGGTCTCCGCCGGGACCGTCTTCACGGGGCTGCACCACGGCCCCGCCGTGTGGGAGGAGACCTGGGCGCACGTGTCGCGGGTGGCCGCGCTCACCCGGGCGATGGGCGCCGGGCACCTCGTGGTCATCCCGTCGTTCTGGCGCGACGACAAGAGCGGCGAGGTCCTGGAGGACAGCACCCTGACCGCCGCGCAGTGGCGCGATCTCGCGGGTCAGACCGAGCGCCTGGCCCGCGAGGTGCGGGACCGCCACGGCCTGCGGGTCGTGGTGCACCCGCACGCCGACACGCACATCGACAGCGAGGAGAACGTGGCCCGCTTCCTGCACGCCACCGACGCCGACCTGGTCTCGCTGTGCCTGGACACCGGGCACTACGCGTACTGCGGCGGCGACAGCGTCAAGCTGATCGAGACGTACGGGGAGCGGATCGGCTACCTCCACCTCAAGCAGGTCGATCCGCAGGTGCTGGCCCAAGTGCGGGCATCGGGAACGCCGTTCGGGCCCGCCGTCGCGCAGGGCGTGATGTGCGAGCCGCCGAAGGGGGTGCCCGCGCTCGAACCGGTGCTGGCCGCCGCCCAGAGCCTGGACGTCGACCTCTTCGCGATCGTCGAGCAGGACATGTACCCGTGCGATCCCGACGAGCCCCTCCCGATCGCCGAACGCACCCGCGCTTTCCTGCGCTCCTGCGGGGCCTGACGTGACCCTGGGCATCGCCGTCATCGGCACCGGCCGGATGGGCGCCGACCATGTGCGCCGCATCGACTCCGTCATCGGCGGCGCCCGCGTGGCCGCCGTGGCCGACCTGGAACCGGAGCGGGCCCGGGCCGCGGCCCACGGCATCGAGGGGTGCGCCGTGCTCGCCGATCCGGCCGCCGCGATGGCCGCGCCCGGCGTGGACGCCGTCCTGATCGCCTCCTCGGGACCGGCCCACGAGGCGGCGCTGCTCGAAGCCTTCGCGCGCGGACTGCCGGTCCTGTGCGAGAAGCCGCTCACCCCGGACCCGGCGGGCACCCTGCGCATCCTGGAGGCCGAGCAGCGGCTCGGCCACCGGCTGGTCACGGTGGGCTTCATGCGCCGCTTCGACCGGGAGTACCAGAAACTCCAACGCACCCTGGAGCAAGGCGAGTTGGGCCGCACCCTGATGCTGCACTGCCGCCACCGCAACGCGTCCTCGCCCTCCTTCTTCACCACCGAGATGCTGATCCGCGACTCGGTGGTGCACGAGGCGGACGCCACCCGCTGGCTGCTCGGCCAGGAGATCACGGCCGTACAGGTGCTGCGCCCGCGCCCGTCCTCGTACGCCCCGCAAGGGCTCGGCGATCCCCAGCTGGTGCTCTTCGAGACGTCCGGCGGGGTGGTGGTCGACGTCGAGATCTTCGTCAACTGCGGCTTCGGGTACGAGGTGCGGTGCGAGGCGGTGTGCGAACGCGGCACCGCCTCGATCGGCGAGAGCGGCGGGCCGGTGACGCGCGCGGCGGGCCGGGCGGGCCGGGACGTCCCGCAGGACTTCACGGTCCGCTTCGCCGAGGCGTACGACCGCGAGGTGCAGGCGTGGGTGGACGCGGTCCGGCGGGGCCGTGTGGAGGGGGCGAGCGCCTGGGACGCCTGCGCGGCGGCGCTGGCCTGCGAGGCGGGGGTGCGCGCGCAGCGGACCGGAGAGCGGGTCGAGGTGGGGCTCCCCGAGCGGCCCGCCCTGTACGCGTAGGCCGGGCCGGACGGCACCTGACGGGCGGCGCTTCACCCATTCGCCCCAACCACCCTGTTCGCCCGATGCGTTACAAGGATCTCCCTCCCGTCACACATGTCTCGATTACGCGGGTCTTGCGTCACAGGCGGTCGACAGGAGCCGCCCTGCCCTCACTCTCCGTCGTTCAACGGGCACAGGCTGAGTGATCGCCAAGCGTTCGCGTCGCAGCTCCCCCGACGACCTTCCGGCCGCCGCTGCGACGTACGCAGGGAGGTGCCCCACATGACCGACCGCAGGCTCTGGTCCTACAAAGAAATCGCCGCGCACATCCGGGTGCAGCCGGACACCGTGCGCTCCTACCGCAAGCACGGGCTGCTGCCCGCCCCGGACCTCGTGGAGAACGGCAAGCCCTACTGGTTCGCCGACACGATCCGGGCGTGGGTCGCCCGGCGCCCCGGCAACAGAGGCCGCCGCGACGCGTGACCTGGCCCGCGGGCGGCCCCCGTCCCGGCCGCCCGCCCGGTGCCGCACCCGCCGAAGGGGCGGAAACACCCGTTCACCGTGTTCTCGGCCGGCGACCCCGTCGTTATCACTCCGGCAGCGGCTCACCTTCATACCCCCTAGGGGTATAGTCTGTGCGGTGTGAGGGTGCCCCGGCTTTCCCCGTGGCCCTCTGATGCACCATGGATCCGTACGCCCGTGAAGAGGAGAACGCCATGACCGCCGAGATCGAGACCCCCGCCGCGACCGGTTCCTGCTGCTCGCCCGCCGGTGGCTGCCACAGCGGAGAGGCGACCGACGTCCAGGTGGGCGCCGTCACCACCGTCTACCGCGTCTCCGGCATGACCTGCGGCCACTGCGAGGGCGCGGTGTCCGGCGAGCTCTCCGGGATCGAGGGCGTGAGCTCGGTGAAGGCCGTCGCCGCCACCGGCGAGGTCACCGTGATCTCGGCCGCCCCGCTCGACGACGAGACGGTCCGCGCCGCCGTCGACGAGGCGGGCTACGAGCTGGTCGGCCGCGCCTGACCTCGCCCCCCTCGAACCGCCTCGGGCCGCACCCGGCCGGCCTCCGCCGGCCCGGTGCGGCCCGGCCCTCTTTCTGGAGCCCATCGTGCGCACCCCCGACCCCGCTCAGCAGGTCGAACTCACCATCGGCGGCATGACCTGCGCGTCGTGCGCGGCCCGCGTCGAGAAGAAGCTGAACCGGATGGAGGGGGTTTCCGCCACGGTCAACTACGCCACCGAGAAGGCCCGGATCACCTTCGAACCCGGGGTGACGGTGGCGGACCTGGTCACGACGGTGGTGAAGACGGGTTACACGGCCGAACCCCGGCCCGGCTCCGCGGTGCCGGGCCCGCCGCCCAGCACCGATGGGGCCCACGAGGGTCCCCCGGGGGAGCTTGAGGGCGAGAACCCCTCAGGCGCGAACGAGGTTCGGGGCGAAGCCCGGGCGACAACCACCGGGCCGCACCCGGAAATCGGCCCGACCGAGGACGCGAACCCGGAGCCCCCGGGAGCCACCCCTCGCCCGCACCCCGAAACGATCCCGAACCGAGGCGAGGCGGAGCACCCCGAAGCCACCACACCGCCGCAGCCGGGGGACGACCGCGTCGCGATGCGGTCGGCCGCGTTGCGCGGGCGGCTGATCGTCACGGCCCTCCTCTCCGCGCCCGTCGTCGCGCTGGCGATGATCCCCCCGCTCCAGTTCGACAACTGGCAGTGGCTCTCGCTCACCCTCGCCGCCCCCGCCGTCGTCTGGGGCGGCCTCCCCTTCCACCGGGCGGCGTGGACCAACCTCCGGCACGGCGCCGCCACGATGGACACCCTCGTGTCGACCGGCACGCTCGCCGCGTTCGGCTGGTCGCTGTGGGCGCTGTTCTTCGGCACGGCGGGCGAGCCCGGCATGCGGCACGGGTTCGCCTTCGCCACCGAGCGCGGGGACGGCGCCGGGACCATCTACCTCGAAGTCGCCGCCGGTGTCGTCACGTTCATCCTGCTCGGCCGCCATCTGGAGGCCCGCGCCAAGCGCAAGTCCGGCGCCGCCCTGCGCGCCCTGATGGAGCTGGGCGCGAAGGACGTCGCCGTGCTGCGCGACGGGGCCGAAGTGCGCGTCCCGGTGGGCCGGTTGCGTACCGGTGACCGGTTCGTCGTGCGGCCCGGCGAGAAGGTGGCCACGGACGGGACCGTCGTGGAGGGCGCCTCGGCCGTGGACGCCTCGATGCTGACCGGCGAGTCCGTCCCGGTGGACGTGGGCGTGGGCGACCCGGTCACCGGCGCCACGGTGAACGCGGGCGGCCGCCTCGTCGTGGAGGCGACCCGGGTCGGCGCGGACACCCAGCTGGCCCGCATGGCCCGCATGGTGGAGGACGCCCAGAACGGCAAGGCCGCGGTGCAGCGCCTCGCGGACCGCATCGCGGGCGTGTTCGTGCCGGTGGTCCTCGCGATCGCGCTGGCCACCCTGGTGGCCTGGCTCCTGGTCACCGGCGACGCCACCGCCGCCTTCACCGCCGCGGTCGCCGTGCTGATCATCGCCTGCCCGTGCGCGCTCGGCCTGGCCACCCCGACCGCCCTGATGGTCGGCACCGGACGCGGCGCGCAGCTCGGCATCCTGATCAAGGGCCCGGAGGTGCTCGAATCGACCCGCCGCGTGGACACCGTCGTCCTCGACAAGACGGGCACGGTGACCACCGGCCGCATGAGCCTGTACGAGGCGTACGCCGCCGAGGGCGTCGACGAGAAGCAGCTGCTGCGGCTGGCCGGTGCGCTGGAGCACGCCTCGGAGCACCCGATCGCCCGCGCGATCACGGCCGGGGCCGAGGACCGGGCCGGGGTGCTGCCGCCCGCCGAGGGCTTCCGCTCGCTGCCCGGCCGGGGCGTGGAGGGCGTGGTCGAGGGCCACCGTGTGTACGTGGGCCGGGACAGCGCCCTTGAGCTGCCGCCCGAGCTCGCCGCGGCCCGGAGTGCCGCGGAGGCCGAGGGGCGTACGGCCGTCGTCGTCGCGTGGGACGGGGCGGCGCGGGGCGTGCTCGCCGTGTCGGACGCCGTGAAGGAGACCAGCGCCGAGGCCGTCGCCCGGCTGCGGGCGCTGGGGCTCGCCCCCGTCCTGCTCACCGGCGACAACCGGACGGTCGCGGCGGCCGTGGCCGCGGAGGTCGGCATCGCCGCGGACGACGTGTACGCGGAGGTCCTGCCCGAGGACAAGGCCGCCGTCGTCCGGCGCCTCCAGGAGCGGGGCCACGCCGTCGCCATGGTGGGTGACGGCGTCAACGACGCGGCCGCTCTCGCCGTCGCCGATCTGGGTCTGGCCATGGGGACCGGCACGGACGCGGCGATCGAGGCCGGTGATCTCACTCTCGTACGGGGTGACCTGCGGGTTGCCGCGGATGCGATCCGGCTGTCGCGGCGCACCCTGGCCACCATCAAAGGCAACCTTTTCTGGGCATTCGGCTACAACGTGGCCGCGCTGCCACTGGCCGCCGCCGGCCTGCTGAACCCCATGATCGCGGGCGCGGCTATGGCGTTCTCCTCGGTGTTCGTGGTAACCAACAGCCTACGGTTGCGTTCCTTCACCTGACCTCCACAAAGAGATCTAGATCACAGAGGTTTTGAGGTAACCATCGGGAGGGGTCGGGAGTCTAAGTGGGCGATGCCACGGATGTCTTGGGGGACGTCCATGGAATGTCTTGGGGGACGTTCCAGGCAACGCGTTGGCCGGGGCACGTACGTCGGGAGCTTTGAGCGGCCCACCCGACAGGTACGTACCCCGGCAGACCGCCTAGACCCCCGGCCCGGATCCCGTGGGGGGAATCCGCACCGGGAAACAGGGAAGCGCCCCGTCTGCCGACCCGTGGGGGGATCGGCAGCGGGGCGCTTTCCGCTGTACTGAGCGCGAACTGCCCGCACCCGGGCGGGAGTTCGGCAGGCGTCGGCCGGTACGCGGTCGTGCAGGACCTCACCGGCCGCCGGATCGGCCCGGGGGCATTCCCCGGACCCTGGCGATCGGGGTCAGCGACCCTCGACCGGCACGAAGTCGCGCAGGACCTCGCCCGTGTAGATCTGGCGCGGGCGGCCGATGCGGGAGCCGGGCTCCTTGATCATCTCGTGCCACTGGGCGATCCAGCCCGGCAGGCGGCCGAGGGCGAACAGGACCGTGAACATCTCGGTCGGGAAGCCCATCGCGCGGTAGATCAGACCCGTGTAGAAGTCCACGTTCGGGTACAGGTTGCGCGAGACGAAGTAGTCGTCGCTCAGCGCGTGCTCTTCGAGCTTCAGCGCGATGTCGAGCAGCTCGTCGGACTTGCCGAGGGCCGAGAGGACGTCGTGCGCGGCGGCCTTGATGATCTTCGCGCGCGGGTCGAAGGACTTGTACACCCGGTGGCCGAAGCCCATCAGGCGGACGCCGTCCTCCTTGTTCTTCACCTTGCGGATGAAGGAGTCCACGTCGCCGCCGTTGGCCTGGATGCCTTCCAGCATCTCCAGGACGGACTGGTTGGCGCCGCCGTGCAGGGGGCCCCACAGGGCGCTGATGCCGGCCGAGATGGAGGCGAACATGTTCGCCTGCGACGAGCCGACCAGGCGCACCGTGGAGGTCGAGCAGTTCTGCTCGTGGTCCGCGTGCAGGATGAGCAGCTTGTCGAGCGCCGAGACGACGACCGGGTCCAGCTCGTACTCCTGGGCGGGCACCGAGAACGTCATGCGCAGGAAGTTCTCGACGTAGCCGAGGTCGTTGCGCGGGTAGACGAAGGGGTGGCCGATCGACTTCTTGTACGCGTACGCCGCGATCGTCGGCAGCTTGGCGAGCAGCCGGATCGTGGACAGGTGGCGCTGCTTCTCGTCGAACGGGTTGTGGCTGTCCTGGTAGAACGTGGACAGCGCCGAGACCACGGACGACAGCATCGCCATCGGGTGGGCGTCGCGCGGGAAGCCGTCGAAGAACCGCTTGACGTCCTCGTGCAGCAGCGTGTGCCCGGTGATCTCGCTCTTGAAGCTGGCGAGCTGGTCGACGGTCGGCAGCTCGCCGTTGATCAGCAGGTACGCGACCTCGACGAACGTCGAGCGCTCCGCCAGCTGCTCGATCGGGTACCCGCGGTAGCGCAGGATGCCCTGCTCACCGTCCAGGTAGGTAATGGCGGATTTATAGGCGGCCGTGTTGCCGTATCCGCTGTCGAGGGTGACCAGTCCGGTCTGGGCTCGGAGCTTCCCGATGTCGAAGCCCTTGTCGCCGACGGTGCTGTCGATCACCGGGTAGGTGTACTCGCCATCGCCGAACCGCAGTACTACAGCGTTGTTCGCGTTCTCGCTCACGTCATCCCTCACCGACGTAGTGCCTCTTCTTCGAGGTGCCCTGACTGTCTCTACCATCCCCCATTTGGCTCAGCAGAGTGCACTCGGGGTCGCCCATTGGGCTTATTCACGGCACTCAGTGCCGTCAACCTGCTCATCCTGCCCCGTTCGCCCCAGTTAGGAAAGTCCTGGGTGATCTTTCACACCAAAGTGCCCCCTGACAGCCGGTGAGCGAGTGCGGTAAAGCGCCTGCCTGCGGAGACGGTACGCACCGCCTGGCCGATCGCCTTGCGGGACCCCACCAGGACGACGAGCTTCTTGGCGCGGGTCACCGCCGTGTAGAGCAGATTGCGCTGGAGCATCATCCAGGCGCCGGTGGTGACCGGGATGACGACGGCCGGATACTCGCTGCCCTGGGAGCGGTGGATCGTCACCGCGTAGGCGTGGGCCAGCTCGTCCAGCTCGTCGAAGTCGTACGGCACCTCCTCGTCCTCGTCGGTGCGGACCGTCAGGCGCTGGTCGTCGAGGTTGAGCGCGGTGACCACGCCGACGGTGCCGTTGAAGACGCCGTTGGCGCCCTTCTCGTAATTGTTGCGAATCTGGGTGACCTTGTCGCCGACGCGGAACACCCTTCCACCGAACCGTTTCTCCGGCAGGTCGGGACGGGCGGGCGTGATCGCCTGCTGGAGCAGACCGTTCAGCGCCCCGGCGCCGGCCGGGCCCCGGTGCATCGGGGCGAGCACCTGGATGTCGCGGCGCGGGTCGAGCCCGAACTTCGCGGGGATGCGGCGGGCCGCGACGTCGACGGTGAGACGGCCCGCGTCCTCCGTCTCCTCCTCCACGAACAGGAAGAAGTCGTCCAGGCCCGAAGTGATGGGCTGGGAGCCGGAGTTGATGCGATGTGCGTTGGTGACGACGCCGGACCGCTTGGCCTGCCGGAAGATCCGCGTGAGCCGCACGCTCGGCACCGGCCCGCCCTCGGCGAGCAGGTCGCGCAGCACCTCCCCGGCGCCGACCGAGGGCAGCTGGTCGACGTCACCCACCATGAGCAGATGGGCGCCGGGGGCCACCGCCTTGACCAGCTTGTTGGCGAGCAGCAGGTCGAGCATGGAGGCCTCGTCGACCACCACCAGGTCCGCGTCCAGCGGCCGGTCCTTGTCGTACGCCGCGTCGCCTCCCGGTTTCAGTTCGAGCAGGCGGTGCACGGTGGAGGCCTCGGTGCCGGTCAGCTCGGCCAGGCGCTTGGCGGCCCGGCCGGTCGGCGCGGCGAGCACCACCTTGGCCTTCTTGGCGCGGGCGAGCTCCACGACCGAGCGGACCGTGAAGGACTTGCCGCAGCCCGGGCCGCCGGTGAGCACCGCGACCTTGCTGGTCAGGGCGAGCTTCACGGCCTCCTGCTGCTCGGGCGCGAGCTCGGCGCCGGTGCGCCCGGCGAGCCAGCCGAGCGCCTTGTCCCAGTCGACCCCGGCGAAGGACGGCATCCGGTCCTCCCCGGTCCGCAGCAGCCGCCCGACCTGGGCGGCCAGCGACAGCTCGGCGCGGTGGAACGGCACGAGGTAGACGGCGGCGACCGGCTCTCCCCCGTCGGGCCCGGGCACCTTCTCGCGCACGGCGCCCTCTTCGGCGATCAGCTCGGCGAGGCACTCGATGACCAGGCCGGTGTCGACCTGGAGCAGCTTCACCGAATCGGCGATCAGGCGCTCCTCGGGCAGGAAGCAGTGGCCCTGGTCGGTGGACTGGGACAGCGCGTACTGCAACCCCGCCTTCACGCGCTCCGGGCTGTCGTGCGGGATGCCGACGGCCTGGGCGATCCGGTCGGCGGTGAGGAACCCGATCCCCCAGACGTCGGAGGCGAGCCGGTAGGGCTGGTTCTTGACGACGGAGATCGAGGCGTCTTCGTACTTCTTGTAGATGCGCACGGCGATCGATGTGGAGACGCCGACCCCCTGGAGGAAGACCATGACCTCCTTGATGGCCTTCTGCTCCTCCCAGGCGGCGGCGATCTTCTTGGTCCGCTTGGGACCGAGCCCCGGGACCTCGATCAGGCGCCCGATGTCCTGCTCGATGATGTCGAGGGTGTCCGCGCCGAAGTGCTGGGTGATGCGGTCGGCGAAGACCGGGCCGATGCCCTTGATCAGACCGGAGCCGAGGTAGCGGCGGATGCCCTGGATGGTGGCGGGCAGGACGGTCGTGTAGTTCTCCACGGTGAACTGCTTGCCGTACTGCGGATGGGACCCCCAGCGGCCCTCCATCCGCAGCGACTCGCCCGGCTGCGCGCCGAGCAGCGAGCCCACCACGGTGAGCAGGTCGTTGCCGCCCCGGCCGGTGTCGACCCTCGCGACCGTGTACCCGCTCTCCTCGTTGGCGTACGTGATCCGTTCGAGGACCCCCTCCACCACGGTCGCACCCACGAGACTGCCCATGCCCCGACGCTACCGTCCCGCACTGACAACACCGCCACGTACGGCGGGAGTCCGGGACGCGGGGGCCAAGTCAAGGGGGCCCGGTCCGTCGACCGGGCCCCTCGATTCCCTCCCCGTCAGCGCTTCCTCGAAATCCCCCCGGATCCCTCCCCTGAAGCACCGACGCCCCTTAGACCTCCGTCACCCCGGAAGGGTTGCACGACTGCGCGCGGTAATTTTTTCCCGGCTTCCGAGGTGCTGACGAAGCGGGTGGAACGTAGCGTTTGCCGCATGAACGACAATCCCTCCCCTTCTTCAGCCGAGCCCTCCTTCCAGCAGGACGTCCTGGACGAGCTGGGCGACGACGGGCTCCAGGAGATCGCCGGGCTGCTCGGTACGGACGCGGCGGGCGCGCAGGACGTGGTCGGTACGACGATGTCGGCGCTGGCGGACGGGCTGCCTCCGGACACCACGGAGGAGGTCCGCCAGGCGGTGGCCCAGGCGCCTCCCGAGGAAGCCCCCTTGCAGGGCGTGGCCACGCTGGGCGGCGGCCTCGGCGGGATGCTGGGCGGCGGCCTCGCGGCCGGGATGCTGGCCAAGGTGGCCCGGCCGGTGGCGAACGCGGTCGCCAAGAAGACGGGGTTGCCTCCGGCGACGGTGGCCAAGGCGCTGGAAGTACTGCTGCCGGTGGCGCTGGCGGTCCTGACGAAGCGGGCGGCCTCGAAGCCGGGCCCCGCCGGTCCCGCCGGTCCCGCCGGGGGCGGCCTGGGCGAGATCCTGGGCCAGCTTCTGGGCGGGGCACCAAAGAAGTAGCGCCCCCCCTCAACTGGCCGAGCTCTCAAGGGAGTTGGCCGCCCCTACGCCGCGCCGGGCCGGGATGTGCTTCAGGCCCTCAGGCCCTCAGGCCCTCAGGAATCCGTCCCCGTGTGTGGCGATGTGAGCCTCCAGGGCCGAGAGGGCCTGCTGGGTGGCGTCCGGAGTTCCGCTGCCGTGGCGCTCGGCGTAGTACGCGGCGCCGAGTTTCTTCAGCAGGTCGTTGCCCGCGCGTTGCTGCTGGACCTCGTCCACCTTCTGCTTGCCCTGGTTCAGTGCGCTCTGCGCCTGCTCCTTGGCCCGGTCGAGAAAACCTGCCATGACTGCCTCCGATCGTGTCCCGGCATCACTTCCCACATCCGGGCCCCGCATGCCCCAGAGCACCCCCGATCGGCCCCGGCCCTCCGCCCCAGACCCCGGAGGGCCCCCACCCCGCCCCTTCCCTAAACCCTCCGGGGGTTGAAGGCGCTCCTGGGGGCTCCGCCCCCAGACCCCCCTTCGCGCCTGAACGGCGCTCGTCCTCAAACGCCGGACGGGCTAAAGATGCCAGCACCGGCCCGCACCAGCACCGCCACGGGCGCGAGGAACTGCGCGAGAAGCGACCACGGCGGGCGAACGAAAACGGGTTTCAAGGGGCGCGGGGAACGGCGCGAGAAGCGGGCACGGTCGACGGACGAAAAGCGGGTTTCAAGGGGCGCGGGGAACTGCGCGAGCAACCACGCACGGTGGGCGGACGACATCGGGGTTAGGGGCGCGAGGAACTGCGCGAGAAGCGAGCACGGTCCGCACGTCGAACGGGGTTAGGGGCGCGGGGAACGGCGCGAGCAACCACGCACGGTCGGCGGACGACACCGGAGCTAGGGGCGCGGGGAACTGCGCGAGAACCCCGTACGGCCCGAGGGCAAGGCACAAGCCCCCGCGCGCAGCGCGGAGTCACACGAAGGCGCGGCGGAACGGCGCAAGGGCGACGACGGCCGCGGGGTCACCGCGCGCGGGCCGGGCCCGTGGAAGCCCGGACCATCAGTTCGCCGTGCACCGTGGCGAGCCCCCCGGGCGGCACCCCCTCAAGCCCCAGCGCCAGCCGCCCCGCCCGCGCCCCCGCCTCGGACAGCGGCAGCCGCACCGTCGTGAGGGCCGGGACCGCGTCCGCGCTGAAGGGGAGGTCCACGAACCCCGCCACCGAGACGTCCTCGGGCACCCGAAGGCCCCGGTCCCGCAGCGCCGCGCACGCCCCCAGCGCGACCGTGTCGTTGGCCGCCACCACGGCCGTCAACTCCGGCTCCCTGCGCAGGAGTTCCAGCGCCGCGTCGTATCCCGAACGCCGGTCGTACGAGCCGTGCACCACGAGGTGGTCGAGGTCGAGCCCCGCGGCGTCGAGGGCGGCCCGGTGGCCCTCCAGGCGGTGCCGGGTCGTGGTGCGTTCGGGGGGCCCGGCCACGTAACCGATCCGGCGGTGACCGAGGCCGAGGACGTGGTCCGTGAGGCGCCGCCCGCCGCCCCGGTTGTCGAAGGCGAGGGTCGCGCTGACGCTGTCACCGGGCAGCGGCGGCCGGCCGCACAGCACGATGCGGGTGCCCGCGTCCGCGAGCCGCGCGAGCTTCGCGCCGACGGCCGCCGCGTGCGCCGGATCCTCCAGTGCGCCCCCGGTCAGGATGACGGCGGCGGCGCGCTGGCGCTGGAGCAGCGTCAGATAGGTGAGTTCGCGTTCCGGCGAACCCCCGGTGTTGCAGATGACGGAGAGCTTCTCGCGGGCCCCCCGCTGCTCGCCGATCGCGGACTGGGCCGCACCCGCCATGATCCCGAAGAACGGGTCGGCGATGTCGTTGACCAGGATGCCGACCAGGTCCGAGGTGGCCGCGGCGAGCGAACTCGCGGGCCCGTTCAGGACGTAGTCGAGCTCGTCGACGGCCCGCAGCACCCGCTCGCGCGTGGCCGCGGCCACCGGGTAGTTGCCGTTCAGGACCCGCGAGACCGTCGCCGGGGACACCTGGGCCCGGGCCGCCACATCCGCCAGGGTCGCTGTCATCTCTGCCTCCGAACCGGTCGGGCCCCAGGGGCGCCGTTCAAGCTTTCGGCCTCTTGCCCGAGGCGCTCTGCGCAGGCTAGCGTCCAGCTTCGCAGAAAGCGCTTGCTATCAGGATTCTCCCAGATTCCGGGCGCCTTCGGCGCCGCCGTGCCCGGCTGCGGAACCGCCGGGCAACCCGTACTCGGCTCGCCCCTCGGAGGGATCAGATGACGGCACGAAGGACCGTGCGGATCGCCATGAACGGCGTCACCGGACGCATGGGTTACCGCCAGCACCTCGTACGTTCCCTCCTCGCGCTGCGCGAGCAGGGCGGCCTCGACCTCGGCGACGGCACCGCCCTGTGGCCCGAGCCGGTCCTGGTCGGCCGCCGCGAGCACGCGCTCAGGGCGATGGCCGAGCGGCACGGCCTCACCGAGTGGTCGACCGACCTGGACGCGGTCCTCGCCGACCCGACCGTCGACATCTACTTCGACGCCCAGGTGACCTCCGCCCGTGAGGACGCGCTCGGGAAGGCCGTGGCGGCCGGGAAGCACGTCTACACCGAGAAGCCCACCGCGACCGGCCTGGCCGGGGCGCTCGACCTCGCCCGGCGCGCCCGGGACGCGGGCGTCAAGCACGGCGTGGTCCAGGACAAGCTCTTCCTGCCGGGCCTGCTGAAGCTGAAGCGCCTGATCGACGGCGGCTTCTTCGGCCGGATCCTGTCCGTGCGGGGCGAGTTCGGCTACTGGGTCTTCGAGGGCGACTGGCAGTCCGCCCAGCGCCCGTCGTGGAACTACCGCCGCGAGGACGGCGGCGGCATCGTCGTGGACATGTTCCCGCACTGGGAGTACGTGCTGCACGAGCTGTTCGGCCGGGTCACCTCCGTGACCGCGCACACCGCCACCCACATCCCGCGGCGCTGGGACGAGCAGGGCAAGCCGTACACGGCGACCGCCGACGACGCCGCGTACGGGATCTTCCAGCTGGAGGGCGGCGCGGTCGCGCAGATCAACTCCTCGTGGGCGGTGCGCGTCCACCGCGACGAGCTGGTCGAGTTCCAGGTGGACGGCACCGAGGGCTCGGCCGTCGCGGGATTGCGCAACTGCCGCATCCAGCACCGCGGTTCGACGCCGAAGCCGGTCTGGAACCCGGACCTGCCCGCCACCGAGCCGTTCCGCGCGCAGTGGCAGGAGGTGCCGGACAACGAGGTGTTCGACAACGGCTTCAAGGCGCAGTGGGAGCTGTTCCTGCGGCACGTCGCGCTGGACGAGCCGTACCACTGGGACCTGTTCGCCGGGGCGCGCGGCGTCCAGCTCGCCGAGCTGGGCCTGCGCTCCTGCGCCGAGGGCCGCCGCCTCGACGTGCCGGAGATCGCGCTGTGAGCCTGCTGCTTCCGTGCGCCGACGGCACGACGCGGGCGTACGAACCGCGCGCCGCCCCGCTCGCCCTTCCGCCGGGCCCGGCCCCCCTGTCCCGTACGGTCTTCTCGGCCGCCCACGTGGTCGCGGACCCGTACGCCGACACCTCGCCGGACGCGCCCGCCGCGATCGACTGGGACGCCACGCTCGCCTTCCGCCGCCATCTGTGGTCGCACGGGCTCGGCGTCGCGGAGGCGATGGACACCGCACAGCGCGGCATGGGCCTGGAGTGGCCGGCCGCGGCCGAGCTGATCGCCCGAAGTGCGGCCGAGGCCACGGCGGTCGGCGGCCCCATCGCGTGCGGGGTGGGCACGGACCAACTCGGCCCGTCCGGGACGCTCGCCGAGGTGACGGCCGCGTACGAGGAGCAGCTCGGCGTCGTCGAGGGGGCCGGGGCACAGCCGATCCTGATGGCGTCGCGCGCCCTCGCGGCGGCGGCCCGCTCCCCCGAGGACTACCTCACCGTCTACGCCGACCTGCTCCGCCAGGCCTCCCGGCCGGTGATCCTGCACTGGCTGGGCCCGATGTTCGACCCCGCGCTCGACGGCTACTGGGGCTCGGCCGACCTGGACGCGGCCACGGACACCTTCCTTGAGGTCATCGCGGCGTATCCCGACAAGGTCGACGGCATCAAGGTCTCGCTCCTCGACGTCCGCCGCGAGGTGGAGCTGAGGCGCCGCCTCCCGGACGGCGTACGGTGCTACACCGGCGACGACTTCCACTACCCCGAGCTGATCGCGGGCGACCAACAGGGCTTCAGCCACGCCCTGTTGGGCATCTTCGACCCGCTGGGCCCGCTGGCCGCGCAGGCGGTCCGGGTGCTGGACAAGGGCGACACGGACGCCTTCCGCGCCCTCCTCGATCCGACGGTCCCGCTCTCCCGCCACCTCTTCCAGGCTCCCACCCGCTTCTACAAGACGGGCGTGGTGTTCCTGGCATGGCTGGCCGGGCACCAGGCGCACTTCACGATGGTGGGCGGCTTCCAGTCGGCACGGTCGCTGCCGCATCTGGCGCGGGCGTACGAACTGGCCGACGGGCTCGGCCTGTTCCCCGATCCGGCGCTGGCCGAATCCCGCATGAGGTCCCTCCTGAATGTGTACGGAGTACCCCAATGACCCCTTCTCCTTCTTCCCGCTTCAGCATCAACCAGATGACGGTGAAGCAGCTGTCCCTGCCGGGGCTGGTGGACGCGTGCGTACGGCTCGGGGTGCGGGGGGTCGGGCTGTGGCGCGAGCCGGTCGCGGAGTACGGACTCGACGCGACGGCCAAGCTGGTGCGGGCGGCGGGCCTTGAGGTCACCACGCTGTGCCGGGGCGGCTTCCTGACGGCGCTCGACCCGGCCGCCCGCACCGCCGCGCTCGACGACAACCGGGCCGCGATCGACGAGGCGGCGACCCTGGGCACGGATACGTTGGTGCTGGTCTCGGGCGGGCTTCCGGCCGGGTCGAAGGACCTGGTCGGCGCGCGGGAGCGGGTCGCGGAGGCGCTGTCCGCGCTGGGGCCGTACGCCGCCTCGCGGGGGGTGCGCCTCGCCATCGAACCCCTGCATCCGATGTTCGCCTCCGACCGGTGCGTGGTGTCCACGCTGGACCAGGCGCTGGCCCTGGCCTCGCGCTTCCCCCCTTCCCAGGTGGGGGTCGTGGTCGACACCTACCACGTCTGGTGGGACGACACGGCTCCGGCGGCCGCGGCCCGGGCGGGGGCGGCGGGGCGCATCCACGCGTTCCAACTGGCGGACTGGGTCACGCCGTTGCCCGCGGGCGTGCTGCATGGGCGTGGCCAGCTGGGGGACGGGTGTGTCGACCTGGCGTGGTGGCGGTCGCTGGTGGACGCGGCGGGGTATTCGGGGGCGATCGAGGTGGAGCTGTTCAACGAGGCGTTGTGGGCGGGGGACGGGGTGGCCCTGCTGGAGCAGACGGCCCGCCGCTTCACGACGGCCCTGTCGTGACCCCCCACCCCGCCCCTTCCCTAAACCCTCCGGGGGTGAAGGCGCCCCTGGGGCTCCGCCCCAGACCCCGTTCGCGCCTGAACGGCGCTCGTCCTCAATCGCCGGACGGGCTAAAGATGCCAGCACCGGCCCACACCAGTACCGCCAGGGGCGCGGGGAACTGCGCGAGAAGCGACCACGGTCCGCACGTCGAACGGGGTTAGGGGCGCGGGGAACTGCGCGACCAGCCGCGCACGGTCCGCGGTCAAAAGCGGGTTTTGGGGGCGCGGGGAACTGCGCGAGAAGCGACCACGGTCCGCACGTCGAACGGGGTTAGGGGCGCGGGGAACTGCGCGAGAAGCGGGCACGGTCCGCACGTCGAACGGGGTTAGGGGCGCGAGGAACTGCGCGAGAAGCGGGCACGGCCGACGGACGACATCGGGGTTAGGGGCGCGGGGAACTGCGCGATCAGCCACGCACGGTCGACAGCCGAACCGGCGGAGCCGCAGCGTGTCACAGTGGGAAGGGGCGGGATGGGGAAAGGATCTCCCAGCGAAGGGAACACCATGAAGCTCGCCCTCTCCACGCTCGGCCTCCCCGACACCCCCCTCCCCACCATCGCCCGGCTCGCAGCCGAATCCGGCTACCAAGGCGTAGAACTCCGCACGCACCCCGAGTCCGGCGTCCACCCCGACCTCACCCCCACCCAGAGAAGAGCCATCGCCACCGAATTCAGGGCGTCCGGCGTCGACATCCTGACCCTCGCCGCGTACGCCCGAGTCGCAGACCCGGACGACACCACCGACATCCCCCAACTCGTCGACCTCGCAGGGGACTTGGGGGCGCGATACATCCGCGTCTTCCCCGGCGGCAGAGGCACCTCCGGGGACGACGCCACAGCCGTCCGCAGGCTGAAGGAAGCCGCCACACAAGCGACCGGCACCGGCATCCGCATCCTGCTCGAAACCCACGACTCCCACCGCACGGGCGAAGCCACCGCCCGCGTCCTGGACCGCGTCGGGGACGCGGGCGTCGGCGCGCTCTGGGACGTCCTGCACACCTGGCTCGGCGGCGAGACCCCGGCCGAGTCCTTCGCCCACTTGGCCCCCCACCTCGGCTACGTACAGGTGAAGGACGTCGCGTCCGCCGAGGACACCACTCCCCTCCCCCTGGGCGCCGGCGTCCTCCCCCTCACCGAATGCCTCGCCCCGCTCCCGCCGGACGGCTGGCTGTGCTGGGAGTACGAGAAGCGGTGGTATCCGCGGGCCGCCCCTCTGCCGGGACTCCTCGCCGCAGGACGCGACCACCTGACCCGCCTGACCGCGACAGCGACGTGAGCGCCACCCCGCCCACCAGCAGCGCCGCCGCGCACCAGCGCAGTGGCGTCACCGACTCTCCCAGGAGCAGCGCCGCCGAGGACATTCCGAACACCGGCACCAGCAGGCTGAACGGCGCCACCGACGACGCCGGGTAGCGGCGCAGCAGCATCCCCCACGCCCCGAACCCGAACACCGTGCTGATCCACGCCACATACACCAGCGCCCCCGCCCCGCCCCAGTCGAACCCCGCCAGCGCCTCCGCGTCCCGGTCCGGCCCCTCGAACAGGAGGGACAGGGCGAGCAGCGGGAGTACGGGGACGACCGACACCCACACCATGAAGTTCAGCGCGTCCGGCGGGGCCGCCTTGCGGGTCAGGACGTTCGACACGCCCCAGCACGCCGCCGCGCCCAGCGTCAGCGCGAAGGCGAGCAGCGGGCCGCCCGACCCCTCGTCCACCCCCGCCACCACGATCCCCGCCAGCGCCACACCCATCCCCAACAGCCTTGCGCCGCCCAGCCGTTCACCCAGCACGGCCATCGCGACGACCGCCGTGAACACCGCCTGCACCTGGAGTACGAGGGAGGACAGGCCTGCGGGCATCCCCTGGCTCATCCCGATGAACAGCAGCCCGAACTTCGCCACCCCCAGCACCAGCCCCACCGCCACGATCCACTTCCAGGCGACCTTGGGCCGCCCCACGAAGAACACGGCGGGCAGCGCCGCCACGAGGAAGCGCAGGGCGGAGAAGAGCAGCGGCGGGAAGTGGCCGAGACCCACGTCGATGACGACGAAGTTGACCCCCCAGACGGCGGTGACGAGCACGGCGAGCGCGATGTGTACGGGACGCATGCGTCGAGGATCACCGCTCCCGACCATTTAGCACCAGCGCGGATTCATGGATGATGGGATGAAGCATCGCTTAATCCAGAGGCCCGGGGAGGCTCTCTTGCTCGACCTGGCCCGCCTTCGCGCGCTGCACGCCGTCCACGTCCACGGCTCGGTCGCCGCCGCTGCCGCCGCCCTCGGCTACACGCCCTCCGCGATCTCCCAGCAGATCACCAAGCTGGAACGCGAGACCCGCACGACCCTGCTGGAACGCCGTGGCCGCGGCATCGCCCTCACCGACGACGCCCTCCATCTCGCCACCGCCGCACAGGAGTTGCTCTCCCTCGTCGAGCGCACGGAGACCACCCTCGAAGAGCGGCGAGGCCTGCCCACCGGACGCCTCACCGTGGGCGCCTTCGCCACGGCCGCACGCGGACTCCTCCCGGCCGCCCTCGCCTCGCTCAACCGCCAACACCCCACCCTGGAGACGCGGTTGTCCGAAGTCGATCCGCACATCTCCGTCGACCTCGTCGCCAAGGGCGTCATCGACCTCGCCGTCACCCACGACTGGGACATCGCGCCCCTGCCCGCACCCGAGGGCGTCGAGCACGCGGCCATCGGCGACGACCACTGCGACGTACTGGTCCCGGCCGACCATCCCCTCGCCGCCCGCCCCGCCCTCCACCGGCGCGACCTCGCCCACGAGCCCTGGATCTGCCAGCCGCCCGGCTCGGTCTGCCACGACTGGCTCGTACGCACCCTGCGCGCCGACGGCCACGAGCCCGACCTGCGCCACCAGGCCGCCGAGTACCACACCCAACTCGCCCTCGTGCAAGCCGGTTTGGGCATCGCCCTCGTACCGCGCCTTGGCCGGGGCCCGCTTCCCGAGGGCGTGGTGGCCCTACGCCTCGACCCCGTCCCGACCCGTCACCTGTACGCCCTGTGGCGCACCGGAGCCGCCCGCCGCCCCGCGATCACGGCAACGGTCCACGCCCTCCGGGAAGCGTGGGACGCCCTCAGCGACCGAGGGCCCCGCCCTTGACCCCGTCCACGAACGACGTCCAGGCCGTCGGCCCGAACACCACGGCGGGCCCGGTCGGGTTCTTGCTGTCCCGCACCGGCACGCACGCCGCGCAGCTGTCGCTGAACTCCAGGCAATCACCGCTGGTTCCGCCGCTGTACGTGGACTTCCGCCAGGTCGCGTACGCCTCGCTTATTTCGAGGCATTCACCGCTGCTTCCACCGCTGTAAGTGGACTTACGCCAAGCGGTCAGTGCTGAGGCGTCGGGGACGATGTGCTTACTGCGCTTCATTCTCATAATCTTCCGCCACGGACGTGATCAGCGCCAGAGATTTGCGGTGCGACAACGCGTCACCCAGGGCGTGATCGTAGACCTCCTGGCACTGCCGCACCACGGACGGGAGTTCCCACACCCTGCCCGTTTTCAGTCCTTCCACGTAGGCAATGGGCGGGAGATCCGCGAACCACATCAGTGAGACAAACCCCTCCAGCATGGCGTGGACGCCAACCGAAAACGGGAGCACATGGACGCGGATGCGTCGGCTCTTCCCCAACCTCGCGATGTGACGCAGCTGTTCGCACATCACGGCCGGACCGCCGATCGGTCGCCGCAGCACCGCCTCGTCCAGTAGCGTCCACACCACAGGCGTGTCGAACCTGTCCAGAATGCAGCCCCGTTCAAGCCGCGTGGCGAGCAGCCGTTCACGTTCCTCGTCACTCTTCGGCGGGTGCCCCGAGCCGAGCACTTCGCGTGCGTACGCTTCCGTCTGCAGGATGCCCGGAACGAGCTTGGGCGCGTACTCCCGGATCACCGTCGCCTGGCCCTCAAACTCCAGCGCCTCAGCGAAGTGTTCGGCGACCACGCGACCATCCAGGGTCGGCAGGAACCGCTCGAAGAACCCATCGGTCCCCAGCACCCTGTCCAGCCGACGGGCGTCGTCCAGGGTTGGGCGCCTCCTCCCCGCCTCGATGTGGGCGATGTGCGTGCGCGACATCACCACCAGTTGGCTCAGCTCCTCCTGGGTGAGACCGGCCGCCTCGCGCCGCGCCCTGAGTTCCTCGCCGTACTTGATGCGGGACACCGGGTTGTCCTCGATCGCCACGACATCAACTCCCCTCTGTGCAGGCTCGATTGTCACGCTCCGTGCACTGTTCAGCGTACGGAAGGTGACCCCACTCTGTGAGCGGAACAGCACACACAGTGAGAGGCGGGGCGCGATGGGAGCGCACGGCGTGGGGGCGTACGTCGCCCACACCGGTACCGATGTGTACGGGCCGGGCAAGGTGATCGGCACGGACGGTGACTGGCGGCGCGTTCGGTTCGTGTACTTCGTGGCGTCGGTCGCCGTACGTGATCTGCGTACCGCCTCTCCGCAGGAGGAAGCGGAGGTACGCGCATGGCTGACGCGGAAGAGCGCCCGGCATGGGGGCAGCTGGTAGCGGGGCCCGCCCTGGCGTTGCGGGTGTCGTGGGACGGCGGGCGGACGTGGGAGCCGTACGTCATGCGGCGGCACGGGCTGGAGACGGAGCCCGTGCGGGACCCGCAGCGCGAGCGCGAGGAGAGCTGAAAAAGAATTCCGGCGGGGCTGTCACATCCCCGTGCGCCCGCGTGTCAGGGCAGTGAAGGCGAACGACGAAGAAGCAGTCCGCTGCCCATGACACAGGAGCCGCAGCCATGCAGGCACGTATGACGAACCCCGCCGAGGTCCTTCCCGGCGCGATGAAGCCCATCCTCGATCTGCTGAACGCCGCCAAGCAGGGCGGAGTGCCCGCGTCCACCCTGGAGCTGGTGCACCTGCGGGCCAGCCAGATCAACGGCTGTGCCCCGTGCGTCTACGGCGGCATGGCCAGCGCGCGCAAGCACGGGGTGAGCGAGGACCAGCTGACGATGGTCGTGGCCTGGCGGGAGGCGCCGTACTTCAGCGACGCCGAGCGGGCGGCCCTCGCGCTGGCCGAGGCCGCCACCCGGATCGCCGACCGGCCGGACGCGGTGCCGGACGAGATCTGGGACGAGGCGGCCCGGCACTACGACGAGAAGGCGCTCGCCTCGCTCATCCTCATGGTCGCGGTGACCAACCTCTTCAACCGGCTCAACGCCACGACCCGTCAGGTCGCCGGGGCGACCTGGTAGGAGGCGGGACTCGCGGAAGGCGCGTTCATGAAGCTCACCATCTTCGCGGCGAGCGGCGGGATCGGCCGCCTCGCCCTGCTCCAGGCGGTCGCCGCCGGTCACGACGTGACGGCGGTGGTCCGCGACCCCGCCAAGGTTGCGGCCGACGTCGTCCGTACGGTGGCCGTCGATCTGTCCCGGCCCGACCCGGGCGCGTTGCGCACGGCACTGGCCGGGGCCGATGCGGTCCTGTCGGGGCTGGGCGCGGCCACCAAGGCGGACTTCGGGGTCGCCGAGCGCGGTACCGGGGCGATATGCGAGGCGATGCGCGCCACGGGGGTGCGCCGCATCGTCGTGATCAGTGCTGCGCCGATCGGCACCGTACCGTCGCCGGGGCGGCCGAACCCGCCCCGGCACGACCCGGGGGACGCGTTCGTGCAGCGGAGCATCGCGTACCCGATCGTGAAGGCGATCCTGAGGAAGCGGTACGCCGATCTCGCGCGGATGGAGGACGTGCTGCGCGCGAGTTCCCTCGACTGGACGGCGCTGCGGCCGCCGCGCCTCAACGACAAGGAGCTGACCGGGCGTTACCGCACGGAGGTGGGGCGCAACGTGCGGGGCGGCGGGATCATCTCGCGGGCCGATGTCGCGCACTGCATGCTGGAGGTCCTGGACGATCCGGCGACGTTCGGGCAGACGGTCGGCCTGTCGGACTGACCGGGTCCACCACACCGTCAACTCCCGTACCAATTCGGCGAATTGGCGGCTGTCGGGGAACCCGCGCGAGGGTGCGTCCGTCCAACGCACGTACTGCCGGTGAGTCTCCGCAGAGCGGTGTCGGCATCGCTGCTGGCCGCGAGCGCCGACCCCCTCTCCAGCCGCCTGCGGCCGGCAGCACGCCGCCACCGGTGCGAACCCCTCCGACTGCACCGGTGGCGGCACCACCCCTCGCGAGCCACGCCGCGCTGCCTCGTGCGCATAGCCTTGACTGGCAGTAACTTTCCGGATATCGGTTCGCCTTGGAAGTTTCTTCCAGTTCCCTGGCTTCCCGGGCACCATGACCGGAAGGAGCGCACGTGCAGCACCGCACCTCAAGACGCAGCCTCCTCACCACCACCGCCGCGGCGGCCGCCATGACCGCCCTCGGCCCCCGGTTCCCCGCCCGCGCCGCACAGGTCGACGAGGCCTTCGGCACCGACCGCCGACTCCGCGCGATCATCGCCCGCATGTCGGTCGAGGAGAAGATCGGCCAGCTCTTCGTCACGCGGGTCTACGGGCACTCCGCGACCGCTCCCGACCAGGCGGACATCGACGCCAACCTCCGCGAGCTCGGGGTGCGCGACGCCGCCGAGCTGATCGCCAGGTACCACGTCGGCGGCATCATCTACTTCACCTGGGCGCACAACACCCGCGACCCGCACCAGATCGCCGAACTCTCCAACGGCATCCAGGCCGCCGGGCTCGCCCAGCGCGTACCGCTGCCGCTGCTCATCGCCACCGACCAGGAGCACGGCGCGGTCTGCCGGGTCGGCAGGCCCGCCACGCTCTTCCCCGGCGCGATGGCGATGGGCGCGGGCGGCTCGACCGGCGACGCCCGCACCCTGGGCCGGATCTCGGGCGCGGAGCTCGCGGCGATCGGCATCCGCCAGGACTACTCCCCCGACGCGGACGTGAACATCAACCCGGCCAACCCGGTGATCGGCGTACGGTCCTTCGGCGCGGACCCGGCCGCCGTGGCCCGCATGGTCGCGGCGGAGGTGCGCGGATACCAGGAGTCCTCGGTCGCCGCGACGGCCAAGCACTTCCCGGGGCACGGCGACACCAGCGTCGACAGCCACACCGGCATCCCGGTGATCACGCACACGCGCGAGCAGTGGGAGCGGCTGGACGCGCCGCCGTTCCGGGCCGCGATCGACGCCGGGATCGACGCGATCATGACCGCGCACATCCAGTTCCCGGCGCTCGACCCGAGCAACGACCCGGCGACGCTCTCCCGCCCCATCCTCACCGGCATCCTGCGCGAACAGCTCGGCTTCGACGGGGTCGTCATCACGGACTCGCTCGGCATGAAGGGCGTGCGCGACAAGTACGGCGACGACCGGGTGCCGGTGCTCGCCCTGAAGGCGGGCGTGGACCAGCTCCTCGACCCGCCGAAGCTGGACGTGGCCTTCGGCGGGGTGCGCGCGGCGGTGGCCGGCGGCGAACTGCCCGAGTCCCGCCTCGACCGGTCCGTTTTGCGCATCCTCCGGCTCAAGGACAGGCGCGGCCTGTTCGCGCGGCCGTACGTCACCGCCCGGGGCGTGGAGCGCACCGTGGGCACCCGGGCCCATCTGGCCGCCGCCGACGAGATCGCCGAGCGGACCACGACCCTGCTCGCCAATCCGCGCGGACTGCTCCCGCTCTCCCGCCACCACCACCGCCGGCTCCTCGTCGTGGGCGCCGACCCGGACTCCCCCTCCGGCACCACCGGCCCGCCCACCACGGTCCTGGCCCGATCCCTGACCCAACTCGGCTTCCGCACCACGGTGTTGCCCACGGGCACGCTGCCGTCGCAGGCCCGGATCGACCAGGCGGTGGCGGCGACGGCGGGGCAGGACGCGGTGATCGTGGGCACGTACAACGCGGGGGCGGGCGGCGCGCAGAGCAGGCTGGTGGCGGCGCTCGGCAGGACCGGCGTGCCGGTCGTGCACCTCGCCCTGCGCAACCCGTACGACATCGCGTACCTGAGCGGGTACGCCGCCTCGCTCGCCACCTACTCCTGGACGGACGTCGAACTCCGGGCCGCCGCACGGGTGTTGGCGGGACGGGTCCGGCCGCGCGGCCGCCTCCCGGTCGCGGTGCCGCGGGCCGACGACCCTACGCACGATCTCTACCCGATCGGCCACGGGCTGTCGTACTAGCCGTACGCCGGGGCCCCGGCGCACCGCCCCCAAGTGACGCAAAGACCCCGGACTCCCGGCGTGCACCCGCTCCGGCGGGTCACGCTTGGGTTGTATCCGGGGGGTTCTGGGGGGTCGTATGCGTACGTACCGTTTGGCAGGGTTGGGGTGCCTGCTGCTGCTCACGGCGCTGGGATGCCGGGACGCGGCGGGAGGCGGTTCGGCGACGGAGGGGAACCTGTCGACGGCCTCCTCCTCCGCGCCCGGCCCCGCGGCGACCTTCCTTCCCACCGGCGGGTGCGCCTCGCGCGAGGGCGCGGCGGGCGACACCAAGGACTTCCACGAGGTGCCCTGTACGAGCGAGCGGGCGGTGGCGAAGGTGCTGGTGCGGCGGGTGGGGGCGACGGCGAAGGGGGCGGCCGTCGACTGCCCGCTCCCCACGGACTTCGTGCTGTACGTGGCGTCGGCCGGGGGTGGTGATGGATCGCGGGGCTACGCCTGCATGCGGAACCTGGAGCCGCCGCATCCGGGGGATCCGGGGCAGGGGGGTGGGCCGTACACCGTGGTGGGGGACTGTGTGTACGCGGCGGGGGTGGACGAGGTTCGGGAGACCGCGTGTGACGGGTCCGGGGGGCGGGCTCCCCAGTACCGGGTCGTCTCGGCCGCCCCTAGCCGGGCGGGGTGTCCCGCCTCGACCACGCTGTACGTCCAACTGACGGGCGGCCAGGGCCCAGTGGGCTGCGCGAGGCGCGCGTGACGTTTCCCCACCCCGCCCCTTCCCGAGACCCTCCGGGGGTTGAAGGACTGACCAGAACTCCTGGGGCTCCGCCCCAGACCCCGTACCGCGCCTGAACGGCGCTCGTCCTCAAACGCCGGACGGGCTGAGGTTGCCCATGCCGACCAGCACCGTACTGCTGAGGGGCGCGGGGAACTGCGCGAGCGGCCACGCACGGCCCGCAGCCCGAAGGGTCCGGGGAGCGCACCTCGGCACTCCGCGAGGCCCGACATACCCAGGGGCGCGGGGAACTGCGCGAGCAACCACGCACGGTCCGCGGCCGAGGAAGCCTTTAGGGGCGCGGGGAACTGCGCGAGCGGCCACGCACGGTCCGCGGGTGAGGGGTCGGCCCCCGCCCCTCCCCAACCCCCGGAGGGTCTCGGGAAGGGGCGGGGCGGGGAACCCTCCGGGGTCTGGGGCGGAGCCCCAGGGGTGTGGATCCTCGGGGCTGTGGGCCCCGGGGTGTGGCCCGGTCCTAGGGGCTCCGGGTGTGGCCCCCAGCGTCAGGGGCCCCCGGGGTGTCCAGGGTCAGGGCCCCGGGGCTAGGGCCCCAGGGCTGGAGGCGCCCAGGGTCAGGGGCGCAGGGTGGGCTCCCTCGTCAAGGGGGTCGCGTCCAGCTTCGCGTCGAACGTGGCCTGCGGCCGCACCGGCGCGGAGGCCAGGCCCGCCCAGCGGAGAATGGAAGCCGTCGCCGAGGCCTTCTGGTCGGCCGCGAGCATCGCGACCTTGGAGCCGTGGTTGCCCCCCGCCACCGTGTAGACGTAGGAGTCCCGGGCCCCCGCCCCCAGCGAGAACCGCTCGGCGCCCCACGGGTCGTTGGAGCCGTACACGTACAGCATGTGGTCGGCGTGGTGCTTGACCCACGTGTCGATGTCCCGCATCGCCCACGGCTGGAACCGCATCGGGATGTCCCGCGGCACGAAGTTGCGCGGCGGCTGGTAGCCGTAGCGGCTCAGGTTGCCGAGCCAGGGCTGCTTGATGGTGGGCGAGCCGAGCTGCGTACCGGCCTGGTAGTAGTACGCCGTGTACGGGGCAAGGCCCTGGGCGGTGTAGAACGAGAAGCCGGAGATCGTGTCGACGGAGTCCCAGATCGCCTGGTCGGTGGCGTGCGGCGCGTCCGCGGGGATCGTGGAGCAGTCGGCAAGCAGGTGGTACTGCCAAAAGCCCCAGACGTAGTCGAGCACGACCGCCTCGTAGGCCTTGTCCAGGGTGCCCACCGTGGTGAAGGTGTAGCCGTTGGCGGTGGCGTACTCCTGGTACTTCTTCTCCAGGGGCGCCCGCCGCACCAGCGCCTCGCGCTGCACGCCCGCCAGCTTGTCGCGGCACTCCTTGGTGCCGACCGTCGCGAGGAAGCGGTCGTAGGCCGAATCCTCGTTGTTCACCACGTCGTTGGGGGCCACGTACGCGACGACGCCGTCCATGTCGCGCGGGTAGAACCGCTTGTAGTAGGTGGCGGTCATGCCGCCCTTGGAGCCGCCGGTGGTCAGCCAGTTCTTGCGGTAGATCGGCTTGAGGGCCCGGTAGATGGCGTGCTGGTCGCTGGCCGCCTGCCAGATGTCGTCCTTGGACCAGTCGGCGGGCTGCGGCCGGGACATCGGGAAGAAGCGGTACTCGACGGAGACCTGGTTGCCGTCGACGATCTGCGTCGGCTCGCTGCGGCCGGGCGTCGTGGAGACCTCGTAGCCGCTGGTGTACATGACGGTCGGCCGGTCGGTGTCCTTGTGCAGCACGGTGATCCGCTGCTGGAAGGTGGCCCGGCTGTACGGGTTGTGGTGGTCGACGGGCTGGGTGAAGCCCAATACGAAGTAGCGGTAGCCGTTGTACGGCTTCTCGGCTATGAGGCTCATCCCGGGTATCGCCAGGATGCGATCCTTGATGTCCGGCTCGGCGGCGGTGGCCGTCCCCGCCGCGGCTCCCGTCGCGGTCATCGTGCCTATCAGCACGACGAGCGACAGCAGCCATCTGAGCGCCTTGCGCATGCACACTCCCCTGTGGAGTCCCTGTGGATCGGAACGTGGTTCCGCGAACCTAGCGGGGGCAACACCCGCCCCGCCAGACCCGGTTGATCTCCACAGCGGCCTTCACACGGCCATGCGCCGGTCAGCAGACCCAGCCCGTTTCCGCCGAACTCCCCGCCACCGACCCGGTCGCCCGCACACAGCGGCCGCCGGAGTGCACGGTCACCGGGCCCGCCAGCCGCGTATAGGCGCCCGAGTCGCCGGCCGGGGCGCCGCCGCGGGCCTGGATCGTCACCGACATCTGGCGCCGGGCACCGGGGTTCTTGGCGGCGGTCACCGCGCACGCGTACCCGTTGCCCTTGTACAGGCGCAGCTCGCCCGTGCTGAACCCGACCGTCCGCACCGGCCGCCCGGCACACGCCGCCGCCGCGTCCGCGCCGCCGCTCACCGGCCCGAACACGACGAGCCCGCCCGCCGCCGCGGCCACCGCCAGCGACGGCCCCAGAAGCCTCCTGCCGCCCACCCCACCGAACACGCTTGCACCCTTCCGCCACTTGAGCGTCTGTGGGGTGGGACGCGAGAGGGCTCCCGACGGTTCTCGGCACCGCCTTCGGACTCGCGCCCGGCTCAGCCCGCGGTACGGGCGGGCTCGGGGGTGCCGATGAACGTGTGCCACAGCCGGGCGTACGTGCCGTCCAGCGCGAGGAGCTCGTCGTGGGTGCCGTCCTCGACGACCCGGCCGTGGTCCATCACGACGACCCGGTCCGCGCGGGCCGCCGTGGTCAGGCGGTGCGCGACAACCAGCGTGGTGCGGCGGCCGGTGAGGCGCTCGGTGGCCTGGTTGACCTGCGCCTCGGTGGCGAGGTCGAGGGCCGCGGTCGCCTCGTCGAGCAGCAGGATGTCCGGATCGACCAGCTCGGCGCGGGCCAGCGCGATCAACTGGCGCTGCCCGGCGGACAGGTTGCGGCCGCGCTCGGCGACCTCGTGGAGGTAGCCGCCGTCCAGCGTGGCGATCATGTCGTGCGCGCCGACCGCGCGGGCCGCGGCCTCCACCTCGGCGTCGCTCGCCTCGGGACGGCCGTACGCGATGGCGTCGCGGACCGTGCCCTCGAAGAGGTACGCCTCCTGCGGGACCACGCCGAGCCGGTGGCGGTAGGCGGTGATGTCCAGGTCGCGCAGGTCCGTGCCGTCGGCGGTGACCCGCCCGCCCGTCGGGTCGTAGAACCGGGCCACCAGCTTGACCAGGGTGGACTTGCCCGCGCCGGTCTCGCCGACGAACGCGACGGTCTGCCCGGCGGGTATCCGCAGGTCGACCGCGCTGAGCGCCTCCTCGGGCTCGTCGGGCCCGTCGGGGGCGCCGTACGCGAAGTCGACGTTCTCGAAGGCGATCTCGCCGCGCAGCGACAGGACGTCGAGCGGCTCGGGGGCCTCGGCGGTGGAGGTCTTCTCCTGGAGGAGTTCCTGGATGCGCTTGAGCGAGACGGCCGCCTGCTGGTAGCCGTCGAAGACCTGCGAGAGCTGCTGCACGGGGGCGAAGAACAGGTCGATGTACAGCAGGTAGGCGACCAGGGCACCGGTGGTGAGGGTGCCGTGGTCGACCCGGCCCGCGCCCACGATCAGCACGGCGGCCGCGGCCACCGACGAGAGCAGCTGCACGAACGGGAAGTACACCGAGATCAGCCACTGGCCGCGTACGCGCGCCTGGCGGTAGTGGTCGCTGCGCCCGGCGAACCGCTCGGCCCCGTCGTGCTCGCGCCGGAAGGCCTGCACGATGCGCAGGCCCGACACCGACTCCTGGAGGTCGGCGTTCACGACGGAGACCCGCTCGCGGGCGAGCTCGTAGGCCCGCACGCTCTTCTTGCGGAAGACGTACGTGCCGACGACCAGCAGCGGAAGCGTCGCGAAGACGACGAGCGCGAGTTCGAGGTCGATGACGAGCAGCGCCACCATGATGCCGAAGAAGGTGACGACGGAGACGAACGCGGTGACCAGGCCCGTCTGGAGGAACGTGGAGAGCGCGTCCACGTCCGTCGTCATGCGGGTCATGATCCGGCCGGTCAACTCCCGCTCGTAGTAGTCGAGTCCGAGCCGCTGCAGCTGGGCGAAGATCTTCAGGCGCAGGGTGTAGAGGACGCGCTCGCCCGTGCGGCCGGTCATCCGGGTCTCGCCGGTCTGGGCGAGCCACTGGACGGCGACGGTCACGAGCGCGAGCCCGGCGGCGGCCCACACCGCACCGAGCGCGAGCTTGGTGACGCCCTGGTCGATGCCGTGCCGGATCAGGACCGGCAGCAGCAGCGACATGCCCGCGTCGACCGCGACGAGGAGCAGGCTGACGAGCAGGGGAAGGCCGAAGCCGCGCAGCAGCCTGCGCAGGCCGTAGGAGTCCTCGGCCTGGACGGCCCTGGCCTCGTCGATGCCGGGGGTGTCGGTGGCGGGCGGCAGCGCCTCGACCTGGGCGAGCAGTTCGGGGGATTGGGGTCTCCCCTGCTCGAACGAAGTTGAGAGCTTGGGGAAAGGCATGCCGCCGGGGGCCGCCGACTCGGCCTTGTCCTCGCGGACCCACAGCGGCGGGGTGATGCCGCGCTCGGCGTCGAACTCCGCGTCCAGCTCGTCCCGTACGGAGTGGTCCTCCTCCTCGGCGACGGGGGCGGTGGGGAGGTGGCCGGGCGAGACCGCGCCGAGCTCGTCGGGGTCGGTGAGCAGGCGGCGGTAGAGGGCGCTGTCGCGCTGGAGCTCCTCGTGGGTGCCGATCGCGGCGAGGCGCCCGCCGTCGAGGACGGCGATGCGGTCGGCGAGGCCGAGGGTGGAGCGGCGGTGCGCGATGAGCAGGGTGGTGCGGCCGGCCATGACCGACTTCAGGGCCTCGTGGATCTCGTGCTCGACGCGGGCGTCGACGGCCGAGGTCGCGTCGTCCAGGACGAGCAGGCGGGGGTCGGTGAGGATGGCGCGGGCGAGCGCGATGCGCTGGCGCTGGCCGCCGGAGAGGGTGAGGCCGTGCTCGCCGACGGTGGTGTCGTACCCCTCGGGCAGCTCGGCGATGAACCGGTCGGCCTGGGCGGCGCGGGCGGCCTTGTCGATCTCTTCCTGGGTGGCGTCCGGCTTTCCGTACGCGATGTTGGCGCGGACGGTGTCGGAGAACAGGAAGGAGTCCTCGGGCACGAGGCCGATGGCGGCGCGCAGCGAGTCGAGGGTCAGCTCTCGCACGTCGTGGCCGCCGACGAGGACGGCGCCGTGCGAGACGTCGTAGAAGCGGGGCAGCAGCAGCGAGACGGTGGACTTGCCGGAGCCGGACGAGCCGACCACGGCGACGGTCTCGCCGGGCCGGATGTCGAGGGAGAACCCCTTCAGGACGGGCCGCTCGTCGTCGTAGCCGAAGCTCACGTCGTCGAACTCGACGGTCGCGGGGGCGTCGGGCGGCAGCTGCTTCGTGCCGTCCCGGAGGGAGGGCTCGGTGTCGATGAGCTCCAGGACGCGCTCGACTCCGGCCCGGGCCTGCTGGCCGACGGTGAGCACCATGGCGAGCATGCGGACGGGTCCGACGAGCTGGGCGAGGTAGGTGGAGAAGGCGACGAACGTGCCGAGGGTGATCTCGCCGCGGGTGGCGAGCCAGCCGCCGAGCGCCAGCATGGCGACCTGGCCGAGGGCCGGGACGGCCTGGAGGGCGGGCGTGTAGCGGGAGTTGAGCTTGATGGTGCGCAGGCGTCCGGCGAAGAGCCGGCGGCCGACCTCGCGGAGCTTGCCGGTCTCCTGGTCCTCCTGGCCGAACCCCTTGACGACGCGGACCCCGGACACGGCGCCGTCGACGACTCCGGCGACGGCGGCGGCCTGGCCCTGGGCGTACCAGGTGGCGGGGAAGAGGCGGGTGCGGCTGCGCTTGGCGATGAACCAGAGGGCGGGCGCGACGGCGAGGGCGACGAGGGTGAGCAGCGGCGAGAGCCACGCCATGATCACGATGGAGATCACGAAGAGCAGGATGTTGCCGATGGTCATCGGCAACATGAAGAGCAGGCCCTGGATCAGCTGGAGGTCGCTGGTGGCGCGCCCGACGACCTGGCCGGTGGACAGCTCGTCCTGGCGCCGCCCGTCCAGCCGGGTGATCGTCCCGTACATCTCGGTGCGCAGGTCGTGCTGGACGTCGAGGGCGAGCCGCCCTCCGTAGTACCGCCGG
The DNA here is from genome assembly GCF_056431605.1 of Streptomyces sp. NPDC045846. NCBI lineage: Bacteria > Bacillati > Actinomycetota > Actinomycetes > Kitasatosporales > Streptomycetaceae > Streptomyces > Streptomyces sp. NPDC045846. The sequence continues at coordinate 245,135 of NZ_JBWKKJ010000002.1, read as the reverse complement.
ATGTAGGTGAGCCCGTACACCACGACGGCGCAGGCTATGAGCAGCCCGGTCCACACGGCGAGCGAGCGGGTGTGGTGGCCGATGACGTCGTCGATGACCACCTTGGTGATCAGCGGGACGAGCGCCATGACGGCCATGCCGCCGAGCGAGGACCCGAGGGCCAGCACCACATTGCGCCGGTACCGCCAGGCGTACCCGGTCAGCCTGCGCGCCCACCCCTGTTGCGCACCCTCCGTCACGTGATTCCTCCCGTTGGTACCTGTCCTGCCGCAAGCCCCAACACGGGGGCCTGCGGATTTCATCCCGCCGCAACAAAGACGGGACGTGAGGACCAGGACCGGGCCGGGCCGGTTTCCCCGGCCCGGGGGCTCAGAGATGCGTCGGCGCGAACATCTTCAGGAGGGCGGGCAGCACGACCACCGAGGGGCCGGGGGCGGCCAGGGCCTTGGAGAGGTCGGCGGTCAGGGTGTCCGGGCTCGTCCGGACCGCCGGGACGCCGAAGGACTCGGCGAGGGCGACGAAGTCGGGGCGGGCCAGCTCAGTGGCGGTGGCCTCACCGAACGTGTCCGTCATGTACTCGCGCAGGATGCCGTAGCCGCCGTCGTCCACGATCAGCCAGGTGACCGGCAGGTCGTACTGCCGGGCGGTGGCGAGCTCCGCGATCGAGTACATGGCCCCGCCGTCGCCGGAGACCGCGAGGACCGGGCGGCCCGGGTCGGCGACGGCCGCGCCGAGCGCCGCCGGGAAGCCGTAGCCGAGCCCTCCGGCTCCCTGCGCCGAGTGCATCGCGCCGGGCCAGGCCGACCAGGCCCAGTACGCGAGGATCGTCATGTCCCAGAAGCTGGGCGCCCCGGCGGGCAGCGCCTCGCGGACGGCGGCCAGCACGCGCCGCTCCTCGCCGAGGTCCTGCGCGTCGATGCGGGCCCGGACCCGGTCCAAAACGGCCCGCACCCGCTCGGCCGCGCTCTCGTCGCTGCGCTCCGGGACGGTTTCGAGCAGGGCCTGGAGGGCGATGCGGGCATCGGCGTGGATGCCGAGCGCCGGGTGGTTGGACTCCAGCTTGCCGAGGTCGGCCTCGATCTGGACGACCCGGCCGCGCGGCCGGAAGGTGTGGTAGTTCGACGACAGCTCGCCGAGCCCGGAGCCGACCACGAGCAGGACGTCGGCGTCCTCCAGGAAGTCCGTGGTGTGCCGGTCCTCCAGCCAGGACTGGAGCGAGAGCGGGTGCTCCCAGGGGAAGGCGCCCTTGCCGCCGAAGGTCGTCACGACCGGCGCGTCGAGCCGCTCGGCGAGCGCGAGGAGCTTGCCCGAGGCGTCGGCGCGGACCACCCCGCCGCCCGCGATGATCACCGGCCGGGCCGCGCCCGCCAGCAACTCGGCCGCCACGGCGGTCAGTTCGGGGCGCGGGAGCAGGTCCTCGGGGTAGGCGTCCATCGCGGTGACGACGGGCAGCGCCGTCTCGGCGAGCAGCACGTCCTGCGGGATCTCCACCCACACCGGCCCGTGCGGGGCGGTCAGCGCCGACTCCCACGCGGCCGCGATCGCGGAGGGGATCTGCGACTGACTGCGCACGGTGTGGACGGACTTGACCACGTCGCGGAACGAGGCCTTCTGGTCGCGCAGCTCGTGCAGATAGCCGTGCCGCCCGCCGCCGAGTCCCGCCGTGGGAACCTGACTCGAGATCGCGATCACCGGGGAGGAGGCGGCCGCCGCCTCCTGGAGAGCGGCGAGCGACGTCAGCGCGCCGGGGCCGGTCGACAGCAGCAGCGGGGCCGCCTCGCCGGTGATCCGGCCGTACGCGTCGGCCGCGAAGCCCGCGTTGTTCTCGACCCGCAGTCCCACGTAGGCGAGGTCCGAGCGGCGCAGCGCGTCGAACATGCCGAGCGCGTGCTGGCCCGGCAGGCCGAACACGGTGGTGGCGCCGAGGCCCTGGAGCGTCTCGACGACCAGGTCGCCGCCGTTGCGTCCGGGCGGGGGGTTCAGGGCCGCCGCCACCTGGCGCGGCGTGGGCCGCAGCACGACGTCGTGGTCGTGGGTCATCGCGTCCTCTCCGTGGAGCTCGGTCCGCGGCCCGGCGGCTTCCCGCTCGCCGGGCCGCGGACGCGGGTCGTTTTCCCGGTCCGTCGGGTGCCTCAGGCGCGGGCGGCCGCGATCTGCCGGGACATGATCGTGGTGAGCTCGTACGCCGTGTGGGAGGCGGCGACCGAGGTGATCTCGGCGTGGTCGTAGGCCGGGGCGACCTCGACGACGTCGGCGGAGACCAGGTTGCAGGAGGCGAGGCCCCGCAGGATCTCCAGGAGCTCGCGCGAGGTCATGCCGCCGGCCTCGGGGGTGCCGGTGCCGGGCGCGTGGGCCGGGTCGAGGCAGTCGATGTCGATGGAGATGTAGAGCGGGCGGTCGCCGATGCGCTGGCGGAGCTGGTCGGCGACCTCGTCGGCGCCGCGCCGGTAGACGTCGGCGGAGGTGACGATGCCGAAGCCCATCTTCTCGTCGTCGGTCAGGTCCTGCTTGCCGTACAGCGGGCCGCGGGTGCCGACGTGGGAGAGCGCCTCGGTGTCGAGGATGCCCTCCTCGACGGCGCGGCGGAAGGGGGTGCCGTGGGTGTACTCGGCGCCGAAGTAGGTGTCCCAGGTGTCGAGGTGCGCGTCGAAGTGGAGCAGCGCGACCGGCCCGTGCTTCTTGGCGACGGACCGCAGGAGCGGCAGCGCGATGGTGTGGTCGCCGCCGAGCGTCATCAGGCGGGCGCCGGTGCCGAGCAGGTCGTCGGCGGCGGCCTCGATGGTGTCGACGGCCTCGTTGATGTTGAACGGGTTGGCCGCGATGTCACCGGCGTCGGCGACCTGGGCGAGCGCGAACGGCGACGCGTCCTGCGCCGGGTTGTACGGGCGCAGCAGCCGGGAGGCCTCGCGGATCGCGTTGCCGCCGAAGCGGGCGCCGGGCCGGTAGGAGACACCGCTGTCGAAGGGCACACCGACCACGGCGACATCGGCGGTGCCGACCTCGTCGAGGCGGGGCAGCCGGGCGAAGGTCGCGGGCCCGGCGTACCGCGGGATGCGGGACGAGTCGATCGGACCGCGCGGCGTTTCGTTGCTGCTCATCGGAATTGCCCTTCGTTTCAGCGATTTATGCGCTTTATCAGTGTGACTCTAGCTGTGCGCCGGCGCCGCTTCGGCGGCCGTCGGCTGTCCGGCGCCGGGTCCGGCTCCTGCGAGCCGCTCGCGCCAGACGGCGAGCACCGCGGCGTCGGTCGGCTTCGTCGCGTACGACACCAGGACGTAGGCGAGGAGGGAGGCGAGCAGTCCGTAGTAGACGGGCTCGTTGGCGAGGATTCCGTACCTCGCCATGAGGGCGACGACCGCGAGGCCGCCGACCGCGACGGAGGCGAGCGCCCCGGCGGCGGTGCCGCGCTTCCAGAGCAGCCCGCCGAGGATCGGCACGAGCAGCCCGCCCACGAGCAGGTCGTAGGCCACGGTGAGCCCCTCGACGACACTGCTCAGCCGGGTCGCGATGACGATCACGACGAGCCCCATGAGGAGGATGAAGACCCGGTTGCCCCGGACCTCGTCGTGGTCGGTCCCGCTGACCTCGCCCCTCCCCCGGATCCGGGCCCAGATGTCGTTGTTGGCGACGGTGGCCGAGGCGATGAGGGCGCCGGACGAGGTGGACATCACGGCGGCGAGCGCGGCGGCGAGCACCAACCCCCTTATCCCGACGGGGAGTTCGTCCTTGACGATGGTGGCGAACGCGTCGTCGGCGCTGGGCAGCGCCGGGTAGAGCACCTTGGCGGCGGTGCCGATGACGGCGCCCGCGAGCGCGTACACCAGGCAGTACGTACCGGCGACGGTGCCGCCGAGCCGGGCGACGCGGTCGCTGCGCGCGGTGAACACGCGCTGCCAGATGTCCTGCCCGATCAGCATGCCGAAGGTGTAGATGAGGACGTACGTGAAGATCGTCTCGCCGCCGATGCCGAGCGGGTCGAAGTAGGCGGTGGGCAGCTTCGCCCGCATCGCGCCGAACCCTCCGGCCTTGACGACGGCGACGGGCAGCAGGAGCAGCAGCACCCCGATCGTCTTGACGACGAACTGCACCATGTCGGTGAGGGTGATCGACCACATGCCGCCGAGCGTCGAGTAGGCGACCACGATGGCGCCGCCCAGCACGATCGCCACGGTGCGGTTCAGGTCGAAGAGGACGTCGAAGATGGTGGCGTACGCGATCGTCGACGTGACCGCGAGCATCAGGGTGTAGGCCCACATCACGACGCCGGAGATGAGGCCCGCCCGGCCGCCGTAGCGCAGGTCGAGCATCTCGGAGACGGTGTAGACGCGGAGCCGGGCGATGCGGGCGGAGAAGAACACGGAGAGCGCCAGCAGGCCGAGGCCGATCGTGAACACCATCCAGGCACCGGACAGGCCGTACTTGTAGCCGAGGCCCACGCCGCCGATGGTCGAGGCGCCGCCCAGCACGATGGCGGCCATGGTCCCGGAGTACATCGCGGGGCCCAACCGCCGCCCGGCGACCAGGAATTCGGACTTCGACCTGGCGCGGCGCATGCCCCACCAGCCCATCGCCAGCATCCCGGCCAGATAGACGACGATCACTGTGTAGTCGACGGCCATGCGGGGGCCCTCCTTCGCGCTCACTCGGTGGCGTGTCGTGCAGGGGGAATCGAGGTTCCGTCGGCTGTTCGCGGGGACATCCGCCCGTACCCGCGGCCGCCGGTCGGCACGACCCTAGGTGGCCGGAAAGCAACGCTGAAGTGTACGTTTCCTCCACTCCTGACGCTGCTGATGGATGGATCGTCCACCATGCCGGAACCGACCGCCCCGCCCACTCCGCCCATCGCGCTCGCCGCGCTGCTGGCCCGCGCGGACCTCGGCCTCCGCCGGATCGCGGGGCCCGCGGACGCCGCGATCCACTGGGTGCACACCTCGGAGATGGCCGACCCGTACCCGTATCTGCTCGGCGGCGAGCTGCTCATGACGGCGGGCGTCCAGCTCACCGACCCCGAGCGCTATGTGTCCAGGGTCGTGGCGGCGGGTGCGGCGGCGCTGGGCTTCGGGGTGGCCCCGGTGTACGACTCGGTGCCGCCCGCGCTGGTCGAGGCGTGCGCCCGGCACGGCCTGCCGCTCCTGGAGGTCCCGCCGCGCACGACGTTCTCCGGGGTGGCGCGGGCGGTGTGGCTCCTGATGGCGCGGGCCCGCGAGGACGAGTTGCGGCGGGTGAGCGAGGCGCAGCGGAGCCTGGCCGCGGCGGCGTCCCGCCCCGAGCCGGTGGGGGCGGTGCTGCGGGTGCTGGCGGGGCGGCTCGGGGGGTGGGCGGGTCTGATGATGCCGGAGGGGGCGGTGGTGGACTCGGCGGGGCCTGCCCCGTCAGGACCGGCGTGGGCCGGGGTGCGGGGACTGGCGCGGGTGGTGTCGCCTTCGGCGGACCTCCCCCACCCCGCCCCTACCCGAAAGCCTCCGGCGGATGGCGAGGACAGGCGACCCGCCCCAGCCCCTCCGGCGGTTGAGGAGCGGGGGTCTGAGGGCAGGGCCCCCAGTGCACCCACCGGCCCGCAGGCGCCCCTTCCCCTCCCGGAGGCTCTCGGGAGGGGGCGGGGCGGGGAGAGCTCGCCGAAGGCGCACGCCCTCACCGCCACCGACACCGTGGACGGCACACACCTCGCCGCCTACGCCCTCGCCGAGCCCAGAGGAACGGCCCTCGTCGTCGCCGCACCCCACCGCGCCCCGGGCGACCACACGATCGCCGGTGTCGCGGCCGTGCTGCTCACCCTGCTCACCGCGGAGCGGCAGGGCGCGGACGAGGCCGCCCGTTCGGCCGCACTGGTGCGGCTGATGCTCGGGGGCGGCCCCGCGGAGGTGGCGGCGCTGCTCGGGGAGGGGCCCTGGGTGGTGGTGCACGCACGCGGCGCGGGGAGCCCGCCGGACCTCGGGACCCCGCTGGTCGACCCGGGCGGGCCGAGCGTGCGGGCCCTCGTACCGGCGGACCGCGAGGTCACGACGCACCCCGGCTGGACCCTCGGCGTCAGCGCCCCGGCCGCGTTGGACGCCCTGACCGTCGCCGACACCCAGGCCGCCCGCGCCCTGGAGCGCGCGGAGGCGACCCGCGTCGCCCTCGCCCGGCACCGGCCCGCCGGGTTCGGGGCGCTGATGGACCCGGAGGAGTCCGCCGCGTACGCCCGTGAACTGCTCGCCCCGCTCACCGATCCCCTGCGCACCACCCTGCGCACCTGGCTCTCGCTGCACGGGAGTTGGGACCGCAGCGCCGTCGCGCTCGGGGTGCACCGCAACACCGTCCGCCAGCGGATCGGCCGCGCGGCGGCGCTCCTCGGCACGGATCTCGACGACATGGACGTCCGCACGGAGCTCTGGCTGGCGCTCAGAAGTGCTGAGTCTCACTCTGGACAGTGCCGGTGACCGCCGGGTAACTTCGTATTTCAACCTGAGCAAGCGCTTAGCCAAACTGCGAGCCGAGGAGGGCGTCCGTGCGCCGTACGGTATTCAACGAAGACCACGAGGCGTTCCGGGAGACCCTGCGTGCCTTCATCGAGGCCGAGGTCGTCCCGGCGTACGACGAGTGGTTCGCCGACGGCATCGTGCCGCGCGACTTCTACTACAAGCTCGCCGAGCTCGGCGTCTTCGGCATCCGCGTGGACGAGGAGTTCGGCGGCGCCGGCATCGACTCGTACAAGTTCGAAGCCGTGATGTACGAGGAGACGGCCCGCGCGGGCGTCCAGTTCGGCGGCTCCGGCGTGCACGTGCTGCTCGGCCTGCCCTACATCAAGATGCTCGCCACCGACGAGCAGAAGAAGCGCTTCCTGCCGAAGTTCGTCTCCGGCGAGGAGATGTGGGCCCTGGCCATGACCGAGCCGGGCACCGGCTCCGACCTCGCGGGCATGAAGACCACTGCCAAGCTTTCCGCGGACGGCTCGCACTACGTCCTCAACGGCTCCAAGACCTTCATCACGGGCGGCGTGCACGCCGACCGCGTGATCGTGTGCGCCCGCACCGACGCCCCCTCCGCCGAGGACCGCCGCCACGGCATCTCGCTGTTCGCCGTGGACACCAAGTCCGAGGGCTACTCGATCGGCCGCAAGCTCGACAAGCTCGGCCTGAAGACCTCCGACACCGCCGAGCTGGCGTTCGTCGACGTGAAGGTCCCGGTCGAGGACCTGCTCGGCGAGGAGAACAAGGGCTTCTACTACCTGGGCCACAACCTGGCGTCCGAGCGCTGGGGCATCGCGTTCGGCGCGTACGCCCAGGCCAAGGCGGCCGTCCGGTTCGCCAAGGAGTACGTGCAGGACCGCACCGTCTTCGGCAAGCCGGTCGCGTCCTTCCAGAACACCAAGTTCGAGCTGGCCGCCTGCCAGGCCGAGGTGGACGCCGCCGAGGCCGTCGCAGACCGCGCCCTGGAGGCCCTGGACGCGGGCGAGCTGACCCCGGCCGAGGCCGCGTCCGCGAAGCTGTTCTGCACCGAGGTCGCGCACCGCGTGATCGACCGCTGCCTCCAGCTGCACGGCGGCTACGGGTTCATGAACGAGTACCCGATCGCCCGCCTGTACGCGGACAACCGCGTGAACCGGATCTACGGCGGCACCAGCGAGATCATGAAGTCGATCATCGCCAAGGACATGGGCCTGTAGCAGTCCTCGGGTACAACTACCTTCATGCATCAGGCACTTGAGAGCCTCCTCGATCTGCTCGACCTCGAACGGATCGAGGAGGACATCTTCCGCGGCCGGTCCCGCTCGGCGGTCGTGCCGCGCGTCTTCGGCGGCCAGGTCGCGGCCCAGGCGCTGGTCGCCGCGGGCCGCACCGTGCCCGCCGAGCGGATGGCGCACTCGCTGCACGCCTACTTCCTGCGGGCGGGCGACCCGGGCGCGCCGATCGTCTACACCGTCGACCGCATCCGCGACGGGGCCTCCTTCACCACCCGCCGCGTCGTCGCCATCCAGCACGGGCAGCCGATCTTCCACCTCTCCGCGTCGTTCCAGACGTACGAGGAAGGCATGGAGCACCAGGCCGACATGCCGCCGGCGCCGGACCCGGAGTCCTTGCCGACGGCCGCCGAGATGCTGCCGCGGTACGCGTCCGCCTTCCGGGACGAGGGCGTGGTGGACCGCCTGATCGAGGCCCGCGCGGCCGTCGACCTGCGGTACGTGGACGCGCCGCCCTGGGGCACCGTCGGCACCCCGCGCGAGCCGCGCTCGCAGGTGTGGTTCCGCACGAACGGCAAGCTGGCCGACGATCCGCTGCTGCACGTGTGCCTGGCGACCTACGTCTCCGACATGACCCTGCTCGACTCGGTGCTGCTCGCCCACGGGCGCGGCGGCTGGGCGGTCGGCGACGTGGTGGGCGCCTCGCTCGACCACGCGATGTGGTTCCACCGGCCGTTCCGGGCCGACGAGTGGCTCCTGTACGACCAGGAGTCGCCGTCCGCGTCCGGGGGGCGGGGGCTCGGTCAGGCGCGGATCTACACGGCGGACGGGCGTCTGGCGATCACGGTGATCCAGGAGGGCGTCGTCCGCATCCCCCGCGGCTGAGTCCCGGGGGCGCCCGGGAGTCGCCTTCGCGCCGTTCCCCGCGCCCCTCAACCCGCCTTCGGCCGCGGGCCGTGCGTGGCCGCTCGCGCAGTTCCCCGCGCCCCTGAACTCCTTCGATCTGCGGACCGTGCTCGCTTCTCGCGCAGTTCCCCGCGCCCCTGGCGGTACTGGGGCTAGCCAGTGCTGGCATCTTTAGCCCGTCCGGCGATTGAGGACGAGTGCCGTTCAGGCGCGAGCGGGGGTGTGGGGGCGGAGCCCCCGCGGGGGAGGTCCGGGGGTGGCTACGCCAGGCCCGCCGCGTCCAGGAGGTACGCCGTCATGGGCTCGTAGAAGCGCGGGTCCAGGACGTGGTCGTCCAGGGGAACGGTCACCTGCAGCGTCCCCTCCGCCTCGCCGATGAACAGCGCGGGGTCGTTGCAGTCCGCGTACCCCATCGCGTCCACCCCGAGCTGCCCCGCGCACCCCGCCCAGCCGTGGTCGGCGACCACGAGGTCCGGCGGGGTGTCGAGGGCGGTCAGGATCGCCCGCATCGGCTCCGGCGAGTGGGTGTGCCACAACGACGCGCCCCGCTCGAAGACGGCCACGTCCGCGAACTGCACGACGTACCCCTCGTCGGCGGTGAGCCCGCCGGGGATCCGTACGATCTCGCAGCCCGCCGCCCGCAACCCCGCGGCGGTCCGGCTGTGCACGTCGATGAGCGCGCCGGGGTGCCCGGTGGCGAACAGCACCCGCTCCCGCCCGGCGGCCGCCTTGCGCAGCCGGGCCGCCATCCGCTCCAGGCCGTCCACGGTCAGCTCGGGGTCGATGGTGTCCTGGCCGGTGCGGTGCCCGGGGTCGTCCACGACGCCGCAGCGCTCGGCCATCACCGCCAGCACGTCCTGTTCGTCGCCCCAGCGGTCCCCCAGCTCCAGGCCCAGCCAGTAGTGGCGGTCGCCGTTGGCGAGCTTGCGGTAGTGGGAGAGGTTGTTGTCGCGGGGCGTCGCGACGTCACCGGCGATACGGGTGCGGACGAGATGGTCGACGAGGGCGGCACGGCTGGGTATCGGCATGCGGCCATTCTGCCCCGCCCGCCGCGCCCGGGACCGGGCCGTCCCGCGCACCGGACGGGGTTTCGGCGAGCGGCGGAAGAGGCTCAGCGCGCGTCCAGGGAGGCGAAGGCCCCGTGCGCCAGGCGGCGCAGCAGTGCCTCGGTGGCCGCGCGCCCCGGCAGCCCGGTGCCGTACGAGCCGAGGTGGGGGGTCGAGTTGAGCAGGCCGAACACGGCGTGGACCGCCCCGCGCACCTCCGCCTCCGGCACCGGCGGGTACAGCTCGCGCACGACGCCGACCCACAGCTCGACGTACTGCCGCTGGAGCTGGCGCACCAGCTTGCGGTCGCTGTCGCGCAGCCGGTCGAGCTCGCGGTCGTGCAGGGTGATCAGCGCCCGGTCGTCGAGGGCGAAGTCGATGTGGCCGTCGATGAGCGAGCCGAGCAGCCGCTCGGGGTCGCCCGCCGCCTCGGTGACCCGCTTGCGCCCGCCGTCGTACAGCCGCCCGCTGATGCCGACCAGCAGCTCGGCCAGCATCGCGTCCTTGCCCGCGAAGTGCCGGTACAGGCCGGGGCCGCTGATGCCGACGGCGGCCCCTATCTCGTCGACGCCGACGCCGTGGAAGCCGCGCTCGGCGAAGAGGCGGGCGGCCTCGCGCAGGATCTGCTCGCGGCGGGTAGGGGCGTCGGTACGGGTGCTCATGGGAATTCATTCTAGACAACGCGGTTAGCGCTCGTTAACCTGAGGGAAACGAGTTAACGGTCATTAACATCCGTTGACGACGCCGCGTACGGGCAAGGGGGCTCGACACGATGCAGCAGGCACCGGTCCTGGGGAGTGCGGCCGATCCCGCCTCCGAGGCCTGGCGGGCCAACGAGGCGGCGCACCGCGCCCTCGGCGAGCAGTTGCGGGCAAAGCTCGCGGCCGCCCGGCTCGGCGGGGGCGAGCGGTCCCGCGAGCGGCACGTCGCGCGCGGCAAGCTCCTGCCCAGGGACCGGGTGGACACCCTCCTCGACCCCGGCTCGCCCTTCCTGGAGCTGGCCCCGCTGGCCGCCGAGGGGATGTACGGCGGGCAGGCGCCCGCCGCCGGGGTGATCGCCGGGATCGGCCGGGTCAGCGGCCGCGAGTGCGTGATCGTCGCCAACGACGCCACCGTCAAGGGCGGCACGTACTACCCGATGACGGTGAAGAAGCACCTGCGGGCCCAGGAGGTGGCGCTGGAGAACCGGCTGCCCTGCCTCTACCTGGTCGACTCGGGCGGCGCGTTCCTGCCGATGCAGGACGAGGTCTTCCCCGACCGCGAGCACTTCGGCCGGATCTTCTACAACCAGGCCCGGATGTCCGGTGCGGGCATCCCGCAGATCGCCGCCGTGCTCGGCTCGTGCACGGCGGGCGGGGCGTACGTCCCGGCGATGAGCGACGAGGCCGTTATCGTCCGCAACCAGGGCACGATCTTCCTGGGCGGCCCGCCCCTGGTGAAGGCGGCGACCGGCGAGGTCGTCACGGCCGAGGAGCTCGGCGGCGGCGAGGTCCACTCCAGGGTCTCCGGCGTCACCGACCACCTGGCGGAGGACGACGCCCACGCGCTGAGGATCGTCCGCAACATCGTGGCCACCCTCCCCGCACGCGGCCCGCTGCCCTGGTCGGTCGAGCCCGCCGAGGAGCCGAAGGCCGACCCGTTCGGGCTGTACGGCGCCGTGCCGGTCGACTCGCGCACGCCCTACGACGTACGGGAAGTGATCGCCCGGGTCGTCGACGGCTCGCGCTTCCAGGAGTTCAAGTCGGAGTTCGGGCAGACGCTGGTCACCGGGTTCGCGCGGATCCACGGCCACCCGGTCGGGATCGTCGCCAACAACGGCATCCTGTTCTCCGAATCCGCCCAGAAGGGCGCCCACTTCATCGAGCTGTGCGACCAGCGCGGCATCCCGCTCGTCTTCCTCCAGAACATCTCGGGCTTCATGGTCGGGCGGGACTACGAGGCGGGCGGCATCGCCAAGCACGGCGCCAAGATGGTGACGGCGGTGGCCTGCACCCGGGTGCCGAAGCTGACGGTCGTCGTCGGCGGCTCCTACGGCGCGGGCAACTACTCGATGTGCGGCCGGGCCTACAGCCCCCGCTTCCTGTGGATGTGGCCGAACGCCAAGATCTCGGTGATGGGCGGCGAGCAGGCCGCGTCCGTCCTCGCCACCGTCAAGCGGGACCAGCTGGGCGACGACTGGAGCGCCGAGGACGAGGAGGCCTTCAAGGCCCCCATCCGCGAGCAGTACGAGACGCAGGGCAACGCCTACTACGCGACCGCCCGGCTCTGGGACGACGGGGTGATCGACCCGGTCGACACCCGCCAGGTCCTGGGCCTCGCCCTGACCGCCTGCGCCAACGCCCCCCTCGCCGACCCCGCCTTCGGCGTCTTCCGGATGTGACGGACGTGAGGGACGCGGCGGGCGCGACGAACGGGGCGAAGGGGACGAACCCAGTGAACGCGCCGGACGCGCCGGACGCTCCGGACGCGACAGATACGACGGCGTTCGTATCGACACCGACCCCCCTCCCGTCCTCGCGGCCCCCCGCGCCGACCCCTACGCCGTCCATGTCGACTCCTATGTTGAGGGCTCCCATGTTCACGACAGTGCTCGTCGCCAACCGGGGCGAGATCGCGGTCCGCGTGATCCGCACCCTGCGCCGGCTCGGCGTCCGCTCGGTCGCCGTGTTCAGCGACGCGGACGCGGACGCGCGCCACGTCCGCGAGGCCGACACGGCGGTCCGCATCGGCCCCGCCGCCGCGTCCGAGAGCTATCTGCGCCCCGAGCGGCTCATCGAGGCGGCGCTGCGCACCGGTGCCCAGGCCGTCCACCCGGGCTACGGCTTCCTCGCGGAGAACGCGTCGTTCGCGCGGGCCTGCACCGAGGCGGGCCTCGTCTTCATCGGCCCGCCCGCCGACGCGATCTCCCTGATGGGCGACAAGATCCGCGCCAAGGAGACCGTGCGGGCGGCCGGGGTGCCGGTCGTGCCGGGCTCCTCGGGCAGCGGCCTCACCGACGCCCAACTGGCCGACGCCGCGCGGGAGATCGGCATGCCGGTGCTCCTCAAGCCCAGCGCGGGCGGCGGCGGCAAGGGCATGCGCCTGGTCCGCGACGAGGCGCTGATCGGTGACGAGATCGCGGCCGCCCGCCGCGAGGCCCGCGCCTCCTTCGGCGACGACACCCTGCTCGTCGAGCGGTGGGTCGACCGGCCGCGCCACATCGAGATCCAGGTCCTGGCCGACGGCCACGGCCACGTGATCCACCTCGGCGAGCGCGAGTGCTCGCTCCAGCGCCGCCACCAAAAGATCATCGAGGAGGCGCCCAGCGTCCTGCTCGACGAGGCGACGCGGGCCGCGATGGGCGAGGCCGCCGTCCAGGCCGCCCGCTCCTGCGGCTACTCGGGCGCGGGCACGGTGGAGTTCATCGTGCCGGGCAGCGACCCGTCCTCGTACTACTTCATGGAGATGAACACCCGCCTCCAGGTCGAGCACCCGGTGACCGAGCTCATTACCGGCATGGACCTGGTGGAGTGGCAGCTCAGGGTGGCCGCGGGCGAGCGACTGCCGTACGAGCAGAAGGACATCGTGCTCACCGGCCACGCCATCGAGGCCCGCGTCTGCGCCGAGGACCCCGCCCGCGGCTTCCTGCCGTCCGGGGGTACGGTCCTGGCGCTGCGCGAGCCGCAAGGGGAGTGGGAGTCCCCCCTGCCCGAGCGGAGCCGAGAGCTCGGAGGAGTGCGCACGGACTCGGGGCTGAGCGAGGGCACCGAGGTCGGCAGCCTGTACGACCCGATGCTGTCCAAGGTGATCGCGTACGGCCCGGACCGGGCCACCGCGCTGCGCAAGCTGCGCGCCGCGCTCGCCGGCACGGTGACGCTCGGCGTGCCCACCAACGCCGGGTTCCTGCGCCGCCTGCTGGCCCACCCCGCCGTGGTGGCGGGCGAGTTGGACACCGGCCTGGTGGAGCGCGAGGCCGGGGCGCTGGTCCCCGACGGCGTGCCCGACGAGGTGTACGCGGCGGCCGCCGCGGTCCGACTCGACGCGCTGCGGCCCGAGCCCGCCGACGGCTGGACCGACCCGTTCTCCATCCCGAGCGGCTGGCGGATGGGCGGCGAGGCGGCGCCGCTCGCCTTCCCCCTGCGCGTCGCGGGACACGAACCTGTCACGCGGTCCGCCCCGGCGGCGGCGACCGTCGCGGCGGACCGGGTCACGGTCGAACTCGACGGCGTCACCCACACCTTCCACCGCGCGGAAGGCTGGCTCGGCCGGGACGGCGACAGCTGGCACGTCGTCGACCACGACCCCGTCGAGGCCGCGCTGACCGGTGCGGTCCGCGGCGGCGCCGACACCCTGGCCGCGCCGATGCCCGGCACGGTCACCGTCGTCAAGGTGGCGGTCGGCGACGAGGTCACCGCGGGGCAGGGCCTGTTGGTGGTCGAGGCGATGAAGATGGAGCACCTCATCTCCGCCCCGCACGCGGGCACGGTCACCGAGCTCGACGTCACCCCCGGCTCGACGGTGGCGATGGACCAGGTCCTGGCCGTCGTCACCCCGGCGACCTCCGAGGAGTCCGCATGACGCTGCCCATGGTCGTACCGGCGCCTGACCTGCCGGCCCGGGTCCGCATCCACGAGGTGGGGGCCCGCGACGGGTTGCAGAACGAGAAGTCCGTCGTGCCGACCGAGGTGAAGGCCGAGTTCGTGCACCGGCTGGCCGCGGCGGGCCTGACCACCATCGAGGCGACGAGCTTCGTGCACCCCAAGTGGGTGCCCCAACTCGCCGACGCGGAGCGGCTGTTCCCGCTGCTCGGCGACCTCGACGGGGTGGCGCTCCCCGTCCTCGTGCCGAACGAGCGGGGCCTGGACCGGGCGCTCGCGCTCGGCGCCCACCGGATCGCGGTGTTCGCCAGCGCCACCGAGTCCTTCGCCAAGGCCAACCTGAACCGGACGGTCGACGAGTCGCTCGCGATGTTCGAGCCGGTGGTGACCCGCGCGAAGGAGCGGAGGGCACACGTCAGGGGCTATCTGTCGATGTGCTTCGGCGACCCGTGGGAAGGCGCGGTGCCGGTGCACCAGGTGGTCCGCGTCGCCAAGGCCCTCCTCGACATGGGCTGCGACGAGCTGAGCCTGGGCGACACCATCGGGGTCGCCACGCCGGCCCATGTCCAGAGCCTGCTCGCCGAGCTCAACGAGGAGGGCGTGCCGACCAGTTCCATCGGGGTGCACTTCCACGACACCTACGGCCAGGCGCTGTCCAACACGCTCGCCGCCCTCCAGCACGGGGTGAGCACGGTGGACGCCTCGGCGGGCGGCCTCGGCGGCTGCCCCTACGCCAAGTCCGCCACCGGAAACCTCGCCACCGAAGACCTCGTGTGGATGCTCCAGGGCCTCGGTATCGACACCGGGGTCGACCTCGGCCGGCTCACCGCCACCAGCGTGTGGATGGCCGAACAGCTGGGCCGCCCCAGCCCCTCCCGCACCGTACGTGCCCTCTCCCACCAGGAGTCGTAGCCATGCCCCTCGACCACCGTCTCACCCCCGAGCACGAGGAACTCCGCCGTACCGTCGAGGAGTTCGCCCACGACGTCGTAGCGCCGAAGATCGGCGACCTCTACGAGCGCCACGAGTTCCCGTACGAGATCATCCGCGAGATGGGCCGCATGGGCTTGTTCGGGCTGCCCTTCCCCGAGGAGTACGGGGGCATGGGCGGCGACTACCTCGCGCTGGGCATCGCCCTGGAGGAGCTGGCCCGGGTCGACTCGTCGGTGGCCATCACCCTGGAGGCGGGCGTCTCGCTGGGCGCGATGCCGATCTTCCGGTTCGGCACGGAGGAGCAGAAGCGGGAGTGGCTGCCGAAGCTGTGCTCGGGCGAGATGCTGGGCGCGTTCGGCCTGACCGAGCCGGACTGCGGCTCGGACGCGGGCGGCACCCGCACCACGGCGGTGCGCGACGGCGACGAGTGGGTCATCAACGGCTCGAAGTGCTTCATCACCAACTCCGGTACGGACATCACCGGTCTGGTCACCGTCACCGCGGTCACCGGCCGCAAGGACGACGGGCGTCCGCTGATCTCGTCGATCATCGTCCCGTCCGGCACGCCGGGCTTCACGGTCGCGGCCCCGTACTCGAAGGTCGGCTGGAACGCCTCGGACACCCGCGAGCTGGCCTTCTCGGACGTACGCGTCCCGGCGGCGAACCTGCTCGGTGAAGAGGGCCGGGGCTACGCCCAGTTCCTGCGCATCCTGGACGAGGGCCGCATC
This sequence comes from Streptomyces sp. NPDC045846, assembly GCF_056431605.1. Classification (NCBI taxonomy): domain Bacteria; kingdom Bacillati; phylum Actinomycetota; class Actinomycetes; order Kitasatosporales; family Streptomycetaceae; genus Streptomyces; species Streptomyces sp. NPDC045846. The sequence continues at coordinate 229,285 of NZ_JBWKKJ010000002.1, read as the reverse complement.
GCGATCTCCGCGCTCGCGACCGGGCTCGCGCAGGGCTGCGTGGACGAGTCGGTGAAGTACGCGAAGGAGCGGCACGCCTTCGGCAGGCCCATCGGCGAGAACCAGGCGATCCAGTTCAAGATCGCCGACATGGAGCTGCGCGCCCACATGGCGCGGGTGGGCTGGCGTGACGCCGCGTCCCGCCTGGTGCACGGCGAGCCGTTCAAGAAGGAGGCGGCGCTCGCGAAGCTCTACTCCTCGACGGTGGCGGTCGACAACGCCCGCGAGGGCACGCAGATCTTCGGCGGCTACGGCTTCATGAACGAGTACCCGGTGGCCCGCATGTGGCGCGACTCCAAGATCCTGGAGATCGGCGAGGGCACGAGCGAGGTGCAGCGCATGCTGATCGCCCGCGAACTGGGCCTGCCCGCCTAGGGGTTGAGGTCGGGCGGCGGCAATTGCCCCCGCCCGGCCCCCGGGGCGCCCGGCCCGGGGCGGGTCCCCCGAAGGAGTGGTGGGACCCGCGTCGTCCCCGTACGAGGGGCCGGGAGCCGCACCCTGTCAGGGTGATCCCCCCGAACTGCCCCAGTTGCGACAGCCGTCCACCCCTGTGGAAGGACACCTCGGCCACCGCACCGGGCGCCGCCGACCGCTGGCACTGGCACTGCGCGAGCTGCCTGCGCACCTACGAGCCGAGCCCCTCGCACAAGGTGCGCTTCACCTACGCACCCCTGCACCGCCAGGCCTCCCTGCTGGGCAGGTAGGGCGCGTCCCACCCTGGCGGGCCCGGCCACCAACTCCGCGGGGAGCGCGGTGCCGGGATGGTTGGCCGTACGGGGCGGGAGGCCGGTGGGGTGCGGGGGTGGGCACTGGACACGGAGTGAGGTTAGGCTAACCTTTGTTCGCGTCAGTCAGTGGCCGGTCCCCGGCACCTCACGTACGAAAGCGGACACCGTCATGCCCCTCGCCCGAGCGTCCCTGCCCACCCGTCGCGGCCTGCTGGCCATGGGCGGCGCGATCGGCATCGGTGCCGCGCTGACCGCCTGTGGGGGCGGCAAGAAGAGCGACTCCTCGGGCAGCGGCGCGACGAGCGCGAAGTCGGGCCCCTGGTCGTTCAAGGACGACCGCGGTCAGACGGCCGAGACCAAGGCGACCCCCAAGAACATCGTCGCCTACACCGGCACCGCGGCCGCCCTCTTCGACTACGGGATCCAGGTCAAGGGGGTCTTCGGTCCGACGAAGACCAAGGACGGCAAGGCCGATGTGCAGGCCGGCGGGCTCGACGTCAGCAAGGTCGAGATCATCGGCAACACCTACGGCGAGTTCAGCGTCGAGAAGTACGCCGCGCTCCAGCCCGACGTGCTGATCACGGACATGTGGCAGAAGGACGCCCTCTGGTTCGTGCCGGACAACAGCAAGGACAAGATCCTCAAGCTGGCGCCGAGCGTCGCGCTGTGGGCGGCCGACCAGAGCATGCCCGCCGCGCTCCAGCGCCGCGCGGACCTCGCCAAGTCCCTCGGCGCGGACCTGAACGCGCAGCAGGTCACCGACGCGAAGGCCGCCTTCGAGAAGGCGTCCGCCCGGCTGCGCGCCGCCGCGAAGGCCAACCCCGGCATCAGGGTGCTGCTCGGCTCCGCCAGCCCGGACCTGTTCTACGTCTCCGAGGCCAAGCGGAGCTGCGACACCCGGTACTTCCAGGAGCTGGGCGTCCGGTTCGTCACCCCGAAGGTCGACTCTCAGGGCTTCTTCGAGTCGCTCAGCTGGGAGAACGTCGCCAAGTACCCGGCCGACCTGATTCTCATGGACAACCGCACCGGCACCCTGCAACCCGGCGACCTCGGCAACAAGCCGACCTGGGGGCAGCTGCCCGCCGTCAAGGCCAAGCAGGTCGTGCCGCGCCTGACCGAACCGATCTACTCGTACGCGCGCGTCGCTCCCATCGTCGACGCGCTCGCCCAGGCAATCGAGAACGCGAAGAAGGTCGCCTGACGATGCCCGCACAGGCCGAGACCGCCCCTGCCCCCTTCCGCCTCTTCGACCTGCGCGTGGTACGGGCCCGGCGGCTCGGCCCGTCCTTGACGCGGGTCACCTTCGGCGGCTTCGGCGACGAGGACCTCACGGCGTTCGCCGCCGGGGGCCGCGACCAGAGCCTGTCGCTCTTCCTGCCGCACCCCGGCCAGGAGGCCCCCGTCCTGCCGCCCACCGACGACGCCGCCGGATGGTGGGGCGCGTACCGGGCGCTGCCCGAGGACGTACGGGCCGTGATGCGCTCGTACACGGTCCGGGCCCAGCGGCGCGATCCGGCGGGCGGGCCGGGCGAGATCGACATCGACTTCGCCCTGCACGACGACGGCGGGCCCGCCTGCCGCTGGGCGGGTTCGGCCAAGCCGGGCGCCCGGGTCACCGTGCTGGGTCCCGCCGTCGAGGACAACACGGCGGTACGTTTCCGACCGCCGGCCGGGACGGACTCGGTCGTCATCTGGGCCGACGAGACGGCGCTGCCCGCCGCGGCGGCCATCCTCGAATGGCTCCCGCCGGGCCTGCCGGCCCGCGTCTGGATCACGGTGCCGTCCGCCGGTGACGCGATGCCGTTGGCGACGGCGGCGGACGCGGAGGTGACATGGCTGCCGGACGCGTCCGCCCTGGACGCCATCGGCGCGGCGCCCCTGCCCGGCACCTCCCCGTACGTCTGGATCGCGGGCGAGGCCTCCCAAGTGCGGTCGCTGCGGCGGCACTTCGTCGGTGAGCGGGGGGTGGACCGGGGGCGGGTCACGTTCGTGGGGTACTGGCGGCGGGGGCGCTCGGAGGACGAGCTCCGCGCAGCGGCGTAGCCCTCCCCGGGGCCCTGCCCCAGACCCCCCGGGGGGCTTGCCCACCCGCCCACCCGTGCGACGGGTTGGACCAGCTGAACCCTGGCGCTGCGCCCCAGCCCCCTGAGAGTCTCCGCCCCCCGTCTTCAAACTCCCCCAAGGCCCTAAGGGCCGGGGGCCTCATGACGTGCTGAAGATGCCCGCGCCGACCAGCACCGTGCCGCCAAGGGGCGCGAGGAACTGCGCGAGAAGCGAGCACGATCCGCAGACCGAACAGGGCTGAAGGGGCGCGAGGAACTGCGCGAGAAGCGAGCACGATCCGCAGACCGAACGGGGTTTCAGGGGCGCGAGGAACTGCGCGAGCAACCACGCACGCGGCGAAGGCGCCAATCCGTCCCGGCCAACCGGAGGCCCCGACCCGGCCGCGACCCGGCCCCGGGTCAACGATCGGACGCATTGGGCCAGTTGCCGAGCAACACCCGCCAACGCGAACCGATCAGCTCGACCGCACGGGCGGCCAGGCACAGAAGCCGCACGAACCGCCAGCCGCCAACGGCGACCAGCAACCCACCAGTCCCCGAACGATCCAACCCAGCCGAACGGGCGGGCGGGTGGGAGAACCCCCCACCCCACCCCCGCAACTTAGGTTAGGCTAACCTCACCACGAGAGATCGCGGCCCTCGCCCACACCCCTTTCTGCCCGGAGGGCCCGCGCTCCCCCGACCCCGGAGGACACCCCCATGCGTTCGCATCTGCTCAACGACACGACCGCGGAGCACTACCGGCGCTCCGTGACCGAAGGAGTCGAGCGGGTGGCACGCAAACTCGCCGCCACGCGGCGGCCGTTCACCGGGGTGGGGGTCGACGATCTCGCGCCCGTCATCGACGCCATCGACCTCGACGCCCCGCTCGGCGACGCCTCCGCCGTCCTGGACGAGCTGGAGGACGTCTACCTGCGCGACGCCGTGTACTTCCACCACCCCCGCTACCTCGCCCACCTCAACTGCCCGGTCGTCATACCGGCCGTGCTCGGCGAGGCGGTGCTCTCCGCGGTGAACTCCTCGCTCGACACCTGGGACCAGAGCATCGGCGGCACCCTCATCGAGCGGCGCCTCATCGACTGGACGGCAGGGCGCATCGGCCTCGGGCCCGCCGCCGACGGCGTATTCACCAGTGGCGGCACCCAGTCCAACCTCCAGTCCCTGCTGCTGGCCCGCGAGGAGGCCAAGACGACCGACCTCGCCAGACTGCGCGTCTTCGCCTCCGAGTGCAGCCACTTCAGCGTCCAGAAGTCGGCCCAACTCCTCGGAATGGGGCGGGACTCGGTCGTCTCCGTCGCCACCGATCACGACAAGCGGATGCAGACCGTCGGACTCGCCCGCGCCCTGGAGCGCTGTGTGAGCGAGGGCAACATACCGATGGCGGTCGTCGCCACCGCCGGCACCACCGACTTCGGCTCCATCGACCCGCTGCCCGGCATCGCCGAGCTCTGCGCCCAGTACGGCGCCTGGATGCACGTGGACGCCGCCTACGGCTGCGGGCTGCTCGCCTCGCCCACTCGCCGGGCCCTGCTCGACGGCATCGAGCGCGCCGACTCCGTCACCGTCGACTACCACAAGTCCTTCTTCCAGCCGGTGAGTTCGAGCGCGGTCCTGGTCCGCGACCGGGCCACGCTGCGCCACGCCACGTACCACGCCGACTACCTCAACCCGCGCCGGGCCGTCGAGGAGCGCATCCCCAACCAGGTGGACAAGTCGCTCCAGACCACCCGCCGCTTCGACGCCCTGAAACTGTGGATGACCCTGCGCACCATGGGCGCCGACGGCATCGGCTCGCTCTTCGACGAGGTGTGCGACCTGGCCGAGCAGGGCTGGCGGCTGCTCGCCGCCGACCCCCGCTACGACGTGGTCGTGCGGCCCAGCCTCTCCACCCTCGTCTTCCGCTACATCCCCGAATCCGTCACCTCGCCCGCCGAGATCGACCGGGCCAACCTCTACGCCCGCAAGGCGCTCTTCGCGTCCGGCGAGGCCGTGGTCGCCGGGACCAAGTCCGGCGGCCGCCAGTACCTGAAGTTCACCCTGCTCAACCCCGAGACGAGCGTCGACGACATTCGCGCCGTACTCGATCTGATCGCCGGCCACGCCGAGCAGTACCTGGGAGAGAACCTTGTCCACGCGTCCTGAAGCCCGCGGCACGTCCGAGGCGTACGACTTCATCGGGATCGGGCTCGGCCCCTTCAACCTCGGTCTCGCCTGTCTCACCGAGCCCATCGACGAGCTGAGCGGCCTCTTCCTGGAGACCAAGCCCGACTTCGAGTGGCACTCCGGGATGTTCCTGGAGGGCGCCCACCTCCAGACGCCGTTCCTGTCCGACCTGGTCACCCTCGCCGACCCGACCTCGCCGTACTCCTTCCTCAACTACCTGAAGGAATCGGGGCGGTTGTACTCGTTCTACATCCGCGAGAACTTCTATCCGCTGCGCACCGAGTACAACGACTACTGCCGCTGGGCCGCCGGGAAACTGAGCTCGGTCCGTTTCAACCAGACCGTCGCCTCCGTGACGTACGACGAGCGGGACGAGACGTACGCCGTCGCCACCACGACCGGCGACACCTTCCGCGCCCACCGTCTCGTGCTGGGCACCGGCACGCCGCCGCACCTGCCTGAGCCCTGCCGGAACCTCGGCGGTGACCTCCTGCACAACTCCCGCTATATGGAGCACAAGGAGAGCCTCCAGCGGAAGGAGTCGATCACGCTCGTCGGGTCCGGGCAGTCCGCGGCCGAGATCTACTACGACCTGCTCTCCGAGATCGACGTCCACGGCTACCGGCTGAACTGGGTGACGCGCTCGCCCCGCTTCTTCCCGCTGGAGTACACCAAGCTCACCCTGGAGATGACGTCCCCGGAGTACGTGGACTACTTCCACGCGCTGCCCGAGGCCACCCGTTACCGGCTCGAATCGGCGCAGAAGGGGCTCTTCAAGGGCATCGACTCCGAGCTGATCGACGCCATCTTCGACCTGCTGTACCAGAAGAACCTCAAGGGTCCCGTCCCCACCCGGCTGCTCACCAACTCCGCGCTGAGCTCGGCGAGTTACGACACCACCAGTGGTACGTACACGCTCGGGTTCCGCCAGGAGGAGCAGGAGAAGGACTACACCCTCACCACCGAGGGCCTGGTCCTGGCCACCGGCTACCGCTACGCCGAGCCGGAGTTCCTGGGGCCCATCTCCGACCGGCTGCGGCGCGACGCGCGCGGGCGCTTCGACGTGGCCCGCAACTACTCCATCGACACCACCGGCCGCGGTGTGTTCCTTCAGAACGCCGCGGTGCACACCCACTCGATCACCTCGCCCGACCTCGGCATGGGCGCCTACCGCAACGCGTACATCATCGGCGAGCTGCTCGGCCGCGCGTACTACCCGGTCGAGAAGTCCATCGCCTTCCAGGAGTTCGCCATATGAGCCCCCAGAGCCCCCAAAGCCCCCGGGCTTCCCTCGGATCCTTCACCTTCCGGCCGCTCGACCCCCTTTCCGACGCCGAACTCGTGCACTCCTGGGTGACCCACCCCAAGGCCGCGTTCTGGCTGATGCAGGAGGCCAGACTCCAGGACGTCGAGCGCGAGTACATGGCGATCGCCGCCCACCCGCACCACCACGCCTACATCGGCCTCCACGACGGCGAGCCCGCCTTCCTGATGGAACGCTACGACCCCGCGCACGTCGAACTCGTCGGCCTGTACGAGCCGTTGCCCGGCGATGTCGGCATGCACTTCCTGGTCGCCCCGACCGACACCCCGGTGCACGGCTTCACCCGGGCCGTCATCACCGCGGTGATGGAGGAGCTGTTCGCCGACCCGGCCACCGAGCGCGTCGTGGTCGAGCCCGACGTCGCCAACAAGGCGGTGCACGCGCTGAACGCGGCCGTCGGCTTCGAGGTCGCCGAGCGGATCGCCAAGCCCGAGAAGGACGCCTATCTGTCCTTCTGCACCCGACAGCAGTTCCGTACGGTTCGATCCCGAGAGGCCGCAGCACGATGACCACCGACACCACGGTCACCCACCTCACCCCCGAGCCGTGGGCCGAGGCCAACCGGCTGCTGGTCCGCAAGGCGCTCGCCGAGTTCGCCCACGAGCGCCTGCTGACCCCCGAGCCGCTCGGCGACGACCTTCCCCAAGCTCTCGGCTCCGCTCGAGCAGGGGAGACCCCATTCCGGGTCCGCTCCGACGACGGCTCGGTCGAGTACCGCTTCACCGCCGACCGGCTCGCCCTCGACCACTGGCAGGTGTCGGCGGAGTCGATAGCGCGGCACGGCGCGGAGGGTGAACTCCCGCTGGACGCACTGGACTTCGTGCTCGATCTGCGGGGCGCTCTCGGCCTGAGCGACGCCATCCTGCCGGTGTACCTGGAGGAGATCTCCTCCACACTCTCCGGCACCGCATACAAACTGACGAAGCCTCAGGTCAGTTCCCGGGAGCTCGCCCGGTCCGGCTTCCAGGCCATCGAGACGGGCATGACCGAGGGCCACCCCTGCTTCGTGGCCAACAACGGCCGGCTCGGCTTCGGCATCCACGAGTACCTCGCGTACGCCCCCGAGACGGCGAGCCCGGTCCGGCTGCTGTGGCTCGCGGCCCGCCGCGACCGCGCCACCTTCACGGCAGGGGCGGGCCTGGACCACGAGACGCTGATGCGCGACGAGCTCGGCCCCGACACCCTCGACCGGTTCGCGGCACGGCTCGCCGAACGCGGCCTGGACATGGCCGACTACCTCCTCCTGCCGGTGCACCCCTGGCAGTGGTGGAACAAGCTGTCCGTCACCTTCGCGGCCGAGATCGCCCAGGAGCGCCTGGTGCTGCTCGGCGAGGGCGACGACGACTACCTCGCCCAGCAGTCGATCCGCACCTTCTTCAACACCAGCGACCCGGCCAAGCACTACGTCAAAACGGCGCTCTCGGTCCTCAACATGGGCTTCATGCGCGGGCTTTCGGCCGCGTACATGGAGGCGACGCCCGCCATCAACGACTGGCTCGCGGGCCTGGTCGCGGCCGACGACACCTTCCGCGCGGCCCGGTTCTCGATCATCCGCGAGCGGGCGGCGATCGGCTACCGCCACGAGCAGTACGAGCGCGCGACGGACCGCTACTCGCCGTACCGCAAGATGCTGGCCGCGCTGTGGCGCGAGAGCCCGGTGCCGTCCCTGGCGCCGGGCGAGCGGCTGGCCACCATGGCCTCGCTGCTGCACACCGACCGCGAGGGCGCCTCCTTCGCGGGGGCCCTGATCGCCGGGTCGGGCCGCACCCCGGCCCAGTGGCTGCGCGGCTACCTCGACGCGTACCTGGTGCCGGTGCTGCACTCCTTCTACGCGTACGACCTGGTGTTCATGCCGCACGGCGAGAACGTGATCCTGGTCCTGGCCGAGGACGGCACGGTCTCGCGGGCGATCTTCAAGGACATCGCCGAGGAGATCGCGGTGATGGACCCGGACGCGGCGCTCCCGCCGGCCGTCGAGCGGATCCGCGCGGACGTCCCCGAGGACATGAAGCTGCTGTCCGTCTTCACCGACGTCTTCGACTGCTTCCTGCGCTTCCTGAACGCGGCGCTGGTGACGGAGGGCGTGCTCGACGAGTCCGCGTTCTGGGGGACGGTGGCCGAGTGCGTCACCGCCTACCAGGAGTCCAAGCCCGAACTGGCCGACCGGTTCAAGCAGTACGACCTGTTCGCGCCGGACTTCGCGCTGTCCTGCCTGAACCGCCTCCAGCTCCGCAACAACGAGCAGATGGTGGACCTGGCGGACCCGGCGGGCGCGCTGCAACTGGTGGGCACCCTCCAGAACCCGATCGCCTGACGCGTCCCCCTGCGGGAGGGGCCGGTTCCGCCCGGACCGGCCCCTCGCGCTGTGCGGTGTCAGACCCAGGGCACCACCGGCGAGCGGTAGAAGTTGATGCCGAGCGCCGTCATCCTCGGCCCCTGCTGGGCGAGCCGGGTCTTGTAGGAGGCCCAGTCGTGCGTGGACGCGGGCGACCACCCGATCTCCGCGATCCCCTGGAGGCGCGGGAACGCCATGTACTCGATCTGGGAGGAGTTCGTCAGCGTCTCCGACCAGATCGGCGCCTCCACGCCGAGCACCGCCTGGGCGGGCACCCCCTTGACGAAGGTGGCCGGATCCCAGGCGTAGGCCTTGTCGACCTCGACGTATCCGGCCCAGCTGGTGCCGAGCGGCGACTTCGCGTCGTACTTCATGTCGAGGTAGGCGTGGTTGGCGGGCGACATCACGAGCCGGGTGCCGGCCTGCGCGGCGGCCGCGACGTCCGCCTCGTTGCCGAGCGTTCCCCAGTACTGGGCGACGGCCCCCTCGACCGGGCTAGCCCCGGCGATCTGGTGCCAGGCCATCACGGTCTTGCCGTACTTGCCGACGACCGGCTGTGCCTTGTCCATGAAGGTGACGTAGTCGGCGTGCGAGGTGGAGTGCGCCTCGTCGCCGCCGATGTGGACGTACCGGCCGGGTGTGAGGGCGGCGACCTCGCGCACCACGTCGTCGAAGAACCTGTACGTCACGTCCTTGGGCACGCACAGCGAGCTGAAGCCGACGTTGGTGCCCGTGTACAGCGGGGGCGCGACGCCGTTGCAGTTGAGCTCGGCGTAGGAGGCGAGGGCCGCGTTGGTGTGTCCCGGGGTGTCGATCTCGGGGACGACCTCCAGATAGCGGGAGGAGGCGTAGGCGATGATCGCCTGGTAGTCGGCCTTGGTGTAGTAGCCGCCCTTGCCGCCGCCGACCTGGGTCTGCCCGCCGTACGTGGCCAGCTTGGGCCAGGAGTCGACGGCGATCCGCCAGCCCTGGTCGTCGCTGAGGTGCAGATGCAGCTCGTTGATCTTGTAGAGGGCCAGCTGGTCGATGTACCGCTTGACCTGGTCGACGGTGAAGAAGTGCCGCGAGACGTCGATCATCGCGCCCCGGTAGGCGTAGCGCGGGGAGTCGGTGACGGTGCCGCCCGCGATCTTCCATGGCCCGGTCTGCCGGGTCCGCTTCTCCACGGCCGCGGGCAGCAGCTGCCGCAGGGTCTGGACGCCGTGGAAGAGCCCGGCGGGTTTGTTGGCGGTGACGGTGAGCGCGCCGCTGTCGGAGGTGAGCCGGTAGCCCTCGTCGCCGAGGCCGCTGTCACCCGCGCCGAGCAGCAGCCGGATCCCGTCGCTTCCCGCCGCGCCGGTGACCGGCAGGGCGTAGCCGGTGGAGGGGCGCAGCAGGCCCGCGAGGTAGTCGCCGATCCGCTGGGCCTCGGCCGAGCCCGGGGCGACCCTGATCCGGGTGGCCGAGCCGATGGTGTACGGGGTGCCGCCGGGCGAGACGGAGGCGGGGGCGGGCACGATCTGGCCGAGCGGGCGGGGCGCGCCCACCGCCGCGGGGGCCGCCGATGCGCCGATGCTGGTGAACCCGGCGGCCGCCACCAGGACCAGCGAGCCGAGGAGCCGGGCGAATGTCCTGCGCTGTCTCTGTCTCACAAGCGGTTCCCTTCCAAGGGGTCGCGCAACTGTGGGGGCTGAGCAACCGAACACTTCCCATGGGACCCGGGTACCCAGCCGTGGTCAAGGCGGCGAACGGCACGACGGGCCGGACCGCGCGGCGGGCGGTTCGCAAGTCGATCATCACACCAGGGGGTCGGTGAAAGAATCCCCGCATGGCGGAAATAATCCAGAAGGACGGCACCTGGACCTTCGACGGCGAGACGCTGCGCATCGTGCCGGGCAGCGACAAGTCGGTCGGCCTGCTGCGCAGGACGCTCGGGGAGACGGTGGTGCCGCTGCGCGCGGTGGCGGGCATCGCGTACGAGCCGGGCCGCAAGTCGGGGCGGCTCAGGCTGCGGCTGCGGGACGGGGCCGATCCGCTGCTCCAGGTCACCGCCGGAAAGCTGCCGGACGGCTCGGACCCGTACGTCCTGACCGTGGAGACCCGCACGGCCGCCGTGGCGGAGTACCTGGTGGACGAGGTGCGCAACGCCCTGCTGCTCGACGAGGTGCCGGACGGCCCGGTCGACGCATACCTCCTGCCGGGGCCGGCGCTGCCGATGACGGTGGGCGCGGGCGACGCCACGGTCACCTTCGACGGGCGCACGGTGCACCTGGAGTGGACCTGGCACACCGACGAGAAGAAGACGGCGGCCGGTCCCGTCACCCTCGCGCTCGACGATCTGACGGGGGTGGTGTGGCAGCCCGCGCGCGGGCTGGCCGACGGCCACCTGCGCTTCGTGACCATGCCGAACGCCCCGCGGCTCGCCCCCAAGCACGACCCGCTGGCGGTGGAGCTGAAGGGCTTCAAGAAGGATCCGCTGATGGCGCTGCTCGCCTCGGCGGTCGTGGCCCGCATGCCGCATCCGCACGCACCGCGCCGAGAGCTGGCGGCCGCGGCGCCCAAGGTCCTGGAAGCCGCGCCCGCCGCCCCGGCGGCCGAGGACCACGACGTGCTGCTGCGCCGCCTGCGCGAGCTCGGTGAGCTGCACCGGAGCGGCATCCTGACGGACGAGGAGTTCTCGGCGGCCAAGCAGGCGGTCCTTAAGCGCCTGTGATTCCCAGGGCGAACGCCCCTGGGAATCACAGGAGGCCCGGCGGGCGACGCATTCAAGGCCTCTCCTGGTCCAGACCAGTGGGATGATCATGAGAATCCTGCCCGGAATCGGGCAGGATTCTTGCGTACGGCTGCGAGACCCCGCAGTATCGACGGGTGCTCGAACGCCGCAGCCCGTCGTCGCACGACGACCTCGTAGATCATCTGGTGCGCAGCACCGCGCTCCAGCGCGGTGAGGCGGCCCGGGTGGTCCTCGATGTGCTGGCGTACTTCGACGAGACGTGCGAGGAATTCGTCCGCCGGCGCCACCGCGAACTGCAGTCCGGCGGCGCCGTGAACACGGAGATCTTCGAGCGGATCGCGGCCGAGCTGCCGCACCGCGCCGTGGCGCCACCGGAGCTCTCGCTCCGGCAGCTGCGCCGCATCGTCTACGGCTGAGCTCTACGGCCGGGCACACCGGAACTTTTGTACGTCGATGGAGGGGCAGAGACTCTATGTGCGGAATCGTCGGTTATATCGGCAAGCGTGATGTGGCTCCGCTGCTGCTGGAAGGCCTGCAGCGGCTGGAGTACCGGGGTTACGACTCGGCGGGCGTCGTCGTGAACAGCCCCAAGTCCGCGGCCCTGAAGATGGTCAAGGCCAAGGGCCGCGTGCGCGACCTGGAGGCCCGCGTCCCCAAGCGCTTCGCCGGCACCACGGGCATCGCCCACACCCGCTGGGCCACCCACGGCGCCCCCTCCGACGAGAACTCGCACCCGCACCTCGACCCCGAGAACAAGGTCGCCGTCGTCCACAACGGCATCGTCGACAACGCCGCCGACCTGCGCGCCAAGCTGGAGGCCGAGGGCGTCGTCTTCGCCTCCGAGACCGACACCGAGGTCATCACCCACCTGATCGCCCGCTCCGCGGCCGACTCCCTGGAGGAGAAGGTCCGCGACGCGCTCAAGGTCATCGAGGGCACCTACGGCATCGCCGTGATGCACGCCGACTTCGCCGACCGCATCGTGGTCGCCCGCAACGGCTCCCCGGTCATCCTCGGCATTGGCGAGAAGGAGATGCTCGTCGCCTCCGACGTCGCCGCGCTGATCGCCCACACCCGCCAGGTCGTCACCCTCAACGACGGCGAGATGGCGACCCTGAAGGCCGACGACTTCCGGACGTACACGACCTCGGGCACGCAGACCAACGCCACCCCCGAGACCGTCGAGTGGGAGGCCGCCTCCTACGACATGGGCGGCCACGACACGTACATGCACAAGGAGATGAGCGAGCAGGCCGAGGCCGTCGACCGGGTCCTGCGCGGCCGCATCGACGACCGGTTCTCGACCGTTCACCTCGGTGGCCTGAACCTGGACGCCCGCGAGGCGCGCGGCGTGCGCCGCATCAAGATCCTCGGCTGCGGCACCAGCTACCACGCGGGTCTGATCGGCGCCGGCCTCATCGAGGAGCTCGCCCGCATCCCCGCGGACGCCGAGCCGGCCTCCGAGTTCCGCTACCGCAACCCGGTCGTGGACCCCGACACCCTGTACATCGCGGTCTCCCAGTCCGGTGAGACGTACGACGTGCTTGCGGCGGTGCAGGAGCTCAAGCGCAAGGGCGCCCGCGTGCTCGGCGTCGTGAACGTCGTCGGCTCGGCCATCGCCCGCGAGGCGGACGGCGGCACCTATGTACACGCCGGGCCCGAGGTCTGCGTCGTCTCCACCAAGTGCTTCACCAACACGGTCGTGGCCTTCGCGCTGCTCGCCCTGCACCTCGGCCGCATCCGCGACCTGTCGGTGGCCGACGGCAAGCGGATCATCGAGGGCCTGCGCAAGCTGCCCGGCCAGATCGAGGAGATCCTGGCCATGGAGCCGGAGGTCGAGAAGCTGGCCCAGGAGTACGCGGGCGCCCAGTCGATGATGTTCATCGGGCGCGTGCGCGGCTACCCGGTCGCCCTGGAGGCCTCCCTGAAGCTCAAGGAGATCTCCTACATCCACGCCGAGGCCTACCCCGCCTCCGAGCTGAAGCACGGCCCGCTCGCGCTCATCGAGCCCGCGCTGCCGACGGTCGCCATCGTCCCCGACGACGACCTCCTGGAGAAGAACCGCGCCGCGCTGGAGGAGATCAAGGCCCGCAGCGGCCGCATCCTCGCGGTCGCCCACCAGAACCAGGAGAAGGCCGACCACACCATCGTCGTGCCGAAGAACGAGGACGAGCTGGACCCGATCCTCATGGGCATTCCGCTCCAACTCTTCGCGTACCACACGGCGTTGGCGATGGGCCGCGACATCGACAAGCCGCGCAACCTGGCCAAGTCGGTCACCGTCGAGTAGCGAGTAGTCCGTACGCACGGAAAAGGGCGACCCCTGCCATCGGCGGGGGTCGCCCTTCTGCGGGTCGGCGCTGCCCAGGCACCGGCCCGCGGCTGCCGAATCAGCCGGTGGCCGTCACCCCCCGGCCGGCAGCGCGTCGGGGCATCGCGGTCGGCCACTTGGCGAGCGAGGCGGTCGCCCCGTACCAGGCGACGGCGCCCGCGACGGCGGCGACCCAGCCCGCCACCTTGCCGAGCGAGCCGCTGTCCGCGAACTGGCCGACGGCCAGGAGCACCAGGGCCAGGAAGAGCAGGCCGTACGTGCCCTGCCGGAAGAGCCCGGCTCCCACCGAGCCCGCCGCCAGGCTCAGTGCCAGGAGAGCGAAGAGCACCAGGAAGAGGCCGGCCGCGTGGGCCGAGAACTTGGTGTTCGCGCCCGCGGCCCAGGTGAACCAGAAGGCGCCGAGGCCCGCGAAGGCGGTGCCGGTGAACGCGTCCTGATCGCGGAAGGCGAGGACGCCGAGGATGAACAGGGCAATGCCGCCGACGTAGGTCGCGATCGAGACCGAGTCGGCCACCGTCACGCCGTCGATCACGCGGGTGTTGCCGAGGCCGAAGGCCAGCAGAGTGAGTCCGAGTGCGAGGTGACCGAGCGTGGAGGTGATGCTTCCCGCGGAGACTTCGTTGTCCACGGCGGGCTCCCTTCGTGCGCGTTTGTGCTGCTTCCCAGCGATCCTTATCTACCCTTCACAAGGGCACAATCCACCCCTACGCACGGGTAGATTCACTGGCGCGGCAAGGGAGTTGACGCAGCATCAGGCGAAGATCGCCCGGGTCTCGGCCGGGACGACGCGCGATTACGGGATGACGACGACGGGGCGCTGCGCGCGCCGTGCGAGCCGGCCCGCGACCGAGCCGAAGATCCGCCCGACGAGGCCGTGCGTGGAGCCGACGACGATCGCGTCCGCCGCGTACTCGCGCCCGACCTCTTCCAGCTCATGGCAGATGTCGCCGCCGCGCTCGACCAGGATCCAGGGGACCTCGGCGAGGTAGTCGGCGCAGGCGAGTTCGAGCCCGAGCACCTCGGTGCGGTGGTCGGGGACGTCCACGAAGACCGGCGGCTCGCAGCCCGCCCACACCGTGGTGGGCAGCCGGTTGGCGACATGGACGATGATCAGCCCGGAACCCGAGCGCTTGGCCATGCCGATGGCGTAGGCGAGGGCCCGCTCACTGGAGGTCGAGCCGTCGAAGCCGACGACGACGCCGTGCCGGAATGCGGGATCGCAGGAGTGTCGTGGTTCTGTCGCCGCTTGGAGGTCCGACGTGGGGTCGGCTACCTGCTTGCGGTCCGCGGGTTCGGAGAATTCGTGACCGGCCATGGGTGTCTCGGCGAAGGAGGTCCTCAGTCGGGGGACAGCGGGGACAAGTGAGCAACAACGAGTCGGCGGCGGAGCTGTGTCCGGGAATCATCTTCCCAACCCCATACCCCCAAGGGTACGGCGACACTCCTCTCCTGCCCAGAGCCGCCGAAGCTACTCGGCGTTCCCCGGAGCATGCACGAGCCCGCCCCGGATGGCAATGCCCGGTGCCCTCTACAGCCGTCCCGCCCGCGGCCGGTCCGGGCCGGGCATCGATGATCTTCCAGTGACCGGACCGGCCGCTTCCGCGTTAGACGCGTGATCACCCCGACCCCGATCCAGGAAGCACCCCCTCGTGCCCCCTCCCCCGGTCGCCCACCCTTCCGCCCGACTCGCGCGGCCCGGCTCCCGCCGCCGGCCGTCCGGACCGCAGTCCGCGGCCGAAACCGTACGTACCAACCGGTCCGTGAACGCAGAACCACTCTGGGCGGCGACCGGGCGGCCCCCGGCCGACCCGGCCGGCGACGTCGTCCGCTGGGCGGCGTTCAGCTGTGTGCTCGTGCCCGTCGTGCTCGTCGTGTACGGGTCCTCGTTCGCGGGGGCGGCCGGCTCGGCGCTGGGCCTGACGGCCGTGACGGCGGTGTGCCGACTGCTGCTGCGGCAGTCCGAGCGGGCGGCCGCCGAGGAACGCGCGCGGCGGTCGCTCCGGGCATCGGGGCGGCACGGCCGAGGGGCCCCCGAAGGGGGCCGCGAGGGGCAGCGCGGTGGGCGTCACGGAGGGGGACGTACACCCACCGAATGAGCCGATCGCACACCTGGACCCATATGTTTTCGGCCAAGTTCCGCCAGTGGCGGATTCCTTGGGTAAATGGCCTGCCAACCCCCTTGCCACCAGGGATGAAAGGACCATTGCGGCCTCTGGCACCATACGGGTACGGGCCATCCCCATGAGGCGCACTTCCCCTGCGGGGCCCACGAGTGAAACGCTTCGTGATCGAAAGCTTCGCGCCAAGTTGCCTTGTCGACATAGCGCTGGGTGCCGGACTTGTCACGCCGGCACCACGGGACGCAGTAGATTCGATCATGCGTATCGAAGGCTGGGGACTCGTGCAAAACCGAGGGGAAAAGTGCAGGAGCGACAGGCCCGACAAGAACGGGGAGCCGCGAACACCGAGGGGGGCTTAGCGCCATGAGCCAGGACTCCGCTGCCGCATCACCGGAGACCGCAAGGAAGCTGGCCGGCCGCCGACGCCGAGAAGTCGTCGCCGTACTGCTGTTCAGTGGCGGCCCCATCTTCGAAAGTTCCATTCCGCTCTCCGTGTTCGGAATCGACCGTCAGGACGCGGGAGTTCCGCGTTACAGACTGCTGGTGTGCGCCGGTGAGGAAGGACCCCTGCGGACCACAGGGGGACTCGAACTCACCGCGCCCTACGGTCTGGAAGCCATCAGCAGGGCGGGAACGGTGGTGGTGCCCGCGTGGCGTTCCATCACCTCGCCGCCCCCCGCCGCCGCGCTCGAAGCGCTGCGCCGGGCACACGAGGAAGGGGCAAGGATCGTCGGGCTGTGCACCGGCGCGTTCGTGCTCGCCGCGGCCGGTCTGCTCGACGGCCGCCCGGCGACGACGCACTGGATGTACGCGCCGACACTGGCCAAACGCTATCCATCGGTGCACGTGGATCCGAGGGAGCTCTTCGTCGACGACGGGGACGTCCTCACCTCGGCCGGAACCGCGGCCGGAATCGATCTCTGTCTCCACATCGTGCGGACGGACCACGGCAGTGAGGCGGCCGGTGCGCTGGCCCGCCGGCTCGTCGTGCCGCCCCGCCGCAGCGGAGGCCAGGAGCGCTATCTCGACAGGTCTTTACCCGAGGAGATCGGCTCCGACCCGCTGGCCGAGGTCGTCGCCTGGGCGCTGGAACACCTCCACGAGCAGTTCGACGTGGAGACCCTGGCCGCGCGGGCGTACATGAGCCGCCGCACCTTCGACCGTCGTTTCCGCTCGCTGACCGGTTCGGCCCCGCTCCAGTGGCTGATCACCCAGCGGGTCCTCCAGGCCCAGCGCCTGCTGGAGACGTCCGACTATTCCGTGGACGAGGTGGCGGGCCGCTGCGGCTTCCGCTCCCCGGTCGCGCTGCGCGGGCACTTCCGCCGCCAGCTCGGCTCGTCCCCGGCCTCCTACCGGGCGGCCTACCGGGCACGGCGGCCGCAACCGGAACCGAGTGCGGGCCCCATCGCGGTGCCCATGCCGGCTCCGGTGCCGGAGACCGTTCCGCCCCAGGCGCTCCCCCAGGCCCGGCGGACGGCGGCGGCCAGCGCGGTGGTGGGGCCGACAGCGACCTCGCACACCGCACCGGAGCCGGGGAAGCCCAGCTCCGATCTGTACGCCTCCGGCTACACCGGTGGCCGTCCGAGTCTGCCCGGTCAGCGGAGCGCCCCGTAGGGTAAGACACATGAACGACCGCATGGTGTGGATCGACTGCGAGATGACCGGGCTCTCGCTGACGGACGACGCACTCATCGAGGTGGCCGCACTGGTCACCGACTCGGAGCTGAACGTACTCGGCGAAGGGGTGGACATCGTGATCCGTCCCCCCGACGCCGCGCTGGAGACCATGCCGGAGGTGGTGCGCGCCATGCACACCGCCTCCGGGCTCCTCGACGAGCTGGCCGGCGGCACCACGCTGGCCGATGCCGAGGAGCAGGTCCTCGCGTACGTACGTGAGCACGTCAAGGAGCCCGGCAAGGCGCCGCTGTGCGGAAACTCGGTCGGCACCGACCGCGGCTTCCTGCTGCGGGACATGCCGAGCCTGGAGTCCCACCTCCACTACCGGATCGTGGACGTCTCCTCGGTGAAGGAGCTCGCCCGCCGCTGGTATCCGCGGGCCTACTTCAACAGCCCGGACAAGAACGGCAACCACCGGGCGCTCGCGGACATCCGTGAATCCATCGCGGAGCTCCGCTACTACCGCGAGGCGGTCTTCGTCCCGCAGCCGGGCCCGGACTCGGACACCGCGAAGGCCATCGCGGCGAAGTACGTCCTGCCTGCGGAGTAGCCCTTCGCAGGGGGTCCGGGAGGGTGCCCCGAAACATGTGCGCGAGCACCCTCCCGGACCCTGTACACTTTTTCTCGGCCGGTAGGGAAAGCCCCCAGGGACTTCCCAAGACCACAACAGTCCGGTCATGCATGGTGGGTATAGCTCAGCTGGTAGAGCACCTGGTTGTGGTCCAGGATGTCGCGGGTTCGAGTCCCGTTACTCACCCTGATGGAAGGCCCGTCCCGCTCGCGCGGGGCGGGCCTTCTTCGTGTCCCGGGGCCGCCCGGCCCGGGGGCCCTTTCATGAGGACGCGCGTACGACGAGTTCCGTCGGCAGGACCAGGCTCGGGCGGCTCGGCTCGGCGGCGGTGATCTCGGCGAGCAGCAGCTCGGCCATCGTGCGGCCCATCTCCTCGATCGGCTGGCGCACGCTGGTCAGCGGCGGGTCCATGTGGCGGGCTATCACCGAGTCGTCGAAGCCGATCAGGGACATGTCCTCGGGGATGCGGCGGCCCTGCTCGCGCAGCACCTGGCGGGCGCCGGAGGCCATCACGTCGGAGGCGGCGAAGACCGCGTCGAGCTCCGGGCGGCGGGCGAGCAGCTCGGTCATCGCGCGGCGGCCGCCTTCCTCGGTGAAGTCGCCGGGGACCGACAGTTCCTGAAGGCCCGCCTCCGCCAGGGCGGCCCGGTAGCCGTCGAGGCGGCGGCGGGCGCCGTACACGTCCAGCGGGCCGGTGATCATCGCTATGGTGCGCCGGCCGCGGGCCACGAGGTGGGCTATGGCGGTGCGGGCGCCCTCGTAGTTGTCGGAGTCGACCGAGGCGAGCGGCTCGTCCTCGCGGCGGCGGCCGCTGATGACGACGGGGATCCCGAGCTGTTCGAGGAGCTCGGGCAGCGGGTCGTCCGCGTGCACGGAGACGAGCAGGACGCCGTCGACGCGGTGCGAGGCGAGGTACTGGGCGAGCCTGCGCCGCTCCCGGTCGCCGCCGACCAGGGTGAGCAGGAGCTGCATCTCGGTGTCGGCCAGGGCCGCGCCCACCCCGCGCACGATGTCGGAGAAGTACGGCTCGGCGAAGAAGCGCGCCTCGGGCTCGGGGACGACCAGGGCGATGGCGTCGGTGCGGTTGGCGGCGAGGGCGCGGGCCGCCCGGTTGGGCACGTAGCCGAGCTCGGCGACGGCGGCCTCGACGGCGGCGCGGGTCTCGTCGCTGACCCGCGGCGAACCGTTGATCACCCGGGACGCGGTGCCCCGGCCGACCCCGGCCCTGGCCGCCACTTCTTCGAGCGTGGGCCGCCCCGCACCGCGGCCCCGGATCGTGCGAGCTGCTGTCACGTCTGCCTCCCCCACTCGCGCGACTCCGCTGAAAGTAACAGTTCCGGCCGGGCCGGGAACCTCATCCACAGTCATTGCGCGGTCCCTTGACAGTCCAACAGTCAGCCGCGACCCTTCAACACATCACGGCTGGGAGCGCTCCCACACTAGTAGGTCCCTACACCTTTCGCATACCTTCCGCCCGCGCCGACGCGCCTCAACTGGCTTGGCCCGGACGACAGTTGGAGGAAGCACATGCGCACGCGTACACGTATGTCCAGGCGGCTGGCGGCCCTCGCGGCCGTGGCCGCGCTCGGTACCGGGCTGCTCGCGGGCTGCGCCGACGACGGCAAGGCCCCGGCGGCCGACGGCCCGTCGGCGGGCGGCGGGGGCGGCGCGAAAACCACCCTCACCGTCGGCGTCTTCGGCGCCTTCGGCCTGAAGGAGGCCGGGCTCTACGACGCGTACATGAAGCTCCACCCGGACATCGAGATCAAGCAGACCTCGATCGAGCGGAACGAGAACTACTACCCCCAGCTGTTGACCCACCTCGGGTCCGGCAGCGGCCTCGCCGACATCCAGGCCGTCGAGGTCAGCAACATCGCCGAGGTCACCGCGACCCAGAGCGGCAGGCTGGAGGACCTGTCCAAGGCGTCCGGGGTGAACAAGGACGACTTCCTGCCCTGGAAGTGGGCGCAGGCCACCACCAAGGACAACAGGACGGTCGGCCTCGGCACCGACACCGGGCCCACCGGCATCTGCTACCGCAAGGACCTGTTCGCCAAGGCCGGGCTGCCCACCGACCGCGAGGCCGTCGGCAAGCTGTGGGCGGGCGACTGGAACAAGTACCTGGCCGTGGGGCGCCAGTACAAGGCGAAGGCGCCGCAGGGCGCGGCCTTCGTGGACTCCGCGTCCGGCGTGCTGAACTCGATCACCGGGTCCAGCGCCACCCGCTACTACGACGCCGACGGGAAGGTCGTCTACAAGACCAACCCGGCGATCAAGCAGGCATGGGACACCGCGGCCGCGTTCGCCACCGACGGGCTCACCGCCAAGCTCCAGCAGTTCCAGCCCACCTGGGACCAGGGCTTCGCCAACGCCTCCTTCGCCACCGTCTCCTGCCCGGCCTGGATGCTCGGCTACATCCAGGACAAGGCGGGCGCCTCCGGCAAGGACCAGTGGGACGTGGCCGCCGCACCCAAGCCCTCCAACTGGGGCGGCTCCTTCCTCACCGTGCCCTCGGCCGGCAAGCACAAGGCGGAGGCCGTCAAGCTCGCCGCCTGGCTGACCGCGCCCGCCCAGCAGGCCGTCCTGTTCGAGAAGCGCGGCAGCTTCCCGAGCGCCAAGGCCGCCTACTCGCTGCCCGCCGTGGCCGACGCCAAGCACGCCTACTTCGGCAACGCCCCCATCGGCCAGATCTTCGCGCGGGCCGCCGAGGGCACCCCGGTGCAGAGCCTCGGCCCGAAGGACCAGATCATCCAGCAGAACCTCTCGGACATCGGCATGCTCCAGGTCGAGCAGAAGGGCAAGACGCCGCAGCAGGGCTGGGACGCCGCGGTGAAGGCGATCGACAACGCGCTGGACCAGTGACGATGGCGAGCGACACCACGGCCGCCGTGCCCTCCCCCGGTCCCGGGCAGGAGGGCACGGCCCCCGGCCGGGCCCGCGCCGAGGAGCGGCGCAGCCGCCGCTACCGGCGCGACGTGCGCTGGAGCCCGTACGCGTTCATCGCGCCCTTCTTCGCGTTCTTCGCGGCGTTCGGCCTCTTCCCGCTCCTCTACACCGGCTGGGCCTCGCTGCACCAGGTCGAGCTGACCTCGCCGGACGACATGACGTGGGTGGGCCTCAGGAACTTCTCGCGGCTCCTGTCCGACGACTTCTTCTGGAACGCGCTGCGCAACACCTTCACCATCGGCGTCCTGTCCACCGTGCCGCAGCTGCTCGTCGCGCTCGGCATCGCGCACCTGCTCAACTACAAGCTGCGCGGCTCGATGTTCTTCCGGGTCGCCGTGCTCACCCCGTACGCCACCAGCGTGGCCGCGGCGACGCTCGTGTTCGTGCTGCTCTTCGGGCGCGACTACGGAATGGTCAACTGGGCGCTCGGGCTCGTCGGGTTCGGGCACGTCGACTGGCAGAACGGCGGCTGGACCTCCCAGCTCGCCGTCTCCACCATCGTCATCTGGCGGTGGACCGGCTACAACGCGCTGATCTACCTGGCCGCGATGCAGGCGGTGCCCGCCGACCTGTACGAGTCGGCCGCGCTCGACGGGGCCTCGCGGTGGCAGCAGTTCCGCCACGTGACGATCCCCTCGCTGCGGCCGACCATCCTGTTCACCGCCGTCGTCTCGACGATCGGCGCGACCCAGCTGTTCGGGGAGCCGCTCCTGTTCAACGGCTCGGCGGGCGCCACCGGCGGCTCGGACCACCAGTTCCAGACGCTCGGCCTGTACCTGTACGAACAGGGCTGGGTGAACCTGCACCTCGGCCGGGCCTCGGCCATCGCCTGGGCGATGTTCCTGATCCTGCTCCTCATCGGCGCGGTGAACTGGCTCGTCTCCCGCACGCTGCGCAAGGGGGAGACGAATTGAGGGCCCAGCGCGCCGGCCGCCAGTTGCACGGCGGCCGCCTCACCTACGCCGTCCTGATCGTGTTCACCGCCGGATCGCTGTTCCCGCTGGTGTGGACGGCGGTGGCCGCGTCCCGCACCAACACCCGGCTCGCCCAGACACCCCCGCCGTTCTGGTTCGGCGGGAACCTGTTCAGGAACCTCCGGATCGCCTGGACCGACGCCAACATGGGCACGGCCCTGCTCAACACGACGATCGTGGCGGGCTCGATCGCCGCGGGCACGGTGTTCTTCTCCACCCTGGCGGGCTTCGCCTTCGCCAAGCTGCGCTTCCGCTTCAAGAACCTGCTGCTGCTCCTGGTGATCGGCACGATGATGGTGCCGCCGCAGCTCAGCGTCGTACCGCTGTACATGATGGTCGCCAAGCTGTCCTGGACCGACCAGCTCCAGGCCGTCATCCTGCCCACCCTGGTCAGCGCGTTCGGGGTGTTCTTCATGCGGCAGTACCTCGTCGAGGCGCTGCCCACCGAGCTCGTCGAGGCCGCCCGGGTGGACGGGGCGAGCAGCTGGCGGGTGGTGTGGCACATCGTGTTCCCGGTCGCCCGGCCCGCGATGGCGGTGCTCGGGATGCTGACGTTCGTCATGGCCTGGAACGACTTCTTCTGGCCGATCATCGCGCTCACCCAGAACGGCAGCCCCACCGTCCAGGTGGCGCTCACCGGGCTCGGCCGCGGCTACATCCCCGACCAGTCGGTCATCATGGCCGGCGCCCTGCTCGGCACGCTGCCGCTGCTGCTCGCGTTCGTGCTGTTCGGGCGGCAGATCGTCGGCGGCATCATGCAGGGCGCGGTCAAGGGCTGATCCAAGTCCCCTCATTCTTCGGCTCGTTGGGAGTGTCGTATGTCCGACCGCTTTCCGCCCGGGTTCCTCTGGGGCGCCGCCACCTCCGCCTACCAGATCGAGGGGGCGGCGGCGGAGGACGGCCGCACCCCGTCGATCTGGGACACCTTCAGCCACACCCCCGGCCGGACCGCCGACGGCGACACCGGGGACCTCGCGGTGGACCACTACCACCGCATGCGCGAGGACGTCGCGCTGATGGCCGAGCTCGGGCTCACCTCGTACCGCTTCTCCGTCTCCTGGTCGCGGGTGCAGCCCACCGGGCGCGGGCCCGCCGTCCAGCTGGGGCTCGACTTCTACCGGCGCCTGGTCGACGAGCTGCTGGACCACGGCATCGCGCCCGCGCTCACCCTCTACCACTGGGACCTGCCGCAGGAGCTGGAGGACGCGGGCGGCTGGCCCGCCCGGGACACCGCCTTCCGCTTCGCCGAGTACGCGGCGCTGGTCGGCGCCGCGCTCGGCGACCGGGTGGAGCGCTGGACCACGCTCAACGAGCCGTGGTGCAGCGCCTTCCTGGGGTACGCGTCCGGCGTCCACGCGCCGGGCCGCACCGACCCGGCGGCCTCGCTGCGCGCCGCCCACCACCTCAACCTCGGTCACGGCGAGGCGACTTCGGCCCTGCGGGGGGTGCTGCCCGCCCGGGACCAGATCGCGGTGAGCCTCAACTCGGCCGTGATCAGGCCGCTTTCGCAGGACCCGGCAGACCTGGCGGCGGTGCGCAGGATCGACGACCTGGCCAACGGCGTCTTCCACGGCCCGATGCTGCACGGCGCCTACCCCGGACGGCTGTTCGCGGACACCGCCGCGGTCACCGACTGGTCCTTCGTGCACGACGGCGACCTGCGCGCGATCCGCCGGCCGCTCGACGCGCTCGGCCTCAACTACTACACGACGTCCCTGGTCTCGGCGGCCGACCCGGACCGGGCCGACGCCCGCGCGGACGGCCACGGCGCGAGCGCGCACTCGCCCTGGCCGGGCGCCACCGGCATCGCCTTCCACCAGCCGCCGGGCGAGCGGACCGCGATGGGCTGGAGCATCGACCCGTCGGGCCTGTACGACCTGCTGATGCGCTACACCAAGGAGGCCCCGGGACTGCCGCTCCTGATCACCGAGAACGGCGCGGCCTGCGACGACAAGCCCGGCCCCGACGGCTCGGTGCACGACCCGGACCGCATCCGCTACCTGCGCGACCACCTCGCGGCGGTGCGCCGGGCGATGGAGGCGGGCGCGGACGTGCGGGGCTACTACCTCTGGTCGCTGATGGACAACTTCGAGTGGTCGTACGGGTACGGCAAGCGGTTCGGCGCGGTGTACGTGGACTACGAGACGCTGGCCCGCACCCCGAAGTCGAGCGCCCACTGGTACGCGGAGCTGGCCCGGACGGGAGAGCTGCCCGAGGCGTGACGCCCCGAGGGAGGCGGCGGCCGGTGCCGGGTCACCGATCCGGCGCCGGGCTTGAACCTCACGCCGCGTGAGGACGCACAGTGGAGCCATGACCGCATCCACCTGGAAGGTGGGCCCCCTGGCCGAGGCCAGCGGGCTCACCGTCCGCACGCTGCACCACTGGGACACCATCGGGCTGCTCTCGCCCTCGCGCCGCACCGCGGGCGGGCACCGGGAGTACACCGAGGACGACATCGCCCGGCTCTACCAGGTGCTCGCCCTGCGCGGCCTGGGTCTGGGCCTGGAATCCATCGCCGTCTGCCTGGACTCCGGCGTCGACCCGACGCGTGTCCTGCGCGACCACCGCGAGAGCGTCGAGGCGCGGCTCGCCTCCCTCACCGCCCTGCGCGACCGGCTCGTGCACATCGAGCGGGAGGTGGCGGACGGCCGGGCACCGACGGCCTCGGCGGTGCTCGACGCGCTGCGCGCCACCGGCGCGGCGGGCCCGGCGGCCGAACAGGCCGTGCGCCGCCACCTCGACGACGACCAGGTACGGGCGCTCGGCGCCCACACCGCGGCCCTCGGCCCGGCCGCGCACTATCTGCTGGAGGTCGAATGGCCCGAACTGTACCGGCGGGCCGAGGAGTTGAGGGTATCCGGCGCCCCGCCGACGGATCCGCGCGTACGCCGGATCGCGGCCCGGATGGACGAGCTGGGCACGCTGTTCAGCGGCGGCGACCGGTCGCTCTCCGCCGGCGTACGGGAGGCCTGGCGCGAGGACCCGGCGGCGCTGTCCGGCGACGCCTCGGCACGGCCGGGCCAGTGGGACGGGCTGACCGGCTACCTGGACGCGGCACGCCGGGGGGCCGAGGGATGAACCGGTACTCGGTGCTGCCGTTCCTGCTGGTCATCGTGCCTCTGACGGCCGTGCTCGCCGCGTTCGGAGTGATCGGGTGGGGCGTGGTGCCCGCCGTGGTGATCGCCGCCGGGGTCCTGGCGCTCGTGGCCAGGGCGGCGGGCGACTGAGCGGACCCCGGCCGGGGTGGGGGAAGGGCGGTCCCGGCCGGGGAGCTGAGGGGTGGACGGACGGCTACTTGTAGGCGCCGAAGGCCTTGGTGAAGGCGAGCGGCTCCTGCACGATCGAGGAGCAGGTCGGGTCGGCGGAGTTCTTGGCGCCGCCCGGGCACTGCTTGTCGCGGGCGCCGGACCACATGGCGAGCCATCCGAGGCCCTTGGACTTCGCGAAGTCCACCAGCTTGGTGGCGTCGGCGACGGTGAACTTCTCCACGCCGACGTCGTTGACGCCGATCATCGGTGTGACGGCGACGGCCTTCCATGCGGCGGCGTCGGACAGACCGAGAACTCCCTTGATCTGGGCCTGGGTCGCCGTGGCGGCCTGGATCGCGTAGTCGCCCATGTCACCGCTGTAGGAGGGGCCGTAGTCCATCGCCATGATGTTGACGGCGGAGACCTTCACCCCGTTCCTCTTGGCGTCGGCGACCAGGTCGACGCCGGGCTGGGTGAGGCCCTCGGGCATCACCGGCAGCGTGAAGGAGACGTCGAGCCCGGGGTGGGACCGCTGGAGCGTCGCGATGGCCTGCGCGCGGCGGGCGTTGGCGCCGGTGTCGGGCAGCGCGGCTCCCTCGATGTCGAAGTCGACCTTGCTGAGCTTGTACGCGTCGATGACCTTGCCGTATGCGGCGGCCAGCTCGTCCGCGCTCTTGCAGACGAGGCCGAGTTCGGAGCCGGAGGCGCCGCCGAAGGAGACCCGCACATCGCCGCCCTTGGCACGCAGCGCGCCGATCTGTGAGGCGACCTTGTCGCTCGCGAGGTCGCTGACGCCGCCCCACAGCGGGGCGCAGCCGCCGCCGGAGGTGACGAAGGCGAGGTTGAACTGCTTGACGCCGGTCGCGTCGGCGGTGCCCACGAGGTCGTACGCCGGGTAGAGCGAGGTGTCGACGTACGGCGCGAACCCGGCGCCGCTCGCGGTACCGCCCCCGGTGCTCTTGCTGGGGGTGGGTATCGCGGTCGCCGACTTCGACGGCTCGGCGGTCGGCCTGGTGCTCGCCGACCGGGAGGGCTGGGGGGTGGGCTGTCCGGTGGGGCGGCCGCTGGGCCGCGGGGTGGCCCCGGTGTCGACGGAGCACTTCTCCTGGTCGATGAGGCAGCCGGTCGGGTCGCCCGCGGCACCGTTGGCCGAGGTGACGAAGCCGACGGTGACCGACTTGCCCGGGGCGAGCCCGGCCCTGTCCCAGCTCGGCGGCTTCACGGTGACGTGCTGCCCCTTCACGCTCTGGTCGCCGTTCCAGAGGGAGGAGAGCGTGGTGCCGGCCGGGAGGTCGAACTCCAGGGTCCAGTCGGGGAGCGTCTTGTTGGTGTCGTTGGTGATGACGTACTGCCCGGTGTAACCACCGGTCCAGCCGCTGGTCCTGGTGTACGCCGCGCCCACCGAGGCGGCCTGCGCGGTGCCGGTGAGCGCGAAGGCCGCGCCGCCGACGACCGCGGCGGCGGCCACCGTGCCGATCACCTTGGTCGTGCCGCTCGCCTTGCGCCGATGCGTACTGCTGCCCATGCCGTGCCTGCCTCTGCGTTACGGGGGTGCGGGATTCCGTTTCCGGGGTGCGGGAGCACGCTAGCGAGGCCGAACCGGACAAATGCCCAGTTCAGGGCGTGGGTTGGGGATCTTAGGGTGGGCTTAAGGATGCGATGGGGGGAGGTTAAGCCCGGCCACGGGCTGAGGTTGCCCATGCCGACCAGCACCAGTGCTGACAGGGGCGCGGGGAAGTGCGCGGCCAACCACCCACGGCCGTTGGCCGAACACCCCTCCCCCGGAGGCCACGCGGCGGAGCCGCGGAGTGTCACAGCGGGAAGGGGCGGAGTGGGGAAAGGTCAGGCCGGGGCGCCTCGGCGGGGGCGGCGGGAGCGGCCGCGGACCCGGTGACCGCGGCGCCCCGGCGACGCAGGCCCGAGCCCGATCCAGAGGCGAACCTCCGTGCCGCCCAGCACGGAATGCCCGATCCGGACGTCACCCCCCGTCGACTCGGCGACCCTCCGCACGATGTCGAGCCCCAGCCCCGTGGACCCGGGCCGCCCCCCGCTGTTGCCCCGCGCCAGCGCAGCCTGGGGGTCGGAGATGCCGGGCCCCGCGTCGGAGACCAGCACGATCACCGCGTCCTCGCCGTTGTGGACGTCCACCGAGAAGGCCGTCCCCTCCGGCGTGTGCCGGAACACGTTGCCGAGCAGTGCGTCGAGCACGGCCACGAGGTCGGCCCGGGCCACCGGGATGCGCACGGGCCGGTCGACGCCCGCGAGCCGTACCTCGCGGCCCTCGTCCTCGGCCAGCGCCGACCAGAACTCCATCCGCTCCAGGATGACCTCGCAGGCGTCGCACCCCGCTCCCGGCCCGGCGGGCTGGGTCTTGGGCTTGGCCTCGCGCGCGGTGCGGATGATCGTGTCGACCTCCCGCTCCAGCTGCTCGACCGCCGCCCGGGTCTGCTCGGCCGCGGGCCCGTCGCCGAGGGAGGCCGCGTTGAGGCGGAGCACGGTGAGCGGCGTACGCAGCCGGTGCGAGAGGTCGGCCGCCAACTCCCGCTCGTTCGCGAGGAGTTGGACCACCTGGTCGGCCATGGAGTTGAAGGCGACGGCCGCCGAGCGCAGTTCGGTGGGCCCCTCCTCGGGGACCCGCGCGCCGAGCTTGCCCTCGCCCAGGTCCTGCGCCGCGCCCGCGAGGCGCTGGGCGGGCTGGACCATGCGTACGCCGAGCCGGTCGGCGACGGCCACGGAGCCGATGATCAGGCCGATGCCGACCCCGGCCAGGACCAGCCAGGCGGTCGTCACGCCGTTGGTCACCTCGGCCTCCGGCACGAACACCTCGACGATGGCGATCTGGCCGGAGCTCAGCGCGGTGGGCTGGAGCAGCGCGGAGCCGCCCGCGACGTCGGTGGTCGAGGCCTTGATGACCTTGCGGGTGGCTTCGAGGTCCTTGTCGGCGGCGCGCTGCTTGCCGATCTTCACCGGCGCGCTGCCGGGGACCGCGGGGTCCGCCGGGACGTGCACGGCCATCCGGTTCTCGGCGCCGGACTGGGTGGAGGCGACGGCGCGTTCCAGCGCGTCGCGGTCGGTGGTGATGGACAGGGTCGGCCCGATCGCCGCGGCCTGGCGTTCGGCGTTGGAGAACGCCCGGTCGCGGGCCATCTCCTTGATGACCATGCCGAGCGGCACCGCGAAGGCCACCACGACCATCACGGTGACGGCGAGGCAGACCTTGACGAGCGCCCACCTCACTGTGGTGGCTCCAGCTTGACGCCGACGCCCCGCAGCGTGTGCAGATAGCGCGGCCGGGCCGCGGTCTCGCCCAACTTCCGCCGCAGCCAGGACAGATGGACGTCGATGGTCTGGTCGTCACCGTACGACTGCTGCCACACCTCGGCGAGCAGCTCCCTGCGGGGCACCACGACGCCGGGCCGCCCGGCGAGGAAGGCGAGCAGGTCGAACTCGCGCCGGGTCAGGTCGAGCTGGGCGCCGTCGAGTTCGGCCTGGCGGCGCAGCGGGTCGACGCGGAGCCCGCCGACCTGGAGCACCCGGGACGGCGGTTCGGCCCCGGCCGTGGCGCGCGCCCGGCGCAGCACGGCGGCCATCCGCGCGGAGAGGTGCTCCACGGAGAACGGCTTGGTGAGGTAGTCGTCCGCGCCGTCGTTGAGCAGCCGGACGATCTCCGTCTCGTCGTCCCGCGCGGTCGCGATGATCACCGGTACGTCGGTGATGCCGCGCAGCATCTTCAGCGCCTCGGACCCGTCGAGGTCGGGCAGTCCGAGGTCCAGGATGACCACGTCGAAACGGAGATGGGCCACTTCGCGCAGCGCCTCCAGTGCCGTGCCGACGCTCCGTACCGTGTGGGAGGCCTCGGTGAGGTGGCGGATGAGGGCGGAGCGGACAAACTGGTCGTCCTCGACCACGAGCACACTTGCCATGGCCCGCACCGTACGCCATCCGCAGCAGCGGAGTCCCTCGTGGGAGGGGAGTCGGCGGTGGCGGGACACGGGTGGGGCTCGTGGTGCAGTATGGCCCGGATGCACAGAGGACTCGTACACGGTTTGGCGTGGTCGCTGGCCACCGGAGCGGCGGTGACGCTGTCCTGGTGGGGTGTCCACACGGTGATGGCCGGCACGGTGTACGACCCGCCCCGCGCCCTGCCGATCAGCGGCGACGCGCACCTCGCGCAGGGCTCGCGGCCGGACGCCTCCTCGACCCGTCGCCCCCAGGAGCCCCCGCCCTCCCCTTCGTCCTCCGCCGCGCGGAAACCGTCGAAGGACGCCGGGGACGGCAAGCCGTCGGGCAGCCGCGCGCCCTCGCCCGACCCGTCGGGCGCCAAGTCGCCCCCACCATCGACCACTTCCGGCAATCCGGCCAATTCGGGCGCGGTGCAGGGGTACAACGTCTCGGGCGGCCGGGTGGTCTTCGACCTCGGTGACACCTCGGCACAGCTCGTCTCCGCGACGCCCGCCTCGGGCTGGCAGATGGAGCGCTGGATCCAGACGCAGTGGATCCGGGTCACGTTCACGCGCGGCAGCGAGACGGTCTCGGTGTTCTGCACCTGGAACGGCCACCCGCCCTCGGTGGAGATCAACAACACCTGACGCGGAAGCCGCCGAGTCGCCGCCTCGGCACGCTCAGCGGAAGGCCCCGGCCGGCGGCGCGGGCGAGGGCTTGGCGCTCGCGTCGCTCACCGCGGCGGCCCCGCCCGTGAAGTCGGCGAGCTCACGCCCGTGCTGGACGCGGCCAGGGTGCGGGTCGCCCGCGATCCGCCGGGTCAGCTCGGCGACCGGCAGCGGCACGGCCGAGCCGACGAGCACCGCGTTGCCGAACCGTTTGCCCCGCAGCACCGTCGGGTCGGCGGCGAGCGCGAGTTCGGGGAAGACCTGGGCGGCGGTCGCGATCTGGCCCCGCAGATGCGCGAGCGGCGGCCCGTCGGCGAGGTTCGCGGCGTACGTGCCGCCCGGCCTCAGCACCCGGCGTACGTCCGCGAGGAACTCGGCGCTGGTCAGGTGGGCCGGGGTGCGGGCCCCGCTGAACACGTCGGCGATGACGAGGTCGGCCCAGCCGTCCGGGAGCTTGGCGAGCCCGGCCCGCGCGTCGCCCCCGCGCACCCGGATGCGGGCCCCGGGATCGAGCGGCAGCTCACGGCGTACGAGCTGGACGAGCGCGGCGTCGAGCTCGACTATCTGCTGGGTGGAGCGGGGGCGGGTGGCCGCGATGTAGCGGGCCAGGGTGAAGGCTCCGCCGCCCAGGTGCAGCACGTTCAGGGCCTGGCCGGGCGGGGCGGCGAGGTCGATGACGTGGCCGAGGCGGCGCTGGTACTCGAAGGTCAGCCGCTGGGGGGCTTCGAGGTCCACGTGCGACTGGGGCGCCCCGTCGAGCAGCAGGGTCCACCCGCCGGTCCCGTCCCGGTCGGGTATGAGCTCGGCGAGTCCGCCGTCCACCGTCTCGACGACGGGCTCGGGCCCGCGCCGCCTGCTGCTTTTCGCCATCCGGCCATTATCGACCGGCCGGGCGGGTGCCGCCTTCCCGCGCCGCGGCGCCGGTCAGCGGCCCTCGGCCTCGCGGATCCCGTCGGCCGCCTCGATCATGCGGGCCGCCTCGCCGAGGGCCGCGCGGAGCAGCCCGGGGTCGGTGACCTCGGTGGTGTTCGGGGGGAGGAGCCAGCCCGAGCCGGTGACGGGGGGCGCGACGGGCAGCCCCTCGATGCGCAGCCCCCGCCCGTTGGTCTCCGTACAGGCGCTGCCCGGCACGTCCCAGGCGGCGGCGGTGCCGGACGGCACAAGGAACCCGAGGGTGTCGCAGGTCCCGTCGTGCAGGACGGGCCCGACGGCGGCCGGGGCGGCGCCGCGGCGGATGATGTCGACGGCCTCCAGGCCCTGACGGGCGGGCACCGTGACCAGGTCGCAGGGCTCCTCGACGGGGCACCCGAGGACCGGCGGGGCGCTCGCCTGCGGTGAATGCGGATGCCGGACGGCCGTCGTCTGCGTACCGGAGCCTGTGAGGTCGATGTCGGTGTCGGTGTTCACGCAGTCCTCCAACAAGGCAAGCCCTCCGCGTCTCTGCGGTGTCTGGCGCTCTCCACATGGTTCAACGCCCTTGCGCGTCAAGGGGAACGGCGCCGCGCCGCCGCAAAGGATGGCAGTTCATGGCGGATCGCGGGTGAGATATCCGGTTTGTAGCCAAACACTGCGTGAACGCGTCGTCACAGCAGGTACGTTCTTGCTCCGCACCACCCCGCCAGAGAGAGCTGTCGAGCCATGGCGCCGTCACCCGATCCCCAGGCAGACCCCCCGGTGAACGCGCGGAACACCCGGACGCCGCGCCGGCTCACGCGGGAACCCAACGTGGCCTTCCGGCAGTTGAGGGGTGCCCGTTCGCCGGGCGAGTTCGCGGCCGCGGTCCGCCGGGCCGCCCGCGAGATCGGCGAACAGGTGGCCTGCGACGCCCGGTACATCGGACGCGTGGAGAACGGCGAGATCCGCTGCCCCAACTATGCGTACGAGAGGGTCTTCCGGCACATGTTCCCCGGTTTGACCCTGGCCGATCTGGGGTTCTCGGCAAGGGAGGCGGTACGGGGCCGAGGGGCGCGTCCCCTCTCCGGTGCGCCCCTGCTTCAGGTCGCACCCCGCCCCGAGCATCCGAACCACGATTCGCCCGATGATCACGACCCCCAGAACCACGAGGAGAGCGACGTGCTGCGTCGCGCATTCATGACGGGCTCCACCGCCACGGTGGCGGCCGTCTCGCTGGGCCTCGGCCTGGCACCCGCACAGGCCGTCCAGCGCGTCGGCGAGGCCGAGGTGAACGCCGTCGAAGAGGCGGTGCGCCGGATCAGGCTCCTGGACGACCGGCACGGCGCGGACGGGCTCTACCAGCGCGCCGCCCAGCCGCTGCGCACCGCGTACGCGCTGCTCGACGCCAGCGCGGCACGGCGTTCCACGCAGGATCGGCTGCACACCGGGGCCGGTGAACTGGCCATCTCCGTCGGCTGGTTGGCGCACGACTCGGGCCGCTTCGGCGAGGCCCGCTCGCACTACGCCGAGGCCCTCGCCACGGCCCGCCTCGCGGGCGATCCGGGCCTGGAGGCCCACGCGTTCTGCAACATGTCCTTCCTGGCCAGGGACATGGGCCGGCCGCGCGAGGCGATGCGGGCGGCGCAGGCGGGCGAACGCGCGGCGCGCCCGCTCGGCTCGCCCCGGCTCCTCTCGCTGCTCGCGCTGCGCGAGGCCGGGGGCTGGTCGGGGCTCGGCGACCGCTCGGCGTGCGAGGAGTCACTCGCGCGCGCCCACCACTACTTCGCCCGGGGTGCCTCGTCCGCCGACCCCGAGTGGATGACCTTCTTCGTCGAGGCCGAGCTGGAGATGCTCCAGGCGCAGTGCTTCTCGGCGCTCGGCGACTGGTCCCGGGCGGCCCGGCACGCGCACCGGGCGGCGACGCTGCAGGATCCGCACTTCGCCCGCAACCTGGCGCTGTACCGGGCCGAGCTCGCGGACGATCTCGCTCGGGCGGGGGCGCCCGCCGAGTCCGCCGCGGCGGGGCAGCAGGTCCTGGACCTGCTGAACCAGGTCCAGTCCACCCGGATCCAGGCGATGCTGGCGGACACGTCCCGCATCCTGGCCCCCCACCGGGCCTCCCCGGAGGTGGCCGCCTTCCTGGAACGACGAGCCGCGGTAGCAGTCTGACCCGGTTTCGCCTCCCCCACCCCGCCCCTTCCCTAAACCCTCCGGGGGCGGGGGCGAGGGGCCGGGGGCCGAGGGGGCGGGGGGGGGCCGAGAGGGCGGGGGGCCGAGGGATTTGAGCATTCGGAGCGCTCTGGTCCGCGGACCGTACGTGGTTGCTCGCGCCGTTCCCCGCGCCCCTTGAAACCCCCTTTCGTCCGCGGACCGTGCCCGCTTCTCGCGCAGTTCCCCGCGCCCCTTAGCGGCATGGTGCTGGTCAGCATCAGCATCTTCAGCCCGTCCGGCGATTGAGGACGAGCGCCGTTCAGGCGCGAACGGGGGTCTGGGGGCGGAGCCCCCAGGAGCGCCTTCAACCCCCGGAGGGTCTAGGGAAGGGGCGGGGAGGGGCATCCCGGGGTCTGGGGCGGAGCCCCAGGGCTGGTCGGGGTGGGGCAGGGCCCCGGAGGCAGGGGGGCGGGGGCGGGCCCCGGGGTTATCGCTCGAGGTGGCCCGTGTCGTTCCAGCGCTCCACCGCCGGCGCCCCATACGCCCACCCCAGCACCGACAGCGACGTCGGATCGAGCCGGACGCGGGCCGCGAAGGAGACGTCCTCGCCCAGCCAGCGCGCCGCGATGGACCGCAGAATGTGCCCGTGGGCGAAGACCAGCACGTCCCGCCCGGCGGACCGCGCCCAGGCGACGACCTCGTCCGCCCGCGCGGAGACCTGCGCCAGGGTCTCCCCGTCCGGCACCCCGTCGCGCCAGATGAACCAGCCGGGCCGCACGGCCTGGATCTCGGGCGGCGCCATGCCCTCGTAGGCACCGTAGTCGTACTCCATGAGCGCGTCCCACGGCTCGGCCCGGTCCCCGAACCCGGCCAGCTCACACGTCTCGGACGCCCGCACCAGCGGGCTGGTGCGGACCTCGACGCCGGGCAGCCCGCCCCAGGGCTCCCGGTGCAGCCGCTCGCCGAGGAGCTTCGCGCCGCGCCGGCCCTCGTCCAGGAGCGGGATGTCGGTCCGGCCGGTGTGCTTGCCGGCGAGCGACCACTCGGTCTGCCCGTGCCGGGCCAGCAGGATGCGCGGTGCGGCGGCTGCCATGAGCGTTCTCTCCCGATCCGTACGAAATGTTCCCTCACCATCATCGCGTACCGCTTGAGGCAACCTCGAGCCGGATCCCGACGTCTGACCGAACACCGGGGTGCTGCGTGAAGGCGATCACTTACACCGTACGGTTGAACGCACGCCAAAAAACCGGAGGCCCCGAGCGGGCAGCCCGAGAACCAGTTGGGGGAACCTGCCGGATGCAGCCACCGCAGCACGCCACGCGACCACGCTGGTGGACCGAACTCCCGCTGATCGCGCTCGTGTACGGGGCCTACACCGCAGGACGCCTGATCGTACGCGGCAACGAACCGCTCGCCGTCGAGCACGGGCTGTCCATCCTGCGCATCGAGAAGGCCCTCCATCTCAACGCCGAGCACCCGCTGAACCGGTTGTTCACGCACACCCCGGCGCTGGGCATACCCGCCGACTTCATATACGGGTCACTGCACTACCTGGTCACCCCGGCCGTCCTGATCTGGCTGTTCCACCGGCGCCCCACCCGGTACCGGGCCGCCCGCGGCTGGCTGATGACCTCCACCCTGCTCGGCCTGATCGGCTTCACCTTCCTGCCGACCTGCCCGCCCCGACTGCTCCCGGCGGTGCACGGCTTCACCGACACGATGGCCCAGTACAGCTCGTACGGCTGGTGGGGCGGCGAGGCGAGCGCCCCGCGCGGCATGGGCGGCATGACCAACCAGTTCGCCGCGATGCCCAGCCTGCACGTCGGATGGGCCCTGTGGTGCGGGGTGATGCTGTGGCGGTTCGGCGGCAGCCGCCTGACGAAGACCGTCGCCGTCGCGTACCCGCTGACCATCACGTTCGTGGTGATGGGCACGGCCAACCACTATCTCCTCGACGCGGTCGCGGGCGCCGCCGTGATGGGCCTGGGACTGCTGCTCTCGAAGCCGCTGATGCGGCTCGCGGAACGCGTCCGCACCCGTTTCGCACCCGTCTCTTCCTCCACCCGCGCCTCGATTGTCAGTGCCGGATGCGAGACTTCGGCGGGTGAGCGAATCCCTGGGCAGCGGACCTCCTCCGACACCCCCGCAGAAGCCGACGACAGCACTGCGTCGACGGCTCGCTGAGCTGCGCGGCCCGTCCCTGGCGGCCCGGCCGCTGGACGCCCGCGCGCTGGCGGCCCTCGCGGCGAACCCGGGCTGCCGCAGACGCGCCCTGCTCGACGGCGCCGGGGTGGACAAGGGCGCGCTCGCCGAGGCGATCGGCGCGCCGTCGGCCGCGTTCGGCCAGTCCCAGTTCGCGTTCATGCGGGGCAACGCCTTCGAGGCGAAGGTGAAGGGCGACGGCGGCACCGAGCTGCTCCGTCTGCTGCACGAGCGGATGGGCGCGGCGGGCTCCGAGCCGCCCGGCGAGGCGGTGGCCCCCGATCTCGCGGCGGCCGGTCCCGAGGGCCGCGCGGCCCGCACCGCGCTCGCGCTGCGCGAGGCCACCGCGGCCGGAAGCTGGGCGCTGCTCGACCATCCGATGCTGGCCCTGGAGGTGGCGGGCTCCCCCGCCTATCTGGAGCCGGACGCGGTGGTGGTGCACCCCGACGGCCGCTGGACGGTCGTCGAGATCAAGTCCTTCCCCATGATCGACGCGGCGGCCGACCCGTCGAAGGTGGGCGCCGCCGCCCGCCAGTCCGCGGTGTACGTGCTGGCCCTGGAGCGGGTCGCGGCGCGCACCGAGGGCGCCTCGGTGGACCACTCGGTCCTCCTTGTCTGCCCGAAGGACTTCTCCAACCTGCCGACCGCCTCCGTCGTCGACGTACGCAAGCAACGCTCGGTCACCCGGCGCCAGTTGGCCCGCCTGGCCCGCATCGAGGACATCGCGGAGGCGCTGCCGCCTGGCACCACCTTCGACCTGGACGGCCAGTCCGGCGAGGCCCTGGCCGCGGCCGTCGAGGCGGTTCCCGCGGTGTACGCGCCGGAGTGCCTGGCCGCCTGCGAGCTGGCCTTCCACTGCCGGGGCCGGGCCCGCGAGGAGGGCGCGGTGACGGCGCTGGGCCGCTCCCTGCGCGGCGAGCTCGGCGGCCTGACGACGATCGGCGAGGTCCTCGCGGCCGCGCGCGGCGAGTCGGGCGACCCCGCCGATCCCACGGTGGCCGCGGTGCGCCGTGCGGCCGCCCTGCGCGCGGAGGCGGGTGTGCCATGTCGCTGATCGCCACCCTGGCCCGCCTGGAGGCCGTGGAGTCCGGCCGGGCCCGGCCGCTGGCCACCGTCCGCCACCGCCACCTCTCCGAGCGGCCCCTCGTCTTCGTGCCGCTCACCACGGCGGGCGAGGCGGGCGCCCCGCTCGGCGCGCTGGTCGGCACCGACCGCGAGGCGCCGACCCTGCTCGTGGTGCCCCAGCCCCGCGACCGCGATCTGCGCTTCACCTTCCTGGCCGACCTCGCGGAGGCCGTCCTGCCGTACCTGGAGGCGTACGCCGGCGACGTCGAGCTCACCGAGCGCTCCGAGACCGACCCGGAGACGGGCAAGAAGACCAAGGTCGAGGTCGAACTGTGCGCGGACGCGCCGCAGTTGATCGTCCCCGGCCGGGCCGGCATCGACTTCGTACGCCTGCTGGGCCGCTCGATGCGGTTCCGCCGCACCGCCGAGCAGGATCCGGACGCGCCCTATCCGGCGCCGCCCCGCGTCCCGCTGCTCGGCCGCTGGTTCACGCACTACGCCGAGCGCGCCCGCACCCCCGGCGCCGCGCTGCTGCTGGCCGCGACCGACCTCCTGAACCGGCACTGGGCGACCGGCCAGTCCAGCCTGGAGGACCAGCACCTGGGCGCGCTGCTCGCCTGGATCGACCCGCCGGCGGGCGAGTCCGGGGCCCGGGCGGCGCTGCGGGCCGAGCTGGCGCGCGGCGCGGACGGCCAGCTGCTGTGCCCGCCGGCCGGTCCGGCCACCGACCCGGCGTTCGACAACCGCCTGCTGGCCCCCGCCGTGGAGCGCTACGACCGGGCCCGCCAGGCCCTCCAGGCGGCCGAGGACGGACTGGCGGCGGACGAGCGCCTCGGTCAACTGACCGCGGCGGAGCGGGAGATACGGCGTCTGCTGGCGGCGCAGCTCATGCCCACCTGGACGGCGGTGTGGCACGCGCTCGACCTGCTGCGCGAGCTCCCCGAGGGCGAGCGGGCGGCCGCGCGCTGGACGAGCGACCGCTGGTCGTTCACCGGCCACCGGGACCGCGTCACCGCGGGCGAGCCGCCCCAGCCCCGCCGCGACGACGCGGTGACGGCCGCCACCAAGCTGCTGCGGCGCGAGCGCGCGCAGGCCGAGCTGGAGGCGGGCGAGGCGCTGGACGATCCGCTCGTGATGGCGGCCCGCAGGCTCGCGGGCGAGGCGTTCGTGGGCGAGGTCGTCGAGGTGGCGGAGGCGTGGACGGAGTCCAAGCGCCCGAGCCCGCGCCCGCTGGTGTCCCTGCGCACGGACGACGCCCCGCACCTCGCCGAGGGCGCGAAGGTCTACCGCGCCCTGGACGGCAAGCCGCAGAAGGCCGAGTTCGTGACGTACGAGGCCGGGGGCGTGCTCGTGCTGCGTCTCCTGGACAAGATGGGACGGAGCAAGGACCCGGCGCCGGGCTCCGTGCCCGAGAAGGGCGACCGGATCTGCTGGACGCTGTTCGAGCACGAGCAGCGCGGCGCCCCCAAGCTGCCCGACCCGGAGGCCACCCCGTGGACGCACGGCGGCCCGCCGGGCGGCGCCGCCGAACCGCCCGACCCGCTGACCCCCGAGGACCTCCTGTGACCGCCTTCGATCCGGGCGCGGCCGCGGCCGGGGCCACCGACGCGATCCTCGCCGACACCCTGCACGGCTCGGCCCGCGGCGTCGTCGTCGACTCGCCGCCCGGCGCGGGCAAGTCCACGCTCGTGGTGCGCGCGGCGCTCGAACTGGCGGCGGCGGGGCGCCCGTTGATGGTGGTAGCCCAGACCAACTCGCAGGTCGACGACCTGGTGGCCCGCCTCGCGGAGAAGGCCCCCGACCTGCCGGTCGGCCGCCTGCACAGCAGTGAGAGCGACCCGTACGACAAGGCCCTCGACGACCTGGAGAACGTACGCAAGTCGTCGAAGGCGGGCGATCTCGCGGGGCTGGACGTCGTGATCTCGACGGCGGCGAAGTGGGCGCACGTGAAGGACGTCGAGCCGTGGCGGCACGCGATCGTCGACGAGGCGTACCAGATGCGCTCCGACGCGCTGCTCGCCGTGGCGGGGCTCTTCGAGCGGGCGCTGTTCGTGGGCGACCCGGGGCAGCTCGACCCCTTCGCGATCGCCGACGCCGAGCAGTGGGCGGGGCTCTCCTACGACCCGTCGGCGAGCGCGGTCTCGACGCTGCTCGCGCACAACCCGGAGCTGCCGCAGCACCGGCTGCCCGTCTCGTGGCGCCTCCCGGCGTCCGCGGCGCCGCTGGTCTCGGACGCGTTCTATCCGTTCACACCGTTCCGCAGCGGTACCGGCCCCGGTGACCGGCGGCTCGCCTTCGGCGTCGCCTCGAACGGCTCGGCGCCGGACCGGGCGCTCGACGAGGCGGCGGAGTCGGGCTGGGCCCTGCTCGAACTGCCCGCCCGGCACACCCCGCGCACCGACCCGGAGGCGGTCCACGCCGTCGCCCACGTCGTACGGCGCCTCCTGGACCGGGGCGGGGCGGCGACGAGCGAGCGCTCGCCCGAGCCGGTCCCGCTCACCGCCGCCCGGATCGCGGTCGGCACCGCGCACCGCGACCAGGCGGCCGCGATCCGGGCGGCGCTCGCGGAGCTCGGCGTGACGGGGGTGGCCGTCGACACCGCGAACCGGCTCCAGGGAAGGGAGTTCGACGTGACGGTGGTGCTCCACCCGCTCTCGGGGCGCCCGGACGCGACGGCCTTCCACCTGGAGACGGGCCGCCTGTGCGTCCTGGCCTCCCGGCACCGGCACGCTTGCATCGTGGTGTGCCGCGCGGGCGTGACCGACCTCCTGGACGACCACCCCTCGACCGAGCCGGTCCAACTGGGAGTGACGGTGAAGTTTCCGGACGGGTGGGAGGCGAACCACGCGGTCCTGTCCCACCTGGAGGAACACCGAACCCCCTGGCACCCCTGACCACCCCCACCGCCGGACAGCGTCCGGCACGCCGCCGGAGGCGGCCAACAGCCACAGCCCGGACGGCTGGGAGGCGAACCACGCGGTCTTGTCCCACCTGGAAGAACACCGAACCCCCTGGCACCCCTGACCGCCCCCACCGCCTCCGCACGGCCCGCCGGACGGGGGCCGCCCCACGACCGGAGCCGCCCGCACGGCCCGCCCCGGATCCCGCCGCCCCCGGCGCGAAGCATTCGAAGGCCCCCTTGCGCCGGGGCGGGAGAATGGACGGTGGCCCGGGCGCCCGGACCGTGAACTACGACCTGCCCTGGGAGGACAGACATGCCGGAGCACGAGCGGAAGGAGGAGCGGCAGCGGCTCAGGCCCGCGCCGTTGCTCTTCGAGCCTTCCGAGGCCACCGCCGACCCGGAGCACTTCTTCGACCTGGAGTCCATCGAGGATCCCCGGGCGCTCCTCTCCCGCGCGACCGAGCTGGCCCTCGCCTTCCGTGCGGCGGCCGACCGGGCGGTCGAGTTCCAGGCGGTCGCGGCGGCCCAGCTCGCCGATCCCCGCCGCTTCGACCGGCTGACCCCCGCGGACGTGGCGGACCGGGCCCAGTGGACCGAGGACTACGCGAAGAAGATGATCGAGTTCGGCCGGGACCTGCTGCGGGCCGGGGAAGTGCCCTAGGGCCCGCCCACGCGCCCCGGGCATATGCCGGGGGGCAAGATACGCCCTCCCGCCCCGCCCTGTCCCGGTTTCCGCCAAGCCGACGAAGCGGAACCTGTCCAGCCGGTAGACGTAGAGCATGAGCAGTGACAACGGCACGGGCGGCGGAACCCGGGGGACCAGGACGGGCGGCAGTCCGCTCTCGACGGTGGGCCGCCCCGGCGGGCCCGCCCGGGGCGAGGACGCGTACGACATCTTCCGGGCGCTGCGCGACGAGGGCGGTCACCAGGTCGGCGAGGTCACGGCGGCCGGCGCCGCCTGGCTGTCGTCGGCGGCCACCCACGCCCGCAGCACGCTCTCCCTCTGGGAGGCCCGGCCGACCGCGCCCGGCGTGCTGCCCTGCGGGAGGGTCTTCGACGTCGTGAACGTGCCGTCGATCTTCGGGCGCCGGATGCTCGACCGGCTGTGGGCCGAGGGGCCCGGCTCGGGGCCGGTCGCGGTGCACCGGGGCCGCATGCTCCTGTTCGCCGCCCCCGGCACCGCGCAGCGCCTGCCCTCGCTCCTGGAGTGGGAGGAGTGGCAGGGCGCCGACGTGCCGGTCCCACCGCTCCTGTGCCACGGCGCGGGCGACGCGGTCACGGTCCCGGCCCTGGTCCGCCCGGCCCGGGACAACGCGGGTGCGGCCCGCTGGCTGGTGGCCCCCGACACCCGCCGCCCCTGGCTGCCGGGGCCCGACGTACTGCTGTGGGCCTGCGTGCGGGCGGCCAGGAACGAGTCCACGGACGTTCCCCGGATATCGATTTTTCCTCGCGCCGATCAGGATGCTAATGTCTACGACGTCAGCAGGCGCCGCTAGCTCAGTTGGTTAGAGCAGCTGACTCTTAATCAGCGGGTCCGGGGTTCGAGTCCCTGGCGGCGCACAGACGGAAGAAGCCCCTCGCGGAAGCGGGGGGCTTCTTCGTGTCCGGGGCCGGAGCGCCGCGGGGCCGGTCAGTGGGAGATCTTGACCGTCCAGGCGCCCGACTTCGTCCGGCCCTCGGCCTCGATTCGGATGCCCTCGCCCGGCACCGTGTACGTCTCGCCGAGCGCGACCGGCGCGTCCGCGAGCGGCGGGTACACCGACTTCTCCCAGCACGCCGCCGTGTCCGGGTGCGCGTCGAGCACCTGGACCGGGCCGCCGCCGGAGGCCGAGCCGCTGCGGACCCGGTAGACCAGCAGCCCCTGGTTGCAGCTCGCCCGGTCCAGTCCCTCCGAGTCCCGTACCTCGATGGCGATCGCGCGGTCCTCGCCGGTGCGGATCACGGCGAGCCGCTTGCCCGTGCCCGCCTTCGCGGGGGACGCGGACAGCGGTTCCAGGGTGAGCCGGGTCGTGCCGTCGCCGGTCACACAGCTGACCTCCTGCCGGTCCAGCCAGCCCAGCTTCCACTTCTGCCAGCCGAACAGGTCCGGCGCCGTCCCGAACTGGCTGCCCATGACGTCCCAGTCGCCGACGTAGGTGTCCCAGTCGCCGTTCTTGCCGTCCTGGGGGCGGTGGTAGAGGTCCGGCAGGTCGAAGACGTGCCCGGTCTCGTGGGCCAGCACGTTGCGGTCCGGCGGGTGGTGCTCGAAGACCGTCACCACCCGGTTGATGTCCCGCCCGTCGGCGCGTACGGGCCGGTCGAAGTTGACGACCTTCGTGGCGTCGGAGTCGACGCCGGGCGCGTCCGGGTCCGCGACCAGATAGATGATGTCGTACTTCGAGAAGTCGGTGGTCGGGTCGGCCGCCCGGATCGCGTCCTGCAAGTAGCGGGTGCGCTGGTCCGGGTCCCAGTCGCGCTCCATGCGGTACGAGGTCGAGGCGGCGGGCATCCGCACCCATTCGCGCTGCGGCTCGGCGTCGAGCCGGAACTTGCCGTACGAGGCCTGCTCGAAGAAGCGGCTGGTGGCGGGGAAGTAGTCGGCGGCCAGGTCGGAGGGGGAGGTGGCGGGCCTGGAGTCCGGGAAGGACAGGAAGACCATCACCGCACGGAGGGAGCGGACGGGCCGCGGGTAGGCGGCGTTCCAGGTGTCGACGCCCAGCGAGTGGTGGGCCTTGGTCCGGGGCAGCGCGCACGGCACCGCGGAGTTCGCCGCGACAGCGGGACCCGACACCAGCGAGATGGCGGCGAGCGCCGTGAGGGAGGTGAGCGCCGCCGCCGCACTGCGCAGCCGGACACGCTCCACTCCCCCGGGTGTCTGCTGACGCTGCACGTCGACCTCCGGGAGCGGGATGCGGAACATCCCGCCCACTTTGTGCAGGTTTCTACGGATATGCCCTGTTCTGCTGCCCCAGACGAGTGAGGCGCCCGACACCCCGGCGACTTACGGAAAGTCACGACCGATCACCGACGGGCCGAGCCCGGCCACAGCCGCGCAGAAACGATCGGCCAACGATCGACCCGGAACTCCGGGTGCTCTTGATCACGAGGACGAAGCTGGATCGCGCCTCGCGCCAGCCTCTATGATCGGCACACTTTCCTGCGTGGATGCGGCCTCCCGAGGCTGTCGTCCACCCCGGCCGAAGAACCCGAGCAACTCCGTACTACCTCTGCACAACTCGATCGCACTGCGGGAGCCAGCGGTGAGCGGAACCCCCGAAGGACCGGGCCAGGCGCCCGGAACCATCCGGTCGCCCGTCACAGAGCGTCATAAGGACCGCACCGCGGGCGCCGTGGCGGAGCGCCCCCCGGAACGCGCCGGAAACCCCCTGCCCGAGCACCCGCCACAGCAGGACGACCCCGCCCCGGACGCCTCCGCGCCCCCACGCCCGGGCTCGCTCGCCACCCGGGCCGCCGAGCTCCTCGCCGCGCTGCGGGCCGAGCGCGCCGAGCAGGCCGCGCGGTACACGGCCGGGCGCAGCGCCTGTGAACTGCGCGACTACCAGGCCGCGTTCAACGCCGCCCACCTCGCGATGGCCGTCGTCGACCGCGAGGGCACCGTGGTCGCCGCCAACGAGGCGCTCGCCGACCTCCTCGGCACCGACCCGGCGGCCCTGCACGAGCAGGACGCCGCCGACCTCGTCGACCTGGCCGCCGACAACCGCACCTGGCACGCCTACCGCGAAGTGCTGCGCGGCGCCCGCACCCGGTTCCGCTGCACCCGCCGCCTCAAGCACCCCGACGGGCACTCGCTCTGGGCCGAGGTCACCGTCGCGCCCGTGCCCGACAGCCCCAGCGTGCTGCTCTCCATCGCGGACATCAGCGACCGGCGCGAGCTCCAGGCCCGGCTGCGCCACCTCCAGATGCACGACCCGGTGACCCGCCTGCCCAACCGCACCCTGTTCTTCGAGCGGCTCAACTCCGCGCTCGAAGCGTCCGCGTACGACAACGGCGGCACCGGCCGCATCGGGATCTGCTACCTCGACCTCGACGGATTCAAGGCGGTC
This sequence comes from Streptomyces sp. NPDC045846, assembly GCF_056431605.1. NCBI lineage: Bacteria > Bacillati > Actinomycetota > Actinomycetes > Kitasatosporales > Streptomycetaceae > Streptomyces > Streptomyces sp. NPDC045846. The sequence goes on along the minus strand of NZ_JBWKKJ010000002.1, from coordinate 186,185 downwards.
AACGACACGCTCGGCCACCGGGTCGGCGACCGGCTGCTCAGCGCGGTCGCGGCCCGCCTCACCGAGTGCGCCGACCAGTCCGGATACGCGCGCAGCGGCGGGCACCTGGTGGCGCGGCTCGGCGGCGACGAGTTCGCCGTCCTGGTGGAGGACTCCACGGGCACCGAGCAGCTGGCCGAACTCGCCCGCTCCGTACTGAACGCGCTCCAGCGGCCCTTCGACCTGGCGGGCCAGCGCCTGTCGGTCTCGGCGTCGATCGGCGTGGTGGAGCGGGCCAGCGCCGGCACCACCGCGACCGGCCTGATGCAGGCCGCGGACACCACGCTGTACTGGGCGAAGGCCGACGGCAAGGCCCGCTGGACGCTCTTCGACCCCGAGCGCAACGCCCACCGCATGACCCGCCAGGCGCTGTCCTCCACGCTCCGCCCGGCCGTGGAGCGCGGGGAGTTCACGCTGGAGTACCAGCCGCTGGTGGGGATGGCCGACGGCGTCGTGCACGGCGTCGAGGCGCTGGTGCGCTGGAACCACCCGCAGTTCGGGATGCTTCCGCCGAATCGGTTCATCGGAATTGCTGAAGAAGACGGTTCGGTGGTCCAGCTCGGCCGCTGGGTGCTGCGCTCCGCGTGCCGGCAGGCCCGGCGCTGGCAGATCGAGCACCCGGAGGTGCCGCCGATCTTCGTCAGCGTCAACGTGGCGGTCCGCCAGGTCTGGGACTCCGACCTGGTGGCGGACGTGGCGGAGATCCTCGCGGAGACCGGCCTCGCGCCGCACCTGCTCCAGTTGGAGCTGACCGAGTCCGCGGTGATGGGCTCGGCGGGCCGTCCGCTCCAGGCCCTCCAGGCGCTGTCCGACATGGGCGTGCACATCGCGATCGACGACTTCGGCACCGGCTACTCCAACCTCGCCTATCTGAGCCGGCTGCCCGTCTCCGTCCTCAAGCTGGACGGGTCGTTCGTGCGCGGTTTCCAGTACGACGAGGGCGGCGCCCACCCCAACCCGGCCGACGAGACCATCGTCGAGGCCATGGTCCAGCTCGCCCACCGGCTCGGGCTCACCGTGACCGCCGAGTGCGTGGAGACCGCCGAACAGGCGGGCCGGCTCGCCCGGATCGGCTGCGACACCGGCCAGGGCTGGCTGTACTCCCGGGCCGTCGCGCCGGACCGGATCGCCAGGATGATCGCCCCCAGCCCGCAGACCGCCTGAGGCTCCGCACGACGACGGACGCCCCGCCCCTCCGCAGTGGAGGGGCGGGGCGTCCGGATGCGCGGGGAGGGCCGGGTCAGCAGGCGCCGAGGTCCTGCCAGACGCCCCACTGGCCGGTGGTGCCGGGCTGCTCGCCCTTCGTCCACCACTGGGCCTTCCAGGTGTGACCGCCGTAGGAGACCAGGTTGCCTCCGGTGTAGGTCGCGCCGCTGTCCCAGGCCGCCGCGGTGCAGCCGCCCGGCGTCGGGGTCGGGCTGTTGGTGGCGGTCGGGGTCGGCGACGGGGAGCTGGTGGCCGTCGGCGTCGGGTCCGGGGAAGAGGGGGACGAACCGACCGCGTCCACGATGTAGTTGAGCAGCGTGGTGTTGTCGTCCAGGCCGAGCAGGCTGTACATCATCGCGCCCGCCAGGCCCCGCTGGTGGGCGTAGTCGGCGCGGGCCTGGATGGACTGCTTGTCGAGGCCGGTGAAGAACTCGCCGTCCTTGTAGAAGTACGAGGCCTTCGCGTCCGCGTCCCAGAACGTGGTCGCCGGGTTGTCGACGATGCCGCCGAGCTCCTTGTAGAGCGCGGTTCCCGCGACCTGGCTGGTGGGCCGGGCGCCCGAGGGGCCGGTCGCGGCCTGGGCGAGGCCGTTGTTGGTGGCCGGGACGCCCTTCCAGCCGCGGTAGTAGAACTCGTACCCCAGCGTGATCTTGTTGGCGGGGAAACCGCCCGCGATGCCGTAGGCCGCGTTGCCGTCGATCCAGGAGTCGATCGCGTTGGAGATCGAGTACTTCTGGGTGCCGGGCTTGATGACGTCCGTCGGGTCGTTCGCGGGCGAGACCAGCGGGGACTGGTGGTAGGTCGGGCCGGTCGCGTTCCAGGCGCCGTGCATGTCGTACGTCATGATGTTCGCGTAGTCGAGGTACGCGCCGACCTTGTTGGTCTCGATGTTCTTGATCTTGTCCTGACCGGCCGGGAGCGCCGCGGTCAGGAGGTAGTGCTTGCCGCCGTGCGCGGCTCCGTACGCGTCGAGCTGCGAGCGGAACTCGGCCAGCAGGGCGGTGTAGTTGGCCTTGTCCTCGGCGCCGTAGTGGTTGCCGAGGTGGCCGTCGGGCGAGCCCGGGTACTCCCAGTCGATGTCGACGCCGTCGAAGATCCCGGCCGCCGTGCCCGCGCCGCCGAACCCGCCGTCGACCGGCAGGTTTCCGGCGATGTACTGGTTGATGCAGGACGAGACGAACTTCTTGCGGCTGGCGTCGGTGAGGGCCGCGTCGTGGAAGTACTTGGAGTACGTCCAGCCGCCGAGCGAGATGTTGATCTTCAGCTTGGGGTACTTCGCCTTCAGTTCCTTGAACTGGTTGAAGACGCCCACGATCGGCTGGTTCCAGGTGTCGCCCACGCCGCTGACGCTGTCGGCGGCCGAGAACGACTTCTGGTAGTCGGCGAACGAATCGCCCGCGCCGTCACCGGCGTTGGGGTTGTTGTCGTCGCCCGCCGCCTTGTTCGCCTCGAAACAGGTGAGGTTGGTGGGGTCGATGTTGCCGAACGAGTAGTTGAGGACGTCCAGTTTGCCCGCGATGCCCCGGGTGTCGAGGTGCTTGGGGTAGAAGGCGTTCCCGTACACGCTCCACTGGTCGTAGTACGCGATCTTCACGCCGCCCGTCGAGGGTGCGGCGGCGTTCTGGGCGGTGGTCGCGGCCGACGCGGTGCCGAGGCCCGCGAAGGCTGCCAGGGCGCCGGCGGCGAGCACGGCGGTGCTCAAGGCGGCAACAACGGGTCTGCGGCGCTGCAAGACGACCTCCGGGGGGACGGGGCACAGGGGGTGCGGGGAAGCGGTTGAGGAAGTGATAGCGATCGAATCCCGGCCACGTCAATGGTCTGAACCAAATTGAGGACTAGACCAATCTGGTGGTGAACGCCCTTGTCAGGGGCCGAGTTGAGATGCTTTGCGTCGCCAGCGTCCAGCCATCTGCGGCCCTCCGGCCCCCGGGAGCGGCGCTGGACCAGTCCGCCGCGGTGACCCAGGTTTTACCGACGTACGATCGGCGCCATGGCCGGTCTCCCCACCCTCGCGCTCATCAGCGGCAGCCTGCGCGCCGCCTCCACCAACTCGGCCGTGGTCCGCACGGTCGCGGACCTCGCCGAGGGCCTCGCGAAGTCCGTCACGTACGACGGGATGGGCTCGCTCCCGCACTTCAACCCGGACGACGACGTCGACCCGCTGCCCGCGGAGGTGGCCCGTCTGCGCGCCCTCATCGCCTCGGCGGACGCGATCCTGATCTGCACCCCGGAGTACGCGGGTGACCTGCCCGGCTCCTTCAAGAACCTGCTCGACTGGACGGTCGGCGGCACCGAGATCTCCGACAAGCCCGTCGGCTGGGTCAACGCCTCGGTCAGCCCGACCGGGGCGGCGGGGGCGCATGCGGCGCTGCGGACTGTGCTCGGCTACACGGGGGCGTACGTCGTCGACGCCGCGGCCGTTCATGTCCCGGTGCCGCGGGGCGCCGTCGGCCCGGCCGGGCTCATCACCGACCCCGCCCTGCGGCGCGCCCTGACCGGGGTACTCACCACCCTGCTCTCAGCCGAATCCGGCCCGCTTTCAGCGTAGTTGGGCCATCCCTCCGGCCCGGCCGGGCCCCGACCCCCACGGGGCGCGGGGAACTGCGCGACGAGCCACGCACGGTCGGCGGGCGCACGCGGCGACGCGGGAGCGGGGTGCGACCCCGCTTGCCGCCGAGGGAGTTGGGACCAGGCGCTCCCGCACCCGACCGGTTACCCGCGGGCCACGTTGGCTGGTCGCGCAGTTCCCCGCGCCCCCCGGCAGGGTTGGGGGACAGCCGCGCCGATTGCATCGCCAACTCTCCCCGTCCACCCGCGGACCGTGGGGGCCGATCGCGCAGTTCCCCGCGTTCCTGGCGGGGTTCGGGGCAGCCGCGCCGATTGGGTACCCGCGCCCCTGGCGGGGTTGGGGTCAGCCGGGCCAATGGGGTCAGGGGGTCAGGGAGGGCAATTCGTATGCGTTGGCTATCAGTTCGTACGAGCGCACCCTCACCTCGGGGCCATGCGCGTTCGCCGTCAGCATCAGTTCGTCCGCGCCCGTGCGCTTCTGGAGGGCGTCCAGACCGGCGCGCACCTCGTCCGCCGTGCCGGAGATGACGTTGGCGAGCCAGCTGTCGACGAACTCCCGCTCCAGCGCGCTGAATTGGTACGCCTCCGCCTCCTCCGGCGTCGGCACCAGGCCGGGGCGGCCGGTGCGCAGGCGGACCATCGACAGGGCGTTGGTGAGGGTCTGCCGCCTGGCCTGCTTCTCGTCGTCCGCGGCCAGCGCCGAGACGCCGATCAGGGCGTACGGCGCGTCCAGGATCTCCGACGGCCGGAAGGAGTCGCGGTAGAGGTCGAGCGCGGGCACGGTGTTCGCCGCGGAGAAGTGGTGCGCGAAGGCGAACGGAAGGCCCAGCGCACCCGCAAGGCGGGCGCTGAAGCCGGAGGAGCCGAGCAGCCAGATTGGCGGGCGGGCCGAGGGGCCCTGCACCGGGCCGGGCACCGCGTGGATGCGGGCGTAGGGGTGCCCGTCCGGGAAGTCGTCGTCGAGGAAGCGGGTCAGTTCGGCGAGCTGCTGGGGGAAGTCCTCGGCGCCCTCGTTCAGGCGGTCGGTGCGGCGCAGGGCCGCGGCCGTCGCACCGTCCGTGCCGGGCGCCCGGCCGAGCCCGAGGTCGATGCGGCCCGGGGCCATCGCCTCCAGCGTGCCGAACTGCTCGGCGATCACCAGCGGCGCGTGGTTGGGCAGCATCACCCCGCCCGAGCCGAGCCGGATGCGGCTGGTGTGCGCGGCGAGGTGGGCGAGGATCACGGCCGGCGCGGAGGAGGCGACGCCGGGCATGGAGTGGTGCTCGGCGACCCAGTGCCGGTGGAAGCCGCGCCGCTCGGCCAGCCGCGCGATCTCCACACTGGTCCGCAGCGCACGGTGCGCGGTGTAGCCGCTGCCGACCGTCACCAGGTCCAGCACCGACAGGGGTACGGGTGCGGTTCCGGCCGCCGTCCCTCGAATCGCATCCACGTCCACCGGTCCGCGCCTCCAGTTCGTCACGTCGTTCACGTTCGTCGCGTCACTCACGTTCCGCGTACGTGCAAGCCAAACAGGAGGCGGTCTCCGTTTTATTCCCGGCCGCCCGGGGACCGGGGCGGGGCCTCGTCGCGGTGCGAAAGCCCGCGCCACCCGGTCACGTGGCGGGGCGGAAAGGTGGGTACGACATCGTTCATGACCGAGCCGAGCGAACTCACCGATCTGACGGCACGTCAACTTCTGTCCGGCTACCGGGCGGGCACCTTCTCCCCCCTCGACGCGACCCGGGCGGTACTGGCCCGGATCGAGGCCGTGGAACCCCGCCTGAACGCGTTCGTGCGCGTCGACACCGAGGCGGCCCTGACCCAGGCCCGCGCCGCCACCGAACGCTGGCACGCCGGGGAGCCGCAGGGGCTCCTCGACGGGGTGCCGGTGTCGGTGAAGGACCTGCTCCTCCAGGCGGGCGGACCGACCCTGAGAGGGTCCAACACCGTGTCCGCGAACGGGAGTTGGGAGGAGGACGCTCCGGCGGTGGCCCGGCTGCGCGAGCACGGCGCGGTCCTGGTCGGCAAGACGACGACCCCCGAGTTCGGCTGGAAGGGCGTCACCGACTCACCCCGCACCGGCGTCACCCGCAACCCGCACGACGCGACGCGCACGGCGGGCGGCTCCAGTGGCGGCAGCGCGGCGGCGGTCGCGGCGGGGGCGGCGCCGCTTTCGCTCGGCACCGACGGCGGGGGTTCGATCCGCATCCCGGCCTCGTTCTGCGGGGTGCTCGGCCTCAAGCCGACGTACGGCCGGGTCCCGCTGCACCCCGCCAGCGCCTTCGGCGCGCTCTCGCACGTGGGCCCCATCGCCCGGGACGCGGCGGACGCGGCCCTGCTCCTCGACGTGATCAGCGGCGCGGACTGGCGCGACCCCACGGCGCTCGAACCCCCGGCCCTGTCGTACGCGGCGGCCCTTCCCGAGGACCCGGCGGCGGGCGTCAAGGGGCTGCGGGTCGCCTACTCGCCCTCCTTCGGCGGACAGGTGGCGGTGCACCCCGAGGTGGCCGCGGCGGTACGGGCCGCGATGGCCCGCCTCGCCGACCTCGGGGCGTACGTGGAGGAGGCCGACCCCGACTTCGCGGACCCGGTGGACGTCTTCCACACCCTGTGGAACGCGGGGGCGGCCCATCTCGTCGCCCAACTGAACGCACGACAGCGGGAGTTGCTCGACCCGGGGCTGCGCGAGATCGCCGCGCAGGGCGCCCGGCTGTCCGCCCTGGAGCTCCTGACCGCGCAGACCGCCCGCACCGGACTGGGCCGCCGGATGGCCCGCTTCCACCAGCGCTACGACCTGCTGGCGACGCCCACCCTGCCGATCACCGCCTTCACGGCGGGCCGGGAGACACCGGCGGGCCCCGGGCCGCACCGCTGGACGGGGTGGACGCCGTTCACCTACCCGTTCAACCTGACCCAGCAGCCGGCGGTGTCGGTCCCGGTCGGCACGGACGCGGACGGCCTTCCCATCGGCCTCCAGCTGATCGCGGCGCGCCACCGGGACGAGGTGGCGCTGCGGGCCGCCGCTGCGTTCGGGGAGCACCCGACGGGCTGAATCCAGCGGGCGGCGCCGGGCGGCGCCCCGAAAAATGGGGGGCATGGGCTGGATAAAGGGGGGTAGCCGCGCCGCCATGGCCCGAGCTACCTCACGCCCCAGACCCTCCATACCCAGGCGAACCCTGCTCACCGGCGCCGCCGCCGTCGCGCTCACCGGCGCCGCCGCCTGCTCCCGCGTCCCCCAGGGCGGCGCCCTCGCCCGCCTCAAGTCGCAGGGGACGGTGCGCCTCGGCATCGCCGGTGAGGTTCCGTACGGCTATGTGAACGAGCAGGGCGAGTTCACCGGCGAGGCACCCGAACTCGCCAAGGTGATCTTCAAGCGGCTCGGCATCGACCGCGTCCAGCCCGTGGCCACCGACTTCTCCTCGCTGATCCCCGGGCTCAACTCCCAGCAGTTCGACGTCGTGTCCGCCGGGATGTACATCAACAAGGAACGCTGCGCGCAGGTCCTGTTCGCCGACCCCGAGTACCAGATGCTGGACGCGTTCATCGTCCGCAAGGGCAACCCGAAGAACCTGCACAGCTACGAGGACGTGGTCCGCGCCAAGGCGCGGTTCGCGACCGGCACCGGCTACGCCGAGATCGGCCACGCCACCGCCGCCGGCTACCCCGAGGGCGACATCGTCATCCTCCAGGACCAGGTGGCGGGCCTGAACGCGGTCGAGTCGGGCCGGGTGGACGTGTTCGCGGGCACTTCCCTCACCGTGCGGGAGGTCGTGAAGAAGAGCGCGAAGGCCGAGGCCACCCAGCCGTTCGCGGCGGTCGTCGACGGCAAGAAGAAGATCGACGGCGGCGGCTTCGGCTTCAGGCCCACCGACGGCGAGCTGCGCGACGCCTTCAACGCCGAGATCCACCGCATGAAGCAGAGCGGCGAGCTGTTCCGGATCCTGAAGCCCTTCGGCTTCACGCAGGACGAGATGACCACTTTGACCGCCAAGGAGCTGTGCCGATGACGGCGGGACTGTGGCAGCACTGGGTGCTGCCGGGAATCTGGATCACGGTCCAACTGACGGTGTACAGCGCCGCGTTGGCCGCGGCCGTCGCCTTCGGCGTGGGCATCGCCCGCACCCACCGCTCCCGCGCGGTCCGGTTCCTGGCGGCCGCGTACACGGAGATCTTCCGCGGGACCTCGGCCCTGGTGCTGATGTTCTGGCTGTTCTTCGTGCTGCCGCCGCTCGCGGGCTGGCAGCTGGTCCCGATGTGGGCGGCGGTCCTCGCGCTCGGCCTCTCCTACGGTGCATACGGCGCGGAGATCGTGCGCGGCGCGCTGAACGCGGTGGCCCCCGCCCAGCGCGAGGCGGGCATCGCGCTCAGCTTCACGCCGTGGCAGCGGATGCGCCTCGTCCTGCTGCCGCAAGCGGTGCCGGAGATGATGCCGCCGTTCTGCAACCTGCTGATCGAGCTGCTCAAGGGGACCGCCCTGGTCTCGCTGCTCGGCGTGGGCGACGTGTCGTTCGCCGCGTACCTGGTGCGGCTCGCGACGCAGGACAGCGCGCAGATCTACTCCGTCACCCTGCTCATCTACTTCGTGCTCGCCTTCGGCATCACCCGCGGGATGAAGGCGCTCGAACGCCGTACCAAGGCGAACCTCGGGGTGGGCACCGCGCCCCCGGGCGGCGGCTCCCCGGCCGTGCAGGCGAAGAAGCCCGTCGCCGTGGGCGGCACGACAGCGCGAGGTGACCTCCGATGACCTGGGACTGGTCCGCCGTCTGGGACTTCATGCCGCGCTTCTGGGACGGCGTGCTCACCACGCTCCAGATCCTGGCGCTCGGCTCGCTCATCTCCTTCAGCCTGGGCCTGGTGTGGGCGCTGGCCTTCCGGGCCCCGACCCGCTTCGTGCGCTGGCCCGTCCATCTGTTCACGGAGTTCGTCCGCACCACGCCGCTGCTGGTGCAGCTGTTCTTCCTGTTCTTCGTGCTGCCGGAGTGGGGCGTGAAGTTCTCCGCGCTGACCACCGGCGTCCTCGCCATCGGCCTGCACTACTCGACGTACACCGCGCAGGTCTACCGGGCCGGCATCGAGGCCGTGCCCAGGGGCCAGTGGGAGGCGGCGACCGCGCTGAGCCTGCCCACGCACCGCACCTGGTTCGCGGTGATCCTGCCGCAGGCGGTCCGCCGCATCGCGCCCGCGCTCGGCAACTACGTCATCTCCATGCTGAAGGACACCCCGCTGCTCGCCGGGATCAGCGTCCTGGAGATGCTCCAGCAGGCCCGCCTGGCGGGGGCGAGCACCTTCCAGTACACCGAGCCGCTGACCGTCGTCGGCGTCGCCTTCATCCTCATCGCCTATCCGGCTTCGCTGTTCGTACGAGCCCTGGAGCGCCGCCTTGTCCGCTGAAACCCAGACCGAGACCCCCGTCCGCGAGAAGACCGGCGCCGAGCTGATCCGCTTCGAGAACGTGACCAAGCGCTTCGGCGACAACACCGTCCTCGACGACCTCTGCTTCACCGCCCGCAAGGGCAGGCACGTCACCCTGATCGGCCCGTCGGGCTCCGGCAAGACCACGATCCTGCGGCTGCTCATGACCCTGGAGACGCCCGACTCCGGCATCATCCAGGTCAACGGGACCCGGCTGCACCCGGCCGGTGAGAAGGAGCGCCGGGAGGCCCGCAAGAAGATCGGGATGGTCTTCCAGCAGTTCAACCTGTTCCCCAACATGAGCGTGCTGCGCAACATCACCGAGGCGCCGGTGCGGGTGCTCGGCATGAGCGCCGACGAGGCCGAGGCGCGGGCGCGCGAACTGCTCGACCTGGTGGGCCTGGACGAGAAGCGGGACGCGAAGCCCGCGCAGCTGTCCGGCGGGCAGCAGCAGCGCGTCGCCATCGCGCGGGCGCTCGCGATGCGGCCCGAGGTGCTGCTCCTGGACGAGGTGACCTCCGCGCTCGACCCGGAGCTGGTGGCCGGCGTGCTCGACCTGCTGCGCGACATCGCCCGGACCACCGACATCACGATGCTCTGCGTCACGCACGAGATGAGCTTCGCGCGGGACATCTCGGACGAGGTGATGATGTTCGACGCGGGCAAGGTCATCGAGTCCGGTCCGCCGGAGCAGATCTTCGGCGCACCGGAGCACGAGCGTACGAGGGAGTTCCTCGGCGCGATCGCCTGAGCACGCGCCGTGCGCGACGCTGACCTCACGTTCCGGCCATCCGAGCGCCCCCAGATCGTGACTCTGGCATATGCCACGGTGGCGCGTCCCAGGACAGAGCCCTGGAGCGCGCCACCAATCTTGTCAACACCCCCACCGGAAACGGGTCTTGGCGGCTATCGTGGAACGGCAGACCTGCCACCTTCGCAGTTCGACCTGCTAGGGGGAAACCGTGGCGCTGAAGCCGGAGCCGACCGCGCCGTTCCATTCGGTGCAGTACGTCCTGCGGGTCCTGGAGGCGATCTCCAGGCACGGCGGGGGCGTGACCGACGTCCAGGTCGCGCGGGAGACGGGCCTGCCCACCGCCCATCTGACCTCCATGCTGCTCATGCTGCGGCGCGAGGGATACGTGGAGCAGGTGGCCGACGGCGCCTATGTGATCGGCGACTCGATGGTCCTGCTCGGCTCGGGCGCCGCCCGCCAGCAGGCCCTGGAGACCAAGCTCCAGGACACCCTCATGTCGCTGCGCGACTCGGTGGGCGCGGCCGTCTACATCAGCCGCTACATCGACGGCGAGGTCAAGATCACCCAGTACGCGGACGGGCCGACCGCGCCGAAGGTGAACGAGTGGGTCGACTTCAAGTCGGCGGCCCACGCGAGCGCGGTCGGCAAGTGCCTGCTGACCCAGCTCGACCAGAACGGCCGCCGCGACCACCTCTCGCGCCACAAGATCGCCCGGCTCACCTCCCGGACGATCACCAGCGAGAAGGTCCTCTTCTCCAAGCTCGACAGCCAGCCCGCCACCGTGCCGGTGCTCGACCTCCAGGAGTACGCGGTGGGCACGGTCTGCGCGGCCGTGCCGCTGACCGCGGGCTCGGCCGTCGGCTGCCTGGCCCTGTCGATGCCGATCGAGCACGCCCACCGGCTGCGCGCCGCGGCCGACACCCTCAACCGCCGGGCCGCCCCGGTGGTGCTCTCGCTGGCCATCTGACCGCCCTCGCGGCCCGGCCCCGGGGTGGTCATGAGCACCCCGGAGGACCAGGTAGTATTTTCTCTGTCAGCAGGCGCCGCTAGCTCAGTTGGTTAGAGCAGCTGACTCTTAATCAGCGGGTCCGGGGTTCGAGTCCCTGGCGGCGCACAGACGGAGAAAGCCCCTCGCGAAAGCGGGGGGCTTTTTCGTGCCCGCGGCGGCCCCGCCCAAGAGCGACTCCCGCACGGATCACCCACCGACCCATCGGCGCACCCGCGTGCCCAGAGATTTATACGTACGTCTTAAACGTAAGTACTAGACAAGCGTTTAAGACGCTCGTACATTTCTTGCCATGACGCACTCGACGAGCACCACAGCGAGCACCACCGGCGGGGCCCGCCTCCGCGCCGGGCGCCGGGAATGGACCGCCTTCGTGGTCCTCCTGCTGCCCCTCCTCCTCGTTTCGATGGACGTCTCCGTCCTCTACTTCGCGCTCCCCTCCATCAACCGCGAGCTCGCCCCGTCCGCCACCCAGCAGCTGTGGATCATCGACGTGTACGCCTTCGCGCTCGCCGGGCTGCTGATCACGATGGGCTCGCTCGGCGACCGGATCGGCCGCCGCAAGCTGCTCCTGTTCGGCGCCGCCGCCTTCGGCATCGCCTCGGTGACCGCCGCGTACGCCACCAGCGCCGAGATGCTCATCGCGTCCCGGGCCCTGCTCGGCCTCGGCGGAGCCACCCTGATGCCCTCGACGATGGGCCTGGTCCGCACCATGTTCCGCGACGACAAGGAGCGCGGCCGGGCCATCGGCATCTGGTCCGGCGCGATGGCGGGCGGGATCGCGCTCGGCTCGGTGATGAGCGGGATCATGCTGGAGCACCTGTGGTGGGGCTCCGTCTTCCTGATCAACGTGCCCGCGATGGTGCTGCTCCTGGTCCTCGCGCCGGTGCTGGTCCCGGAGGCCAAGGACCCGGCGCCCGGGAAGTTCGACCTGCTGAGCGTTCCGCTGTCGATGGGCGCGGTGCTGCCGGTGGTGTACGGCCTCAAGGAGTTCGCGGCCGACGGCCTCTCCGCGCCGAACGCGCTCTGTGTGGCGGCGGGCCTGCTGGTCGGCGCGGTCTTCGTACGCCGTCAGCTCACCCGGCGCGACGCGATGATCAGCCGTGAACTGTTCCGCCCCGGCCGCGGGTTCGGCGCCGCGATCTCCCTCAACACCATCGCAGCCTTCGCGATGATGGGCTCGGCCTACTTCACCACCCAGTACCTCCAGTCCGTCCTCGACATGAGCACGCTGCGGGCCGCGCTGTGGAGCGTCGCCCCCTCGCTCACCATCGGCGCGGCCGCCCCCATCGCGACCGCCGTGGCACAGAAGGTGAACCGGGCCTACGTCATCGCCGCGGGCTGCGTGCTCGGCGCCGCCGGATACGCGCTCCTGGCGCTCGCCGGGACCGACTCGCTGTGGACAGTGCTGGCCGCTACCGCGGTCATCGGCATGGGCATCGTGACCGTGATGGCCCTGGTCTCCGACATGGCGCTGGGTTCGGCGCCCACCGAGAAGGCGGGCTCGGCGGCCGCGCTCCTCGAAACGGGGCAGGAGTTCGGCGGGGCGCTCGGCATGGCGGTGCTCGGGTCGATCGGCACCGCGGTCTACCGCTCCGACCTGCCGGACTCGGCGCCCGCAGCCGCCCGCGAGACCCTGGGCGCGGCCGTCGCCGGCGCCGACCGGGCCCTTGTCTCCCTCGCCCAGGAGGCCTTCGTGGACGGCATGCGGTACGCGGCGGTCGGCGGCACCGCGGTCCTGCTCGTCGCCGCGGTGCTGGCGGCCGGGATGCTGCGGGGCCCGGCCGCGGCGGCCAAGGCCCAGGCCGAGGAGCAGGCGCGGGGCGCCGAGGACGAGGGCGGCGGCATCGCTCCGACCCGCGTCGCGGAACCGGCGGCGTGAACCCGTACCGCTCCCCCGCGCGGCCGGAGGGCCGGTCATCTCACCGATGACCGGCCCTCCGGGGCTTTCCCGCGGGGGTCAACTCCCCAGCGCGGACAGCACCGTGGCGGCCTGGTGGTCGGCGCCCAGGCGGTTGGGGTGGAACGGGACGGCGGGCCCCGGCGGGTCGCTGGACACCGGCACCAGGCCCTCGACCCACCGCGTACCGGCGGGCTCGCAGATGTCGTGTCCGACGCTTCCCCGATAGGTGTCGGCGAACTCGGCCCCGCCTTCCTCGGCGGCGGAGGCGAGCATGGCGTTCAGCTCCCTGAGGCGGGCGCCGAGCCACGTCAGGTCCTGGTCGAGGATCGGGACCCGCGGATAGCAGCCGTGGTCGGCGGCGACCCCGGCCAGGTAGTCGACGACCAGCACGGTGGCCCGGGGCGAGCGCCGGTGGATGCCCGCGAGCACCTTGGCGATCCGGGGCCGGGTGGCGGCGATCCGCCGCGACACCAGGTCGCTGCCGTCGGGGCCGGTGAACCTGTTCCGGCACGGGGCGGCCAGCGGGGCGGGCAGCGGGTTGACGCAGCCGGGCACCACGTCCGCGAGCCCCACGTCGTTGCCGCCGATGCCGACGGTGACCAGGTCGGTGGTGGGCGTCAGCCGGTCGAACTGGGCCGGGTTCACGCCCTGCGCGAGCAGCGGTACGCGGCCGACGTTCTGCGGTCTGGTCATCTCGGCGGTGGTGGCGCCTCCGCACGTCGCGTCCCGGAACGCCCTCACCCGGAGCCGGGCGGCGACCTGCTTGGGGTAGTTCCAGGTGCTCTGGGCGCAGCCCGTGGGGGCGTAGGTGGGGTCGATGCCGAGCACGGTGACGTCCGCGGACCAGGAGTCGCCGAGGGCTACGTACTCGTGGAAGCGGGCGGCCGCCCCGGGGGGCGCGGGGCGGGCGGCGGCGACCGGGGTGGCGAACAGTGCGGAGGCCAGGGCGAGGGCGGTGGGCAGGAGGCGGGAGTTCACGGGCCCATCCACCCATCGCCGGGCGGGGTGCCGGGGGACCCTGGCCGGTGATTCACCCGCCCGCGCGATCAGGTGCCCCGGGCCCGGGCCCTTTCGGCCGTCCCGCCCCTCCGCCCGCTTCCGCGCCGAACACCGCGGCCCTGCCGTGCGCCGCGTACTGCTCGCGCAGCCGCGTGACGTCGACCGGCGACAGGAGCTGGTACGCGGCCTCGCCGGGCGGCCGCCACCACACCTCTCCCCCGGACCAGAACCCCTCCTCGCGCAGCACCGCCCGGTGCACCTTGTTGGTCGCCGTCACCGGGAGGCGCGCCATCACCCGCACGAAGCGCGGCGCCATCTTGGTGCCCAAGTCCCTTTGAGCGCCCAGGAATCCGAGGAAGGCGGCCGGGTCGAAGGGCTGGTCCGGCAGGGACAGGGCGGCCATGACCTGGTCGCCGGTGACCGGATCCGGCACCGCGTACACCGCGGCGCCCGTGACCGGCTCCCACCTCGCCAGGATGTTCTCGATCAGCGCGGCGGCCAGGTTCTCGCTGTCCACGCGCAGGCGGTCGTCCGCGCGGGCCGCGAAGTAGAGGAAGCCGTCCTCGTCGCGGAAGAACAGGTCGCCCGTCCAGTACCAGCCGCCCCGGCGGCGTTCCGCGTCGCCCGCCGGGTTGCGCCAGTAGCCCTCGAAGGGGTTCGGGCCCCGGTTCACCAACTCCCCCACCGCACGAGTCCCGTTGAGGAGGCGGCCCGCCTCGTCGAAGCGGGCCCGCTCGCACTCGCGGCCCGTCTGCGGGTCGACCACCGCGAGGTCGCCGCCCGGCGCGGGCTTTCCTATCGCGCCCGGCGGGGTGCCCGGGGTGCGCTGGATCGCGGCGCCGCCCTCGGACGACCCGTACCCCTCGACCAGCTCCACGCCGAACCGCCGCGCGAACCGGTCCGCGTCGACCGCGCCCGCCTCGGTCCCGAAGCCGAGCCGCAGCCGGTGCGCGCGGTCCTCGGGCCGGGCGGGCGTGGCCAGCACGTAGTGGACGGCCCGGCCGACGTAGGTGAAGTACGTGGCGCCGTAGGCCCGTACGTCGTCGAGGAATCCGGACGCCGAGAAGCGGTCCCGCAGGGCGATGGTGGCGCCCGAGGTCAGGGCCGGGGCCCAGTTGGCGATCACCGCGTTGCCGTGGAACATCGGCATGCAGATGTAGTGCACGTCGTCCGGGCCAAGACCGAAGTGGCTCACCAGGGCCTCGCCCGCGGCGGCCAGCCGGCCCTGCGTGCAGATCGCGGCCTTGGGGGCGCCGGTGGAGCCGGAGGTGAAGTACAGCAGCAGGCGGGTGGCCGGGCCGACCGGACCGACCGCGCACTCGCCGGGCCGGGCGTCCGCGTACGGGGCGAGGAGCCGCTCGTACTCCTCGGTGCCGGTCACCAGGACGCGTACGCCCGGCAGGTGGAGCCCGTCGAGCAGGGGAAGGTGTACGCGTCCGGTGACCAGGATCCGGCACTCGGTGTGCAGGATGTCGCGGGCCAGCTCGGGGCCGCGCCGGGTGGGGTTGATGCCCGCGACCGCGGCCCCGGCAAGGGCCGCCGCGCCGAGCCAGAGCGGGAACTCGGGGGTGTTGTCGAGCAGGACCCCGAGGTGCGGCTCGACACCCCGGGGCAGCAGCTCGGCGAGGAGCGCGGCGCGGGCGGCGGAGCCCGCGGCGACCTGGTGGTGGGTGAGCTCCAGGCCGCCGTACCGCAGTCCCCTGCGCCCGTCGCCCCACTGGCGCTGTACGTACTCCGACACGGTCGACGCGACTTCGGACATGGCGGTCATGGCGCCGCACCGTAGTTGACGGAGCGTCAGAACTGAACGTCCGAGCAGGCGTAGAAGGCGTTGCCGGTGTCGGCGATCGTCCACACGGCGAGGATGACGTGGTGGCCGGTGCGGCCGGTGGGGACGGTCCCCTGCTGCGAGAGGGTGCCCGGTGGCTGCTTGCCGCCGTAGGGCACGACGAGGAACGGCCGGGTGTCGAGCGCGTCCCGGGTCAGCGGCTGGGTGGGGTCCCAACCCTGCTTGGTGAGGTAGTAGCGGAAGTCGGTCGTCGCATGGCGGGCGGTGAACTGCCAGCGGAACGTGTAGGTCTGACCGCCCGTCAGCTGTGTCGTGGGCCAGCCCGTGCCGTCGCGCGGGTCGTCCAGCTCGGCGAACCGGTCGTTGCCGCCCGCGCAGATCGTCCCGTCGGCGGGACCGGCGGCCGGGAAGCCCTTGGGGCCCTCGACGGACTGCGGCTCCCACTGGATCTCGCCGCAGTCGGTGACGGTGCCGTTGGCGCACAGCTTCTGTCGGCTGATGGGCTGGTCGGTGTAGCCGTGGCTGCTCGCACTGCCGGTCGCGAGCAGGGACGCGCCGACGACGGCGAGCCCCACCACAGCGGCACCGAGCCGCTGCTTGTGTCGCATGCTGACCACTCCTGGAGAACGTGGGGGAGTTCCTTGGATGGAGCTGCACGCGTGCGGTATTTCATGTTCCGGTCTAGACCAACTCCCAGACTATGGACGGGACTTGGTCATGTCCAGGCCCCGTACGAGATCGGCCGCGGCCCGCTCAGAGGCTCTCTCCGGCGCCCCGTCCCGTGCAGAAGGCGACCGTCAGGTCCTTCACCAGGGCCTTGCGCTCGTAGTCGTCGAGCTCCACCAGACCGCGTGAGGTCAGCCGGCGCACCGTGTCGTCCACCGCGTCGACCACCGAGGTCAGCACCTGGTCGCGGTGGCGGGCGTCGATCGCCGCGATCCGCTGTCTGCGCATCGCCGCCGCCACCTCGGGCGCGTACTCGATGCCGGTCGGCTGCGCCGAGTACAGCTCGATGCCGACCGGCTCCGCCTCCGCCTTCAGCATCCGGGTCAGCGCGTCGCCGACGGCCTCCGCGTCGCGCAGGGTGGGCGCGTCCTCGTGGAAGGCGTCGGCCGGGAGCTGCGAGAGGACCCGGGCCATCGCCGCCTCGACCTGCTGGCGCAGATACGTCTCGTGGTCGGCGACGGCGAGCGTGGCCCGCGCGGTGTCCCGGATCCGCCACACCACCAGGACCACGACCCGCAGCGCGGTGCCGTTCGCGTCGACCGCGTCCATCGGTTCGCTGCGCCAGTGCCGCAGGCGCAGGTCGACGCTGCGGCGCAGCAGCAGCGGGCTCATCCACACCAGACCGGTGCGGCGCACGCTGCCGCGGTAGTCGCCGAACAGCGAAAGCACCCAGGCGTGGCCGACGTGACCGCGGCAGAGCCCGCCGAAGGCGAGGACCGCCCCGCTCAGCCCGAGGGCGAGCAGCCCCCACTGTTCGAGGGCGATCCCGTGGTACGGGTACGCGGGCAGCCGCAGCGGCGCGGTGACCCGCCGGGGCAGGACGCCCGCCCACCACAGGACGGCCCCGCATCCGGCGAGCGCGAGGACCCCGGCGGCGAGGGCCGCGCGGCCTGGCAGCACCGGGCCGGGCCGTTCCGCGATGTGCGGGTCGACCGGGGTCGCGGGTCTGGCCGGGGGCTTGACGACCGGGCGGGTCCCGGCCTGCCGGGGCGGCCTCGGCCCGGGGCGCGGGGTTGCTGCCGGGGCGACGGCGGGGACGACCGGGTTGGGGCCGGTGTCGTCGCGGAACAGCAGGTGGACCGGGATCTCGGCGGTGTTCTCGCTGCGGATCACGGCCACCCTGCGCCCGGCGTCCCCGCCGAACGCGGGGTCACGGGGCGCGTCGGCGCCTTCGATGGGGGTCTGCATGCTCGTCCTTGCCTCCGTCATGCGAAGAGCCGCCGCCAGGTCTCGGGGCCCGGGTAGCCGTCGGCCTCCGCGCCCGACCAGCCCTGGGCCCGCTGGAACGCCTCGACGTTGCGCCGGTCCGCCTCGCCCCAGCGCGGCCCGGGGCCCGAGGTGTAGTACGTGCCGAAGCCCTTCTTCACGAGCTGCCGGCCGAGTTGGGTGACGTACGGGTTGTCCTGGCCCGGCCGGAAGTGGCTCAGGCCGGGGTAGGCGGGCCGCGCGGGCCCGGGTCCGCCCGGGGCCGGGGGCGGCGCGGGCGTGGCGGGGGCGATGTCCTTGCCGGTTCCCTGCACGAGCAGCGCCCAGGTGCGCGCGCCCGGGATGCCGTCGGCGTCCGCGCCGGTCCAGCCCTGGGCCTGCTGGAAGGCGCGGGTCGCGTTGAGGTCGGCCGAGCCCCAGCGGGGCCCCGGGCCCTCGGTGTAGAAGCGGCTTCCGCCGCGCCGCATCAGCATCTGGCCGAGACGGGTGACGTAGCTGTTGTCGGCGCCGGGCCCGAACTTGTCAGCGCCCGGGAACTCGTTCCCCTCGCTGTCGGTGCCCGGCTCCCCGCCCCCGCTGCCGGTGGCGAGCCCCTTGTACCGGTAGGGCAGGTAGCTCGCCGAGTTCTTCCAGTACGCGTACGGGGTGGCCTGCTTGCGGGTGCCGGGCGGGGTCTGCTCGTAGGCGGTGTAGTAGGTGTGCGTGTAGTCGGTCCAGCCGCCGAAGATCACGACGTGCGAGCCCTTGGTGGGGTTGGTCGGGTTGTGGAAGAGCAGGATGTCGCCGGGCTGGAGCTCGTCGCGGGTCACCCGCACCGCGAACCGGTCCAGGCTCCCCGTCCACTCGTTGGTGCCGAGGTCCCAGGCCATGGACACATAGCCCGAGCAGTCCTGCCGGTACCCGTCCGTCCAGTACGCCTCCATGTTGTACGGGACGGACGCGGCCACCCAGACCTTGGCCCGGTTGATGATCTCGGCCCGGGTGATGGGCCGCAGCCTGGTGGGCGCGACCGCGGCCTGGCCGGGTGCTCCGTGCAGTCCGGTCCGGGCGCCCTGTTCGGTGGGCGGGCCGGGGTCGGCGGCGGTGTTGGCGCCGGTTCCCTCGGGCAGCGGGGCGGGCGCGGCCGCGGCCACCGTGCCGCCGCCGAGCACCATCGAGGCCGCGGTGGCCGCCACCAGCGCCCGGCGCGCGCCGCCGTTCGCCGCGGGAAGGCCGCCGTCGCGCACCGGGAGCAGCCGCGACCGCCTGCGGTCGGCGCAGCCGGGGCAGCCGCACTCCCCCGTGGGCTCGTAGTCCTCGAACACCGGCCCGGGCGTACTGGCCTTCATCCGCATCCCCTCCCGTTCGTTCCGTTCTCGGAGACTTCGAAGATCTTTTACGGGCTGCCGCACGGAGAGCGGCGCCCCGGTTGTCCTAACTCGTCGCATTTTGACGGAACGAAAGGGATAAAACGAACATCTGACAGCGTGGCGCTGGTCAAAACCACCCTCTGGAGTCCGGTAATGTTTTCCAGGTCAGCAGGCGCCGCTAGCTCAGTTGGTTAGAGCAGCTGACTCTTAATCAGCGGGTCCGGGGTTCGAGTCCCTGGCGGCGCACGCACCACCGAGGCCCCCTCGCCCAGCGCGAGGGGGCCTCGGTCGTTCCCGCCCGGCGGGATCGCTCAGCGCGAGTTGGCCGCGAGCGCCAGGGCGTATTCCGGCCACCAGGCGCCCGCCGGGGGCCCGCCCTTGCACGGGCCGTCCGACTCGCCGGGCCGCTTCGCCCACACATAGGCGTCGACCGCGCCGCCCCCCGTCCGCCTCGTCGGCCGCTCGCCCAGCGCCCGGCCCGGCGGGTTGCACCAGTTCTCGCCCGGGTCGCCCCCGGTGTAGGGGCCGTTGCCGTTGCGGCTGGTGTCGATCACGAAGTGCTTGCCGCCGACCTTCTCCGAGAGGCGCTCGCCGAACTCCCGGCTCGCCCCGGTCGTCTGGAAGTTGGACACGTTGACCGCGAACCCGTCAGCCCTCTCGATCCCGGCCCGCCGCAGCGGCTCGTCCAGGGCCCCCGGCGAGCGCCACCCGGCGTTGCCCGCGTCCACGTACACCTTGGTGGTGGGCTGGCGCTTGAGCCGCTCGACGGCGCCCTTCAGCAGGGCGTACCGCGCCTCGTGGAAGGCGGCCGGGGTGCAGCCGTCCACCAGGTGCAGGACGGCGTCCGGCTCCAGGACCACCATGGTGGGACGCTGTCCGATACCCCGGGCGACCTGGTCGACCCAGTTCCGGTAGGCCTCGCTGTCGGGGGCGCCGCCCTTGGAGAACTGGCCGCAGTCGCGGTGCGGGATGTTGTAGAGGACGAGCAGCGCCGTGCGGCCCTGCCTCGCCGCCGCCTCGGTGAAGCCGCGCACGGCCGCTTCGGGGTCGTTCCCGGCGATCCACTCGCCCACCGGTTGTTCGGCGATCTTCTTGATGAGCGCGGCCTTCGCGCCGTCACCGGCCCGCGTGTACGCGGCCAGCTGGCGCGCCGCGTTGGTGTGGGGGTTCACCCAGAACGGGCTCGCCTCATCGGCCTGTTGGACCGCTCCGGAGGGGGTCGGGCTCGCGGCGGGCGTCGCCCCCTCACCGGCGCCCCCGCAGCCCGTGGCCGACAGCGATAGGGCCGCGATCAGCGCCCAACCGGCATACACAGCACGGAGGTTGGAGCGATGAGGCGCGCCCCGGCCGGGGTCGTCACCGCACCCGACCCTCAACACAGCGCAGCCACAAGGCGACTTGGCGTTATCCATACCTAGGCCCGGGACGCGCATCGGTTCTAGAGTGGGGGTGTCGGCCGCAGCCCCGTTCGCCCCACGACCTCTCGACCCCACTGAACCTCCCGCGGTAGTGCCGGGCTTCTCCCGCAGCCCGTGCCCGCGCGGTCGAGGACCAGCCCGGCCGGCGGCTCCGGGGGGAGCGGGCCGTCGGCCGGGCCAGGTGCCCGGCGGCCGTCCGGAGCCCGGTTTCGGCCACCCGCGCCGCGCGTTCAGGGCTTCGGCGGCTTCGAAGGGGCCGCTTCCCTCGCGTCGGTCAGATAGGCCGAGACCACCACGTTGGCGGTGTAGGCCTTCGTCCTGCGGTCGTACGTTCCGCCGCAGGTGATCAGGCGCAGCTCGGCGCGGCCCCGCTGCCGGGGCCCGTACACCTTGGCCGCGTCGAAGTGGCTGCGGGGAAAGACCTGGACGTCGTCGATGGTGAACTCGGCGACCGTGCCGTCGGCGGCGGTCACCTTGACCCGCTGACCGGCGCGGGCCGCGCTCAGGCCGTAGAAGACGGCCGGTTTGCTCTCGGTGTCGACGTGGCCGACCAGCAGGGCCGCGCCCGCCTCGCCGGGCCGGGCCCCGCCGTCGAACCAGCCGACGGTGCCGGGCCGGTCGTAGGGCGGCGGGTCCACCGCGCCCTCGGCGTCGAGGCCGCGCGGCACGACCGGCGCGGCGATGCCTATGGAGGGGATCTCCACGCGCCGCGGCGCCGCACCCCGCAAAGGGTCGTGCGCGGGCGGCAGCGGAGCGCCGAGCGGCCGGCCGACGGCCGCGATGTCGCCCGTGATGGGCCCGGACGTACTGCCCGAACCGCCCGAGACGTCCCGGCCCCACAGCCACAGGCCGAGCAGCAGCACGGCCCAGGCGAGGCCGGTGACCAGCCGCCCACTGCCCCGTGCCGAGGACATCTCAGTCGCCGCCGCCGCGTCGGCGCCGTACGCTGCGCGAGGCCACGGCCACCGCCGCGACGGCCGCGAGCGCGAGACCGATCACCTCGTGCCGCACGCCCGGGCCCTGCTCCTTGGCGCCGTCCGCGGCGAGGTTCGCCGCACCTCCGCCGCCCGCGTGCACGGGCCGGAACGGGGTGGGCCGGGAGTGGTCGCGGTCGTGGTCCCCGTCGCGGTGCGAGTCGCCGTGGACCACGGTGAGCCGGCCGCTCGCCTTGCCGGAGCTGTCCTTGCAGTTGACCCAGATGTCGTAGTCGCGGTCCTGCGCGTCCGAGCGGATGCGGGCCTGCGCGAAGAGGCCGCCGTCGGCCGCGGGCGTGAAACGGGCCTCCGACACGAAGGCGTCGGAGGTGCCGGTCGCCTCGCGGCCGCTGCACACGCTGACCCGCAGGTCCACCTCCCCGCCGGGGGCCGTGGTGCTCGGGGTCACCCGCACCGATCCGTGCGGCTCGGACTCTGCCACCGCGGGGGACGCGGGCAGCACGGTCAGGGCGGCGGCCGCCACGGCCGCACACAATGTGATGGGACGGATGCGCATCGTGAACCTCCTGTAACCGAGATTCACGCGTGGCGCCGCATTCCGCATCCCGAGGGCGTGGCGGCTCGGCCGGACGGACCAACGGCCCGCCCGGGCCGGAGGTCAGATCAGCTTCACCAGGTCCGCGATCGAGTCGACGATCTTGGACGGCCGGAACGGGTACCGCTCCACGTCGTCCGGCCGGGTCAGCCCCGTCAGGACCAGGAAGGTCTGCATGCCCGCCTCCAGGCCCGCGAGCACGTCCGTGTCCATCCGGTCGCCGATCATGGCGCTGGTCTCGGAGTGCGCGCCGATCGCGTTCAGGCCGGTGCGCATCATCAGCGGGTTGGGCTTGCCCGCGAAGTAGGGCTTCTTGCCGGTCGCCTTGGTGATCAGGGCGGCGACGGCGCCGGTGGCGGGCAGCGGGCCCTCCTGGCTCGGTCCGGTCTCGTCCGGGTTGGTGCAGATGAACCGGGCCCCGCCGTTGATGAGCCGGATCGCCTTGGTGAGCGCCTCGAAGCTGTACGTACGGGTCTCGCCCAGGACGACGTAGTCGGGCTCGTGGTCGGTCAGGACGTACCCGATGTCGTGCAGCGCGGTGGTCAGGCCCGCCTCGCCGATGACGTAGGCGGTGCCGCCGGGGCGCTGGTCGTCGAGGAACTTCGCGGTGGCGAGCGCCGAGGTCCAGATGTTCTCGACCGGCACCTGCAGCCCCATGCGCGAGAGGCGAGCCTGGAGGTCGCGCGGGGTGTAGATGGAGTTGTTGGTGAGCACCAGGAACGGCTTCCCGGACTCCTTGAGGCCCTTCAGGAAGGCGTCCGCACCGGGGATGGGGGTGCCCTCGTGGATGAGGACACCGTCCATGTCGGTGAGCCAGGATTCGATCGGCTTGCGCTCTGCCATGGGTGCGGACTCCTGCGTTCGGCGCGGTCTTCGCGCTGCTGAGCGATGAGCTGGGGGCGCCGGCGCACCGCGCTGTGCGTTGCCGGCGCCCCCAGCCTAGTCAGGATCCGTCGATCCCGGCCCGGTCGATCACCGATCGGGACCGGTCAGCTCGCGGTGGCGCTCTTCCACGCGTCCACGTACTCGGGGAGGTTCTTGGCGATGTCCATCCAGTCGGGCTGGAAGACGTCGACGCCCTGCATCAGCTTTCCGAGCGCGACCGCGTTGGCGTCGGTGGCCCTGATGTCGGTGCGCGCCGCGAAGCCACCGCCGATCGCGCTGACCTCCTTCTGGGCGTCCTCGCTCAGCATGTAGTCGAGGAGCTTCTTGCCGTTCGCGCTGTGCGGGGCCTTGCTGACCAGGCCGGCCGCGTACGGCAGTCCGAAGGAGGACGGCTTGGTGCCGCTCGCGGTGCCCGGGAACCAGATGCCGAGGTTGGGCATGGTCTTGGCCTGGGCGTAGTTCATCTGCACGTCGCCGTTGGCGGCGAGCAGCTCGCCCTTGTCGACCTTGGGCGCGAGCTTGCCGGTGGAGGCGGACGGCCCCACGTTGTTGGCCTGGAGCCTGTGCAGGTACTCCATGGCGGCTTCCTTGCCGCCGAAGTCGTGCATGGCCTTGATGACCAGGGCGGTGCCGTCGCCCGCGACGCCCGGCGTGGAGTACTGGATCCTGTTCTTGTACTTGGTCTCCAGGAGGTCGTCCCAGTTCTTGGGCGCGTCCTTCAGTTCCTTCTTGTTGTAGATGAACCCGAAGTAGTTGTTGACGACCGAAGTCCACATGCCATCGGGCGACTTGGCGCCGCCGTCGACCTTGTCGGCGCCGGCCGGCACGTACTTCTGGAGCAGCCCCTTGCCCTGCGCCTGCTGGATGAACGGCGGCAGGGTGATGAGGAGGTCCGCCTGGGTGTTGGACTTCTCGCGGACGGCGCGCTGCACCATCTCGCCGGAGCCGCCCTCCACGTACTTGACCTTGATGCCGGTCTTCGCCTCGAAGTCCTTGAAGACCTTGTCGTACCAGCCGTCGCCCTTCTCGCCCTTGAGGCCGTCGGCGCTGTAGACGGTGACGGTCTTCGCGCCGGAGTCGGCGGAGGAGTCGCCGCCGCAGCCGGAGAGGGTGGCGGCGAGGGCGAGGCTGCCGGTGACGGCGGCGATCGGCTTGAGTGCGGTGAGGGTGTTTCTGGGCATGACGTTCGGGGCTCCTGAGGTTCTCGGGTCGGCAGGGCTCGGCTGGGTCTGCGGGGTTGCTGGCCGGTGGCGTTCCGGGTCAGCGGAAGGAGGCTCTGGTGCGGATGCGGGAGACGGCGAGCAGGACGAGCAGCGTGGTGCCCATCAGCACCACGGCGACGGCCGCTCCGGTGAAGAGGGAGCCGCGGTCGGTGGCCGCGAAGATCTGCACCGGCAGCGGGGTCCAGTCCGGCGGGTAGAGCATCATGGTGGCGCTCAACTCGCCCATGGACAGGGCGAGGCAGAGCCCGGCGGCCGCGGTCAGGGACGGCAGCAGGAGCGGCAGCCTCACGCGCCACAGCACCACGTGCGGCCGGGCGCCCAGGCTGGCGGCGGCCTGTTCGTACATCGGGTCGAGACGCACGATGGCGGCCGAGACCGACTGGTAGGCGAACGCCATCACCAAGATGGTGTGCGCCAGGATCACGATCCAGCGCGTCCCGTTGAGCAGCACCGGCGGCTTGGAGAACGCGACGAGCACCGCGAGGCCGACGACCACCGACGGCACGGCGACCGGCAGCACGAACAGGGCGTCCATGAACCGTCGCCCGCCCTTCTTGAGCGCGGCCGCGGCGAGGGCGGCCCACGAGCCCACCGTCAGCGCGAGGACGCTCGCCGCGAGGGCCGTCACCAGGCTCGTGGTGAGCGCCTGGAGCGAGTCGCCGCTGGTGGCGGCCGCGTAGTGGCCGGTGGTGAACCCGGAGGTAAAGGCGCTCGACCAGCTGGTCGCGAACGACGCGGCCACGATGACGAGCAGCGGCAGCGCGAAGACCGGCAGGAACAGCACGAAGAAGACGGTCCAGGTGGCCCAGCGGCCGCCCCGGCTATGCACCAACACGACGGCTCACCACCCGGTAGAGGCCGTAGAGGCCCACGGAAATCGCGATGTTGACGACGGCGACGACACAGGCGGCCGGGTAGTCCGACTCCAGGATCGCCTTGCTGTAGACGAGCATGGGGAGCGTGGTGACCCCCTTGGCGCCGGTGAACAGCACGATGCCGAACTCGTTGAGGCACATCACCAGGACGAGCGAGCCGCCGGCCGCGAGGGCGGGCAGCGCCTCGGGCAGGATCACCCGCCGGACGATCCTGGCGGGCCGCGCGCCGAGTGAGGACGCCACCTCCAGCTGGGCGGTGTCGAGTTGGGAGAACGCGGCGAGCAGCGGGCGCATCACGAAGGGCGTGAAGTACGTGATCTCCGCGAGCAGCACGCCCCAGGGGGTGGTCAGGAACTGGAAGGGCCCGCTGTGCGCGCCGGTCGCGTCCGTCCACAGCCCGTTGGCCATGCCGACCGTGCCGTAGATGAACAGCAGGGCCAGCGTGATCAGGAAGGACGGGAAGGAGAGGAAGACGTCGATGAACTTCGCGACGGCCTTCCCGCCGGGGAACGGCACGAACGCGATGACGAGCGCGAGCACGAACCCGAGCACGAGGCACCCGGCGGTCGCGCCGACCGCGAGCCAGACGGTGGTGGCGAGCGCGTCCCGGAACGCGGCGGAGCCGAAGACGTCGGCGTACGGCTGGAGGGAGGTTCCCCCCGAGTCCGGGGAGAGGGACTGCTGGACGACGAGGACGAGCGGGTAGAGGAAGACGGCGGCGAGCACGGCCACCGGCGGCAACGCCCATGCATAGGTGGGAAGTTGACGCATTCCGCCCTGCCGCGGCGTGTCGTTCCGCGGGGCGGGGCCGCTGGGTGCCGCCCCCGGCGCGGGGGCGCTGCCCAGTACCGCCGGGCCGCGCCTAGCCATCCGACACCCCCGCGGTCAGCAGCACCGCGTCCTCGCGGGCGAAGTGCAGGGTGACCTCGTCGCCCAGGGCCGGGGTGACCCGGAGCTCGCGGACGTCCGCCTTCACACGGTGCCCGGCGACCTCTACGTACAGCCGGTGCGTGGCCCCCCGCCACTGAACCTCCGCGATCCTCCCGCGCAGCGCGTTGGGCCCCGCCCCGAGCCCGACCAGGTGCGGCCGCACGCACAGCGTGGCCATCGCGCCCCAGGCGGCCTCGTCGGTGGCGACGGACAGCTCGGTGTCCCCGAACAGCACGGACCCGGCCCCGACCCGCACGGGCAGGAGGTTCGCGTTGCCGACGAACGACGCCGTGAACTCCGTGCGCGGCCGCCGGTAGAGGTCCTGCGGGGTTCCGCAGTCCTGGAGGCGGGCCTTGTCCATGACGGCGATGCGGTCGGCCAGGGTGAGCGCCTCGACCTGATCGTGGGTGACGTACAGGAGGGAGACGTCGGGCAACTCGCGGTGCAGACGGGCGAGTTCGGTCAGCATGCCGGAGCGCAGCTGCGCGTCGAGCGCGGAGAGCGGCTCGTCGAGGAGGAGGACGTCGGGGCGGATGGCGAGCGCGCGGGCGATGGCGACGCGCTGCTGCTGGCCGCCGGAGAGCTCGCGCGGGTAGCGCTTGGCGTACGCGTCCATGCCGGTCATGGCGAGGGCCTCGGCGACCCGGCCGGGGATCTGCCCCTTGGGGACCTTCCGCGCCTTGAGGCCGAACGCCACGTTGTCCTCGACCCGCATGTGCGGGAAGAGCGCGTACTGCTGGACGACCATGCCGATGCCGCGCTGGTGGGGCGGCAGGTGGGTCACGTCGCGGTCGCCGATGAACACCCGGCCCCGGGCCGGCTGGACGAAACCGGCGACGGCCCGCAGCGCGGTGGTCTTGCCCGACCCCGACGGGCCGAGCAGGGCCATGACCTCGCCGGGCTCGACGGTGAGGTCGAGCGAGTCGAGGACCACGTTGCCGTGGTAGGCGACGCTGACGCCGTCGAAGCGGATGCCGCTGCGCGGGGCGGCCCCGGTCACCTCCCGCCCTCCAACTCTGCTATCAGATCGGGGAGTTCGGCGACAGAGCCGACGACGTGCGTGGCGCCCGCCCCGGCGAGTGCCTCCTTGCCGTGGGCGCCGGTCAGCACGCCCGCGACGACGCCCGCGCCGGACCGCACCCCGCTGAGCATGTCGTACGAGGTGTCACCGGCCACCGCGATGTCGCGCACCGAGTCCACCGCACCCGTGCGCAGGAAGGCACTGAGCACCATGTCGGGGTAGGGGCGGCCGCGGCCGCCCGCGTCGGCCGGGCACAGCGTGAGCGGGACGAGGTCCTGCCAGCCCAGTGCGGCGAGGATGGCGTCCTGGGTGACGCGGGCGAAGCCGGTGGACAGGACGACGGTCCGGCCCTCGGCCTTCAGCCGCTCGACGGCCTCGCGGGCGCCCGGCACCGGGGCGATGAGCCCGCCGTCGACGAGCGTGCCGTACGCCTCCTCGAACGCGGTGTTCGCGGTCCGCGCCCTGGCCTCGTCGCCGAAGAGGTGACGGAAGACGGAGATCTTGGACTCGCCCATGGTGGCGCGGACGTAGTCGAGCATGGTGGCGTGCTCGGCGGAGCCCGGCTCGACGCCGAGCCGCCCGGCGGCGCTCGCGAAGGCCCGCTCGACGAGCCCGCCGTCGGCGACCGTGGTGCCCGCCATGTCGAGCACCACCAGGTTGTACGCGTTCATCGTGGTCAACTCCCTCACCAGCCCAGCTCGTTCGCGGTCTTCTCGGCGATGGCCGGGGAGCAGGTCATGCCGCGCCCGCCCGGCCCGGTCACCAGCCACACCCCGTCCCGCACCCGCTGGCGGTGCACGACGCGCGAGGTGTCGGTGCACTGGGCGTAGACCCCGGCCCAGCGCCGCTGGATCTTGGGCAGGGGCCGCCCGAGGAACGACTCGACGACCCGGACGAGGTGTTCGTACGGCTCCTCCAGGACGTCGAAGGCGAAGGGGTGCTCGTACTCGTGGGTGTCGCCGATGGTCAGCCCGCCGTCGGCGCGCTGCACCATCAGGAGCTGCATCTTGTGGGCGGCGGCGGTCGGGTCCTGCGCCTGCCCGGCGTTGAGCGCGTCGAGCGCCTCGCTCGCGTACGCCGGGTAGTAGCGGAAGCTGTCGGCGTCGGCGATGGACGTGGTCAGGGGCTCGCCGAGCGGCGCGGTCTGCATCATCTGGAGGCGTACGCGGCGCACGGGCAGGTCGGGCACGAGCTCGCGGACGAGCCCGCCGAGCCACGCCCCCGTGCACAGCACGACGACGTCGCCGGTGTGCACGTCACCGTGGTCGTCACGGACGGCTCCGGCGCCGACGACGTCGCGGACCTCTCGCCCGCCCAGGAAGGTGTACCGCCCGGACGCCAACAGGGCCTGCTTCAAGGCGAGTTGAGCGGTACGGGGCTCGACGGCGGCGTCCCGCTCGCACCACAGGGCGGCCGCGAAGTCGCCGCGCAGGGCGGGGTTGAGGGCGCGGGCCTCGTCGGCGGTCAGCAGCTTGTAGCCCCGGGCGGCGGCGTCCGGCCGCGCCAACGCGGCCTCGGCCACGGCGAGTTCGAGGCCGGTGCGCAGCGGGGTCAGCGAACCGTTGGGGCGGAAGCCGAGACCGGGGACGCGTGCGCCGATCCCCTCCCACAGCTCGCGGGCCCGCAGCGCGGTGTCCAGCTCCTCGCCCCCGGCCCGGCCGCTGACCCAGATCTGGCCGAAGTTGCGGAGCGATGCCCCGCGCGCCTCGCTCTCTCGCTCGATGTGTACGACCTCGTGGCCGCGGTCCACTGCGTGCCAGGCGTGCATGGTTCCCACCACGCCGGCTCCAACGACGATGACTCTCACGCCGGTCACGCTCCTCGGCACCGGTGTCCCGCACCGGTCCACCCAGCAACGAGCCGGTGAACGACCGCCCAAACTTGGCCTAGACCCGTTATGCATCCGTGATCTCGCCCCACCCCGCCCCTTCCCTAAACCCTCCGGGGGTTGAAGGGCGTTCCTGGGGGCTCCGCCCCCAGACCCCCGATCGCGCCTAAAGGGCGCTCGTCCTCAAACGCCGGACGGGCTAAAGATGCTGATGCTGACCAGCACCATGCCGCTAAGGGGCGCGGGGAACTGCGCGAGAAGCGGGCACGGCGGGCGGACGAAAACGGGTTTCAAGGGGCGCGGGGAACGGCGCGAGCAACCACGCACGGTCCGCACGTCGAACGGGGTTAGGGGCGCGGGGAACTGCGCGAGAAGCAGGCACGGCCCGCGGACGAAAGGGGGTTTCAAGGGGCGCGGGGAACTGCGCAGACGGCCCCGGCGCCCGCGGTCGAGGCGGGGCTACCCACCAAGGTGGGTGGTAAAGGAGAACCGGTCCCCCCGATAGAGCGTCCGCACCCGCTCAAGCGGCAACCCCGCCGCATCCCGCGAAACCCGATGAATGAGCAGCATCGGCAACGCGGGCGGCGTACCGATGAGCAGCGCCTCGCGAGGCGTGGCCAGCACCGTCTCGATGCGCTCGTCGACGTCCCCGAGGGTGACGCCGAGCCGGTCGCGCAGGTAGGCGTAGAAGGAGGAGTCCGGCCTGAACTCCTTGTCCAGGTCGGGCATCCGGGCCACCGCCGCGTACGTGCTCTCAAGACCCATGCGCTCGTCGTCGGCGAGCAGCACCCGCTCCATGTGCCAGACGGGCTCGCCCCGCCCGAGCCCGGTCTCGGCGGCGAGCGCGGGCGGGCAGGGAAAGCGTTCGAGGGTGATGAGGTGACGTCCCGGCGTACGGCCCTGGCGGCGCACGCCCTCGGTGTAGCTGGCCAGCGAGAGAGGCTGCTCCAGTTTGGCCCCGGCCACCACGGTGCCGCGCCCCTGGCGGCGCAGCCTCCCTTCGAGCAGCAGCTCCCGCAGCGCCTGGCGGACCGTCTCCCGGGCGACCTCGTAGCGCAGGGCCAGATCGCGCTCGGTCGGCAGCAGGTCCCCCTCCCCCAACTCGTCGATGAGCAGGGCCACTCGGGCCTTGACGGCGTAGTACTTGGGGATGCGTCCGTGCTCCGGGATGCCGGAGCGGATGGGGGCGCCGGGCGCTTGGTTCTCCGGGTAGCCGGTCAGGGAGTCGTACGGGGTGTCGGCCAGGGAGTCGTACGGGGTGCCGCCCGGGGCGCTGTTCGAGGTGCCGCTCAGGGAGTCGTTCGGGTTTTCCACGGGCCCGATGCTCGCACGGGCACGTGAACAGCCGGGGTACTCCGGGGGCCGGTCACGCGGGGCGGTTCGCACGGGACCGGTCGGGCGGGGCGGTTCGCACGGAGGCCGGTCAGACGGACCGGTTCGCACGGAGGCCGGTCGGACGGACCGGTTCGCACGGGACCGGTCGGACGGACCGGTTCGCACGGGACCGGTCGGGCGGGGCCGGTCGTAGGCGACTGGCGCGCGGAGTCGGTCGTGGGCGACCGGTACAGGCGGACCGGCGCACGCCGAGCCAGTCGCAGGCGACCGGCACATGCGGACCGGCACACGCGAAGCCAGTCGCAGGCGGCCGGCGTGCGGAGCCGGTCGGTCTCAGCGGCGGGGTGTGCGGAGTCTGCGGGAGGCGGTCAGCAGGGCGGCGCCCGCCAGGAGGAGGACGCCCGCGGTGAGGCCGAGGCGGGCGAGGGCGCTGCCCCGGCCGGTCGCGGCGAGCTCGGTGTCCAGCGCGTGCAGCAGATCGCCCTCGGCCACCACGTCGAAGCGGTAGTCGCCGGACTCCCCCACCCACTGGCCGTTGGTGCCCCGGCGCTGCACGATCGCGGCGTTGGCGGTGATCTGCCCGGGCACGGTGTCGTCGGTGAAGCCGAGCCGCACCGGCACGGTCACGGTCTTGCCGGGGCCGATGACGAACCCGGGGAAGCCGTCGTCGAAGACGCCGATGTGCTCGTCCTCGTCGGTCCTGAGGAACGTCACGGGGTGGCTGCGGCCGGTCGCCGGGTCGTCGAACTCCATCGTGAGCTGGGAGTTCTTAAGGGTGCGGTCCCGGTCGACGAGGACGAGGACGGGGTGGATGCTGTCGCAGCTCTCGCCCGAGGTGTTGGTGAGGTCCAGGGACCAGGCCCGGCTGCCGCCGCCGGGCACGTACTCGGCGGGCCCGCCGTGGATCTTCGTGTCGAGCGGGAACGCGGAGCCGGTGCGGTTGGCGCAGACGGGCAGCTTCACCTGGAGCGGCGGGTCGACGGGCACCGCGACCACCGGCTTGCGCGGCGCCAGGTCGTGGCGGCCGGGGGGAAGTCCACCGTCGTCGGCCGCGGCCACCCCCGCGAGCGCGGTGATCGTGGCGGCCGCCACCGCGGTGACGAGGGCAGTGCGCAGTCGCATGAGGGGCCTTTGCTGCTCGCGGCGTTCGGGGCTCGGGACCGCTGCCCGTCCGGAGTCGGCGCCTCCCGGTCGGACCCGGTCGTGGCCCGCGAGCCTGCCACGCCCCGGGCCGCCCACCGGGCACGCCCCGCCCGCGATGCCCGGACCGGCCGCCGAAGACCGCCCTATCAGCCCAATATCGGGCCTTCGTATCAGCGCTCCGGACGGACCCCTGGCCTCGGAGCGCGGCGCTACGGCTGCGGGTAGGCCACGTCCGCCCGGCCGAAGACGGGGACGAGGACGAGCTGGGCCGCGCCTTCCGCCACCGCGTGCGGGCCGCCCGCTGCCGGGCGCACCGGCACCTCGGGGGAGCCGCCGCGCCGGGCGCGTTCCTCGACCACCGCGGTCACGCCCCGTACGAAGGTGTCCTGGTCGGCGCCGACCGTGCGGCCGCCGAGCAGGACCTCGTCGATGTCGAGCAGCCCCACCAGGTTGGCCGCGCCCACCCCGAGGAAGCGGGCCGCGGCCGCGATGTCCCCCCGGGCGACGGCCGCCAGGCAGAGCGCCTCGATGCAGCCGCGCCCGCCGCAGCCGCACACGGGCCCGCCGAGCAGGATCGTCTGGTGGCCGAACTCGCCCGCCCCCGTACGAGAGCCGCGGTGCAGGGATCCACCGAGCACGAGCCCCGCGCCCAGACCACTGCCGAGGTGGAGGTACGCGAAGGAGCCCGCCCGGCCGGCGCCGCGCAGGGCCAGGCCCAGGGCGGCGGCGTTGGTGTCCTTGTCCAGGAACACCTTCCGGCCGAGCCGGTCGGCGAGCGCGTCGCGCAGCGGGAAGCCGTTCCAGTGCGGGAAGCCGGTGACGCGGTGCAGCACCCCGCTGTCGTGGTCGAGCGGGCCCGGCATGGCGACGCCGACGCCGAGCACCCGCCGCCCGCCGGTCAGCGCCTCGGCCTCGGCGGCCGCCGTCTCCACCACGGCCGCCGGCTCCGCGCCGAGGTCCAGCGGCACGGTCCTGGCGCCCACCAGGGTGCCCGCGAGGTCGACGAGGACCGCGGTCAGTTCGTCGCGGTCCAGGTGCAGGCCGATGGCGTGCGCGGCGGACGGCACCAGCTTGAGCACGGTGCGCGGCTTGCCGCCGGTGGAGGCGCGGCGGCCCGCCTCGGTGGCCGTGCCCTCGACGCGCAGCCGTCCGGTGATCTTGCTGACCGCCTGCGGAGTGAGCCCGGTGCGCTCGGCGAGCTCCAGACGGCTGATGCCCGCCTCGCCCGCGGCCCGCAGCAGGTCGAGGACCAGCGCGGCGTTGTGGTTGCGCAGCGCCGGCAGGTTCGCACCCGTATTGCTCCTGTTCACCGACCCATTGTCCCTCTTGCTTGCACTTTGGCAACAGCGTTGCTTAAGTGGATGCCATGAAGGATCCCCTGAACGCTGACCAGACCGCCGCCCTCCGCGTGGGACTCGTGGGGTTCGGCCTCGCGGGCTCCGTCTTCCACGCCCCGCTGATCTCCGCGACCGAGGGCCTGGTGCTCGACACGGTCGTCACCTCCAGCCCCGAGCGCCAGGCGCAGGCCCGTGCCGAGTACGGCGACGGCCTGCGCGTCGTGGAGACCCCCCGGGAGCTGTTCGACGCGGGCCTCGACCTGGTCGTGATCGCCTCGCCGAACAAGACCCACGTCCCGATCGCCACCGACGCGCTCCAGGCCGGTCTGCCGGTCGTCGTGGACAAGCCGCTGGCGGGCACGGCCGCCGAGGCGCGCGGTCTCGCCGCGCTCGCGCAGGAGCGCGGCCTGCTGCTCTCGGTCTTCCAGAACCGCCGCTGGGACAACGACTTCCTGACCCTGCGCAGGCTCCTCGCGGACGGCGAGCTCGGCGCGGTCCAGCGCTTCGAGTCGCGCTTCGAGCGGTGGCGCCCGCAGCCCAAGGGCGGCTGGCGCGAGTCGGGCGACCCGGCGGAGATCGGCGGCCTGCTGTACGACCTCGGCAGCCACGTCGTCGACCAGGCGCTCGTCCTGTTCGGCCCGGCCCTGCGCGTCTACGCGGAGGCCGACGTGCGCCGCCCGGGCGCCCAGGCCGACGACGACACCTTCATCGCGATCACGCACGCGAGCGGCGTCCGCTCGCACCTCCACGTCAGCGCGACGGCCGCTCAACTGGGCCCGCGCTTCCGGGTGTTGGGGTCGTCCGCGGGCTATGTGAAGTACGGCCTCGACCCGCAGGAGGCGGCGCTGCGGGACGGCAGGCGGCCTTCCACGGGCGAAGCCTGGGGCGTGGAGCCCGAGTCGATGTGGGGCCGGGTCGGATCGGGCGAGTCCCCGCTGACCGGCGGCGGCCGCCCGCTGGAGACGGTGCCGGGCGACTACCCGGCGTACTACGCGGCCGTCGCCAAGGCCCTGCGCGAGGGCGGCGAGCCCCCGGTCACCGCGCACGAGGCCGCGGCCGCGCTCGACGTCCTGGAGGCGGCCCGCCGCTCGGCCCGCGAGGGCGTGACGGTGGAGCTCGCGCTGTGAGGGCCCGGGACACGGCCACGCATTCCGAGACGCCGGGGGCGACGGCGGGAGGGAGCCCGGCCGTCGACGGCGTGGCCGCCCTGGAGGCCGAACAGCGGCGGCTGGTGCTCGACCGGTTCGGTTACGAGGATGCCTGGGAGCTCGGGATGCTGCTGCGCTCGCTGGCCGTCGAGCGCGGGGCTCCCGTCGTCATCGACGTACGGCACGGGGCGCGTCAGGTGTTCCGCTGCGCGCTGCCCGGGTCCAGCGCCGACAACGACGCCTGGATCGACCGCAAGCGCCGGGTCGCCGAACGCTATGCGGCGCCGTCGTTCCTGGTCGGCGCCCGCTTCCGCGCCAAGGGCACGACGTTCGAGGAGTCCTCGCGCCTGGACCCCGACTCCTTTGCCGCGCACGGGGGTTCGTATCCCGTGACGGTCGCGGGGGTCGGGGTCGTGGGGACCGCGACGGTCTCCGGCCTGCCGCAGGCCGAGGACCACGCGCTGGTGGCCGAGGCGCTGACCCGACTCGTCGGGCGCCCCGGCCACCACGGGGGCTGAGGCTCAGCTCACGCCCTTGGGCTTGCGGGTCACGGCGAGCGTGATGCCGCCTGCCGCGACGAGGGTCACCGCGAGCCCGCCGACGATGATCATCGTCTCGGAGGGCGTTCCGGTGTCGGGCAGTTCCCCGCCACCGCCGTCGGTCCCGTACCCGCCGGAGTCACCTCCACCGGTGGTGCCGCCGGTGGTGTGCCCACCGGAGGTCCCACCACTGGTGTGCCCACCGCTGGTGCCTCCCGAGGTGCCACCACTGACCCCGCCGGAGTTTCCTCCGGAGGTACCGCCCGTGTTACCTCCCGTGGTCCCTCCGGACGTTCCGCCCGTGTCTCCACCCGTGTCCCCGCCGGTGGTCCCTCCGTTCGTGGTCCCGCCGTCGTCCGTGGGGCTCGGGGACGGGGGTTCGGGTGTCGGGGTGGGGGTCGGGGGCTCCGGGGTCGGGGTGGGGGTGGGCGGTGTCGGAGAGGGCGTGGGCTCCTCGCCGCCGCAGGCGGGGAGATCGCCGTTGAAGGGGTAGGCGTGGATCTCCTGCCCGCCACCACCTCCCACGACGGAGGTGTGGATCAGCGAACCGACCGTGAAGAAGCGCCCGTTGAGCCCGGGCAGGGTGACGGTGGTCGTGCTGTCGGTCTGGCCGACCAGGACGCTGCCGGAGAACTGCCCGCTGCCCCGCAGCCGGACGGTGTCGGCGTCGGGGAAGTTCCACAGGAGCCGGTCGCGCAGGGCGGCCGGAAGCATGCCCATGTAGGTGTTGATCTCGCGTACGTCCCCGGTGAGGTTGACCAGCACGGTGGCCCCGGAGGGAATCCCGGTGAACCGGAACCCCTGGGCCCCGCCGCTGGGGCTCGCGAGGTCGAAGTCGACGTTGAACACCTGGATCGCGGAGGTCCCGTCCCCGGTGAACACCGTCTCGCTGCCGTTGTTGCGGGCGGTGCCGGTGGCGGTCCGGGGCTTGCCGCCGACGTAGGCGTAGCACTGGCTGGCGGCAGCGAGGTTGGGCCTGAGCCGGGCGTACGGGGCGGCCGCGCCGGGGTCGTGGACGGCCCTCGGCAGGACGGTGCCGCTGAGGGCGCCGCCGTAGCGGACGACGCCGGAGACCGAGCCCTCCTCGGCGAGGAGGCGCTGGCCGGGGGCGACGGTGACGTCCTGGCCGGCGGTGAGGAAGTCGGTGCCGTTGTCCGGCGGTACGCGGGAGCCGACACCGGCGACGCCCACGTTGTAGACCTGGGAGACGCCGGTCGCCTTGTGCTGGTCGAAGCCGCCGAGCACGACGACCTTGCCCTCGGCCTCGGCGGCGGCCTGCCGCACGAGGAAGTCGCCGCCGACGAAGACGTTGATGTTGTTGTCGCGTCCGGCGAGCGAACCGTTGTGGGGCTCCGGATACGGGTCGACCGGGCAGTTGCTCCCCTTGCAGGGCCCGAGTCCGTCGGGCAGCGGATCGGCGAACCCGAACGAGGCGAGCACCCCGACCACGACGGCCGCCCCGACGACGACGGCGGAGGCGGTGGCCGCCCTTTTCCGCATTCCTGGCGTATTTCGCATATACGCAATATGCGAACCCGTCCACTCGGCAGCCCTGAGACACGCACAGCGTGAACCCCATCCGGCGCAGCCCCACTGACCGCGGGGACACCGGGGGCCGGGATGAGCCGCCGTTGGGACTCCGCGGCGGGCGAGGGGGCGCGGCCGAGCATGGGGGGCGCGGCTGGACGTGAGGCCCGCCGCAGGCGGGTGTCACGACCACCGGCAGGCGGCCGCCACGAAGCGGTGACCACCCACAGGTCCCCCAGCCATCCCACGCCGCCGAACGGGCGGACGGGTGGGAAAAGAGACCCGCCGCAGGCGGGTGTCACGACCACCAACGGACGGCCGCCACCACGCGGTGACCACCCACAGGTCCCTCACCCTCGCGAGCGGGCCGAACGGGCGGGCGGGTGGGAAAGGGCGAGGGCCGCAGGGCCCAAGCCCCCCACCCCCCCACCCCCGGAGGGCTCACGCGTCCTTGAGCCCCTGCCTCTGCCGCCCCAGCCCGGAAACCTCCAGCTCCACGACGTCCCCCGCCCGCAGATACGGCTTCGGCTCGGGCTGCCCCATGGCCACCCCCGCGGGCGTACCGGTGTTGATGACGTCCCCCGGGTACAGCGTCATGAACTGGCTGACGTACCGGACGACCTCCGCCACGGGGAAGATCTGCTGCGAGGTCGACCCGTCCTGCTTGAGCTCCCCGTTGACCCAGAGCCTGAGCGAGAGGGCCTGCGGGTCGGGGACCTCGTCCCGGGTGACCAGCCACGGCCCGAGCGGGTTGAACGTCTCGCAGTTCTTGCCCTTGTCCCACGTGCCGCCGCGCTCGATCTGGAACTCCCGCTCGGACACGTCGTGCGAGACGGCGTACCCCGCGACGTACGCCAGCG
This sequence comes from Streptomyces sp. NPDC045846, assembly GCF_056431605.1. Classification (NCBI taxonomy): domain Bacteria; kingdom Bacillati; phylum Actinomycetota; class Actinomycetes; order Kitasatosporales; family Streptomycetaceae; genus Streptomyces; species Streptomyces sp. NPDC045846. The sequence goes on along the minus strand of NZ_JBWKKJ010000002.1, from coordinate 149,650 downwards.
GGTCCTCGTCGTCGGCCACGTACCGCGCGGTGCGCCCGATGACGATGGCGAGCTCGACCTCCCAGTCCGTCTTCACCGAGCGACGCGGCACGAGCACCGTGTCGTTCGGCCCCACCACCGTGTCCGCCGCCTTGAAGAAGACGACCGGCTCGGCCGGAATCGCGGCGCCGGTCTCCTCGGCGTGGTCGTGGTAGTTCAGCCCTATGCACACGACCTTGCCGATCCGCGCGACCGGCGGCCCGATGCGCGCTCCGGAGTCGGCGAGCGCGGGCAGCACGCCGGTGTCGGCCGCGGCCCGTATCCGGTCCAGGGCGAACTCGTCGGCGAGCAGCTCGCCGTCGATGTCCGTCACCAGGCCGGACAGGTCCCGCAGGGTCCCGTTGGCGTCGAGCAGCGCAGGGCGCTCTTCGCCGACGTTGCCTACGCGCAGCAGCTTCATGGTCAGTCTCCCTTGGTCGAGCCGGGCCCGGCCGATGGGTAGCGGCCATCGGAGGATCGTCCGATCCTCCAAGGAAGGCGTCCACTCCGCAAGACCCCGTTCACAAACTGGACCGTAACCACGGTCCGGCCTGCTATGCGGCGGTCGCCAGCGCGGCGGGCGCGGGCACCATGTCCTTGTAGAGGACGGCCCGCTCGACGGCGCTCCAGGTGGTGCTGGTCACCACGTACAGCGCCGCGGCGAGCGGCACCACGGCGACCGTGAACAGCGTGGCGAAGGACAGCAGCGGCATGAATTTGCCCATGGCCGCCATGCCGGGCACCGCGTCCTGCCCGCCCGGCGCCACCATGGGCGTGGCCGCCATCTGCCGCTTCATCCGCCGGTAGTTGAAGGTGGCCACGACCGCGACGACCGCGAACAGCGCGGCGTACACCAGCCCCTGCGCCCCGAACACCCCGCCGTGCGCGAGCGCGTCGCTCCAGCGTCCGCCGAGCGGCGCCCGGAAGAGCGTGTGATCGAGCAGGGCGTTCGCCTTCCCGCCGATCGTCGTGCTGGAGAACAGGTGGTAGAGCAGGAAGAACGCGGGCATCTGGAGCAGGCTGGGCAGGCAGCCCGACAGCGGCGACACCTTCTCCGCGGCATGCAGCTCCATGACCGCCTTCTGGAGTGCCTTGCTGTCCTTGCCGTGCTTCTCGCGCAGCGCCGCCAGCTGCGGCCGCAACCGGGCCTGCGCCTTCTGACCCCGCGCTGCCTGCCGCGACAGTGGGTGCACAGCGAGACGTACAAAAGCGGTGAAAAGCACGATCGCGGCAGCCGTCGAAGCACCGTGGAAGACCGGGTCGAGCAGCCCGGCGAGGTGTTCGGTGAGGCTCGCGAAAGCACTGAAAAGGGACGTGAACATGAGGAAGCCCTCCGGGGCGTCTCGTCAGGGAGTGACACGGGCGTGCGCAGAAGGCACACGGATACCGGCATGACGAGCCGCGAGGAGCGGAGGTGGTACGAGAGTGCCCCTACGCGGCCGTCGGGACGAGGGCCCCGGGCGCTCGGGGGCGGGGCCGACCGGAGGCGTCGGGGTCGCGCTGGGGCAGGAAGGCGGTGCGCCGTTCGCGGTCGCGGATCGCGGTCCGCACCCGCGTCCGGGCCACCTTCGGCACCGCCCGCGAGGCGAGCGACGCGCACACGGCGAGCGCGGAGCCCGCGGCGGCGGTCGCGGCGAGCGCGACGGCGGCCGACAGCATGCCGCCTTCGACGAGGACGGCCTGGGCGAGCAGGAAGAGGAAGAGACCGAACAACGGTCGGGCGAGCCGGGTACACCGCGTGAGTACGCCGCCCATGCCGCCCTCCCTCAGTCCTCGCGCGCCCGTCGCTCAGGCGCCGCCTCTTTCCCTCCAGCCGTTATACACGATGCTCGAACAACGATCGCCGGCAGAGCGAACGCCCACGGCACCGCCGGAGTCCGGTGACGTCACAGCGTCCGGCGTCCGGCGTCCGGCATTCAGCGTCCGGCATCCGACGCCCGGCACCCGGCGCTCAAAGGCCAGCGGCCAGCGGCCAAGCTTCGGAAGCGTCGCGGCACGCAAAGTCCCCGACGTCACAGCGCCTGAAGCTCAAGTGGCTGCAACAGCCGCCGGGGTGCGCGCAGCGCGCGGCTCACCGTGTCCTCGGCCGGGCCGAGTCCGGGCCCGGGCCGCATCTCGACGTCTTCGGGGGCCACCGCCCGCCCGCAGGCCGGGCACTCCCCGTACGCCCCGAGCTCGGTCCCGCACTCGGCGTGGTGGAAGGTCCGCATCGGCCGAGCATCCGGATTGAAGGCCCGCCCCCAGAGCCCGAGCGCCCTCAGGGCGGGCCACAGCGCCCGCCCGAGCTCGGTCGGCACGTACTCGTCCCGCGGCGGCGACTCCTGGTACCGGCGCTTCTCCAGCACCCCGGCCTCGGTGAGCGAGGCGAGCCGTGCGGCGAGCACGGCCCGCGGGATCTTGAGATGGACCAGGAAGTCGTTGTAGCGGCGCACCCCGTAGAGCGCGTCGCGCACGACGAGCAGCGTCCAGCGCTCGCCGACGATCTCCAGCGCGCGGGCGATGGAGCACTCCTGCGCCGCGTAGTCGTAGTCCTTGCCGAGAGCCATGCGCCCGAGTCTACCGGGGTGGGTTCACTGAACGAACCTTCAGTGCTAGGGTCGGCCACAGAGGGAAGGTTCAGTCACCGAACCCACCAACGCCACGTCTACGGGTGAGGACACCTACTGACGGTGTCCTTCCTGATGGGGCCTTCCTGATGGGGCCCTCCCAGTGGGGGCGCTTTCAGCGGGGGCTGCCGGTCCCGCACGGAGGCCTCCCGCTGGAGCCCCGCCCGATTCCGTGACCCGTACGCCCGGAACCCGCCCACACGGGGCCGCCCCGGGGCCAGCCATGAGGGATGCCATGACGCAGGCAGTACGCACCACCACGAAGCGGCCCGCCCGGGCCCCCGGGGCCGACGGTCGCCCCGGCGCCACGCTCGCCGTCACCAGCGCGGCCACCGCGGTCGCGCTGATGAACTACACCGCCCCGATGCTGACGCTGCCCGGCATGACCGCGTCGTTCCACACCGCGCTCTCCGCCCAGGCCTGGCTCCTCAACGGCGCCCCGCTCGGTCTCGCCGCGCTGCTCCTGATCGCGGGCAGCCTCGCCGACGACCACGGCCGCCGCCGGGTCTTCCTCGCCGGCACCCTCGCCCTCGGCATCACCATGGCGCTGGGTGCCCTCGCCCCCACCACCCTGACCTTCACGCTCGCCCGCGTCGCCCAGGGCATGGCATCGGCGGCCGTCCTCGCGAGCAGCCTCGGCCTCCTGGTCGCCGCCTTCCCCGCGGGAGCCGCCCGCATCCGCGCCACCGGCGTGTGGGGCGCCTTCGTCAGCGGCGGCATCGCCCTCGGCCCGCTCCTCGCGGGCAGCCTGGCCTCCCTCGACTGGCGCCTGGTGTACGCGGTCCTGGCCGTCCCCGCGCTGGCGACCGCCGGGTTCGCGGTGCGCGCCCTGGCCGAGTCCCGGGCCCCGCGCGGCGGCCGCCCGGACGTCGCGGCCGCCGTCACCCTCGGCCTCGCCTTCACCTCCCTCATCGGCGCGCTGACCCTCGGCCGCGACGGCTGGCTGCGCCCCGGCGTGCTCGCCCTGCTGCTCGCCGCCGCCGTCCTGACAGCCGCGTTCGTCCACGTGGAGCGCCGGGCCGCGACCCCCATGATCGACCTGGCGCTCTTCCGGCGCGCGGAATTCCTGGCCTCATCGGCGGGCGCCCTGTTCACCGGTCTCGCGGTGATCGGCTTCTTCAGCTATCTGCCCGCGCTGCTCGCCCAGTCGCTCGGCACCTCGCCGATGAACGCGGCCTGGCTGTTCGTCCTGTGGTCGGGCACCGCGTTCGTGGTGGCGCTCCAGGCCCGGCGCTTGGCCGGCCGCGTCGCAGCCCGGCATCAGCTCGCCATCGGCTTCCTCCTGCACGCGGCCGGGGTCCTCGCGATGCTCGGCGCCCTCGCAGCGGGCCCGCTGCCCCGCCTGCTCCCCGGCCTCCTGGTCGCGGGCATCGGCAGCGGCCTGCTGAACGCCGCACTCCCCCGCCTCGCCGTCGAGTCGGTCCCGGCCGAACGCGCGGCGATGGGCTCCGGCGCCAACAACACGGCCCGCTACATCGGTTCGTCGGCGGGCGTCGCCCTGACGATCGCCGTGGCCCCGGCGGGCCCGGACACGGTGATCGTGGTGTCCGCGGGCCTGGCGGCGGTGGCCGCCGCCCTGACGACGGCCCTGCGCACCCGCCGCTGAGGACAGCGGGCAGCGCTCGCGGCCGGGCGCGGGCCCTCGCGATCCTGGGTGGTGCTCAGACCCGCGGGAAGTCCGCGTCCTGCTCCTCATGGATCGGATCCCGGGCCAGCACCTCGTCACCCACCGGTTCCCCCTTCGGCCCGAGGTACGAAAGGGCAAGCGCCACAAGGAGGTTGAGGCCGAGCGCGACGATCCCGGCGTTGACTCCCCACACCGGGTCGCGGTCGGTGAACACGAAGCCGCAGACCGTCCCCACCCCCACCGCGAGCCCCGCGAGCCCGCCCACCAGCGTCAGCCTCCGCCACACCAGCCCCAGCAGCAGCATCGGCAGAAGCTGGGCCATCCCCTCGTACGAGATGAGCGAGAGCCGTACGAGGGTGTTGGGGACGGTGTAGGTCATGAGCAGGGCGAGCGCCCCCGCGACCACCACCACGACCTGCGACGCCGCCTTCTGCCGCTCCCGCAGCCGGGGCACGAGCGAGAGCACGCTGCGGCCCCACATCGTGCCGATGACCAGCATGAACACGGCCATCGGCACGATGGACGACAGGGCCGCGGCCACCCCGACGAGCCCGACGGTCCAGGCGGGCAGCGAGTCGACCACCAGCTTGAACAGCGCGAGGTTCGAGTCGGCGCCGGCGAGTCCGGGGACCACGAAGATCGCCGCCATCCCGAGCAGCATCGGCACGAAGAGCAGCACGTTGTAGGCAGGCAGCAGCATGGCGTTGCGCCGCAGGGCATCGGCGTTGCGCGCGCCGAGGTACCCGGCCACGGTCGTCGGGAAGATGACCACGGTGAGGGAGTTGAGGACGGAAGTGGTGGCGAACCACGCCTGTCCGAAGGCTCCGCCGTGTCCCGGCAACGTGAGCCAGTCGCTCTTCTCGCTGACGACCCGGTCCAGGAAGTCGCCGTACCCGCCGAAGTAGTGCAGCGGCACATAGATCGCGAGGAAGGCCAGGGTGGCGATCACGAGGACGTCCTTGAGCACCGACACCCAGGCACTGCCGCGCAGCCCGCTGACGACCACGAACCCGGTGGTCACGACGAAGGCGATGAAATAAGCCCAGTTGAGCGAGACGGCACCGTAGGAGATCGTCGAGACGACCACGCCCATGCCGGTGATCTGGAGCTGGATGTAGGGCAGCAGGAAGACGGTCGCGAGCAGCGCAACGAGCGCCCCGACCCACGGCCGCCCGTACCGGTGGGCCACCATGTCGGTGATCCCCACAAGCCCGTGCCTCTTCGCGTACGCCCACAACATGGGGCCGACGACATAGCCCACCGCGTAGCCGCAGGACAGGTAGGCGACCACATACAGCACGGGGGCGCCGTAGTTGTATCCCCAGCCCGCGGCACCCAGATAGCTGAAACTGGTGTAGCTCTCGCCCGCCATCAGCAGCCAGATGAATCCCGTGCCCAGGCTCCGCCCGCCCACGGACCACTCCGTGAGCCCGCCACCTCCGCCCCCGCGCCCGCGTACGGCGAAGAGCCCGAGCGCGACGGTGCCCACCATGAAGGCGCCGAAGATGGTGGTGGCGACAACGGCACCGCTCATCGCACGCCTCCCCGCGTCCCGGCCCGGGCGCCCTCGCTCCTGCCCCGCTTGTCTCCCCGCCAGGTGAGCCAGATGGCGAGCGGCGTGGCCAGCGTCGCGATCAGCAGCCAGAAGAAGAGGAAGGGAAGCCCGAGGACCACGGGCCGCACCTTGTTCACGAAGGGCAGCGCCCCGAGGTACAGGAGGTAGGGCACCCCCAGCCAGAGCACATGAGATCGACGACGACGCATCCCCGAACGCTAGCGCGGACGGCTCGCCACCAACTTGCCCCACACGACCAGCCGGTAGGTGGAGGTGAACTCGGGGGTGCAGGTGGTGAGCGTGATGTAGTGCCCGGGTTCGCGGTACCCGTACGCGGGCTTGACATCGCTCCGGGGGATGGCGGCTATGGTCCCGCCGTCACGGGAGGAGGTCTGCGGCAGCGTGGAATCGACCACGTACGTGAAGACGCTGTCCCGGGTCTCGACGATCACCTGGTCACCGGCCCTGAGCTCATTGATGTGGCGGAACGGCTCCCCATGGGTGTTCCGGTGCCCGGCGAGCGCGAAGTTCCCGGCCTGCCCCGGCTGCGCGCTCTGCACGTAGTGCCCGACGTATCCCTTGTCGAGGACGCCTGCCTTGCTGATCCCCTGCGCGACGGGCGCGGTGACCCCGATCCGGGGAATCCGGATCACGGCGTACGCCTGGTCACCCCGCGGGGTGCTGTGCGTCGCCGGGGCGGCCCTGCCCCCGGAGGGCTGGGGGCCGTCACTCGCGGGACCGTCCCCCACGGCCACCTGCTCGTCGGGCGCCGTGGTGGCGGAGGGAGCGGGGCGAGGAGCTCTGCCCCACTCCTGCTCCAGCGACCGGACGGTGTGCCCGGCCTCGGCCCGGGCCTCCCGGTTGGTCCACCACAGCTGGTGCACGACGAGCAGCAGGACCAGGAGCCCGAGCGTCACGGCGAGCTCGGCGCCGGTCCACAGCCCCCGGGCCGCCCAGACCCGCCGCCCGCGCCCGCCCTGCACCATCACCGGTATCCCTGTGCGCACGGGCGCAGGGTAGGTGCCGGGACCACAACTCACCAGGCCCGCAACCGAACCGCCTCGACCCACCAGGACCGGAAGCCCCCTCCGCCGGGCCGCCGTACGGCAGTACGGTGTCCCTCATGCGCCCCGACACGCCTGCCGATCACACTGCCGAAGCCGAGCGTCTGCTGCGCACCGCGGCGCAGTACCCGGAGGACCACGAGCCCCTGCTCCTGCAGGCCGCGGCCCATCTGGAGCTCGCCGGCGACCGCCCCCGGGCCACCACGCTCTACGACCGCCTGCTGGCCTCGAAGGTGGACCACCCCCACCTCGTGAAGGCGTTCAAGGCGGCGAACCTGTGGGAGTACGGCCACGAGCCGGAGGCCCGCGCCATCATCGAGGGCATCCGCACGGCGGCCCCGCTGGACCCGGCCGCCTGGGAGATCGTCGCCGAGACGCTGGAGGCCCACGACGAGCTGGACCTGGCCCACGCCTCCCTGACAACCGCCCTCACCCTCCTGGGAGTTGCCGAGGCGGCCGTCGACCCGACGGCGATCCCCTACAGCACCCAGTCCCTCCTGACCACGCGCCACCGGGTACGCCGCCTCCTCGCCCTGGCCCACGACACGTGGGACACCCTGGCCGACGAGCTGCACACGGCGCCGATCTCCCTGGACGAACTCCACGACCCGAAGCGCCTGTGGTCCCTCGGCTCCGAGGACCCGGCCGAGCTCCAGGCCGAACTGGCCCGTCTGCGTGCCGAGTTGGGCAGCTACCGCGCGGCCCTGTCCCGCCCGTTCCCGGTGGCGGTCCTGCACTGGCCGGAACCGGAACTGGACGAACTCCTCACGGCGTACCCGGAGCTCCAGTCCGAATACCCCACCCACGCCGCCCACTTGCTGGACATCGAGGCGTCCCTGCGCGAACTGGCGACGGCAGGCACCCCCAACCTGGGCATCGTGACAGCGACGGTCCCCTCCTACGAAGCCTTCGCCGCCTCAGAATCCTCCTCCCCCGCCAACGCGGACCTCCTCCCCCAATACGCCACAACCCTGGCCGCCCGAGGCCGAGCCACAGCCTGGCCCCCCGGCCGGGGCGCGGACTGCTGGTGCGGCTCGGGGATCAACTATGGGGACTGTCACGGGGTGGCTTGAGCTCTGACCACCCCTGACAGAATGCCCGCCATGTCCGATGCCCTCCCGTCATCCGCTGCCGTCTCGGCCCGCATGAGCCGCCAGGGCTCCCGCGACACCACACCGGAGCTGGCCGTACGCAAACTGCTCCACGCGGCGGGCCTGCGCTACCGCGTGAACGTCCCGGTCCCCGGCATGCCCCGCCGCACCATCGACATCGTCTTCGGCCGAGCCAAGATCGCCGTCTTCATGGACGGCTGCTTCTGGCACGGCTGCCCCCAACACGCCACCCGGCCGAAGGCGAACGCGGAGTGGTGGCGGGCGAAGCTGGAAAAGAACATGGCCCGGGACCGGGAGACGACGGAGCATCTGCGGGCCGCCGGGTGGACCGTATTGCGGTTCTGGGAACACGAGAGTCCGGCAGCCGTTGCACAGGCGGTCACAGCGGCAAGGGCCGTCGTCGCAGCACAGGCCGGTCTTAGGACAGCTCGCACGTCGCCCGAGCCCCTTGCAGACGAGGAGTAGACGAGTAGCGGATCAACCCAAGGGCCACACGGCGACCCCCTGTTAGGCCCTGGCCTCTGGCCGGCCCGCCCCCCTGTGCCCGGAGCACCCCGCACCCCAGGCCCCCCTAACCCCCCAAAATCCCCCCCGCGTTAGCCTCAAAGAAACCGCACTTCAGGAGGCAGACCATGGCGAAGGTTCCCGCAACTGCGATCGCGGCCGGCGGACTCATCGGGGGGTATGGGGTGGCCCGGTGGACCAGGAAGCGGCCGCTCGGTGGGGTGGCGCTCGCGGGGGCCGGGGCCCTCGCGGCTCGGCAGTGGCAGCAGGCGGCCGGGACCAAGGCGGCCGTCGGGCTGACCACCGCCTACGTCGCCGCCTTCGCCGGGTCGCACCCCCTGGCCAAGAAGGTCGGCGCCTGGCCCTCCGTGTTCGGCGTGGCCGGAGCCGTCGCCGTCGCCTCCTGGGCCGTCACGCGCCGGGCTCGCTAAGACGCCACCCGTCGGGCTCGGCAATCGAGGCTCTGCATGCTGCGAGCCCGCGGGGCCCGACAGGCCGCCCTCCCCTCACTGCCGCGAGCCCGCCGTACCCGGCTCGGCAAGCCGCCCTCCCCTCCGTGCCGCAAGCCCGCCGCGCCGCCGCCCCGGAGGCCCGCCCGGCCGGGCGACCGGCCCATCGAACCCCGCCGAAGAATCTTCGCCTCCCGCTGAACACACTCCGCGCCCGATCCGTACATAGGGGCAACTCCCCATGGTGGTCGGGTGCATGACCGTACGGCAGGGACGGACAGGCGCCGTCGGTCGTGCGCCCGGCGGGGAGAGCACCCGGTGGGGAGAGCACCCGGTGGGGAGAGCACCCCGTAGGGAGCGCGTCCGGCGGGGAGGACTGCGGGGCGCGCCGGAGAGGCCACGCCCCAAAGCCGCCTCGCTCCCCCTCGCCTCACAGCACCCCCAGGTCCACTCCCCTCCCCATCGCCAGATACCCCGCGTCGCCGGGATGCAGCCGGTCGCCGGAGTCGTACGGGCCCCACAGGGCGAGCGGCTTGTAGCGGTCTCGGAGTACGCGGTCTATGTCGACGACCGCGTCGTAGACCCCGCCCTCGCGGATCGCCGAGTTGACGCGCTCGCGCACCTCGTGGACGCCCCCCGTGCAGGCGCGCAGCCCGCCGCAGGGCGACAGTGTCGTGCCCAGGACGCGCACCCCGCGCGCGTGGCCCAGCCGCACCAGTTCCCGCATGCCCGCGAGCAGCGTGGCCGGGTCCCGCTGTCTGCCGCCGAGCAGGTCGTTGATGCCCAGCTCGACCACCACCGTGCGCACCCCGGATCTCGCCAGCGCGTCCCGCTGGAAGCGTTCGAGCCCGCTCGGTCCCGCGAGCCGGCCGAGCAGAGCGTTCCCGCCGATCCCGGCGTTGAGGACGGCCCGGGGTGCGGCGTCGGCGGCCAGGGCGGCGTGCTGGCCGCTCAGGCGGTTGGCCAGGACGTCCGTCCAGCGGTGATCGGCCCCCGGGGTGGAACCGACCCCTTCGGTTATCGAGTCGCCGAACACCACGACGCTGCCGCCCGCGGCCCCGGCCCCCTGGACGTCGACGGCGGTGACATACCGCCAGGCCCCGGTGATCCGGGCGAACACGCCGGGGTCGGCGGCCCGGTCGGTCGCGCCCGGCGCGATGGAGGAGGTCTGCTGCGCGCCGGGGTGCCAGGTGACGGGCCCCGCCGCGTACACGGAGACGTACAGGTCGGCCAGCGCCGGCACCTCGAAGGCGAGCGGGTCGCTGACCGCCTGACCCCCGGCCGGTACGGAGGTCCGCGCGAGCCCGCGGAAGGTGAGCGTCCGCATGGTCCGGCCCGGGTCGGCCACCGTGGCGAGCGTGGCGTGGCGCAGGTCGAGCGGGGCGCTGCCGAACAGGTTGGAGACGGTGACGCGCGCCCTGCTGCCGCCCAGCGAGGTGTGCACGACATTGCGTACGGTCCACTGCGGGCCACCCCCGCGCGCGGCCCCCGCCGCGGTCCCGGCAGGCTCGGCCCCGACGGGCGCCGCGTACCACGTACCCGCCCACGCGCCACCCCGGTCCTCGCCCGCGCCTCCGCCTCCGCCAGCTCCGGCCCGGGCAGGCGCGATCACGGCGTAGAGGGCGGCGGCGAGCAACACCGCCACCAGGAGCACGAGCAGGACCACACGCTCGGCGTGCGTCCTCAGCGTCCGCATGGACATGATCCGAATGTACGGAGCGGAGGCCCGCGGGGCCACGCGAACGAGTGGTCGTACGGATGCACGGGAACTGAATGTGCGCCCCGTGAGTACTTCCTGTAGACGTCGTACGGACAGTGGCCGGACGGAATGGGTCGTGGTGGGCCCGAGCACCCGGTCCGTACGGGGACGTGAACGGCCGGGGGGTGGGTACGCGAACGACCGGGCCGTACGCGGACGGAGACGGGGACGGTCAGGGCGTGGGTAGGCGCGGACAGGTGGAGCGAATGGAACGTACGAGAACGGGGCCCGACGCCGAGGCGGCCGGCGCGGTGGACCAGGCCGCGCGCCCGCTCCGCTCGTCGCCCTTCGCCTACACGGCGGCGGACGAGGAGAAGCGCCGGGGCGTGCGCCGCATGAAGGCCACCGCCACCGGCCTGCTGCTCCTGGTCGCGGTCGTCTTCGGCCTCGCCACCTGGGCGGACCGCTCGGGCGCGGGCGCCTGGGCGGGGTACGTCGCGGCGGCGGCCGAGGCGGGCATGGTGGGCGCCCTGGCCGACTGGTTCGCGGTGACGGCCCTCTTCCGCCGTCCGCTGGGTCTGCCCATCCCGCACACGGCGATCATCCAGAACAAGAAGGACCAGTTCGGCGCCTCGCTCGGCACCTTCGTCGGCGAGAACTTCCTGTCGGCGGCCGTCGTCCGCGCCCGCCTCCAGGCCCTCGGCATCGGCCGCCGCCTGGGCACCTGGCTCGCCGAGCCCGCGCACGCGGACCGGGTCACGTCGGAGCTGGCCACGGCCCTGCGCGGCGCGCTCACCGTGCTCCGGGACTCCGACGTGCAGGCCGTGGTGGGCGAGGCCATCACGCGCCGGGCGGACGCCGCGGAGATCGCGCCGGGCCTCGGCAAGGCGCTGGAGAAGGTCGTCGCCGACGGCAGCCACCGCAAGGCCGTTGACCTCGTCTGCGTACGGGCCCACGACTGGCTGGTGCTGCACGGCGACTCGGTGATGGACGCGGTGCAGGGCGGCGCTCCGGGCTGGACCCCCCGTTTCGTGGACCGCAAGGTGGGCGAGCGCGTCTACAAGGAGCTGCTGCGTTTCGTGACGGAGATGCGCGACATGCCGGGCCACCCGGCGCGCGGCGCCCTCGACCGCTTCCTGGCCGACTTCGCGGCCGACCTCCAGTCGGACACCGAGACCCGCACCAGGGTGGAGCGTTTCAAGTCCGAGATACTGGCCCGCCCCGAGGTGCAGGACATCATCGCCTCGGCGTGGTCCTCCGTACGGTCGATGATCATCGCGGCCGCGGAGGACGACCACAGCGAACTGCGCCTGCGCGCGAGGGCGTCACTGCTCTCCCTGGGCACCCGCCTGTCCACCGACCCCCGCCTCCAGTCCAAGCTGGACGGCTGGCTGGAGGACGCGGCGGCGTACGTGGTGTCGACGTACCGCGCCGAGATCACGTCCCTGATCACGGACACGGTCGCCTCGTGGGACGCGAACGACACCTCGCGCAAGATCGAGGCGAACATCGGCCGCGACCTCCAGTTCATCCGCATCAACGGCACGGTGGTCGGCGCGCTGGCGGGCCTGTTGATCTACACCGTGTCGCACGCCCTGGGCGGGTAGGTCGCCGTTCGCCATCAACCGGCCGGGCGCTCAGGGGAGTTGAAGGCGGGCAGCACCTCGGGCCACCGCCCCGGGCCCAGACCCCCAAAGCCCCCTCACCCCAGCTCCTTGCGCCCCTTGTCCTCCCGCTTCTCCAGCCGCAGCTTCTCCTTCTGCGCCTTGCGCAGCTTGCGGTCCACTCCGATGCCGCCCATCAGGGCGAACGCCACGATCGTGACGTTCGGGGAGCCGGGGGTGCCGTCGCCGCTGGCCTTGGTGCCATCGACGCCGCCCATGATGCCGAAGCCCTTGACGCGGACGGTCAGTTCGGGCGGTACGGTCACGCCGATGCCGCCCATGATCGTGAAGAGCCGCAGTACGGTCTCGCGGTCCTCGAAGCGGGCCTCGCGCAGGTCGATGTTGCCGCCGCCCCACATGGCGAACGCGGTGAACTTCCGCGCCACCGTCCAGGTGCCCTTGCGGGAGAAGCCGCTCCAGAGGGCGAAGCCTCCCTTGGAGGTCGGCGGGTGGCCGATGCGGGACGGCCAGTGGACCTCGGTCTCGTCCTCGGTGCGGCGGGGGGCGGGGGCCACCGGGGCCACCGTGCCGGGCGCCGGAAGGTCACGGACGAGCGGCTCCAACTCCCCGTGCGTACGCGCCTTGTAGGCGGCCTCCAGGCGCTGCTCGAACTCCTCCATGTCGAGGCGTCCCTCGGCCACCGCGTCCCTCAGCGACTCGGCGACCCGCTCCCGCTCGGCGTCCGAGGCACGCATCTCCGGCAGCCCACCCGTTGGTTCACTCGTCATACCGCGAAGCCTAGTGAAGGGCCCGGTCATTGGGGGCCTGGGGGACGGTCTCCATCGAGGACAGCATGCGGGCGATCACCGATTCGATGTCGGGCTCCCGGACCGACAGGTCCACCAGCGGGTAGGCCTGCGCGATGTGCGCGACCAGCGGCGCCGCCGACGCCGAGGCCGGGAAGGCGAGCCACTGGCGGGGGCCCTCGACCTTCACCACGCGGGCACCCTCGGCCTCCACCGGCGGAAGTTCGCGCTCCAGGTCGACCACCAGGGTGCGCTCGCTCTCGCCCGCCTCGTGCAGCCCGGCGAGAGCGCCGTCGTACATCAGGCGCCCGTGGTCGATGACCATCACGCGCTTGCAGAGCTGCTCGATGTCGGTCAGGTCGTGGGTGGTGAGCAGGATCGTGGTGGCGCGTTCGGCGTTCAGGTCGCGCAGGAACTGCCGGACCTTCGCCTTGCTGATGACGTCGAGCCCGATCGTCGGCTCGTCGAGGTAGAGGACCTCCGGGTCGTGGAGCAGGGCCGCCGCGATGTCGCCGCGCATCCGCTGGCCGAGCGAGAGCTGGCGTACGGGGACGTCCAACAGGCTTGCCAGGTCCAGGAGTTCCACGCAGCGGTCGAGGTTCTCGCGGAAGCGGGCGTCGGGGATGCGGTACATCCGGTGGGCGAGGCGGTAGGAGTCGTACAGCGGCAGGTCCCACCACAGGGTGGTGCGCTGGCCGAAGACGACGCCGATGCGCTGGGCGAGCCTGGTGCGCTCGCGGGAGGGGTCGAGTCCCGCGACCCTGAGGCGGCCGCCGCTCGGCGTCAGGATGCCGGTCAGCATCTTGATGGTGGTGGACTTCCCGGCGCCGTTGGGACCGATGTAGCCGACCATCTCGCCCCGCGGCACCCGGAAGCTGATCCCGTCGACCGCCCTGACCTGCCGCTTCTCCCGGCGCAGCCGACCCACCTTGCGGCGTACGTCGAAGACCTTCTCCACGCCGTCGAGCTCGATCAGGTCCATGTCCGTACCGCCGTCCCTGTCCGGGGTCGTGTGGTTCATCGGGTCAACTCCCTTTCCTGGCGGGCGAGATGAGGGCATGGTTCAACTTCCCGTGCTGCGGTAGGCGCGGATGCCGCGGCGCCAGGCGAGGCCCGACAGTGCGAGGCAGGCGGCCGCGACCAGCGGGGGCGTGAAGGCGAGCCACTGCGGCAGGGCCAGCGGGTAGGGGCGGCCCAGGACGTACAGCGCGGGCAGCCAGTTCACGAAGGCCAGCGGCAGGATGAAGGTGACGCCGCGCACCATGTCCTTGGCGAACACCGTCGGCGGGTACTGGAGCAGCGTCTGGCCGCCGTAGGTGAACGCGCTCTGCACCTCGGCCGCGTCCTGCGCCCAGAACTGGAAGGCCGCCCCCACCACGAACACCGCGCAGAAGATCGCGGTGCCGCTGAGCAGCATCACCGGCACGAGCAGCACCTTCAGCACCGTCCAGTGCACGTCCAGGGCGATCACCGCGCCGATCAGGACCATGAGGCCCTGCAACAGGCGGCCCAGGCGCTGGAGGCCGAAGCGGTCGGCGGCCACCTGGGCGAGCACCGGCGCGGGGCGCACGAGCAGCGTGTCCAGCGTGCCGTCGCGCACCCGCGCGCCGAGCTTGTCGATCGAGCCGAGCACCGCGTTGGCGAGGCCGAACGCCGTCGTCGACGTCCCGTACAGGAACGCCACTTCGGCGAAGGAGTAGCCGCCGAGGGAGCGGACCTGCGAGAACATCAGCGCGATCACGACGAAGTCGAACGCGGTCACCAGGAAGTTCCCGACCAGCATCATCGCGAACGACGCCCGGTAGGTGAGTGTGGAGCGGATCCACATTCCGGCGATCATCCGGTACGTCGCCCACACACCCGGCGCGGGCCGCCGTTCGGTCATCGGGTCAGCCACCCTGCACCACCACCCTGCGCACCGCCGCGGACTGGAGCACCCGGCCCGCCCCGAGCAGCGCCGCCGCCCAGCCGAGCTGGAAGCCGTACGCGCCGAGCAGGTCCCAGCCCCGGTGCCGGCCCATCAGGATGTCCGCCGGAATCTGGAGCAGCGAGGACCACGGCAGCGCCCGGGCCACCTCGCCGAGCAGGCCGGGAAAGGCGTTGAGGGGCAGCATCATCCCGGAGAAGAACAGGCCCGCGATCGAGACGAGGGCCGCGACGCCGGTCCCGTCGAGCAGCCAGAACGCCGTGAGCGCCACCAGGAAGCGGAGCGCGAAGCTCACCACCACGCCGAGCAGGACCGCGAGGAGGAAGGCGAGCCAGGTCAGCGGCTCGGTGGGCAGCGCGAGGTCGAAGAGCAGGGCGCCGAAGGCGAGCGGGGCCACCCCGCGCCCGAGGAAGTGGAACAGCGCCCGGCCCAGATCGGCCGAGAGCCACCACAGCTGGAGGTCGGCGGGACGGTAGAGGTCGATCGCGATGTCACCCGTACGGATGCGTTCCATCAGTTCGTCCGCGAAGCCTCCGCCGAACATGTTGACCGTCATCAGCATGGCCTGGCTGATCCACACATAGGTGAGCGCCTGGGACTGGTCGTAGCCGCCGAGGTTGGGGCGCTGGTCCCACAGGGCTATATAGGTGTAGGCCACGATCACACCGAAGACAGTGTTGGTGAACACCCCTGCCGCGGTGGCGACCCGGTACGTCGTATAGCGCCGGAACCCACCCGCGGCCACGACTCCGTACAGCCGCACGCACGCCCCCTCCCCGCCATGGACACCAAAGCGCAGGAGCCTAGCCCAGCCCCACGGCCCTTCGCGACGGAATTTCCGCCGCGCGGCATGCAAGATGTCCTTACAGAACGAATCACCTCATATCACCCACCGCACACGACGCGAGAAGCACGGCCGGAGAGACATGAGCGACGACGAGCAGCCGGAGCCCGCGCAACCCGGACACGAGGCGCCGCAGAAGTGGGCGCCCCGGGACCCCGCCGCCGAAGGGCCCGCACCGCGGGCCGCCGACGCGGCGGACGGCGGCCAGGACGGCGCGTCGCCCGGCGGGCCGCCCCCGGGCGACGGCAAGCGGCCCCGGCGGACCGGATGGCGCCGCTTCGTGCCCCGCTGGCGCGTGGTGCTCGGCCTCTTCCTGCTCTGCGCCCTGCTGCTCATCGGCGGATTCATCGCCGGCTACACGCTCGTGTCGATCCCGGCCGCCAACGCCGGGGCCACCGCCCAGTCCAACGTCTTCCTGTACGCCGACGGCACCCAGCTCGCCTCCGACGGGGAGATCAACCGCGAGAACGTCCAGCTCTCCCAGGTCCCGCTCACCGTGCAGCGCGCCGTACTGGCCGCCGAGGACCGGGACTTCTACTCCGAGCGCGCCGTCGACCCCAAGGCCATGGTCCGCGCCGCCTGGAACACGCTCACCGGCAAGGGCACCCAGGGCGGCTCCACCATCACCCAGCAGTACGTCAAGAACTACTACCTGGGCCAGGAACAGACCGTCACCCGCAAGGTGAAGGAGTTCTTCATCGCGATCAAACTCAATCGCGAGGAGACCAAGGAGGACATCCTGGCCGGATATCTGAACACCAGCTACTTCGGCCGCAACGCCTACGGCATCCAGGCCGCCTCCCAGGCGTACTACAGCAAGGACGTCGAGAAGCTCACCACCGCCGAGGGCGCCTACCTCGCCTCCCTGCTCAACTCCCCCAGCGCGTACGACGTGATCGCCCACCCGGAGAACAAGCCGAGGGCCCTCGCGCGCTGGAACTACGTGCTCGACGGCATGGTCAAGAAGAAGTGGCTCGGCCCCTCCGAGCGGGCCGCGACCACCTTCCCCGTCCCCGGAAAGGTCAAGCCGCGGGCCGGTCTCGCGGGCCAGCGCGGCTATCTCGTGGAGGCCGTCAAGGACTACCTCACCAGCAACAAGATCATCGAGGAGAACACCCTCGCGACCGGCGGCTACCGCATCACCACCACCCTCCAGAAGGACAAGCAGGACGCCTTCGTGAAGGCCGTCGACGACACGGTCAACTCCAAGCTGAGCACCGACCGCAAGGCCGACCGCAACGTCCGCGTGGGCGGCGCTTCCATCGACCCGGCGACCGGCAAGGTCCTCGCGATGTACGGCGGCAGCGACTACACCAAGCAGTACGTCAACAACGCCACCCGGCGCGACTTCCAAGTGGGCTCCACCTTCAAGCCGTTCGTCTTCACCTCCGCGGTCGTCAACGGCTCCAAGACCCAGGACGGCCGCACCATCACCCCCAACACCGTCTACGACGGCACCAACAAGCGCCCCGTCCAGGGCTGGGACGGCGGCAGCTACGCGCCCGCCAACGAGGACGACGCCTCCTACGGGCAGATCACCGTGCGCACCGCCACCGACAAGTCCGTCAACGCCGTGTACGCGCAGATGGCCGTCGACGTCGGCCCCTCCAAGGTCAAGCAGACCGCCGTCGACCTCGGCATCCCCGCCGACACCCCCGACCTCACCGCCTCCCCCTCGATCGCGCTCGGCCCGGCCACGGCGAGCGTGCTCGACATGACCCAGGCGTACGCGACGCTCGCGGGCCACGGCCGCCACGGCACGTACACGATGGTAGAATCGGTCACCAAGGACGGCGAGAAGACCGAACTGCCCTCGCAGGACGACAAGCAGGCCGTCAGCCGCGAGGCCGCCGACACCACGACGTCCATGCTCCAGAGCGTCGTCGAGGGCGGCACCGGCACCGCCGCGCAGGCCGCGGGGCGGCCCGCCGCGGGCAAGACCGGCACCGCCGAACAGGACAAGGCCGCCTGGTTCGCGGGCTACACCCCCGACCTGGCCACCGTGGTCGCGCTGATGGGCGCCGACCCCGACACGGCGGTGCAGCAGCCGCTGTACGGGGCCCTCGGCTTCCCCCGCATGAACGGCGGCGGACCGCCCGCGCAGATCTGGGCCCAGTACACCAAGGGCGCCCTCCGGGGCAGCGACGCCAAGGACTTCGACCTGGAACTCCAGGACGGCGCGAACGTCCCCGTCGAGCCCCCCGCCCCGAACCCGTTCCAGTCGCAGACACCCGGCCGCGACCAGGGACAGACCCAGGGGCAGAACCAAGGACAGACGCAGGGCCAGGACCAGGGCCGGACCGGCGGCCGCAACCAGGGCCAGACCCAAGGCCAGAACCAGGGCCAGACCGGCGGGCGCAACCAGGGGCAGACGCAGGGCCAGACCCAGGGCCCCACCCAGGGGCAGACGCAGGGCGGCGCCGACAACGGCGGCAGCACCAACGCCGGCCTCAATCAAGGCCAGACGCAGGGCCAGACCCAGGGCGGCGCCACCGACGGAGGCACCAACACCGGGGGCACCGACAACGGCGGCGCCACCAACACCGGCACGACCGCCGGAACGGGCGGCACCACCACGGGCCTCGCCGACCGCCCCCGCGGCCCGAGAAGCCCGTAAGTCCCGGCTCCGCGCCGCGCTCCCCTTACGGCGCTTCCCGCGCCCCGCTCAGTGCCCGCTCGTCGCCTTCAGGCCGACGACCGCGACCAGGAGCAGGCAGACGAAGAAGATCCGGGCGGCGGTGGCCGGCTCGCCGAGCACCACCATGCCGAGCACCGCCGCACCGGCCGCGCCGATCCCGACCCACACGCCGTACGCGGTGCCGATCGGCAGCGTCTTGGCGGCCTGCGAGAGCAGCAGCATCGAAGCGACGATCCCGGCGCCCGTGAGCACACTGGGCACGAGCCGGGTGAAACCGTCGGTGTACTTCATCCCGATCGACCAGCCCACTTCGAGCAGACCGGCGACGACGAGCAGGACCCATGCCATGACGGCACCTCCGAAAGACGCGAACACATACGGGGTGCGTCGTCTTGTCCTGACCCGGTACGACGCGTCTCGTCGGGGTCCCACCACGGTAGCAAAGGGCATGCGAAAGGGCTGGTGACCGTGGTCACCAGCCCTATGTGCGGCGGGGTTACAGGTACAGGCCGGTGGCGTCCACCGACACCCGCTCGGAGGCCACGGCGTGCAGGTCGCGCTCGCGCATCAGCACGTACGCGACGCCCCGCACCTCCACCTCGGCCCGGTCCTCGGGGTCGTACAGGACCCGGTCGCCCGGCTCCACGGTGCGCACGTTCTGGCCCACCGCGACCACCTCCGCCCAGGCCAGCCGTTTACCGACGGCGGCGGTGGCCGGAATGAGGATGCCGCCGCCCGAACGCCGCTCGCCCTCGGGGGTGTCTGACCGGACCAGCACACGGTCGTGCAGCATCCGGATGGGCAGCTTGTCGTGGGTGTTCTCGCTCACGGGTCGAACCTACCCGGCCCGGCGCCGGACGTACGCCGAAGGGTCAGGCCCGCCGTTTCCTCGCCGACAGCGCGAGCAGCCCCACCAGGCCGACCGCGACGAGCGCGACCGGCACGATCCGCTCCACGCGGGGCGCCCCGTCCTCGGACACGAACTGCGCCTTCACGTCGCTCACCGTGCGGTTCACCGCGACATAGGCCCGGCCCGCCGTGTGGTCCACGGCCGAGGCGAACCTGGCCTTGGCATCGCCGACGATCGTGGACGGGTGCAGCCGCACCCCGATCTCGTCGAGGGTCACCGCGAGCTGGTCCCGCCGGCTCCTGATGTCCGCCTCGATCTGCGCAGGGGTCCTGGCATCCGACACTGCGCCGCCTCCGGTGGTCGTATGGGGTCATCCGTCATCCACAGTCTGTCAGCTCTGCCGCCCCCGCACTGTCACAGGCCCCCATTAGGCTCTGTCGGTGTACGCCCCACCCTCGGCCTTCCGGAGGAATTCCCATGAGCGAGCGACTTCAGCCCGGCGACACCGCCCCCGCCTTCACCCTGCCCGACGCCGACGGCAACGAGGTCTCGCTCGCCGCACACAAGGGCCGCAAGGTCATCGTCTACTTCTACCCGGCCGCCCTGACCCCCGGCTGCACCAAGCAGGCGTGCGACTTCACGGACAACCTGGAGCTGCTCGCGGGCGCCGGTTACGACGTCATCGGCGTCTCCCCGGACAAGCCGGAGAAGCTGGCGAAGTTCCGCGAGAAGGAGTCCCTCAAGGTCACGCTGGTGGGCGACCCCTCGAAGGAGGTCCTGGAGGCGTACGGGGCGTACGGCGAGAAGAAGCTGTACGGCAAGACGGTCACCGGGGTCATCCGCTCCACGGTCGTCGTGGACGAAGCGGGGAAGGTGGAGCGCGCCCTGTACAACGTGAAGGCGACCGGCCACGTGGCCAAGATCATCAAGGACCTGGGCATCTGAGCACCCGCCCCGGCAGTACGGTCCGGCTGAGCGCCCGAGGCGAGAACTCCTGCGCCGGATCGGCTGCTTGCCAGTACCATGGCAGGCGGCTGGCGGCCGTTGCTGAATGGTATAAGCGGAGGTTTTAGGTGCCTCTGGGCGTTTCGCCCATGTGGGTTCGAATCCCATCGGCCGCACCACGACGAAAGGGCGCCCCGGACACCGGGGCGCCCTTTCGCGCGTCTCAGCCCAACAGCTCCCGCACCACCGGTACCAGCGCGCGGAAGGCCTGGCCGCGGTGGCTGATCGCGTTCTTCTCGTCCGGCGTCAGTTCCGCGCACGTGCGCGTCTCGCCCTCCGGCTGGAGGATCGGGTCGTAGCCGAAGCCGCCCGCTCCGGCCGGGGCGTGGCGCAGGGTGCCCAGGAGGCGGCCCTCCACCACGCGCTCGGTGCCGTCGGGCAGGGCGAGGGCCGCCGCGCAGGCGAAGTGGGCGGCGCGGTGTTCGTCGGCGATGTCGGAGAGCTGGGCGAGCAGGAGGTCCAGGTTGGCCCGGTCGTCGCCGTGGGTGCCGGACCAGCGGGCCGAGAAGATGCCGGGGGCGCCGTTGAGGACGTCCACGCAGAGGCCGGAGTCGTCGGCGACGGCGGGCAGGCCGGTGGCCCGGGCCAGCGCGTGCGCCTTGAGGAGGGCGTTCTCGGCGAAGGTGACGCCGGTCTCCTTGACGTCGGGGACCTCGGGGTACGCGTCGGCGCCCACGAGTTCGTGCGGCAGCCCGGCCGCGGCCAGGATGGCGTGGAGTTCGGTGATTTTGCCGGCGTTGCGGGTGGCGAGGATCAGGCGCGTCATGGTCCCAGTATCGGGGGAGCGAGGGTGCGCACCGCCCCGGGCCTCACGGCGTGCAGACCTTGCCGACCTCCTTGGCCGCGTCGCTGACGCCGCTGATGTCGGGGGTGTGGTCGCCGTTCCTGATGGCCGTACGGACGTTGCCGACGGCCTTGTTGAGGTCGTCGACGGCCTTGGACAGGTCGGCGTCGCCCGTCTTGTTCTTCAGGGACGACAGCTCTTTGTCGATGTCGTCGAGCGCCCGGTCGGCCCGGGTGGGATCGTCGGTGGCGTTGCCGACGGCCTTGCCGAGGTTGTCGACGCTGCTGCCGATGGCGTCCGCGGTCTTGACGCAGTCCATGGCCTTGTCGACGGCCCCGCAGCCCGCGGTGACGGTGACGGCCAGGGCCGCGGTGGCGACGGCGAGCACGGTTCGGCGCATCGGTCGGGTCCTCCCCCAGGTGCTCCGGAAAGGGCTCCGGAAGCGACGGACGGGCGCGCGGTCGGCCCGGGCGCCCGTACTCGTGGTGACGCGGGGAGCGTTCCCCTTGGTTGCTTCCTTACTCTCCCGACACCGCGGCCAGGGCGCGGAGTTGGAGGGCGGCGAGGTCGGCGCAGCCGCCGGTGGCGAGGTCGAGGAGGGCGTTCAGTTCCTTGCGGTCGAAGGGCTCGGCCTCGGCGGTGCCCTGGACCTCGACGAAGCGGCCGTCGCCGGTGCAGACGACGTTCATGTCGGTCTCGGCGCGGACGTCCTCCTCGTAGCAGAGGTCGAGCAGGGGGGCGCCGTCGACGATGCCGACGGAGACGGCGGAGACGGTGCCGGTCAGCGGCTTGCGGCCGTGCTTGACGAGCTTCTTGCCCTGGGCCCAGGTGATGGCGTCGGCGAGGGCGACGTAGGCGCCGGTGATGGCGGCGGTGCGGGTGCCGCCGTCGGCCTGGAGGACGTCGCAGTCCAGGACGATGGTGTTCTCGCCGAGCGCCTTGTAGTCGATGACGGCGCGCAGGGAGCGGCCGATGAGGCGGGAGATCTCGTGGGTGCGGCCGCCGATCTTGCCGCGCACGGATTCGCGGTCGCCGCGGGTGTTGGTGGAGCGGGGCAGCATCGAGTACTCGGCGGTGACCCAGCCTTCGCCGCTGCCCTTGCGCCAGCGGGGGACGCCTTCGGTGACGGAGGCGGTGCAGAAGACCTTGGTGTCACCGAAGGAGATGAGGACGGAGCCCTCGGCGTGCTTGCTCCATCCGCGTTCGATGGTGACGGGGCGGAGCTGTTCGGGGGTGCGGCCGTCGATTCGAGACATGCCCTTGAGCCTAGCCCGTGGCGGCGCGGGCTCCGGGGCCGCGCCCGGGCACCCGTTCGGTGGTGGGTCGTTGGTCCGGGCGGGGCCGCGTTCCCGGAAGACGCGAAAGGCCCCCTCCTGGTCGGGGAGGGGGCCTTTCGCTGAGCGGGTCGCTCACATCATGTCTTCGATGTCCGCGGCGATCGGGTCGGCGTCGGTGCCGATGACGACCTGGACCGCGGTGCCCATCTTGACGACACCGTGGGCGCCGGCGGCCTTGAGGGCGGCCTCGTCGACCTTGCTCGGGTCGATGACCTCGGTGCGCAGGCGCGTGATGCAGCCTTCGACCTCTTCGATGTTCTCGATACCGCCGAGGCCGGCGACGATCTTCTCAGCCTTGCTGGCCATGTGTCTCTCCTGGTTCGTGAAGAACGCTGTGTCGGCCCACGGTAGGTCCGCTTTGTCACGGTAACCCACGTTTGGCCCAGCTATGCGCGCGGGCGCATTCTGCCTGGCCAAGGATGGCGATCACCGGAGCCATGCCCTCGCGAGGGCCCCTCCGGACGATACCGCAACTGGTCTACACCAGTGTGCAACGACCGTCCGAGCCGGCTTGTTCCGCAAGCCAGGAGGTTGCCGATGAGCGCCAGCAGTGCGGCCGCAGTACCGCAGCCCAAGTGGTGGAACGGGCTGTTCCAGGGTCTGCAGAAGATGGGCCGCAGCCTCCAGTTGCCGATCGCCGTGCTGCCCGCGGCGGGCATCCTCAACCGGCTCGGCCAGGACGACGTGTTCGGCAAGACCGGGCTCGGCTGGAACGACGTGGCCAAGGTGTTCGCGGGCGCGGGCGGCGCCCTGCTCAACGGTTCGCTCGGGCTGCCCCTGCTGTTCTGCGTGGGCGTCGCGATCGGCATGGCGAAGAAGGCGGACGGTTCGACCGCGCTGGCCGCGGTGGCCGGATTCCTCGTCTACTACGGCGTGCTCCAGCAGTTCCCCAAGGACTGCGCCGCCGGGGCCACGCTGGCGGCGGGCGCGTGCGTCGCCAAGGACGGCACGGCGGTGCTGGCCACCTACCAGAACCCGGGCGTCTTCGGCGGCATCGTGATGGGCCTGCTGACCGCGTACTTCTGGCAGCGCTTCCACCGTACGAAGCTGGTCGACTGGCTCGGCTTCTTCAACGGGCGCCGACTCGTGCCGATCATCATGGCCGGAATCGCGATCGTGTTCTCGGTGCTGTGCCTGTGGGTGTGGCCGCCGGTCGGCGACGCGCTGACCAGCTTCAGCAAGTGGCTCGTCGACCTGGGCGCGGCCGGTTCCGGCATCTTCGGCGTGGCCAACCGCGCGCTCCTGGTGATCGGCATGCACCAGTTCCTGAACACCTTCATCTGGTTCCAGTTCGGCGACTTCACCAAGGCCGACGGCACGGTCGTGCACGGTG
Source organism: Streptomyces sp. NPDC045846 (assembly GCF_056431605.1). Lineage (NCBI taxonomy): Bacteria > Bacillati > Actinomycetota > Actinomycetes > Kitasatosporales > Streptomycetaceae > Streptomyces > Streptomyces sp. NPDC045846. The sequence continues at coordinate 125,888 of NZ_JBWKKJ010000002.1, read as the reverse complement.
ACATCCCGCGCTTCCTGGCGGGCGACCCGACGGCGGGCCAGTTCCAGACCGGCTTCTTCCCCATCATGATGTTCGCGCTGCCCGCGGCGGCCCTGGCGATCGCGCACTGCGCCAAGCCGCACCGCCGCAAGGAGGTCGGCGGCATGATGCTCTCGGTCGGCCTGACCTCGTTCGTCACGGGCATCACCGAGCCGATCGAGTACTCCTTCGTCTTCATCGCCCCGCTGCTGTACGCGATCCACGCGGTGCTCACCGGCGTTTCCATGGCGGTGAGTTGGGGGCTCGGCATCAAGGACGGCTTCAGTTTCTCGGCCGGTCTGATCGACTACGTCATCAACTGGAGCCTGGCGACCAAACCCTGGCTGATCATCCCGGTCGGGTTGTGCTTCGCCGTCGTCTACTACGCGGTGTTCCGCTTCGCGATCACCAAGTTCAACCTGCCGACGCCGGGGCGGGAGCCGGACGAGGACGAGCTGGAGAAGGAGAACGTCAAGGCGTAGCCCTCCCCCGTCGCGCGCCGGGCCTTTCGGCCTCGGAGTCGCGTTGCACGCCGGGCCTTTCGGTCCGGTCCCGCGAGGCCCTCGGACCCCTTTCGGCCCGGGGGCCTCGGCGCGTCGTCACGCCTCGGTGCGGCTACGGCGAGGTCACGGCGCGGTGTCGGTGTTGCCCGTATTGCCGGGTATGGCCCACACCACAAAAAACGAAGGTTCCTTATCTATCCCTCACCGTGCTACAACTGGTCTACACCACTCATTGGTGTAGACCACGCGGGCTTGACCGCGTTCCCCCCGAGACGCCGCCGTCCCCCCGTATTTTCCCATGCCCCCGGGCGGCGCCTTGCCTACTGGAGGATGTTGATGAGTACGGCCACCGCTACGGCGGCGCCCGCGAAGAAGCGGGGCTCCGGTCTGTTCCAGGGTCTGCAGAAGGTCGGCCGCAGCTTGCAGCTGCCGATCGCCGTCCTGCCCGCCGCGGGCATTCTGCTCCGGCTCGGCCAGCCCGACGTGTTCGGTGCCGACGGTCTCGGCTGGGACAAGGTCGCCAAGGTCTTCGGGGGTGCCGGTGGCGCCCTGCTCGACGCCTCGTTCGGCCTGCCCCTGCTGTTCTGCATCGGTGTCGCCATCGGCTTCGCCAAGAAGGCGGACGGTTCCACCGCACTCGCGGCGGTCGTCGGCTTCCTCACCTACTTCGCCGTGATCCACCAGTTCCCGATCCCCGTGGACGGCGCCAAGTTCACCAGTACCGGCCTGTTCGGCGGTGCCTACCTGAAGGACGGCCAGGTCACCGCGGCCACCTTCCAGAACCCGGGTGTACTGGGTGGCATCATCCTCGGCCTGCTGACCGCGGTGCTGTGGCAGAAGTTCCACCGCACCAAGCTCGTTGACTGGCTCGGCTTCTTCAACGGCCGCCGTCTCGTCCCGATCATCATGGCCTTCGTCGGCACGGCGCTCGGCATCCTCGTGGCCATCGGCTGGGAGCCGATCGGCAACGTCATCACCAGCTTCGGCGAGTGGATCACCGGCCTGGGCGCTGCAGGCGCCGGCGTCTTCGGTCTGATCAACCGCGGTCTGCTGCCCATCGGCATGCACCAGTTCGTCAACACCGTCTCGTGGTTCCAGATCGGTGACTTCACCAAGCCCGACGGCTCCATCGTCCACGGTGACCTGACCCGCTTCTTCGCCGGTGACCCGACCGCCGGACAGTTCATGTCGGGCTTCTTCCCGATCATGATGTTCGGCCTTCCGGCCGCCGCGCTCGCCATCGCGCACTCCGCCCGCCCCGAGCGCCGCAAGGCCGTGATGGGCATGATGATGTCGCTGGCGCTGACCTCGTTCGTCACCGGCGTGACCGAGCCGATCGAGTTCTCGTTCATGTTCATCGCGCCGCTGCTGTACGCGCTCCACGCGGTCCTGACCGCCGTCTCCATGGTCGTGACCTGGGCGCTCGGTGTGCACGCAGGCTTCACCTTCTCGGCAGGCGCCATCGACTACCTGCTGAACTGGAACCTGGCGACCAAGCCTTGGATCATCATCCCCGTCGGCCTGGTCTTCGGAGTGATCTACTACGTGGTCTTCCGCTTCGTGATCACCAAGTTCAACCTCACCACCCCGGGCCGTGAGCCCGAGGAAGAGGTCGAGGACCTCACGAAGGCGTAAGCCCTCGGCGCCTTGACGAAGGCCCCCGGAACCGCGAGGTTCCGGGGGCCTTTCGTATGGCGAAAACCAAAGGGGGCGCGGGCTCAGACCTCGTACACCGCCCCCGGCGCGGCCAGGTCCGTCGGGCCGGAGTAGACCGCGCGGGCGTCCGCGAGGTTGGCCTCGCCGTCCGTCCACGGCGGGATGTGCGTGAGGACCAGGCGCCCGGCGCCCGCGCGGGCGGCGTGCTCGCCGGCCTCGCGGCCGTTGAGGTGCAGCTCCGGGATGTCCTCCTTGCCGTACGTGAAGGAGGCCTCGCACAGGAACAGGTCGGCGCCCTCGGCCAGTTCGTCGAGGGCGGCGCAGGGCCCGGTGTCCCCGGAGTAGGTGAGCACGCGCCCGGCGTGCTCGACCCGGAGGGCGTAGGCCTCGACGGGGTGGCAGACCCGCTCCGTCCGCACCGAGAAGGGGCCGATGTCGAACGAGCCCGGCTTCAGGGTGTGGAAGTCGAAGACCTCGCTCATCGAGGACGCGGAGGGGGTGTCGGCGTACGCCGTGGTCAGGCGCTGCTCGGCGCCCTCCGGCGCGTACACCGGCATTGGCGCGCAGCGGCCGCCCTCGTGGCGGTAGTAGCGGGCGACGAAGTAGCCGCACATGTCGATGCAGTGGTCGGCGTGCAGGTGCGAAAGGAAGATCGCGTCCAGGTCGTACAGGCCGATGTGGCGCTGCAGCTCGCCGAGGGCCCCGTTGCCCATGTCGAGGAGCAGCCGGAAGCCGTCTGCCTCGACGAGGTAGCTGGAGCAGGCCGATTCCGCGGAGGGGAACGACCCGGAGCAGCCGACGACGGTGAGCTTCATGGAGCGCGAACCTCCGGAAGGCAGGGGCCAGGCGAAGCCTGTCGTTGAGGGGTGGTGGGAGGGCGGGCGGGGCGGCCGCGGGGAAGGGCTGCGGTGGGTTGAGCGTAAGGCGCCACAAGGCCTCTCGCTCCTTTGGAGCGGGCCGTTGTGGGGGAACTCACCTGCGCTGTCACCGGTTCGGATGGTGTTGCCATGGAGCGCGCGCGCTGGGTGGTGCGCCGGTAACGTCTGGGATATGGACACGTCGTGGTGGCTGGCGCTGGGGGCCGTGGTGGCCCTCGCGGCCGTCGCGGCTCTGATGGACGGGCGCGGGCGTTCGCGGCGCCGGCCGGGTGGGCGGGCGCGTCCGCCGGGCCGTCCGGCCGGGCCGGAGCGGACGCCCGGGCGGCTGCCGAAGGCCGGGGAGATCTGGTGGGCGGAGGTGCCCTACGAGGATGTCCCGGGCGGCAAGGACCGGCCGTGTCTGGTGCTGCGGGTGCGGGGCGAGGCGGTGACCGTCGCGAAGATCACCAGCAAGTACCACGACGAGCGGGCCGGGGTCATTCCGCTGCCGCCCGGCACGGTGGCCGACGCGCACGGACGGCCGAGCTTCCTGGAGACCGACGAGCTGCGCGAGGTGGGGGCGTGGGCGTTCCGCCGCCGGGTGGGGGTGGTGGACCCGACCCTGTGGGACCAGGTCCGCCACCTGGCGGGGTGACGCGGCCCGGCCCCTCCCGGAAGGCGCACCGCAGCGCTCAGGCCCAGAGCTGGCCGTGCAGGGTCTCGATCGCGGCCTCGGTGGTGGGCGCGGTGTAGACGCCGGTCGACAGGTACTTCCAGCCTCCGTCGGCGACGACGAAGACGATGTCGGCGGGGGTGCCCGCCTTGACGGCCTTCCTGCCGACCCCGATCGCCGCGTGCAGGGCGGCACCCGTGGAGACGCCCGCGAAGATGCCCTCCTGTTGCAGCAGCTCGCGGGTGCGGGTCACCGCGTCGGCCGAGCCGACCGAGAAGCGGGTGGTCAGCACGGAGGCGTCGTACAGCTCGGGCACGAAGCCCTCGTCGAGGTTGCGCAGGCCGTAGACGAGGTCGTCGTAGCGCGGTTCGGCCGCGACGATCTGGATGCCGGGGACGTTCTCGCGCAGGTAGCGGCCGACGCCCATCAGCGTTCCGGTGGTGCCGAGGCCCGCCACGAAGTGGGTGATGGAGGGCAGGTCGGTGAGGATCTCCGGGCCCGTCGTGGCGTAGTGGGCGCCCGCGTTGTCCGGGTTTCCGTACTGGTAGAGCATCACCCAGGACGGGTTCTGCCCGGCCAGCTCCTTGGCGACCCGTACGGCCGTGTTGGAGCCGCCCGCCGCCGGGGAGGAGACGATCTCGGCGCCCCACATCGCGAGCAGGTCGCGGCGCTCCTGGGAGGTGTTCTCCGGCATCACGCACACGATGCGGTAGCCCTTGAGCTTCGCGGCCATCGCGAGCGAGATGCCGGTGTTGCCGCTGGTGGGCTCCAGGATGGTGCAGCCCGGCGTCAACCGGCCGTCCTTCTCGGCCTGTTCGACCATGTGGAGGGCCGGCCGGTCCTTGATCGAACCGGTCGGGTTGCGGTCCTCCAGCTTGGCCCAGATCCGTACGTCGTCCGCGGGGGACAGGCGCGGGAGGCGGACCAGCGGGGTGTTGCCGACCGCGGCGAGCGGGGAGTCGTAGCGCATGTCAGACGGCCCCGGCCCGCCACCCGGCCGGACGCGGCTGCGCCGCGGCGGATCCTCCTGCGACGGCGGGCAGGATCGTGACGTTGTCGCCGTCGGCCAGCTTGGTGTTGATGCCGTCCAGGAAGCGGACGTCCTCGTCGTTGAGGTACACGTTCACGAAGCGGCGCAGGTTGTCGCCGTTCGCCGCGTCGACGAGGCGCTCCCGGATGCCGGTGTGCCGGGCGTCGAGGTCGTTGAAGAGGTCGGCGAGGGTGGCGCCGCTGCCCTCGACGGCCTTGGCGCCGTCGGTGTAGGTGCGGAGGATGGTCGGGATGCGGACCTCGATGGCCATGGCGTGGGCTCCTGATCGGAAGGAAGAGGCAGGTGGGCGCGGGTTGGGCTCGGGTCCGCGCGCCGCACGCCCGGGGCGTGCGGTGGTGCGTTGGTGCGGGTCGCGCGCGGCGTCAGACGGCGGCTGCGCGGGCCGTACAGATCGCGCTGGCGAGACGGCACAGGTCGACGTGCAGCCGCGCCACGAGCAGCAGGGCGGGGCCGCTGCTCGGCGTCTTGTCGCTCACGTCGTTCGAAACCATGGGGTCATCGTATAGATTCCCGGTCCGCTTCCCGGAATGTGATCTCGCATCCTGGACGGATACCGCTCAGGATGTGGCCTTGGCCGCCGTGGGCGCCCGTGCGGCCCGGGGCGGGGGCAGGTAGACGACGGTCGGCGCTCCGGTGGCCGGGTGGACGCCCACCTCGGCGTTCACCCCGTACACCTCGCGCAGGAGGTCCGGGGTCAGGACCTCGGCGGGCGGGCCCGAGGCGACGACGCGGCCGCCCGCCAGGACGCAGATCCGGTCGCAGTAGTACGCGGCGAGGTTCAGGTCGTGCAGGGCGAGCAGGTTGAGGGTGCCCAACTCCCTTACCAGAGAAAGGACTTCGAGCTGGTAGCGGATGTCGAGGTGGTTGGTCGGCTCGTCCAGGACGACGACGTCCGGCTGCTGCACGAGGGCCCGGGCGACCAGGGCGCGCTGGCGTTCGCCGCCGGACAGGGACGGGAAGGAGCGGTCGGCGAGCCCGGCGATCCCGACCCGGGCGAGCGCCTCGCGCACGAGGGCGTCGTCGGCGGCGGTGTCCGCCTCCCAGAAGCGGTGGTGCGGGGAGCGGCCCATGGCGACGATCTCGCGGACGGTCAGCTCGACGGCTCCGGCGCCGAAGTCCTGCGGGACGGTCGCGATGCGCCGGGCGCGCGCCTTGACCGGCAGGGCGTGCAGGTCGCCGCCGTCGAGCAGGACGCGCCCGGCGGTGGGGCGCAGGGTGCCGTGGACGCAGCGCAGCAGGGTCGTCTTGCCGCTGCCGTTGGGGCCGACCAGGCCCACGGTCTCGCCGTCGGCGGCCTCCAGGGTGATGTCGTGGAGCAGGGTGCGGCCCTGGGGCGTGGTGTGGCCGAGGGACTCGATGCGCAGGGTCGTCATGCGGGGCTGCCTTCCGCGCGGGCCCGGCGGCCGCGCAGCATCCAGAGGAAGAACGGCCCGCCGGTGAGCGCGGTGAGCACGCCGACGGGGATGTCCTGCGGGGCGGCGACGGTGCGGGCCGCGAGGTCGGCGAGGACGAGGAAGGCGGCGCCGCCGAGGGCCGCGACGGGGAGCAGGGTGCGGTGGGCGGCGCCGACGGCCATGCGGGCGGCGTGCGGGACCATCAGGCCGACGAAGCCGATCGCGCCGGTGTGGGCGACGAGGACGCCGGTGAGCAGCGAGGCGAGCACGAAGACGCCCGCGCGGAAGCGGCCGGTGTCCAGGCCGAGCACGGTGGCGCCCTCCTCGCCTACGAGCAGCAGGTCGAGCGGGCGGGCCAGCGCGATCAGGACGAGGGTGCCCAGGGTGAGGGCGGCGGCGGGCAGGGCGAGCATGTCCCAGCGGGCGCCGCCGAGCCCCCCGAGCGTCCAGTGCATGACCTCCTGGACGTGTTCGGCGCTCGCCGAGGTGACCAGGATCAGGCTGGTGAGCGCGGACAGGACGTAGGAGACGGCGACCCCGGCGAGCACGAGGCGGCCGCCGGTCATGGCGCCGCCGCGTCCGGCGAGTGCGTACACGAGGACCAGCGCGGCGAGCGCCCCGGCGAAGGCGGCGGCGGGCAGCGCGACGGTGGTGGCGACGCCCGCGCCCACCCCGAGGACGATCACGGCGACGGCCCCGGCGGAGGCCCCGCTGGAGACGCCGAGCAGGAAGGGGTCGGCGAGCGGGTTGCGTACGAGGGCCTGGAGCACGGTGCCGATGACGGCGAGGCCCGCGCCGGTGACGGCGCCGAGCACGACGCGGGGCAGCCGCACGTCGAGCACGATGGTCCGGTACGGGCCGGGCTCCGCGGTCCCGGTGACGATCCCCAGCACCTGGGCGGCGGGGATCCGCACCGACCCGAGCGCGAGCCCGGCCACGGCGGCGGCCAGCAGCACGAGGGTGAGCACGCCGACGAGCGTGGCGCGGCGCCACCGCGAGGCCGTGCGCCCGCTCCGGGGGCGGCGCCCCGGGTCTTCGGGTGCGGGCGTCCTCACCGGGCCGCCCCGGCGCGCAGCTGCGCGGCCAGCTTGGCCACCGCGTCCGGCGCCCGGACGCCGGTCACCATGTCGGAGAGGGGCAGGACGGCGAAGCGGCCGTTCTTGACGGCGGGGACGGAGGCGAGGGCCGGGTCGTCACGCAGGCGCTTCTTCTTGGCCTCCACGCTCGTGCCGCCGTAGTCGAGGATCAGGATGACCTCGGGCGCGCGGGCCACCACGTTCTCCCAGCTCGCGTCGCCGAAGGATTTGTCCTTGAGGTCACCGGCCACGATGTTGCGGCCGCCGGCCCGGGTGACGATGTCGTTGCCGATGCCCTTGCCGCCCACCGTGAACGCCGTCTTGTCGCCGCTGTCGTAGACGAAGACGGAGACCGGTGCGGCGCCCTCGCGCTCCTTCCGCGTCCGCGCGTTCGTGGCCTCGGCCGCGCGGACCCAGGCCTCGGCGCGGTCGGCCACCCCGAAGGTCCGGCCGACCTCGCGGACCTCCTGGTACACGTCGTCCATCGTGGTCGTGGGGCCCTTGGGGCAGTTCTCGACGTTGAGGCGGGACTTGATGCCGCTCTTGGCCAGGGCCTCGCGCCCGCGCCCCTCGTTCGCCGCGAAGGCGGAGGCGTAGCCGCCGTACACGTAGTCCGGGTTGGCCGAGAGGAGCTTCTCGTACGAGGGGTACTCGGCGGCCAGGACCGGAGCCGAGCGGTAGTCCGCCGCGTACTTCGGCAGCACCTGGTCGTCCAAGTAGGCCGTCCCCGCGAGGGACTTGGCGAGGCCGAGCTCCAGCATCACCTCGGTGGCGTGCTGGTTCATCGTCACCGCGCGCTTCGGGGGCGCGGTGAAGGTGGTGGTCACGCCGCAGTTGGTGACCGTGTACGGGAAGCCGGGGGCGGCGCTCCCGGCGGCTTCGGGCTTCGCCTGGGTGGTGCAGGCGGCGAGCGGGAACAGCAGGGCGGCGGCGAGTGCCGCGCGGCGCCAGAGCATGACGGAGCTCCTCCAAGGGGATTTCCACGTCCCCTGTCGTCGGGAGAAGGCGGCAGGTCAGTTCCTGGCTTCCGGCGCCCGCGGGGGCGCCGGTCACAGTGGCGGGACCGTGCCGGATTCGCACCGGCTTCCTGGGTCCTGCCGCCCCATGATCGAGATTGCGTACGGACAGTATGCGCGAGTATCCGTCAGTACGCCTCTACGACCCTTACGTCTTCCTCCGTGATCACGCCGTCCACGATGCGGTACGAGCGGAACTGGAACTCTCCCGCGCCGTCCGCGTCCGCCGTCGACACCAGGACGTAGTGCGCGCCCGGCTCGTTCGCGTACGTCACGTCCGTGCGCGAGGGGTAGGCCTCGGTCGCGGTGTGGGAGTGGTAGACGATCACCGGCTCCTCGTCGCGGTCGTCCATCTCCCGGTACAGCTTGAGCAGGTCCTGCGAGTCGAACTCGTAGAACGTGGGCGAGCGGGCCGCGTTCAGCATAGGGATGAAGCGCTCGGCGCGGCCAGTGCCCGCCGGGCCCGCGACCACACCGCACGCCTCGTCGGGGTGGTCGGCGCGGGCGTGCGCCACGAGCTGGTCGTACAGGGCCTGGGTGATGGTCAGCATGTCGGCAAGGATAAGCAGACGGGCCGCCCCGTATCGAGTGTCGATACAAAGCGGCCCGAATGCTGAGAACTACCAGGTCAGAGACTCACGTGCGCTTCGCGAACGCCTTGTTCTCCGGGTTCTTGGCCTTGAGGACCAGGTAGGAGACGCCGAGGATCAGGGCCCACAGCGGCGCGCAGTACAGCGAGACGCGGGAGTCCTTGTCGATGCCCATCATCACGATGACCATGAAGATGAAGAGCAGCGCGAACCAGCTGGTGTACGGGGCGCCGGGGGCGCGGAAGCTCGACTGCGGCAGGGCCCCGGTGTTCGCCAGGCGGCGGTAGCGGATCTGGCAGACCAGGATCATGATCCAGGCCCACATGCCGGAGATGGTGGCGAAGGAGACCACGTAGTCGAAGGCCTTGCCGGGCGCCACGTAGTTGATCCACACGCCGACCAGCATGAGCCCGGCGGAGACCGAGGTGCCCACCAGCGGAGTGCCGCTCCTGGTCAGCTTGGTGAAGACCTTGGGGCCCTGGCCGTTGAGCGCGAGGTCGCGCAGCATGCGGCCGGTGGAGTACATGCCCGAGTTGCAGGAGGACAGCGCGGCGGTCAGCACGACGAAGTTGACGATGCCCGCGCCGATGCCGAGGCCCATCTTCTGGAAGGCCGCGACGAAGGGGCTCACGCCCGGCTGGAACTCGTGCCACGGGACGACCGAGAGGATCATGATCAGGGCGCCGATGTAGAAGACGGCGATGCGCCACGGCACGGTGTTGATGGCCTTGGGCAGGGTCTTCTCGGGGTCCTTGGACTCGCCCGCGGTCACACCGACCAGCTCGACGGCGAGGAAGGCGAACATGACGATCTGGAGCGTCATCAGCGTGCCGCCGATGCCCTTGGGGAAGAACCCGCCGTCGTTCCAGAGGTTGGCGACGGTGGCGGTGTCCGCGGCGTCCGAGAAGCCGACGGTCAGGATGCCGGCGCAGATCAGGATCATGCCGACGATGGCGGTCACCTTGACCATGGAGAACCAGAACTCCAGCTCGCCGAAGAGCTTCACGGAGATGAGGTTCACGGCGTACAGGATGAGCGTGAAGATCAGCGCGTAGGCCCACTGCGGAATGCTGCCGTGGGTCCAGAAGGACATGTACTGGGCGGCCGCGGTGACTTCGGTGATGCCGGTGACGACCCAGAAGAGCCAGTACGTCCAGCCGGTCACGAAGCCCCAGAACGGGCCGACGAACTCACGGGCGTACTCCGAGAAGGAGCCCGACACCGGGCGGTACATGAGCAGCTCGCCGAGCGCGCGCATGATGAAGAAGATGACCAGGCCGGCGATGGCGTAGGCCAGGATGAGGCTGGGGCCGGCCTTCGAGATGGCCTTGCCCGCGCCGAGGAAGAGGCCGGTGCCGATGGCACCGCCGATCGCGATCATCTGGATCTGCCGGGCGCCGAGGCCCCGCTGGTAACCCTCGCCCTCGCCAGAACCGTGGGCGGTCCCCGCGGCCTCATTGCCGGCAGGACGGTCGTCGTGCTTGTCGACCTGCGCTGAGGTCATGGTGGTGCGCCTTTCTCCATGCTGACCCGTCCGCCTCGGTCACGAAGCGACGGATCAGGTCCTGATCCCCCCGGATGTGGATGGAGTGCCACCGGCGGTCAGCCGGTTAAAGCGCCCCCGGGGACATGGGTGGCGTCCCCGGGTGGTCGTGAAGATTTATCACGGCCTTATGGGTGATCCCCACCGGTCACTGTGGCGCACCCCACAGGAAGAAGCGGACAAAAGTCCCTCGACATGACAAAGCAGGTCGATGCGGTGATGGGATCGTTATACGGATTTGAGCGTCCGCTGAGCGAACGGTCATCTCCCGGTCGCCGGATCAGGGCATGAGCGTCTCGACGAGTGTTTCCTGGAGCACACCCAGCCACAGATAGGCCATCACCATCGGTTTGCGCGGATCGTCGTCCGGCAGCCGGTAGAGCTCGCCGCTCTCGTCCTCGTCGGTGATGTCGAGGCGGGTGGCGATGGTCAGGCGCAGGTCGTTGAGCGCGCCCAGCCAGTGCCGCGAGTCCTCGGCGGTCAGCTTCAGGACGGCGCCGCCGTCGCCCCGGGGGCTCAGCGCGTCGAGGCCGTGCACGACGGCGAGGGCGTCGCCCCGCTTGCGCGCCCGCAGGTCGTTCTCGGTGAAGCGCCTGAACTCGCTTGATTTGGCGCGCAGTTCGTCGCTCTCCTCGCTCGCGTACGCCTCCGGGAAGAGGCGGGCGAGCGCCGGGTCGGCGGGCGGCTCGCTCGGTCCCTCGGCGAAGAGCGCGGCGAGCGGGTCCTCGTCGTCTGCCGGTTCGTCGCCCGGGCCGATGAGTTCGAGCAGCTGGACCGCGAGCGAGCGCAGGATGGCGATCTCGACCTCGTCGAGCGCGACGGCCGCGCCACCGCGCGGCAGGGCTTCGAAATGCCCGGCCATCAGCCGCGGTCCTGGGTCAGCGTGGCCCACAGCCCGTAGCCGTGCATCGCCTGCACGTCCCGCTCCATCTCCTCGCGGCTGCCGCTGGAGACCACGGCCCGTCCCTTGTGGTGCACGTCGAGCATCAGCTTGTGGGCCTTGTCCTTCGAGTAGCCGAAGTAGGTCTGGAAGACGTACTGCACGTAACTCATGAGGTTGACGGGGTCGTTGTGCACGAGCGTCACCCACGGCACATCGGGCTCGGCCACGGGCCGGCTCGACTCCGCCGACTCCGGGCGTTCGATCTCTACGGGAGCAACACTCACAGCGCTGGGCGACCTTCGTCTCTTCTGCCGGGGGCCCGGAGGGCACCCCCGGAAATCACAGCCACGGCCTCCATGCTGCCACCCGGAACGGCTCATCGCACAAACGGGCCCCTAGAAATCGTCAGAGTGACGAGTATTCGGGGTAGCATCCCCCACATGCCCCTTCTTTCGGGGCGATCCCCAAAACCCCGGCCGAGCCGTGCTCGGCCCGGACGAAAGTGCGAGGTGGCTCGCTGTGAATGCCGCGGACCTTGGGCTGCCGGTGGACGTGCCGTCGACCGCGCTCTTCACCGACCAGTACGAGTTCACAATGCTCCAGGCCGCCCTCAAGGCGGGCACGGCCGAGCGGCGCTCGGTCTTCGAGGTCTTCACCCGCCGCCTGCCCGAGGGCCGCCGCTACGGCGTGGTGGGCGGCACCGGGCGCGTCCTGGACGCCGTCGAGAACTTCCGCTTCGACGCGGGCGTGCTCGGCTTCCTGCGCGACCACGGCATCGTGGACGAGCCCACCCTGCGCTGGCTCGCCTCCTACCGGTTCAGCGGCGACATCTGGGGCTACCCCGAGGGCGAGGTCTACTTCCCGGGGTCGCCGATCCTGCGGGTCGAGGGCTCCTTCGCCGAGTGCGTGCTGCTCGAGACCGTGATCCTCTCGATCCTCAACCACGACTCCGCCATCGCGGCGGCCGCGTCCCGGATGTCGGCCGCGGCCGGCGGGCGCGCGCTGATCGAGATGGGCGCGCGCCGCACGCACGAGCTGTCCGCGGTCGCCTCCTCGCGCGCCGCCTACGTGGGCGGCTTCAGCTCGACCTCGGACCTCGCGGCCGGCTTCCGCTACGGCATCCCGACCGTCGGCACCAGCGCCCACGCCTTCACCCTGCTCCACGACAGCGAACGCGACGCCTTCCGGGCCCAGGTCGACTCGCTGGGCCGCGGCACGACCCTCCTGGTGGACACCTACGACGTCGCCGAGGCCGTGCGCACCGCCGTCGAGATCGCCGGGCCCGAGCTCGGCGCGGTCCGCATCGACTCCGGCGACCTGCTCCTGGTCGCCCACCGGGTGCGCCAGCAGCTCGACAAGCTCGGCGCCACCAACACCAAGATCGTGGTCACCTCCGACCTCGACGAGTACGCCATCGCCTCGCTCGCCGCCGCGCCCGTGGACGCGTACGGCGTCGGCACCCAGCTGGTCACCGGCTCCGGGCACCCGACCTGCTCCATGGTCTACAAGCTGGTCGCCCGTGCCCAGTCCGCCGACCCGAAGGCCCCGCTGCACCCCGTCGCCAAGAAGTCGCTCGGCGCGAAGTCGTCGATGGGCGGCCGCAAGTGGGCCGCGCGCCGCTCGGACGCGTACGGCATCGCGGAGGCCGAGGTCATCGGGACCGGCGCGGTGCCGACCGCGCTCGCCGACCGCCAGCTCCTGGTCGAGCTGGTCAAGGGCGGCGCGGTGGTGGCCCGCGAGCCGCTGGACAGCGCCCGCGCGCGGCACATCGAGGCGCTGGCCGCGCTGCCGATGTCGGCGAGCCAGCTCTCGCGCGGCGAGCCGGTCATCCCGACCGAGTACGTCTGAGCCCCGCCTCCGGGCCGCGCGGCAGGGTTTCCGCCCCCGTTTGCCCCCTGCCGCGCGCCGATCGGAGTCTCTACGCTCAAGGAACAGCCCCAGATCCCGGGCCCGCAGACCGAAGGACAGCCGACATGCACCGCGCCTTGATCGTCGTGGACGTCCAGAACGACTTCTGTGAGGGCGGCTCCCTCGCGGTCGCGGGCGGCTCGGACGTCGCCGCCGCGATCACCGACCTGGTGGGCCAGGCGGCCGGGTCCGCCTACCGCCACGTGGTGGCCACGCGCGACCACCACATCGACCCGGGCGGGCACTTCTCCGACGCCCCCGACTTCGAGCACTCCTGGCCCGTGCACTGCGTCGCCGGCACGGAGGGCGTGGGCTTCCACCCCAACTTCGCGCCGGCGGTCGCCTGCGGCGCGATCGACGCGGTCTTCGACAAGGGCGCGTACGCGGCCGCCTACAGCGGTTTCGAGGGGCTCGACGAGAACGGCGTCTCGCTCGCGGACTGGCTGCGGGCCCGGCAGGTCGACGAGGTCGACGTGGTGGGCATCGCGACCGACCACTGTGTGCGGGCGACCGCCCTCGACGCGGTGCGGGCCGGGTTCGCCACACATGTGCTGCTCGACCTCACGGCGGGGGTGGCCGAGCACACCACGTCGGCGGCCCTGGAGGAGATGCGGGCGGCGGGCGTCGAGCTGTCGGGCAAGCCCGTGGTGTAGCCGCCCGGCTACTTCAGCAGGGCGCGTATCGGGTGCCAGAGCTCTTCCGTCGCCTCCGGGGCCGTGCGCCACAGCAGGCCGTCCGGATGGTGCAGGACGGCCGTGATCTCGTCCAGGGTCGGCGGCTGGGTCTGGCCGCGCAGGTACACCGCCCGCAGCCCCAGGTTCCGCAGCCTGGTCAGGGCGCGGGCCCGGTTGACGGCGTGCACCAGGACGCGCACGTCGGTGCCGGGCGCGGCCGGGTTCGGCAGCGTGAGCGCGACGACCACGCTGCCGCCTGGCAGCTTGCAGAAACCTCCGCCGGGCATGCCGGACCACTCCCCCTGTAAGACGATGCGTTGGACTCGCTGTCAATAAGGACTCGTAGGACGCACCTAAACACGACCGGCCGCCGCCCCGCTAGAGGGCGACGGCCGATCATGGTTTGACCTGCGGTTTTGAGAATTACTTGATCGAGGAGCCGACCTTCACGGTGATCGTCGAGCCGTCCAGCGGCTGGTTGACGATCGAGATGCGGGTCTTGGTGTCAGGAACCTTGACGCTCCCGGTCGGGTTCTCGGCGTACCAGTAGGTGCCGTGGTGGTCGTCGAAGATCGGGACGCCCATCTGGGAGTTGATCTTCGTGGCGACGTCCGCCTTGTGCAGCGTGAAGCTGTCCGTCGGGTACCAGCTGAAGGGCGCGTCGAAGGGCTGGACCTTGTTGCGGAGCAGCGTGCCGTCGGCCCACTTGAGCGGCTTGGCGTGCGCGTCGATCGGCAGGATCAGGCCCTGGCCCGGGTGGGCCGAGACGTTGTTGTCCTTCTGGGAGGTGTCCCAGAGCCAGATGAGCAGACCCTTCTGGTACGGGTAGTGCTCGACCCAGCCCGGCCGGGTCTTGGAGAAGCCGAAGTTGTACGGGCCGGTCTTGAGGGTCTGGTCGAACGAGACGTACTGGCGGTTCTCCGCGATGTAGTACTGCGGGTAGTCGTTGGTGAAGGACTCGCCGATGCGGGAGAAGTTCTTCGCCGTCCAGCCGTTGTCGTCGCCCTCGGCGCCGTCGGTGACGAGGGCCGTGCCGTCCGCCGTCACGGTGATCGCGTCGGCCGTGAAGCCCTTGCCGCCCGCGCCGCCGTCCGTCTGGTAGCGGAAGCGGAGCTGGATCTTCTGGCCCGCGTACTGGTCGAGCGGGAAGGACAGCTTCTTGTACGCGCCCGAGGCGTCGGTCAGGGCCGGCTTGTTGCTGGAGTCGCGCGTGATGGCCTTGCCGTCGGCGGTGCCGTCGATGGCGTTCCAGGTGGCGCCGTTGTCCGTGGAGACCTCGGTGTACAGGAAGTCGTAGTCCTTCTCGATGTCCCACCAGCCCGAGAGGTCCAGGGACGCCTTGGACCTGCCGGTGAGGTCGACCGAGCGGGTCAGGGTGTTGTTGAGGTTGTCACCCATGCCGCTCCACCACTGCTTGGAGCCCTCGGCGGGCTTCACGACGGTGGTGGTGACTTCCTTCTTGGGCAACTCCACGACCAGCGCCTGCTTGTCGTTGGTGTTGTACTCCGAGACGCCCAGCTTGACCGTCTTGTCCGTACCGGCCTTCACCGTCTCGGCGTTGAGCCAGCCGAGCTGCAGCTTGTCCCAGGCGGTCATGTCGCCGGGCAGGTCGCCGATGGAGTCCTTGCCGGTGCCGAGCCAGGAGCCGGCCGACATCAGGGACCAGAAACCGACCGAGTTCTCGGCGGTGTTGGTGGTGTCGTAGAGGTCCGGCAGACCGAGGTCGTGGCCGTACTCGTGCGCGAAGACGCCGAGGCCGCCGTTCTCCGGCTGCATCGTGTAGTCGCCGACCCACATACCGGTGTCGCCGATCTGCGTGCCACCGGCCTTGTTGTACGAGGGGCCGGTCTTGCCGGCGTCCGTGCCGTACGCGTACCAGCGGTGCGCCCACAGGGCGTTGGTGCCCTGGGCGCCGCCGCCCGCCGACTCGTCCTCGCCCGCGTGGACGATCTGGAAGTGGTCGATGTAGCCGTCGGGCTCGTTGAAGTTGCCGTTGTTGTTGTAGTCGTTGCGGTCCCACTGGTCGTACTGACTCAGGGTCGCCTTGATCTCCGCGTCCGTCTGGCCCTTGGCCTTCTGGTCGGCGACCCAGGCGTTGACGCCGTCGCGGACGGTGTCCCACACGTTGGCGCAGTTGGTCTGGCCGCAGTAGTTGGAGCCGTAGCGGGCCTCGTTGTAGGGGATCTTGACCCAGTCGGTGACCTGGCCGTCGACCGAGTAGCGACCCGAGGAGGTCTTCTCGTAGTACGTCTTCAGCGAGTTGGCGCCCTGACCGGAACCGAAGTACAGGTCCTGGTAGTGCTTCTGGTTGTAATCGGCCTGCCAGGCCGTGGAGTTGTCCTTCGCCCGGTCGGGCTTGGCTATCTGGTTGTGCGCGGGACCGGGTGTCCCCCCGTACTTGGGCTGCGGCGGCTTGGGGCCGTCGGGGCCGTCCGGGTCGTACATCGTGGTGTTGTCGACCTGGTCGCCGAACTCCACCAGGATCGTGAAGATCTTGTCGGTCTTCTGCCGGCCCAGCTCGACGTACTTCTTGTCGTCGAGCTTCACGACGTCGGAGCCGTTGCGCTTCTCGACCTTGTTCTTCCCGGAGATGACCCCTTCCAGCGCCGCCTGGCGCTGCTGCGCCTGCTGGTCGCTGAACGGGCCCTTGAGGTTGTGCTCCTGGCCCTTGGCCGTGGACGGGTCCTGACGGACGACGGCCACCGGAGCCTTCGAGTCCGCCTGGGCCGTGGCGTATGCCGAGCCCGTGGCGCCGGCCGTGGCGAGAGCCACGAGCACGGCGGCGGCTCTTGCCGCCTTCCTGCTGCTGGTCACTTGATGATGTCCTCCCCCGCGGCCGGCAGGAACCGGGGGGTGAGGGGCTGGTTCCGGTGCTCGACACGCGTCTCAAGTGACCACATTGGACCGGAGTTACCAAAGAAAAGACAGATCTTGACTTGTTCGTGCCAAGTACATTATGCAGAAGGCCAGTTCCGCTATCCGAACGTAAAGACTGTGCTAACAGACCGGGACATCCGGTGCGCACGTCTCGGCATCCGGACGGAGCCGCCTCGGCGAATGACTCCGTGCGCCCCCCGTGCACCGGCACCGTGGGTTAGGTCACGCTTACCAACAGTTCCGCTCGGGCATGGACCGACGTAGAGTCGCTTGACAGTGCGATCCGGCTGGCACGACTGCCGGTTGAGAACGGTTGAGAGGCCCACCCCTATCCGAACCATGAGGACGGATAACGCCATGCCGCGTCCCACAGCCGCACAGCTCTCCTACGGTTCGGCCACCGTCGTCTTCTCGACCGTCGCCATGCTGCTGCTCTCCCGCACCGAGTCCGGCGTCGGGGTCGCGGTCATCGTGCTCGCCGCGCTCCTGCTCGGCCTGCTCGTCGCGGTGACGGTCCCCATGCCGCTGCCCCGCCGCTCGCGGGCGGACGCGAACGACCGCACGGCCCCGGCCGCTGGTGCGGCACCGGTGAACCGTGCGGCCGTCGTCGAGACCTCCGCCGTCCTGCGCGTTCCGGCCCCCCGCGAACAGCGGCCGGCGCGCGAGCACTCACTGCGCGGCTGAGACCACCACCGTCTTGCCGGCCTTGTCGTGCCAGCCCTGCCGGTACGGCTTGTCCGCCACGATCGTGATGATCAGGACGATGTCCCACAGGCAGTAGCAGCAGATCACGAACGGCGCCCACAGCACGGCGGCCCGCGCGAGCGCCGCGTTGGTGGTGGGGACGCTGCCGTCGTTGAGCATCGCGACCCGCAGCCCCAGCCACTTCTTGCCCAGCGTCTGGCCGGACTTGGACACCATCAGGGTGTCGTAGCCGATGTAGGCGGCGAGCGAGATCAGCAGCCACAGCAGGCCACTGCCGGAGTACGCCTTGCTGATCACCTCGGTGCCGGAGTCGCCGTTGTCCGTCGCGATGACGACGCGGTTGCTGGTCGCCCACTCGATCAGGCCGAGCGGCACCGCGATGATGAGGAAGTCGATGAAGCGGGCCAGGAACCGCTTGCCGAACTCGGCGAGCGGCGGCATCCCGGCCAGCGGGTCGACACCGCCGTACTGGCCCCCGTAGGGGTCGGAGGGCGGTGGCGGGGCGCTGCCGTACGGCGAGCCTCCACCGGGGGGAGGCGGCCCGCCGTACGGGCCGCCGCCGCCACCGGCCGGGGGCGGCGGAGCGCCGTAGGGGCCCGCGCCGCCGGGCGGCGGGCCCGAACCGTAGGGCGAGTCACCGGGCGGCGGCCCCGGGGGCGGCTGCGCACCGCCGTAGGGCGAGCCGCTCGGCGGAGGCTCTGACGGCTTCTTGTGGAAGGGGTCGTCCTCGGGCGGCTGACCGGGCGGCGGCTGATCGGTGCTCATGGCGGTAGTGCATCGCGCGCGCGAGGCGCGCGCAACGGTACGGACGCCGTTCGGGGTACGACCCGCCGCGATCGCGCCAACGGCCCCGACGCCCCTGGCCGGCTAGCCCTGCGCGACGAACGTGCGGGCCGCCTTGTCGTGCCAGCACTGGCGCCACGGCCGGTCGAACAGGCACCACGCCACGTTGACCACGCCGACGGCGAGCAGCCCGAGCACCCCGTAGACCAGCCAGCGGCGGACCGCCTGGCCGAAGGTCGGCGGCTCGTACGACTCGATGCCGCGCACCTGCACCCCGCACAGCTTCTTGCCGAGCGTGCGGCCCCACTTGGCGGTGGGCAGCGCCTCGTACAGCAGCCCGAGGACGAGGAAGGCGCCGAGCACGATGCCGAGGAAGCCCGCGGTCGTGCCGTCGAGGAGGTAGACGGTGACGGTCTGCCCCGACAGCTTCGCCGCGTCGATCTTCTGCTGGATGTGGTCGGCCGCCTGCACGACCAGGGGTACGGCGAGACCGCCGACGAGGGCGCCGAGCAGCGCGCTGTCGACGAGCCGCGCGACCAGGCGCCTGCCGAGCCCGGCGGGCCTGGCCGAGGCCTGGGCCTGGGCGGCCTGGAGGAAAGGGTCGGCGACGGGGGGCTTCCACGGCACGACCAATTCCTGCGGGTCGGGCTGGGCGAGTTGGTGCACCTGCTGGGCCCAGGAGGTGGCGCCTCCCCCGGGCCCCGCCGTCATCGGCGAACCGGGCACGACGGGAGCGGCCTGCGCGGGAGCGGCCTGCGGTTGCGGCCGCGCGGGTGCGGGGGCCTGGGCGGGCGTGGCGTACGGACCGGCCGCGCGCTCGGCCGGGGCCGGGTGGACGGGCGCCGGGTGGACCGGGTCGGCGGGGGCGGGCAGTTGGGCGCGCGCGGGCGGCGGCTCGACGGCGGCGGGCGGCACCGCACCCGCCGCCCGTGCGGGCTGCTGCTGGTGCGGCACCGAGCCGCCGGGCCACGCGGGGGCGGCCGGTTGCGCGGGCGCCGCGGGGTCGGGGCGGCGGGGGTCGGGGAGGCGGCGCGGGTCGGCCGCTTCGGGCAGGCCGCGCGGATCGACCGGCTGGCCCCACGAGACGCGGCGGTCCTGGTCGCCGCCGAAGCCCGACTGGTGGACGGCGTCCGCGTGCCAGGCGGGCTGCGGCGCGCCCTGGCCCCGCGCGCTGGAGGCGGGCGAGGGGTCGGGCTCGTCGAGGAAGACCGGGCCGGTCTCCTCGGCGGGCGGCACCGGAAGGGGCGGCGCGGAGGCGAGGGCGGGGGCGGGCGCGGGGGCGGCGCCCGCCGGCACCGCGGGCTGCGCCTCACCCGGGGCGGGGGCGGGCCGACTGGTGCCGGGCACCCAGGAGACCCCGTTCCAGTACCGGACATATCCGGGAATGGAGGGGTCCGGGTAATACCCTTCCCGGGCTACGCTCCCGCCGCTGTCAGGAGGAACCGTCGCCATGTCTCCAACTCCGTTCCGATCCAGCACACTTGATCTCTGCCGCGGCACGCCGCCCGGCCCTGGCACCGGCCGGGCGCTTCCGCTTGTCCCAGGAGGACAGTAACGAAGAACCCCGGGCGCGTAGGAAGAAGCCGGGGAGGAAGCCCGCGTACGGGCGACGGGCCCCGGCCGGGGGCGGGGCGGCGCGGCGGGGTCCCACCAGTGCGTACAGTCGTGGCGCGTCGAACTGGTGCACCCGGCTGGGCCGGGCGGGGAAAGCGAGTGAGCAATGCGTGTGGGGCCCGGCCGAACTGGTCACGACGAACCGGCCGTCGGCCCCCCGGAGCCGGTCTCCGCGCCGCGGCGGGCCTGGTCGGCCGTCGCGGCCTTCGCGGCGGTCCGCGCGCTCGGCCTGCTGGTCCTCGACCTGTGGTCGCGCGCCAGTGGCAACGACACCCACGAACTGCTGTCCGCGCGCTGGGACTCGCTCTGGTACGCACGCGTCGCCGAGTCGGGCTACGACTTCACGCTGACCGCCCCCGACGGCCGGGTCCTGTCCGACCTCGCGTTCTTCCCGCTGCTGCCCTGGCTGGAGCAGGCGGTCGCCGCGGTGAGCCCGCTCGGCGCCGGTGACGCGGGCCTGCTGATCAGCGGGCTCGCGGGCCTGGCGGCCGCCTGGGGCATGTATCTGATGGGCCATCACCTCTGGGGCCACCGGGCGGGGCTCCTCCTGGTGACGCTGTGGGCGGCGGTCCCGGTGGGGATCATCCAGTCGATGGCGTACAGCGAGGCGCTGTTCGTCGCGCTGGCCGCCTGGGCGCTGTACGCGATCCTGCGGCGCCGCTGGGTGGAGGCCGGGATCCTCGCCTCCCTCGCGGGGCTGACCCGCCCGGTGGGGCTCGCGGTCGCCGCCGCGCTGTGGGCGGGGGCCGCCGTCGAGGCGCGGCGCACCCGGCACGTCGGGGCGCGGATGCTGACCGGTGCGGTGCTCGCCCCGCTCGGCGCGGCGGGCTACGTCCTGTGGGTCGGCCTCCGCCGGGGCGGCCCGCTCGGCTATCTGGACGTCCAGGCGGAGTGGGGCAACGGCTTCGACGGCGGGCTGGCGTACGGGGAGTTCATCGTGGACCACCTCGGCGGCTGGCCCGTGGTGCTCGCCGGGATCGGCCTGATCGCGGGCACCGCGCTGGCCCTCTGGGCGTACGGAGCCTGTGTGCGCGGGCGCCAGCCGCTTGCGCTGCTCGTCTACACCGGCATCGTGCTGGCCCTGGCGCTGTGCTCGTCGGGCTACTTCGGTTCCAAGCCCCGGCTGCTGCTGCCCGCCTTCCCGCTGCTCGCGCCGGTGGCGCTCGCGCTGTCGCGGACGCGGGCGGCCCGCGCGGTGCCGGTGGTCGCGGTCCTCGCCGTGGGGTCGGCGGTGTACGGGGCGGGCTGGATCAACGGTTCGGGGCCGCCGTGAGGCGCGCGGGGAGGGCCACCGGCACGGGTTCCCACCGCCGTGGCCCGGCGCCGGGAGAAGTCCGCCGGAAAAATCTTGCCGAAGTCGCGTAATGGCCGCGGGGGAACGCGCTCTCACCCTGGACGGCCCGCTCCTGGGCCGCGTACGCACGTGCGGGCCCGATCGTGAGCCCGTACCGGGAAAGGGAAGAGAGACCCTCATGCACACCGTGGTGGAACGCGAACTCGAACTCAAACTGGTGCTGTCTCCCGAGCGCAGCATCCCCGTGCCGGCCCGGCTCAGCTACCGCACGGACGACCCCTACGCCGTGCACATCACCTTCCACATCGGCTCCGAGACCCCCGTCAACTGGACGTTCGCGCGCGAGCTCCTGGTCGAGGGCGTGTTCCGGCCGTGCGGCCACGGGGACGTGCGGATCTGGCCGACCAAGGTCGAGGGCCGCAGCGTGGTGTTGATGGCGCTCAGTTCGCCGGACGGCGACGCGCTGCTCGAAGCGCCCGCCCCGCAGGTCTCGGCGTGGCTGGAGCGGACGCTGCGGGCGGTGCCGCCGGGGTCCGAGACCGAGCAGCTCGGCATCGACGACGGCCTCGCCGAGCTGCTCGCGCCGGCCACCGGCCGCGGGGTGGACGAGCTGTGGCTGCGCGACCCGTGGCCGTCCGACGAGTCCCGTCCGGAGGAGGGTGCGTGAGGGGCCCGGTTCAGAACAGCTTGCCCGGATTCAGCAGGCCCAGCGGGTCGAAGGCCTGCTTCACCGCGCGCTGCATCTCGATACCCACCGGGCCGAGCTCGCGGGCCAGCCACTCCTTCTTGAGCACGCCCACGCCGTGTTCGCCGGTGATGGTGCCGCCGAGCTCCAGACCGAGGGCCATGATCTCGTCGAACGACTCGCGGGCGCGCCGGGACTCGTCCTCGTCGGAGGCGTCGAAGCAGACCACCGGGTGGGTGTTGCCGTCGCCCGCGTGGGCGCAGACGCCGATGGTCAGACCGTACTTGGCGGCGATCGCCGACGTTCCCTCGATCATCGCGGCGAGCTTCGACCGCGGCACGCACACGTCGTCGATCATCGTGGCCGATTTGATCGTTTCGAGCGCCGTGAGCGACAACCGCCGCGCCTGGAGCAGGAGTTCGGACTCGGCCGCGTCCTCGGCCGGGACCACCTGGGTCGCTCCGGCGGCGGTGCACAGCTCGCCCACGGCCGCGAGGTCGGCGGCCGGGTCCGGGGTGTCGAAGGCGGCGAGCAGCAGGGCCTCGGTGCTGTCGGGCAGACCCATGTTCGCCAGGCGGTTGACGGCCTGGACGGTCGTACGGTCCATGAGTTCGAGCAGCGACGGGGTGTGGCCGCGCTCCATGATCCGTACGACCGCCTCGCAGGCGTCCGCCGCCGAGCCGAACTCGGCGGCGAGCGCGAGCTGGGGCGGCGGCGCGGGGCGCAGGGCGAGCACCGCCTTCACGACGATGCCGAGGCTGCCCTCGGAGCCGACGAACAGCCGGGTCAGGTCGTATCCGGCGACGCCCTTGGCGGTGCGCCGGCCGGTGCTCATGAGCCGCCCGTCGGCGAGCACGACCTCCAGGCCGAGGACGTACTCCGCGGTCACCCCGTACTTCACACAGCACAGGCCGCCGGACGCGGTGCCGATGTTCCCGCCGATGGTGCACATCTCCCAACTGGAGGGATCCGGTGGGTAGTAGAGCCCGTGCTCGTGGACCCGGCGCGACAGGACGGCGTTGACGACGCCGGGTTCGACGACCGCGACCCGGTCGACCGGGTTGATCTCCAGGACCCGGTCCATCTTGACCAGGGACAGGACGATGCAGCCGTCGCTCGCGTTGGCCGCGCCGGACAGGCCGGTGCGCGCGCCCTGCGGCACGACGGGCACGCGCAGCGCCGTCGCGGTGCGCATCACGTGCTGGACCTCTTCGACGGTGCGCGGCAGCACGACCACGGCCGGACTGCCCGCCGCGCAGAAGCTCGCCATGTCGTGGGCGTAGGAGGCGGTGATGTCGGGGTCGGTGATGACGGCGTCCGCCGGGAGGTGCTCGCGCAGCCGTTCGAGAAGATCGTCCATGTCTTCAGCCTGGCACCCGGGGCCATCGGTGTGAACCCTTTCCCCGGTCGGTCGGGCTGGGCCGGGTGGGCTCTTCCTATTGACGCACAGTGAGCGCCATGGAGATCGCGAAGACCGAACAGGATGCGGACGCGGCGCGGCGGGCGGCCTGGGTGTCGGCCTCGGCCGCGGCCCAGCGGACCTCGCCGCGGTCCGGGCCGCCGCCCGCTCTGAAGCGCGCCGCGCTGGTGGCCCTTGCGGCGAGCGTGCTGGTCGGGGGCGTCCTGCTGCTCATGCCGGACGCCGAGGGGCCGCAGGCGCCGCCGCCCGCGCCGGGTCCGGCCGCGCGGGCCCTGACCGCGGTGACCTCGGGAGCGCCCGCGGCCGTGGGCGACCTGAACGCGCTCATCAGCGATCGGACCGCCTGGCTGCGCGGCCACCCCACGGACGAGGCGCAGTGGGCGGTGCTCGGCTCGGCCTATCTGGAACGCGGCGTGCGCGGCGCCGACTCCTCGTTCTACCCGCGCGCCGAGGAGGCGCTGCGGCACTCGCTCCAGGTGCGGCCCAAGGGCGGCAAGGAGAGCCTGGACGCCGAGATCGGGCTCGCGGCCCTGGCCAACGCCCGGCACGACTACGTCGCGGCGCGCTCCCTGGCCGAGTCGGTGCGCGCCCGCCGGGCGGACCGGTGGACGCTCTACCCCGTCCTGATCGAGGCGTACAACGGGCTCGGTGACGCGAAGGCCGCCGCGAAGGCGGTGGAGCAGGTTCTCGAACTGCGCGGCGGCTCGGCCGCGTTGACGCAGGCGGCCGAGGTGTACCGGCAGCACGGCTGGCGCGAGGACGCCTCGGCGGCCCTCGACGAGGCGGTCGGGCACGCCGCTTCGCCGGTGCAGAAGGCGGACGCGCTGGTCGCGGTGGGCGAGCTGGCGTGGGAGCGGGGCGAGCCGGAGAAGGCGGTGGCTCATGACGACGCGGCCCTGCGCGCCGATCCGGGCGCGCACGCGGCGCTCGCGGGCCGGGCCAGGGCCGAGGCGGCGCTCGGCCGCCGGGCGGACGCCCAGCGCGACTACCTGGCGGCGGTCGCGGTGCTGCCGCGCCCCGAATACCTCCTGGAACTGGGCGAGTTGTACGAGGCCCAGGGTCTGGACGGCGATGCGCGGACCTGGTTCGACAAGCTGCGCGAGCTGGCCGCGCGGGACGGCTCCAACGGTGTGGACGACGCCTTGGTGCTGGGCCGGTTCGAGGCCGACCACGGGGCGGCGCACACCGCGGTGGACCGGCTCGAAGCGGAGTGGAAGGCGCATCCGAGCCCGGCCGCCGAGGACGCGCTCGCCTGGGCGATGTACCGGGCGGGCGAGCCGGAGGAGGCGCTGGTCCACGCCCGCAAGGCGACCGACTCCGGGATGCGCGACGCCCTGTTCTCCTACCACCAGGCCACCATCGAGCGGGAGCTCGGCCAGTCGGGCGCGGCCCGGCGCCACTATCAGGACGCGCTGCGCACCAACCCGTACTTCTCGCCGCTGCTCGCGCCGCGGGCGAAGGAGGCGCTGGCGGCGCTCGGCGAGCCGGCGGACGGCGGCCCCCGCGACATGTACGGCTATGTGGCGGCGGCCCGGGCGGAGGCGGCGGCCGGGTCCGCGTCGTCGAACTCGGGCTCCGCGGCGTCCGGTTCGTCGAGTTCATCGGGTTCGACGGGTTCGTCATCGAGTTCGGGATCGAGGCGCCCCGCCAAGCCCCGGCCTTCCAAGCGGCGCGGCTGAGGCGCGCGGCTGGGTGAAGGAGTCGCGGCCCCACGGGTCAGGTCCGTGGGGCCGCAGACTGATGACGGTAACTCAATTACCGTGCAGGTGTGAGCAGTTGCAGGTCAGAGGTTGCCGCGCTTCTCCTGCTCGCGCTCGATCGCCTCGAAGAGGGCCTTGAAGTTGCCCTTGCCGAAGCCCATCGAACCGTGCCGCTCGATCATCTCGAAGAAGACGGTCGGGCGGTCCTGCACCGGCTTGGTGAAGATCTGGAGCAGGTAGCCGTCCTCGTCGCGGTCGACCAGGATCTTCAGCTCGCGCAGCGTCTCGACCGGCACCCGGGTCTCGCCGGCCCACTCGCCGAGGGTGTCGTAGTACGAGTCGGGGGTGTCGAGGAACTGCACGCCCGCCGCCCGCATGGCCTTCACCGAGGCGACGATGTCGTTGGTGGCGAGCGCGATGTGCTGGACGCCGGGGCCGCCGTAGAACTCCAGGTACTCGTCGATCTGCGACTTCTTCTTGGCGATGGCCGGCTCGTTGAGCGGGAACTTCACCTTGAGGGTGCCGTCGGCGACAACCTTCGACATGAGCGCGGAGTACTCGGTGGCGATGTCGTCGCCCACGAACTCCTTCATGTTGGTGAAGCCCATGACGTTGTTGTAGAACGCCACCCACTCGTTCATCTTGCCGAGCTCGACGTTGCCGACGCAGTGGTCGATGGCCTGGAAGAAGCGCTTGGGCGTCTCCACCATCGGCGCGGCGGCGACGAAGCCCGGCAGGTAGGGGCCGGTGTAGCCGGAGCGCTCGACCAGGGTGTGCCGGGTCTTGCCGTACGTGGCGATCGCGGCGAGGACGACGGTGCCGTGCTCGTCCTTGACCTCGTGCGGCTCCTTCAGGCCGGTGGCGCCGTGCTCGGTGGCGTACCGGTACGCGGCGCGCGCGTCGGGCACCTCGATGGCGAGGTCCACCACGCCGTCGCCGTGCTCGGCCACGTGGTCGGCGAGGAAGCGGCCGCGCTCGGTGGCGGGCTTGATGACGGAGGTGAACACGAAGCGGGCGGCGCCGCTGGTCAGCACGTAGCTGGCGGTCTCACGGCTGCCGTTCTCCGGTCCGGAGTAGGCGACCAGCTTCATGCCGAAGGCCGTCGAGTAGAAGTGCGCGGCCTGCTTGGCGTTGCCCACGGCGAAGACGACCGCGTCCATGCCCTTCACCGGGAAGGGGTCGGCCTGCCGCGCGGTTCCGGGGGTGTGATCGATGGTCTCAGTCATAGAGGGAGGGTCGCCCCAGGAGGCAAGCTGCGCAATAGTTCGCGCATTCACTGGTCAATCCGTACAGCGAACGGCCAGGATGGGGAGGCGTTCTGTACACGATGACCATCCGGAGGCCGCCATGTCGATCGATCATCTGGACGGGCGCCTGATCGTGCTGCTCGCGCGCGAGCCCCGGATCGGGGTCCTGGAGGCCTCCCGGCGGCTAGGGGTCGCGCGCGGAACGGTCCAGGCGCGGCTCGACCGCCTTCAGTCGAATGGAGTCATCCGCGGCTTCGGTCCCGACGTGGACCCGGCGGCGCTCGGCTACCCGGTCACCGCCTTCGCCACGCTGGAGATCAAACAGGGCCAGGGGGCCGACGTACGGGCCCACTTGGCGGGTGTGCCCGAGGTCCTCGAACTGCACACCACCACCGGTCACGGCGACATGCTGTGCCGTCTGGTGGCCCGCTCCAACGCCGATCTCCAACGTGTGATCGACCGGGTTGTCGGTTTTGATGGCATCGTCCGGGCCTCCACGGCGATCGTCATGGAGAACCCGGTCCCGCTGCGGATCATCCCGCTGGTGGAGCAGGCGGCTCAGGACTCCGTCCCCGGCGGTGCCTGACCCGAGACCGGACAGGGGTGAGCGGGCGTGGGCTTCTGGGACTACCTGGCCGGCCGGCACCAGCAGCTGCTCACCGACGCCCTCCAGCACGCGAGCGCGGTGTTCCAGTGCATGGTGATCGCCACCGTGCTCGGCATCGTCATCGGGGTGGTGACCTACCGCAGCGGCTGGGCGGCCGGCCTGGCCGTCACGTCCACCTCGACGGTCCTCACGATCCCCTCGCTGGCCATGATCGGTCTGCTGATCCCGCTGGTGGGCCTGGGCGTCGCGCCGACCGTCGTGACCCTGACCCTGTACGGGCTGCTGCCGATCGTGCGGAACTCGATCGTGGGCCTGCGCGGGGTCGACCCCGCGCTGGTGGACGCGGCCAAGGGCATCGGGATGTCGCGCGCCGCCCGCCTGCTGCGGGTCGAACTCCCGCTGGCCTGGCCGCCGATCCTCACCGGCATCCGGGTCTCCACGCAGATGCTGATGGGCATCGCGGCGATCGCGGCGTACGCCTCGGGCCCGGGGCTCGGCAACGAGATCTTCCGCGGGATCGCCTCGCTGGGCAGCGCCAACGCGATCAACCAGGTGCTCGCGGGCACCCTCGGCATCGTGGTGCTCGCCCTGCTCTTCGACGCGGCGTACGTACTGATCGGCCGTCTCACCATCCCGAGGGGGATCCGTGTCTGAACGATCCGTGTCCGAGCGGCCCGAGCCCGCGGGCACCGCGTCCGCGCCGGACGGCGCCAGGACGTCGGGGGCCTCCATCCAGCTGGAGAACCTCACCAAGCGGTACCCGGGCAACCCCGACCCGTCCGTGGACAGCGTCACCATGGAGATCAAGGCGGGCGAGACCGTCGTCTTCGTGGGCCCCTCGGGCTGCGGGAAGTCCACCACCCTCAAGATGATCAACCGGCTGATCGAGCCGACGTCCGGCCGCATCCGGATCAACGACGAGGACGTCACCGACATCGACCCGGTGAAGCTGCGCCGCAAGGTCGGGTACGCCATCCAGTCCTCCGGGCTCTTCCCGCACATGACGGTGGCCGAGAACATCGCGCTCGTACCGAAGATGGTCGGCTGGTCCAAGACGAGGGTGAAGGACCGGGTCGAGGAGATGCTCGACCTGGTCGGGCTCGACCCGCGCGAGTTCCACGGCCGCTATCCGCGCCAGCTCTCCGGCGGCCAGCAGCAACGGGTGGGCGTGGCACGGGCGTTGGCAGCCGACCCGCCGGTGCTCCTGATGGACGAGCCGTTCGGCGCGGTCGACCCGATCACCCGCGACCACCTCCAGGACGAGCTGATCCGCCTCCAGCACGAGCTGCACAAGACGATCGTCTTCGTCACCCACGACTTCGACGAGGCGATCAAGCTGGGCGACCGGATCGCGGTGCTCCGCGAGCGCTCGCACATCGCCCAGTTCGACACCCCCGAGGCCATCCTCACCAACCCGGCCGACGACTTCGTCTCCGGGTTCGTGGGCGCGGGCGCGGCCCTCAAGCGGCTCAACCTCACCCGCGTACGGGACGTGGAGATGGCGGAGTTCCCCACGGTCACCGTCGACGACCCGCTCCAGTCGATCTTCAACAAACTGCGCAGCGGCCCGCACAACGAGCTGCTCATGCTGGACCGCAGGAACCGGCCCTACAAGTGGCTGCGGCGCGGCGACCTGATGCGCGCCAAGGGCTCGCTCGCCCGGGCCGGGCAGATGGTGCACGACACGGTGACCCGGGACGCGACGCTGCACGACGCCCTGGAGGCGGTGCTCATCGACTCCGGCGGCCGGGTCGCGGTGACCGGGCGGCGCGGCGAGTACATCGGCGTCGTCGACATGGAGACGCTGATGAACTCCGTGCACGAACTCCTGGAGGCCGACCGGCTCGCCGCCATCGAGCACCAGCACGACCTCGAAGAGCTCCGCCACCACCAGACCGAACAGGAGCTGGAGGGCGGTGCGAAGGAGTCATGACGCCCAGGAGACCCGCCCCCGCCGAGCGCCCGCCGGGCGAGCACGAGGTCAAGGGCCACGCCTTCCGCGACGAGCTGGACGACGCGCTCGCCGAGCCCGAGGAGGCGGGCCCGGCCCCGGGCCGGCCGGCCCGCCGGATCACCTGGCAGAAGCTGGTCTTCCTGCCGCTCGTCATCGCGGTGGTCCTCGTGATCACGTACTTCTGGATCACCAACGCCCACCTGGACTCGATCGCGAAGAACTCCCTCGACAACGGCAACGTCCAGCTGCGGCTGTGGCAGCACGTGAAGCTGACGGCGATCTCCACGTTCTGGGTGCTGATCATCGCGATCCCGCTGGGCATCGCGCTGACCCGGCGCGGGGTGAGCCGGGCGGCCCCGCCGGTCACCGCCCTCGCCAACATCGGCCAGGCCACCCCGGCCATCGGCCTGCTGGCGCTCCTGGTGATCTGGCTCGGCATCGGGCCCGGCACGGCGGTCATCGGCATGGTGATCTACGCGGTGCTCCCGGTCCTCTCCAACACGGTGGCCGGTCTGAAGGCGATCGACCCCCAGCTCATCGAGGCGTCCCGGGGCATCGGCATGTCGGCGCTCGGCACCCTGGGCAAGGTCGAACTGCCGCTGGCGGTGCCGCTGATCCTCGCGGGCGTGCGCACCGCGCTCGTCCTGAACGTGGGCACCGCCACGCTCGCCACCTTCGGCGGCGGTGGCGGCCTGGGCGACCTGATCACCTCGGGCATCCAGACCCAGCGCATGCCGGTCCTGGTGCTCGGCTCGATCCTGACGGTCGCGCTCGCCTTGGTGGTGGACTGGCTGGCCTCGCTGGCCGAGGTGGCGCTGACCCCGCGCGGACTGGAGGTGGGGTGATGCGTCGGCTGCGTACGGCACTGGCCGCCGCCGGGGGCGCCCTGGCGCTGCTCTCGGTGGTGTCCGGCTGCGGTCTCAAGTCCGGTTCGCCGATGGTGGACGACGTGGTGCCGGGCTCGGTCGGCAAGGGCCTGCCCCTCAAGGGGGCCTCCCTGACGGTCACGTCGAAGAACTTCAGCGAGAACATCATCCTGGGCCAGATGGTCGGCCTGGTCTTCAAGGCGGCCGGGGCCGAGGTCCTCGACCGGACCAACCTGCCCGGGTCGATCAGCGCCCGCGAGGCGATCGTCAAGGGCGACGCGGACGCGATGTACGAGTACACCGGCACGGCGTGGATCACCTACCAGGGCAACAGCAAGCCGATCACCGATCCCCAGGCCCAGTGGCAGGCGGTGCACGACGCCGACCTGGGGAACGGGGTGACCTGGCTGCCCCAGTCGACCCTCAACAACACCTATTCGCTCGGCATCAGCCAGGCCAACAACGCCAAGTACCACCTCAGGACGATGTCCGACGTGGCCGCCCTGGCGAAGAAGGACCCCTCGGCGGTGACGATCTGCGTGGAGAACGAGTTCGCCTCCCGCGAGGACGGGCTGCCCGGCATGGAGAAGGCGTACGGGATGTCCATCCCGGCCTCCAACATCCAGAAGATGGACGCCGGGATCATCTATACCCAGGTGTCCAAGTCCAGCTCCTGCCTGCTCGGCGAGGTGTTCACCACCGACGGCCGCATCAAGGCCATGAACCTCGCCACCCTCCAGGACGACCGGCACTTCTTCCCCAACTACAACGCGGCGCCCGAGCTGCACAGCGGGACGTACGCCAAGTACCCGGCGGTCAAGGGCCTGTTGGACCCGCTCAGCGCGAAGCTCACCACGCAGGTCGCCCGGGAGCTCAACGCCCAGGTCGACGTGGAAGGACGGGACCCGCACGACGTGGCGCTCGACTGGCTGGTGCGGGAGGGGTTCATCAAGAAGGGGTGAGCCGCCCGCGCCGGAGCCCTGCTCGCAAAGAACTCGATGCAAAGGAGTTCATGCAAAGAAAGCGTTGCAACATGCTCTTTGCATAGCTACCTTTGGACCATGCCCGAGAGCAACAAGCCCCAACACCCCCAGAACGCGGCCGGGGAGCGCATCCTGGACGCGCGCGCCCTGCGCGGCCTCGCCCACCCCCTGCGGATCCGGCTCCTGAAGTCGCTGCGCCACGACGGACCGGCCACCGCCTCCCAGCTCGCCGAGCGGCTCGGCGAGTCCAGCGGCGCCACCAGCTACCACCTGCGCCAGCTCGCCGCCCACGGCTTCGTCGAGGACGACCCGGGCCGCGGCAAGGGACGGGAGCGCTGGTGGAAGGCGCTGCACAACGGCACCTCCTTCGCGGAGGACCTGCACACCAGCGCCGACCCGGAGGTGCGGGGCGCCGCCGACCTGTTCCTGCACGAGATCGCCAGCATCCACACCCAGGAGCTCTCGACCTGGCTCGGCACCCGGCACGACTGGCCGGAGCCCTGGTCCACCAGCGGCGACCTGAGCGACTTCACGCTGAACCTCACCGCGGCCCAGCTGTACGAGCTCAACGAGAAGCTGCACGCGGTCGTCGAGACGTACCGCACCGCCGCCCCCGCCGAGACCGGCGACGCCGCCCAGGTCCGGCTCCATCTGCACTCCTTCCCGCGCTCCAACCCGCCCCGCTGAAAGGACCGCCGCCATGCACAGCGACACCCACCTCCTGCTGCACCACCTGCGCGCCGCCGAGCTGGAGACCCGGGCCCGCGCAGCACTCCCCCGCGAGAGCCGGAACCTGCGGACACAACTGGGCTGGATACTGGTCGAGTTGGGTCTCCGGCTGACCCAGCAGGCGCCGCACCGGCAGGCCCGCCTCGCATGAGCGGGCCGGGGGGACACCGCGACAGAAGGCCGCTCGCGGCCGTACTGACCGCCAACGCCGTTTCGGCCTGCGGCAGTTCACTCACCCTGATCGGCGTGCCGTGGTTCGTGCTCCAGACCACCGGGAGCGCCGGCCGGGCCGGGATCGTCGCCTTCTGCGCGACGCTGCCGATCGTGGTCTCGGCGCTCATCGGCGGCCCGGTCATCGACCGCGCCGGCCGCCGCCGGGTCTCGGTCGGCTCGGACGTCGTCTGCGGGCTCGCGGTCGCCGCGATCCCGCTCCTGCACCGCGCCGGGCTCCTCGAATTCTGGATGCTCTGCGCCCTGATGGCAGTGGGCGGCCTCGCCCACACCCCGGGCGTCACCGCCCGCTACGTCCTCCTGCCGGACCTCGCCCGGCAGTCCGGCACCACCCTGGCGCGCGCCGCCAGCGTGTACGACGCCGTCTCGCGCGGCGCCCGCATGACCGGCGCGGCCCTGGCCGGGGTGCTCATCGCGCTGACCGGCGCCGGGAACGTCCTGCTCGTCGACGGCGCGACCTTCGCCGTCTCGGCCGTGCTCGTGGCGGCGGGCCTGCGCGGCGTCCGCGAGGCGCGGCCCCTGCGGGACGCACCGCCCGTGTCGCTGCGCACCTACAAGGCCGAACTGCGCGAGGGATACGCCTACTTGGCGCGCACCCGGCTGCTGCTCGCGGTGGTCACGACCGTGATGCTGATGAACGGCACCGACCAGGGCTGGACCGCCGTCCTGCTGCCGGTCCACGCCGAGCAGGACCTGGGCGGCGCCTCCCAACTCGGCCTGCTGGCAGCCCTGTTCGGGGCGGGCGGCCTGGCGGGCGCGCTCCTGTACGGCGTGTTCGGCCACCGCTTCTCGCGCCGTGCGGTCTTCAGCGTCTGCGTGCTGCTGTGCGGGGCGCCCCGGTACGCGGTGGCCGCGCTGACCGGCACCACGATGCCGCTGGCCGTCACGATGCTGGTCGCGGGGCTCGCGAGCGGGGCGCTCAACCCGATCCTGACGACGTTGATCTACGAGAAGGTGCCGGACGCGCTGCGCAGCCGGGTCGCCGGGGTGCTCACGGCGGGCTGCGAACTGGCGATGCCGCTGGGCGGGCTCGCGGCGGGCTTCCTGGTGGAGGCCGCCGGGGTGCGCGGCGCGCTGCTCACGGTCGGCGGGGTCTACCTGCTCGCGACGCTGAGCCCGCTGGTCTTCCCGGCCTGGAAGGACATGGACCCGGGCGCCGTCAGCAGGACGGGACCGGGCCGCCCTTCTGGAGCGCCTGGAGTGCGGACACCGCACCCTTCAGCGTAGTCACGGGGATCAGGCGCAGCCCCTTGG
Source organism: Streptomyces sp. NPDC045846 (assembly GCF_056431605.1). Lineage (NCBI taxonomy): Bacteria > Bacillati > Actinomycetota > Actinomycetes > Kitasatosporales > Streptomycetaceae > Streptomyces > Streptomyces sp. NPDC045846. Next base: position 93,097 of record NZ_JBWKKJ010000002.1, on the reverse strand, counting down.
GCAGTTCGGACCGGGCGTCCGAGCACTCCGCCTTCGGTACGAGGAAGACGGTGGCCCCGTCCCGGGCGGCGGCCTGCGTCTTGAGGGCGACCCCGCCGACCGCGCCGACGTCGCCGCCGCCGGTGATCGTCCCGGTACCGGCGATGCTCCGGCCGCCGGTGAGGTCGCCACCGGAGCCGTCGCCGTTCAGCTTGTCGATGATGCCGAGCGTGAACAGCAGGCCCGCGCTCGGGCCGCCCACGTCGGCGAGGTGCAGATCGACCTTGACCTTGTCGGGGCTCAGCCCGAGGTAGCCGAGGGCCGCGACGGAGGCGGCGTCCTGCGACTGCTTCATCTCCGCCTGGTTGTGCTCGGAGATCTCCTTCTCGCTGCCGCCGCTCGGATAGACCGAGTCGCGCGGCATCACGGCGCGGTCGGTGCGGAACCAGCCGTCCACCACGTCCGAGATGCCGACCTCCGCGTTGGGCCCGGTCGCCACGATGGTGGTCATCCGCAGCTGCCCGCTGGTGGGGCGGGTGGGCGCCCCGGAGATGGTGATCACCGGCTTGCCCCCGTCGTCACCGAGCACGTTCGCGGTCGGCCCCGGCTGGGCCACCGCGAACGGCAGCGGCGCGAAGCAGGCGACGGCGAGCAGCGCGACGACCGGAGCGGCGCCGATGGCGAGGTTGCGGAGGCGGGGGTGACGAGTGAGCACGGCTCCAATCTAGCCGTACGCACCCGGCCGCCCCGGGCACGGGCCCGCGCTCCCGCCCTCATCGCAGGGCGTCGGCCACTTCCCTGGCCGCGTCCACGACGCGCGGCCCCACCCGCTCGGGCACGGCGTCGGCGAGCATCACCACACCGACGCTCCCCTCTATCCCGGTGACCCCGACCAGTGGCGCGGCCGCCCCGCTCGCCCCGGCCTCCAGCTCGCCGTGGGTGAGCGTGAAGCCGGGCTCGGCCAGGCCGCCGTTCTGCCGGGCCGCGAGGATCGCCCGGCCCGCGGCGCCCTTGTCCAGGGCGTGGCGGAACCCGGCCCGGTAGGCCACGTGGTAGTCGGTCCAGGTCGGCTCGACCACGGCCACGGCGAGCGCGTCCGAACCGTCGACGAGGGTGAGGTGGGCGGTCGCGCCTATGTCCTCGGCGAGCGAGCGCAGCGCGGGCAGCGCGGCCTCGCGGACCAGCGGGTGCACCTGGCGGCCCAGGCGCAGCACCCCGAGCCCGACCCGGGCGCGGCCGCCCAGGTCACGGCGGACGAGGGCGTGCTGCTCCAGGGTGGCGAGCAGGCGGTAGACGACCGTGCGGTTGACGCCGAGCTTGTTGGACAGCTCGGTGACCGTCAGACCGTGGTCGGTGTCGGCGAGCAGCTTGAGGACGCGTAGTCCCCGGTCGAGCGTCTGGGAGGTCTCCGCGGTCACGACACCCACTCCTTAAGTGGTGAGTCGCGGCGGCACTCTCCGTGGTTCGCGGCACCGGTCCCATCGGCATCGCGCGCAGAGCCCGCCGGCGAGGCCAAGGCACCGGCTGCGCTCCGAGGCGACGCTGCCACGGGGCGTTTGCATGGCGGGGACAGTAGCGAGCGGACACCGCTCAGCGGAAGACCTCGTCCAGAATCCGGGCGCGCGCAGAATTTCACGCCCCATGGAATGGGCGGAACGAACCCAACAGATGGACAAACAATGGCCATGGGAGACGGAATTTGATCCCGTTCGATCCCCTTCGGGACCTAAGTCCGTCTTACCGGGGACCTTGGGCGATCGGCATGGATTTGCCGGGACATTACTGTGGCAGGCGTTCGAGGGGCGTCCGTGGGGGCCGGCCCTCGTACACATCCCCATCCCATGGGATCGAACGGGGCCCGGCCACGCACGCCGGGCCCCGTTCGCCGTGCGCACCCGCTACTTCATGCGGGTGGCCCACTCCTGGACCTTCTTGATGCGCTCGCGGAGCTGGCCCGCGGTGGCCTCCGCGCTCGGCGGCCCGCCGCACACCCGGCGCAGCTCGGTGTGGATGACGCCGTGCGGCTTGCCGCTCTGGTGGACGTACGCGCCGACCATCGTGTTGAGCGACTTGCGCAGCTCCAGCAGTTCCTTGTGCGACACGACGGGGCGCCGCTCGGCGGGCATTTCGAGCAGATCGGCCTGCTCGGCCGGCTTCTGGCGGCTGTGCGCGATCTGCCGGGCCTGCCGCTTCTGGAGCAGCATCTGCACCTGGTCCGGTTCGAGGAGCCCGGGAATGCCGAGATAGTCCTGCTCCTCCTCGCTTCCCGGGTGCGCCTGCATGCCGAATTCGGCGCCGTTGTACATGACCCGGTCGAAGACGGCATCGGATTCGAGGGCCTCGAAGGGGAGCATGTCCTGCTCCCCGGTGTCCTCGTCCTGCTGCTTGTTCGCGTCGTCCATTTCCTGTTCGGACTCGGCGTACGGGTCTTCTTCCTCGCCGTCCTTCTTCGGCTTGTCGAGCACGTGGTCGCGCTCGACCTCCATCTCGTTGGCGAAGCCGAGAAGCATCGGAATGGTGGGCAGGAATACCGAGGCGGTCTCGCCGCGCCGCCTGGACCGCACGAAACGGCCGACGGCCTGGGCGAAGAACAGCGGGGTGGAAATGGTGGTGGCGTACACGCCGACGGCCAGGCGCGGCACGTCGACGCCCTCCGACACCATGCGGACGGCGACCATCCACCGGTCGTCGCTTTCGCTGAACTCGTCGATCCGCTTGGACGCGCCGGTGTCGTCGGACAGCACGACGGTCGCCTTGGAGCCGGTGATCTCGCGGATCAGCTTGGCGTAGGCGCGGGCCGAGTCCTGGTCGGAGGCGATGACGAGCGCGCCGGCGTCCGGGATGGCCTTCCTGACCTCGGTCAGCCGCTGGTCGGCGGCGCGCAGCACATTGGGCATCCAGTCGCCGCGCGGGTCGAGCGCGGTGCGCCATGCCTGCGAGATGGCGTCCTTGGTCATGGGCTCGCCGAGCCGGGCCGCGATCTCGTCACCGGCCTTGGTGCGCCAGCGCATGTTGCCGCTGTAGCTCATGAATATGACGGGCCGCACGACGCCGTCGGCGAGCGCGTTGCCGTAGCCGTACGTGTAGTCGGCGGAGGACCGCCGGATGCCGTCGTTGCCCTCCTCGTACGTGACGAACGGGATCGGGTTGGTGTCGGACCGGAAGGGGGTGCCGGTGAGCGCGAGCCGCCGGGTGGCCGGATCGAAGGCTTCGAGACAGGCCTCGCCCCACGACTTGGAGTCACCGGCGTGGTGGATCTCGTCGAGGATCACCAGGGTCTTGCGCTGCTCGCACCGGTTGCGGTGCAGCATCGGACGCACCCCGACACCGGCGTAGGTGACGGCGACCCCGTGGTACTCCCTGCTCAACGGCCCGGCGCTGTAGTCCGGGTCGAGCTTGATGCCGACGCGCGCGGCCGCGTCCGCCCACTGCTTCTTGAGGTGCTCGGTCGGCGCGACCACGGTGATCTGCTGCACCACGTGGTGGTGCAGCAGCCATGACGCGAGCGTCAGCGCGAACGTGGTCTTCCCGGCGCCGGGCGTCGCGACGGCGAGGAAGTCGCGCGGCTGCTCCTGGACGTACCTCTCCAGGGCACCCTGCTGCCAGGCGCGCAGCTTGTTGGCGGTGCCCCAGGGGGCGCGGCCCGGGAAGGCGGGTGAGAGGTGGTGGGAGGCGGTAGTAGTCACGGTCTCCGGTTCGGGTCTCTCGGTGTACGGGGGGCACGGTCATCCGGGCCGCGGGGCCCGGCGGGGTGGCTGCTGAGCAGGCGCCCGAGCGTGGTCGGGGCGGGTGCTCTTACGTACGACAACCGGGCCACCTTACCGGGGCCCCCCACCGAACCCCGCCGGAACGCCGCGCCCCAACCCACGGCTGAGACAGTCCTCACAACCCCAGCCCCACCCTTGCCGGGGCCTAGCCAGGGCGGCTCTGCCGGGGCCTGGCCAGGGGCGGGTGCCAGGGCCTGGCCAGGGGTGCGGGGAACGGCGCGACCACCGCACACGGCCCGCACCCCAAGCCGCCCCAGGGGCGCGAGGAACGGCGCGAGCAGCCACGCACGGCCCGCGGACGAAGACGGGTTTCCAGGGGCGCGAGGAACTGCGCGAACAGCCACACACGGCCCGCACCCGAAGGCGACCCAGGGGCGCGGGGAACTGCGCGAAGAGCCACGCACGGCCGCCGGACGAAAGCGCACCGAGGGGCGCGGGGAACTGCGCAAAACCACACACGACCCGCACCGAAAGCCCCACCCCCGGAGGGTTTAGGGAAGGGGCGGGGTGGGGGCACCCACCCGCCCAGCAACAACCGCCCCGCTCAACGCCACCACCCCCATCGGCAGAAACACCACCAGGAACGCCCCCGGATGCGAAGCCGAGGCCCCCGACACCGCACCCCCACCCAGCGCGGCAAACCCCGCCCCACCCACAGCGAGCAGCAGCACATTGGACAGCCCGTCCGAGATCTGGAGCGCCGCGGAGTTCGCCCCCGCCTCGTGCGGCGCCGAGAGCTTCAGGAGCAGCACGCTCGTCGAGGCGATCACCATGCCCATGCCGAAACAGCCGACGCCCCAGGCGACCCCGACCACCCACACCGGCACCGCCGCAACCAGCACGCTCGGCGCGGCCACGATCGCGAGGGCCACCAGCACCATCCCGACCACCATCAGCCGCTCCCGGTACGCCTCCATCCGGGGCCGGGCCTGGACGTACGAGCCCAGCGCCCAGGTCGCCCCGCCGACGGCGAGCGAGAGCCCGGCCATCGTGGGGGTCAGCCCGCGCTGGGTGACGAGCATGAGCGGCACGAACGACTCCGCCGCGATGAACGACCCCGCCGCCACGCCGCGCAGCAGCACCACCGCGGGCAGCCCGCGCGCCGCCCGCCAGGTGCCGGGCGGCAGCAGCCCGCGCCGCCCCGTGACCGCCGGGGCGAGCAGGACGGCACCCGCCGCGAGGGGCAGGAGGGACAGCCACCTCAGCTCCTGCCCCGCGTACTGGAGGAGCCCGGCGCCGACCGAGATGCCCAGGGCCAGCCTGATCCGGCGCCGGTCGAAGGGCTCGACGGACGCCGATGGGTCGGCGGGCCCGGACGCCATCCGCCGCGTCGCGGGCAGCGCGAGCGCCAGCGGGAACACCACGAGCACCGGAATCCCGATGAACACCCAGCGCCAGCCGAGCTGTTCGGTGGCCGTACCCGCCAGGAGCGGCCCCACGACCGAGGGCACCACCCAGCCCGCCGCGAACGCCGCCATGATCGTGGGCTGGAGCCGCGCGGGGTAGGCCCGTCCGATCACCACGTACAGCGCCACGATCACCAGCCCGCCGCCGAGCCCCTGTACGGCCCGGCCCGCGATGAACGTCCACATGTTGGGGGCGGTCCCGGACAGCAGCAGCCCGGCCGCGAACGCCGACATCCCGACGGCGAGCGCCCCGAGCGGTCCGCGCCGGTCGGCCCACTGCCCCGCGACGACCATGCCGAACAGGCTGGTGGTGAAGTACGCGGAGAAGGCGAAGGCGTACAGCGAGACTCCGTCGAGCTCCCGCGCCGCGACGGGCATGGCCGTGCCCACGGCGGTCGCCTCGAAGGCGATGAGCAGCACGACGGCGATGATCCCGAAGCTCAGCGCGCGGTGCTCCCGCCCGAGGATCCCGCCCGCGTCGCCCTCCACGGGGAACTCGACGGGGGCGGCGACATCGGTATCGGACTGCGCGCTCATCCGCCCAGAGTAAGAGCCGTACCGGGCGTTGCCCCCTGTCCAGGGACGGGACTACGCCTACACCCATGGTCGTAGGCCCCCGCCCGAACATGAACCAACGTGAACGCACCATGGCAGTCCCGTTGCAGCCCCCCGCGCCCCCTTCCCCCGCCCGGCGCGACCCGCCTACGGTCTTCCCAACACACCAGCACACGGCCGTGTGCCCGAGTGGTTGAGGGGCTCGCCTGCAAAGCGAGTTACGCCGGTTCGATTCCGGTCACGGCCTCCAATTTCCTCTCGCCTACCGGCATTTGAGCTGCCGCTTGGCGAACTTTACGTACTGCTGCATCAGCGCTGTGAGCGTGTCCCGGGTTCTCTGGCCGTCCGGCGCCTTGTGAGCCAGCAGGACCAGCTGGACATGCTTGTCGGCTGCGGTCAAATGCTGGTTGCGAGGCAGATCGGGGCGCTCGCACACGAAGGTGGAAGCCACACCGCGCCGCGAGACGAAGCCCTCATCACCGACGTCAATACGAGTGCTGGCTCCCCTCAAGGGATTCCAATCGCTGCCCTTGCCACTCCTCTTCCGGTCCGCCCACGCCGCGAGACCGGCCTCCCCGTCAACGTCCAGCCCGCAATACGTCTGGGACCGTCCGACGAATATCTCGAAGGGCTGCTGAACCTTGATCTCCGCTCGCTCGCCCTCAGGCAGCAGGGGCTCGACAGCGGGGCCTGCGAGCGCTCCCCAGCAGACGCTCGCCGGCAGAGTGGGTGGAGCCCCCTGCGCGCGCTCCGAACACGCGCTCAGAACCACGACCCCCATCAGTACGGCAATGAACCTCCCCAGCGGGCACCTCACTTCGTGGTACCCGGGTATCCCGGGGCGGTGGCGGCACCTCGCCCCGTCGAGTGCGCGTCGGCCACCGAAGTGGAGGCGGCTCCCTGGTACTCCCGAATATCCCGGTCCGAAAGACCTGCGCTCCTGCCCGCGTCGCCCACCGCCGCCCTCGCGGACTCCTTGACCCCTGTCTCGGCCTTTGAGTAAGCCGTCGCCGCCTCTTGGGCAGCCTCGTTCAATGAGTCCCTCTGGGCCCCGTCGACGATGGACTTGGTGATGTCCTCCTGAAGCCATTCCACCGCGTCGCCACCCACTGGCAGCATCTCCACATACTTCGCACCGACTGCGCTGATGATCCGGTTCGTCCAATCAGCCTTGTCTTGAAGGGCTTCGTTGAAGTCGGCGTCCTCGGCCGAATGCTTTTGGTAGATCGCCTGAACGCGGGCCTCGGTCATCATCCCCGCAATCTCGCCACCCGGATAAACCGCATTGCGTACGGCCTCACCCACGTCCGTCCCATGGTTCTCCGGGTGGGCGAATACATCACGGACCAGCAGGGTCGTATATGCCTGCTGGGCGCTCGTGATCGCGCCGTAAGCATCCGGGTCCTGGGCCACGGCGCCCAGAAAGCGGGCCAACTGGCCAGTATCGGCGAACTTGGCCAGTACCCCGAACGGCTTCGCCTGGCCCGCCCCGTTTTCAGCGGTCGCCTGCATATCCGCCATATACTCCGCCGCCATGTTCCCGAAGTGCCCAGAAAGCCCACCCAACCTCCCCGGCACATCCCCCTCCCCCAGAATCAGAGAAGGATCCGCACCGATCTTCGCCACGACCTTCTCCATCACGCTCGCCATCGCCGCCGTGTGCTCCACCGGGTGGGCCGACGGGTCGGCGGGGTTGCGGCCGGTGACGGCGGCTTCCAGGGCGTTGCCCAGGGCGGACTGGTAGGGGGTGTGGGCGGTGGGGAGGGCGTCGTAGAGGTCGGCCGTCGCGGGCCGGTCCAGGAGGTGGTCGACCATGCTGAGCGGCGCGCCCGAGGGGGCCAGGACCGCCGCGTCGCCCGCCGTCACCAGCCCGTTGCCGTCGCTGTCCGCGCGGACCGGCTCGTTGAAGAACTGGGCCGCGGAATCGGGGTTGTTGGCCATGGCCGACATGAGCCCCGTGAGGGGGTCGAAACCCCGGCCGCCCGACGGGTCGAGGCTGAGCGCCGTGCCGGGGACCTGCGGTACGCCCCGCTCGAAGATCCCGGGGTTCTGGTGCTCGAAGCCCACCAGGTCGCGGGCGACGGGCAGCAGGAACTCCCTGTCGTACGCCCCGTGCCGCAGCAGCGCGCCCAGCGCCTGGTAGCCGTACACCTGCGCGCCCGCCCCCGCGAAGCCGCTGACGTCGATCGGCCGGCGGCCCGCCCGCATGAGGTCGGTCGTCCAGGAGCCGCCGAGGTGGCCGGGGGTGTGCGGGTCGGTGGCGAGGCCCAGCATCGGGCCCAGGTCGTCCTGGATGCGGTGGACCATGGCGGCCCGGTCGAGGCCCGCCGGGCCGAGGGCCGTCGCGTCGAGGGAGAGCCGGGCGTAGAAGTCCAGCGTGCCCTGGGCGCCCAGGCGCCGGTAGAAGGCGGTGGAGAACTCGGGGTCGTGGGCGTGGGCGTCCAGCAGGGTCCGCAGCCTGGCCAGTTCCTCGACGTTGCGGGCGGTGCCGCCCTCGCCGGTGACGCGCCTGGCCAGGTCGACCGCGCGCGCGGCCTCCTCGTCGTCGAGGGAGGCGTACCGCGGCGCGGTGAAGTCGTGCGCGTGGGGGACGTTCGCCAGCAGGGCGAGGCGCAGGGACTCGTCCGCCGCGTCGCACGCGGCGACCAGCGCGTCGACCTTGCGCTGCCAGGCGGCGACATTGGCCTGCTCGGCCCGCACGTCCCGGGCGAGCCCGGCGTACTCGGGGTCGTGCCGCGCCGCGGTGTCGTCGGCGAGCGGGTGGCGGGGCAGGACCCGGCCGCGGGCGTCGATCGCGATGCCGCTGCGCCCGGCTCCGTCGGCGATGGACCGCAAACCGTCCTTGGCCTTCTTGAACTCCGTGTACGCGTCGAGCAGGAGCCGGTGCACCCCCTCGGCCTCCCGCTTCGCGTCCGCGAACTCCTTCACGGTCTTGCGGATGAAGTCGCGGGTGACCCCGGCGTTCACCCCGGCCCAGCGGGCGGTCTCGGCGTGCGCCCGCAGGCCGTCGTGGGCCTCGTCGGCGAGCTTCTTCAGCCGGAGCGCCATGTCCGACCAGTCGTCCACCGCCGTCCCGAGCTTGTCGACCGGCGCGTTCACGACGTCCGCGTACGTCAGCAACTACCGTTCCCCGTCCGCTAGTTGAAGTAGCCGCTGAGGACCGAGACGGCAGTCAGGGAACCTCGCACGCGGGCGTCGTCCTTGGCGTGCTGGGCGGCGGAGCGGTCGAGGTGGTTGGAGATCTGCGCACAGGCGTCGCGGAGGGCCGTGTACTGGCTCTGCCATGTGTCGTGGACCTTCATCAGGGCCGCGCCGCTGGTGAAGTTGTCCGCGCCGAGCGCGCGTGCCGCCTCGAAGGTGGCCACCCGCGCGTGGTCCCCGTCGCGCCGGAACGCCTCGTACAGCCTGTACGCGTCCGCGCCGACCACCCCGAGGTCATCGGCGTGCGCGACGAGGTCCCCGCCGCCCGGCCCCCGCGCCGCCACCCCTGACGCCATCCCCAACTCCCGTTCCATACCAGTGCGTTACGGAATCTTTGCCGTAGCGTACGGCAGGGCGGCCGCGATGATCCGGGGTCGGCGGGCCCTCAGGGGTGAATGCGCGCCCGTACTCACGTCCCCCACGTCACCCGGTCCGGGGCTCGGCCCCCGGGCGGGGCTCCGCTCCCTGCCCCAGGCCGCCGGAGCGCGGTGTCGAGGCGGACGCCGTCCCCGGTCAGCGAGTACTCGACGCGGGGCGGCACCTCCTCGTACGACACCCTGCGCACGACGCCGCCCGCCTCCGTCTCGCGCGGGCGGGATGTTCGCCGGGGCGGCGCACGCGTTCGCCCCGATCCGCCAGGAGGACATCGGCCCCGCCGCTCGCCGACCGGCTGGTCGCCATGGCCCCGGCGGTGCGCCGGAACGCCGGGCAGCTGAAGAGCGGCGACTGCACCGAGGGAGCCGTCTCCCGTCGCGGCATGCGGGTGGCCGGTGTGCCGACCTTCCTGAGCACCGCCGAGCAGCGGGGCGCCAGCTCCGAACTCATGGGCCCGCACTGCGCGTTGATGCGCCGCCGCCCGGCCGAGGGCGGCGCGGAGGACCCGACGGGCGTGGTCGACCCGCTGGTGCGCTGACGCGCGGCTACGCCTGCTGGACGACCGCCGCCTGGGGCCGGATCGGGAGGCGGTTGACCGGGCGACCGGTCGCGGCGCGGACCGCGGAGGCGATGGCCGCCGGGGAGGTGACGACCGGGACCGCACTGGCCGCCTTCGCACCGAACGGGGCCACCACGTCCCGCTCCTCCACCAGCTTCACGATGCGGATGTCGGGGGCGTCGAGCGCGGTGGGCAGCGCGTAGCCCGTGAGGTCCGGGTGGCGGATCTGGCCGCGTACCGTACGCAGGTTCTCGGTGAGGGCCGCGCCCACGCCCTGCGTCACCCCGGCCTCGATCCGGGCCGCGAGCCGACGGGGGTTGAGGATCCGGCCGACGTCCTGCGCCACGGCGAGTTCGACCACGCGGACGGAGCCGAGCTCGATGTCGACGTCCACGACGGCGCGGATCGCGCAGAACGCGAGACCCACGAACGCGTCACCCTGGCCCGTCTCGTCGAGCGGTTCGGTGGGGTGCGGACGGCACTGGGCGGTGGCCCAGAGTTCCTTGCCGTCCATGGCCTCCGTCACCGTGGTGGACAGCACGCCGTCGTACGAGGTGATCTTGCCGTCGGCGATCTGGAGCAGCTCGGTGGACATGCCGAACTTGTGCGCCAGGGGCTGGAGCAGCTGGGTGCGGACCATCTTGGCCGCGCGCTCCACCGCACCGCCGGACACCCAGGTGTGGCGGCCGTGGGTGGCCGGGCCCGCCGGGGGCTGGTCGGTGTCGACGGGAGCGACGTGGACCTCGTCGATGCCCAGGGTCTCCTGGACGATCTGGCGGGCCAGCGTGGTGAAGCCCTGGCCGGTCTCGACGGCCGCGCAGATGACCGTGGCGACTCCGTCCTGGACCTTGACCGTGGCCGTGGAGACCTCGTCGGTGCCCTCGGCGCCGAGCATGTGGACCATGCCCAGGGCGTAGCCGACGCCGCGCCGTACCGCGTCCGGCTCGCCCGCGCCCTCGGGGCCGCCCGGCAGCAGCCAGTCGTCCTCGGGCGCGTCCTTGGGCAGGGTGGGCAGCGGGAAGTCCCGCACGGCGGCGAGGAGTTCGGCCACCGGGGCCGGGCAGGTCACCGTCTGGCCGGTGGGCAGCAGGTCGCCGGTCGCGAGCACGTTGCGCATCCGCAGCTCGGCCGGGTCGAGGCCCAGCTTCGCGGCCAGCTTGTCCATCTGGCCCTCGTACGCGGCGCACACCTGCATCGCGCCCTCGCCCCGGACGTGGCCGGACGGCGGGTTGTTGGTGCGCACCGCCCAGCCCTCGACGAAGGCGTGCGGCACCACGTAGGGGCCGCAGGCGAACGCGACGGCGGCGGCCAGGGACTCGGAGGAGGCCTCGGCGTAGGCGCCCGCGTCGAGCAGGATCTGCGCCTCGACCTTGACCAGGCGGCCCTCGCCGTCCGCGTGGTGGCGGTAGCGGAGCAGCGTGGGGTGGCGATGGGCGTGGCCGAGGAAGGACTCCTCGCGGGTCGCGGTCAGCTTGACCGGGCAGCCGGTCTTCAACGCCAGGAGTCCGAGCGGGAGTTGGAAGCCGAGGTCCTCGCGGTCGCCGGTCGCGCCGGGCACGCCGGTGACCACGACCTTGACGCGGTCCGGCTCCAGGCCGAAGCAGGCGGCGGCCAGGTCGCGGTCGCTGTGCGGGTCGGTGGACGCGGTGTAGAGCTCGACTCCGCCGTCCGGACGCGGCACGGCGAGGCCCGCCTCGGCGCCGATAGGGGCCGGGTCCTGGCGGCCGATCCGGTACAGGCCCTCGACGACGACCTCGCCGGTGACCTCGGGGTCGCCGTACTGGAGCGGGATGTGCCGGATCAGGTTGCCGTCGGGGTGCAGCGGCTCGGCGGCGAACGCCTTCTCCGGGTCGGTGACCGGCTCCAGGACCTCGTACTCGACGGCGATCGCGGCGGCGGCCAGGCGCGCGGTGTCCGGGTGGTCGGCGGCCACGGCGGCGATGGGCTCGCCGTGGTGGCGCACGAACTCGGCGGCGAAGACGGGCCGGTCGGCGATGCGGCGGCCGAAGGCGGGGTCGCCCGGCACGTCGGCGTGGGTCACCACGGCGCGTACGCCCGGCATGGCGACGGCGGCCGAGGTGTCGATGGAGACGATGCGGGCGTACGCGTGCGGGGCGCGCAGCACGGCCGCCCACAGCAGGCCCTCGGCCCACAGGTCGGCCGCGTAGGGGAAGGTCCCCTCGGTCTTGGCCAGCGCGTCGACGGGCGCGAGCGAGGCGCCGATCCCGTGCGCGGGCGGCTGCTGCTCCGGCCCCGCGGCCGGGAGGGCGCCCTCGACCGTCGCGGTGGCTGCCTCGTTGCTCACGCCATGCCTCCGTCGTGCGTGTGCGGGGGCTTGGCGCTGCCGGCCCCGGGGGGTGCCTGGTGCGGGATGCGGGCCTCTTCGGCCGGGGTTGCGGCCGCCTCGCGGCCCGCCACGACGTCCTTCACGGCGTCGAGGACGCCACGGTAGCCGGAGCAGCGGCACAGGTTGCCGCAGAGCGCCTGGCGGGTTTCCAGCTCGGTGGGGGCGTGGTTGCCTTCGAGCAGGTCGTGCACGGTCATGGCCATGCCGGGGATGCAGAAGCCGCACTGCACGGCGCCGCTCGCGGCCAACGCCCGCTGGACGTCGGAGGGTTCACCGTCGGTGGCGAGCCCCTCGACCGTGCGGACCTCGCTCCCGGCGGTGGTGGCCGCGGGCACCAGGCAGGAGGCGACGAGCCGCCCGTCCACCTGGACGTTGCAGGCCCCGCACTCCCCCTGCGAGCAGCCGTCCTTGGCCCCGGCGAGCCCGAGCCGCTCCCGCAGCACGTACAGCAGCGACTCCCCGACCCAGGCCTCGGTGACGGGCCGGTCGGCGCCGTTCACGCGCAGCACGTAGGAGGCGCGGGTGTGTTCCAGGTCGGGGGCGGGCGGCGTCTGCGAGACGGGCTCCCCGGCCTCCGGCCCGGCTTCGGGGCGGACCTGTGCCGATGTCTGGCCGTGGGCTCCGGGCTCGGCTTCCGTTCGCGGCTCGGGGAGCGCGACGGCGTCGACTGCTTCAACCGGTTCACCCGGCTCGACCGGGCCAACCGTTTGGGCCGGTTCGGGCACTTCACGCGCTTCGGGCACTTCACGCGCTTCAGCCGCTTCGGGCGTTGCGGCCGTGGCGTGCGCTTCCGGTGCGGGTTCGGCGGCGGGCTCTTCGGGGGTGGAGTCCTGGGGCAGCGGCCCGGAGACGGACGCGGCTTCGGGTGCCGGGTGCGGTGCCGGCTCCGGCAGGGCTTCCGGCTGCTGCGGGTGCGGCTGGGGGGCGGCGGCGTCCGCCGGAGCGGCGGGCTCCGATCCGTCCCGTACGGCAGGAATGTCGGCCGCGTGGGCGGTCGGCTCCTGGGGCTCGGGGTCGGGCAGGTGGTGCGCCCAGGGAGCGGGCGCGCCGCCGGGGAGGGTGGCGGGCGGGGTGGAGCCCCACTGCTCGATCAGCGAGGAGGTGGTGAACTCGCCCGATTCCTCCGGGAGTTCACCCTCGGCCACGGGGATGGTCCACTGCCCGGTGCCCGCGAGGGAGGGCTCGTCGGCGAAGTTCCACTGGGCCGTGGCGGTCGGGTCGTGGGCGGGCTCCGACGGGGTCGCGGGCCGGGGCGCGGGCGCGGCGGGCTCGGGCCACACCACGGTCTGCGCGCCGGGCGCGGAATCGGCGTCGGGCGCCGTCTGTCCGGTCAGTTCGGTCGGGATGCGCCAGACCCCGGTCGCGGCCGGGTCGGTCGCGGCGGCCGGGGTGAGCGGCACGATCATCGGCGGTACGTAGCCGTGGCCCGGCGCCGCCAGCGGGGCGCCCATCATGTCCATGTCCGGGGGCAGCTGGACGAACGCCGTGGCGTCCGGCTCGTACTCGCCGCCGTGCGGGACCGGCTCCCAGCCGCCGTGCCGGGGCACCTGGCCGTAGCCGTGCTCGTGTGCGCGCTCGGACTCGTGGTCGTACTCGTACTCGTTGTTCTGGTCGGTCACGACAGCGCCCTCCCCAGTGCTCGTCGGGCCAACGCGGCGACGGTACGCCGCAGATGCAGTACGGCGGGCGAGAGGGGCGGGGGCGGTGAGCCGTCCGCGGGTGGCTCCGGGTCCGGGATGCAGGCCGCGGCCACGTACTCGCCGAACGCGCCGAGCGCCTCCGGGGCCAGAGCCGCGCGCTCGCCGTCCCAGTCGATGAGCGAGGCGATCCAGCGCTCGGCCTCCAGGGGGCGCAGCGGCATCGGCGCGATGGCGCCGACCGCGCAGCGCACCCCGCGCCGGGCCGGGTCGAGGACGACCGCGACCGACGCGGTGGCGCGGCCGGGGCCGGTGCGGCCGGTCGCCTTGAGGAAAACTTGGGGCGCGTGCAGCAGCGGCACCCGGACATATCCGATCAACTCGGCCGGGGCGAGCATGTCGCGGCCGGCCAGCAGGTGCGACACCGGGATCTCCCGCCGGGCGCCGTCGGGGCCCGCGATGACCAGGGTGGCTTCGAGGGCCGCGAGCACGGGCAGCGCGTCGCCGGTCGGGGCGGCGGAGGCGATGTTGCCGCCCAGGGTGCCCGCGTTGCGGATCTGCGGGGGCCCGGCGGCGCGCGCGGCCGCCGCGAGCGCCGGAATGAGCGCCGCGAAGTCCGGGCGCCCCATGCGGGCGTGCGTCAGACCGGCACCGAGCAGGGCGTGGCCGTCCTGGTACTGCCAGCCGCGGATCTCGTTGATCCGGCCGAGTCCGACGAGGCCCGCGGGGCGCAGCAGGCCCCGGTTCACCGCCGCCATCAGATCGGTGCCGCCCGCGACGGGCACGGCGGCAGGCATGGCCGCGAGCGCCGCCACGGCCTCGTCCAGTGAGGCAGGCAGCGTCACCGACTGCGCCGCCTGCGGTGCGTGCGTGGTCAACCCAGCTGCCCCTTCCCGGTGTCCCGGCCGTACCGACTGTGCCGTCTGTGGCCACCTGCTGATGGCCGTACCGTACGTGCTCACAGCCCGGACGTGGCAACTCTGGCACATCTTCCGAACCGGCCGACGGCAGGGTCCACGAAGCGCGCTTCCGTCCCCGACCTGGGGAATGCTCCGGTTTCGCAAGCCTTGCACGACTTGTGCGACTTATGCGGTACGCCTCGTTCCGCACGCCGGGTGTTCGTCACAGCGGTCTTCCTCGCAGCCGGTCGCGGCCGGGGCGGCCGTGACCTGGGGTCACGCTCCCAGGGACACGGCCGCCGGGCATCCACCTTGCGCCCTGGCTCACCTGTTTGGGGGCGCCCCCTCGATCGGGCGTCCGAGCACGCCGGGGCGCTGCTGCCACGGCAACGGGCCCGAGGGTGGCCGGTAGTCGACGCCGAGCGCGTCAAGGCGCCGGTAATGGGCGGCCATTCGCCGTTCGAAATCCGCGAAGTCGCGCTCGGCGGGGGCGGGCAGGGCGCTCCAGGCGACCTCGGCGAAGGCGGCGAGCCGGGGGAACACCTGGTAGTCGACGCGGGACTGGTTCTCCATCACCTCGGTCCACACGTTGGCCTGGGTGCCGAGCACATGGGCGGCGGCCTCGGGGGCGAGCCGGGGCGGGACGGGCTCGAAGCGGTAGACGTCCTCCAGGGTGCGGACGTAGCCGATGGGCATGGGCTCGTCCTCGCCGCCCGCCTGGCGGTGGTCCAGGTACACGAACTGCTCGGGGCACATCACGACGTCGTGCCCGGCCTCGGCGGCGGTGACCCCGGCGCCGTAGCCGCGCCAGGCCGAGACGGCGGCGCCGGGGGCGAGGCCGCCCTCCAGGATCTCGTCCCAGCCGATGAGCCGGCGGCCGCGGGCGCTGAGCCAGGTGTCGAAGTGCCGGATGAGCCAGGACTGGAGCTCGTTCTCACCGGCGAGCCCGAGCTCGCGGATCCGCGCCTGCGCGATGTCCGACTTCTGCCACTGCTCCTTGGGGCACTCGTCGCCGCCGATGTGGATGAACGGCGAGGTGGCCTCGGGGAACAGCTCAAGCACCTCCTCCAACACCCCCTCGTAGAAGCGGAGGGTGGTGTCGGTGGGGGCGAGTACGTTCGGATTGACGCCCCAGGTGTCCCAGACGGAGAGGGAGGCGGTGTCGATGACGTCGGTGTTGCCGAGTTCGGGGTACGCGGCGATGGCGGCCTGCGAGTGCCCCGGGATGTCGATCTCGGGGACGACCCGGATATGCCGCTCGGCGGCGTACGCGACGATCTCGCGGATGTCGTCCTGGGTGTAGTAACCCCCGTGCGGCTTCTCGTCCCACAGGGGCGATGCGCGGTGTCCCCACTTGGTCCGGCCGCGCCAGGCGCCGACCTCGGTGAGGCGGGGGTACCGCTTGATCTCGATCCTCCACCCCTGGTCGTCGGTGAGGTGGAAGTGGAAGACGTTGAGCTTGTGGGCGGCGATGAGATCGAGGTAGCGCAGAACGCCGTCCTTCGACATGAAGTGCCGTGAGACGTCGAGCATGAGTCCGCGCCAGCCGAACCGGGGCCGGTCCTCGACGACGACCTCCGGCAGGTCCCACGTGCGCCCCGCCTCGACCGGCGCGCGCCGGAAGGCGTCGGGGCCGAGCAGCTGACGGAGCGTCTGCATGCCGCGGAACACGCCGGCCGCGGTGCCGCCCTCGATGAGTACGGCGACGTCCTCCACGGAGCCGTCCGTGGAGAGCCGGTACCCCTCCGGCCCGTGCCGCTCGCCCACTTCGGCGCTGATCCGCAGCACGACGGCGTCCGGCCCGGCGTCCCCGTCGGGCAGCCCGAACCCGGTCGCGGCCCCGACCGTCCCCCGCAGGAGAGGTGCGAGGGCTTCGGTGCCGGGGGCGGTGTGGAGGGTGGTGCGGGGGCTCAGGGGGCGGCGGTCGGTGCCGGTGGGGCGGAGGGTGTGCGGGCTGGGGATCAGGGCGGGGGTGCTGGTGCCCTGGGGGCCGGGGGTCGGAGGGTGGCTGCCGTCGGTGTTCATGGGGTCCTTTCGTGCTGGGTGGTGAGTTGGGTCGCGGCTTCTTCTTTCCCCACCCCGCCCCTTCCCGAGACCCTCCGGGGGAACCGAGCGGGCCAAGGTCCGGTGCCGAGTGCCGATCCCGACTCCCGTCTCCTCAAACGCCGGAGGGGCTGGATCGGGGGGTCGGGGGGGCGAAGGTGGCTGGCCGCCAGTGGAAGCGGTGCGCGCCGTGAGAAACACGGGGGCGAAGCCCCGCAGCCCCCCAGGGGTGCACCGCGGGGGTCTCGGGGCGCAGCCCCGGCAGGGGCAGGGGGCGCAGCCCCTGCGGGGGGCCTGGAGCGAAGCCCCCGCAGGGGTGCAGGGGGCACAACCCCCGCTGAGTCTGGGGCATAGCCCCGCAGGGGTCTGGGGCACAGCCCCCGCAGGGGTGCAGGGGGCACAGCACGCGCGGGGCCTGGAGCGACCGCAGGGGTGCAGGGGGCACAGCACGCGCGGGGCCTGGAGCGAAGCCCCCGCTGAGTCTGGGGCGCAGCCCGCGCGGGGGTCTGGGGCGCAGCCCCCACGGGGGTCTGGGGCGCAGCCCCCACGGGGGTCTGGGGCGCAGCCCCCACGGGGGTCTGGGGCGAAGCCCCCCCCCCAGGGGTGCAGGGGGCACAGCCCCCGCTGAGTCTGGGGCACAGCCCCGGCAGGGGTGCAGGGGGCGCAGCCCCCGCGGGGGTCTGGGGCGCAGCCCCAGAAATGTCCTCATAACCCCCTTCACGGGTGGGCGGGTGGGCAACCCCCCGGGGTCTGGGGCGGAGCCCCAGGGGCCTGGGGAAACCCCCAGGGGGCCGGGGCGCAGCCCCAGGGGCGGAACCCACAACCCCCTTCGCGGGCGGGCGGGTGGGCAAACCCCCCAGGGGCGGAACCCACAACCCCCTTCGCGGGTGGGCGGCCCCGCCACGGGGCGAGCCCCGGAGGGGGTCGAGGGGCCCCACCCTCGCAGGAACCCGGCCGCGCGGGTCACTTGACCGCACCCCCCACCCCCGACACCAACCGCCGCTGGACCAGCACGAAGAAGACCAGGACCGGCAGCGTCATCACCGTCGACGCCGCCATGATCCCGCCCCAGTCGTTCTCGTCCGGCTTGAAGAAGACCAGCAGGGCCATCGGCAGCGTGGACTGCGACGTGTCGCTGATGATGAACGACTTCGCGAACAGGAAGTCGTTCCACGCCGAGATGAAGGAGAAGACGCTCGTCGCCACCAGCCCCGGGAAGACCAGGGGGAACAGGATCTGCCAGAGGAAGCGCGTGCGGCTCGCCCCGTCGAGGGCCGCCGCCTCCTCCAGCGCGACCGGCACCCCCTTCACGAACCCGCGCAGCATCCAGATCGCGAACGGCAGCGAGAAGGCGAGGTGCGGCAGGATCAGCGAGCCCAGCGTGTTGAGCTGCCCCAGGTCCCTCATCAGGAAGAAGAGCGGGATCGTGAGCGCCTCGACCGGCACCATCTGCGCCACCAGGAACATGATCAGCAGCGTGGTGCGGAACCGGAACCGGAAGCGCGTGACCGCCGTCGCCGCCAGGAAGGCGATGAGGGCCGAGGCCAGCACCACCGACCCCGCGACCACCAGGCTGTTGAGGAAGTAGCGGCCGAAGTCCTGCTGCGAGAAGACCCGGCGGAAGGAGTCGAGGGAGGGGGCGAGGGTCCAGGGCCTGGGGTGCGCCGACTGCACCTCCCCCGCCGGTTTGAAGGCCGAGAGCACCATCCAGTACAGGGGGAAGGCGACGACCCCCGCCACCACCAGCGCGACCCCCTCGGCGGCGAGCCGCCCGGGACGACGTATCCGTACGGAACTCACAGCTCCTCCCCCTGCCTGCGCAGCAGCCGCAGATACACCAGCGTGGCCGCGAGCAGGATCAGCAGCATCACCACGCCGATCGCCGAGCCGAGGCTGTACTGCGACGACGCGAACGCCTTCTGGTAGGCGTACACGTTGAGGACCAGGTTCTGGCCCGCGATGCCGCCGCCGTTGGTCATGACGTAGATCTGCGTGAACACCTTGAAGTCCCAGATGACGGACTGGATCGTGACGACGGTCAGGATCGGGCGCAGCATCGGCACCATCACCGACCGCCAGATCCGCCACTGCGAGGCCCCGTCCAGCGCGGCCGCCTCCAGGACCTCGCCCGGGATCGCGCGGATCCCGGCGTACACCGTGACCATCACGAACGGGAACGAGCACCACACCACTTCGAGCAGGACGAGCACGAACGCGCTGTAGCGGCCGTACGTCCACGAGTGGTCGCCGAGACCCAGGATCCGGTCGACCGGGCCGAAGTCGGGGTCGAACAGGAACATCCACACGGTGGAGCCGGTGATCGCCGGTGTCGCCCACGCGCCGAGCGCCGCCAGCATCAGCGCGAGCCGGGGCAGCGCCCGTACCCGTGTGAGCAGCACGGCCAGCGCGCAGCCCACGGCGAGCGTGCTCAGGACGCAGGCCGCCGCGAAGACGACGGTGGCAAGGAGCACCGACCAGAACTGGCTGTCCGAGAACAGGGTGGCGTAGTTCCCGAGGCCCTGGAAGCTGGTCGGCTCGCCGCCGCTGACCTGGGCCTGGGTGTACTCCAGGAAGGAGATCAGGCCGAGTTGGTAGATCGGGTAGACGAGCAGCGCGGCGAGGACGACGAGGGCGGGGGCCAGATACAGCCAGGGGGTCGAGCCCGCCTGGCGGTGCGAGCGGGCGCGCGGGCGCCCGGGCGGCTTCGCCACGGCCGCCGACGGGGCCGTCACCGGCTCGGCGGTCGCGGGGCTCAACCCGCCGCCCCGAACACGTCGTTCATCTTCTTCGCCGCGTCCGTCGACGCCCTGGCGACGTCCTTCTTGCCGCTGACGATCTCCTGGAACATGGTCGGCAGCACGAGCGAGGAGTCGATCTGGCCCCAACCGGGCGACGCGGGAACGAACTTGGCACCGGAGGCCAGGGTGCGGACGAACGGCTCGACGAACGGCTGCTTCTTCGCGACGTCCGCCCGCACGTCGGTGTAGGTGGGCAGGAAGCCCATCGCGTCGAAGAACGCGCGCTGGGTGGACTTGCCGGCCAGCTGCTCCATGAGGCCGACGGCGAGCGTGCGGTGCGAACTGCTCTTCAGTACGCCGATGTTGTTGCCGCCCGCGAAGGCAGGGGCGACCGAGCCCGGCGTCGGGCCCGGCAGCGGCACGACCGCGTACTCGCCCTTGACGGTGCCCGCCTCGACGGCGGCGTGGTTGAAGTCGCCGCCGATCGCCATGGCCGCCTTGCCGTTCGCGAAGGCGGTGACGGTCGCGTTGCCGCCCATCTGCGCGCACTTGGCGGCAGGACAGTTGTCGTCGCCGAAGAGCGAGGTGTAGGCCTCGATGCCCTTGCGGGCGGCCGCGCTGTCGATCGCCGAGGTGTATTTTCCGCCGTTCTCGGTGGCCAGTTCGCCACCATTGGCCCAGAGGAACGGCAGCGCCCCGTAGGTGTAGGCGCCGCCCACGGCGAGCCCGTACAGCTCGGGCCTGGCCCGGTGGATCTTCTTCGCCGCCGCGATCAGCTCGTCCTGGCTCTTCGGCACGGCGACGTTCAGGTCCCTGAGGACGTCGGTGCGGTAGTACAGCGCGCGGACGCCGACGAACAGCGGCGCCCCGTACACCTTCCCGCCCACGGTGACGGACTGCTTCGCCGTCGGATCGGTGTCCTTCGCCTCGGGCCAGGCCGCGAACTCGGCGCTCACGTCGGCGAGCCCGCCGTCCTTGACGTAGCCGGCCGTGTCGGTGTTGCCGTACTCGATCAGGTCGGGGGCGGACGCCGGGTCGTTGAAGGCGGCCTTGATCTTCTGGGCGCGGGTCTCGACGGGGATGTAGTCGACCTGCACCTCGGCCCCCTTGTGGGCCTGTTTGAAGGCGGCCACCGCCTTGTCCACCACCTGCTGTTTGGGCCCGTTGCTCACCTCCTGGAAGAGCCAGACCCGGAGCGTGCCGCTCCTGTCGTCGCTCTTCGCGCTGTTGTCGGAGGTCTGCGGGGCACAGGCGGTCAGGCCGGCGAGGGCAAGTGCCGCCAGCGGCAGGGCAGTTCGGGCAGAGAGCTTCACGGCGTGGATCCCCTCCATCGTGTTGCAACATACGCAACGAGCGTTTCGCATACTGCACAACAGGGAGGAGGTTATGGCGGAGGCAAAGCCGTCGGCAAGAGGTCTGGACAACCCGGAAACACAGAACGGCCCCCGGGGTGTGCGTCACGCACACCCCGGGGGCCGCCTCGGTGGAAGGACCGCCCTGCGGGCTACTTCTTGTCCTTGCCGCCCTTGTCCTTGTCGCCACCGGCGCCCATGGACTCGTAGATCTCCTTGCACATCGGGCAGACCGGGTACTTCTTCGGGTCGCGCCCCGGTACCCAGACCTTGCCGCAGAGCGCCACGACGGGCGTACCGTCGAGCGCGCTCGCCATGATCTTGTCCTTCTGGACGTAGTGGGCGAAGCGCTCGTGGTCGCCGTCGCCGTTCGACACCTGGGGTGTCGGCTCTACGAGGGTCCCCGTACCTGCCCCGCGCTCGGGCTCAAGAGTGCTCATAACCACCAAGGGTACTGAAGGCGACCGGATGGAGCGGAAGGGCGTCGCCACACCGTCAATTGAGCGAGGGGTCGTCCGGATAGGTGGCGACCATCGCCAGCTCGCTGCGCTGGCGGCGCAGCACCGCCCGCCACAGGCTCTCGGGCTCGGGGGACGAGACGTCACCGGGCTCCGACTCGACCACGTACCAGGCGCCGTCGCTCAGCTCGTCCTCCAGCTGGCCCGGCCCCCAGCCCGCGTACCCGGCGAAGATCCGCAGCGAGCCCAGGGCCGCGGCCAGCAGTTCCGGCGGCGTCTCCAGGTCGACCAGGCCGATCGCCCCGTACACCCGCCGCCAGCCCAGCGGCCCCTCGTCGCCGGGGATGACGGCGACCCCGAGGGCCGAGTCGAGGGAGACCGGGCCGCCCTGGAAGACCACGCCGGGATCGCCCGCGAGTCCCGCCCAGGACTCCAGGATGTCGCCGACGCCGACCGGTGTCGGCCGGTTCAGGACCACGCCGAGCGTGCCCTCCTCGTCGTGGTCGAGGAGCAGCACCACCGCGCGGTCGAAGTTCGGATCCGCGAGCGCGGGGGTCGCCACGAGCAGCCGCCCTGTGAGCGAGGACACCTCGGTCATGCCGACATGATCCCGCACAACGGGGCGGCGCGGGAAGAAAGACGCCGCGCGAAGAGCGACGCCGGGGGGCGGCGGTCGGGTGACGGGAGGGCGCACGGCAGCAGTGGGGCGCACGCCGCTCCACCGGCCCGCCGGGCGTGTCCGCAAGCGGCGCCCGGGGGCCGTGACGCTGTGCAGGACTTCCTGCGCGGAGCGTGCTGTAGCGAATTCATTACGTCTCTGAACCCTCCTCGGCCTTATGGGGCAGGGGTGAAAGCCCCTTACCCTTTATCCCTGCCCCTTGCCCGACCACTCCGGAACGCGAGATTCATGACCGGCACAGACGATGTACTGCTTGTCCACGGCGGAACCCCGCTCGAGGGCGAGATCCGCGTCCGCGGCGCGAAGAACCTCGTGCCGAAGGCGATGGTCGCCGCCCTCCTCGGCAGCGGCCCGAGCAGACTGCGCAATGTGCCCGACATCCGCGACGTACGCGTCGTACGGGGCCTGCTGCAGCTGCACGGTGTCACCGTCCGCCCCGGCGACGAGCCCGGTGAGCTGATCCTCGACCCGTCCCACGTCGAGTCCGCGAACGTCGCCGACATCGACGCGCACGCGGGTTCCTCGCGGATCCCGATCCTGCTCTGCGGCCCGCTGCTGCACCGCCTGGGCCACGCCTTCATCCCGGGCCTCGGCGGCTGCGACATCGGCGGCCGTCCCATCGACTTCCACTTCGAGGTGCTGCGGCAGTTCGGCGCGACCATCGAGAAGCGCGCGGACGGCCAGTACCTGGAGGCACCGCAGCGCCTTCGGGGCTGCAAGATCCGGCTGCCCTACCCGTCCGTCGGCGCCACCGAGCAGGTCCTGCTGACCGCGGTGCTCGCGGAGGGCGTGACCGAGCTCTCCAACGCCGCGGTCGAGCCGGAGATCGAGGACCTCATCTGCGTGCTGCAGAAGATGGGCGCGATCATCGCGATGGACACCGACCGGACCATCCGGGTCACCGGTGTCGACAAGCTCGGCGGCTACACCCACCGGGCCCTCTCGGACCGTCTGGAGGCCGCCTCCTGGGCGTCCGCCGCGCTGGCGACCGAGGGCAACATCTACGTCCGCGGCGCCCAGCAGCGCTCGATGATGACGTTCCTGAACACCTACCGGAAGGTCGGCGGCGCCTTCGAGATCGACGACGAGGGCATCCGCTTCTGGCACCCCGGCGGCTCGCTCAAGTCCATCGCCCTCGAAACGGACGTGCACCCCGGCTTCCAGACGGACTGGCAGCAGCCGCTCGTCGTCGCCCTGACCCAGGCCACCGGCCTGTCCATCGTCCACGAGACGGTGTACGAGTCCCGGCTCGGCTTCACCTCGGCGCTGAACCAGATGGGCGCGCACATCCAGCTCTACCGCGAGTGCCTGGGCGGCTCGGACTGCCGCTTCGGGCAGCGCAACTTCCTGCACTCCGCGGTCGTGAGCGGCCCCACGAAGCTCCAGGGCGCCGACCTGGTCATCCCGGACCTCCGGGGCGGCTTCTCGTACCTCATCGCGGCGCTGGCGGCCCAGGGCACGTCCCGGGTGCACGGCATCGACCTGATCAACCGGGGCTACGAGAACTTCATGGAGAAGCTGGAGAGCCTCGGAGCGAAGGTGGAACTCCCCAACGGTTCCCTGGTGTAACCCCCCTGGGGCCAAGCCCCAGGCCCCCTCGGCGGCCTCCGCCGCCACCCCGCACGGCCCCGGCCGTCACCGGCCCCGGCCTCCGGCCGGGTGCTCCACGGCCTCCGGCCGCTCGTCCTCAAACGCCGGACGGGCTGGATCCCCCAGCCCGCCCGGCTTTTTGACGCCCTGACGAACCCGTTCAGGCAGAGGAGGGAACGCCGCCCCCGCCCGGCAGTTGCAGCTGACGCGGACACGGCCCCAGCCCCTCCGGCAGCCAACAGCCCGGCACCCACACCGAACAGCCCGCCCGGCAGTTGCGAGAAGTGGACCACGAAGCCCGCCCTCCGGCAGTTGAGAGACGCGGACGGCAAAGCCCGCCCTCCGGCAGTTGAAGACCGCGGGGAGAGAGCCGCCCCTCTGGCAGTTGGAGGGGCGGAGAGCACGACATCGCTTGAGGGGTGGGAAAGGCGCCATCCCCCACCCCTCCGGCCATCGAGGGGACGGGAGGCAGCATCCGCCCCCTCCCGGTCATTGAGGGCGACGGAACGGGACATCCAACCCCCCGGCGGTCCAGGAACGCGGTACGCGCGATCCCGCCTCCGCCTCTTGCAGGGGGAGGCGCAAACTCAGCCCCTCCGGCGTTTGAGGAGCGGGGTCTGGGGCGGAGCCCCAGGAGTGCTGCTCAGGAGGACCGCTGAGGGCCGCGCAGGGCGGCCGGTAAGGGCACGCCGGGAAAACGTCGGGGAAACCCCGAGCTGTGCTGAGACGACGCCGCAGCCGCGCAGGGATGCACGTCGGAGCCGGGACGGAGCCCAGCGAAACCGGGGCGGAGCCTGGAGATGCGGGAAGACCCGGGGCGAAGCCCGGGGATGCGGACGGAGCCCAGGGCGGACCGTGAGGGTTGCGGAAGGGACCCGAGGCGGAGCCCAGCGGGAGCAGTCGGTCCCGGGCAGGCTCTGGTGCTTGCTGAGCGAGAGCGGGCCGAAGCCCAGCGAAGGCGGGGCCGGGGCGGAGCCTGAGGGTTGGTTAAGGAGGCCGGGGCGGAGCCCAAGCAAAGCGGGGGTCCCAGGGCGGAGCCCAAGGGAAGTGGGGGCCCGGGGTGGAGTCCAGGGGATGCGGAAGGGGGCCACCCTTGGTGGGTGGCCCCCTTCTTGTTGCTGCTAAGCGCCTTGCAAAGCCAGGGACGCTTACTTGCCCTTGGCGGCTTCCTTGAGCTTCGAGCCCGCGGAGACCTTCACGCTGTAGCCGGCCGGGATGTTGATCGGGTCGCCGGTCTGCGGGTTACGAGCGGTACGAGCGGCACGGTGGGTGCGCTCGAAGGTCAGGAAGCCGGGGATGGTGACCTTCTCGTCGCCCTTGGCGACGATCTCGCCGACGGTCTCGGCGAGAGCGGCCAGCACGGCGTCGGCGTCCTTGCGGGTCACCTCGGCGCGGTCGGCCAGCGCGGCCACCAGCTCACTGCGGTTCATGTTCTTACTCCCGTGTTCTTCTTGCCTGTGAGGCGTGCCACGCGGCGGAAGCCGCATGTTGAGTACAGCGAAGCCGATGCTGCCAGGGCCCTCGGACAGTCCCCGGACCCGGGTCCGCTTGCACGACCTCGCGTCCTGGGGTTCCCCCTGGACGAAGTCCTTGGGGGAGCATCCTGCCCCCACCTACGGCGGGAAAGCCAATCCGGCACCCTCCCGAGTCACACCGAGTCACACGAAAAGCGCCACTGCCTCATCTAGGTGACGCTCCGTCGACACGGTGGGGACTCCCGGGCCGGGGCCGGTGCAAGCGGGTCATGGTCCGCCACCCTAAGGGGGCGTTACTGGGCCCGCATCCCGCGACGCGCCGTAGCTCAGGCCGACGTGGGCGCCGTCACAGCGCCGCCGGCGGCCTTGGCGGCGTTGCGGACGGCTCCGGCGACCGCTCCGGCCACCTTGTCGTTGAAGACCGACGGGATGATGTAGTTCGCGTTGAGCTCGTCCTCGGCGACGACGTCCGCGAGCGCGCCGGCCGCGGCCAGCATCATCTCTGTGTTGACGGTGCGGGACTGCGCGTCGAGCAGGCCACGGAAGACGCCGGGGAAGACCAGCACGTTGTTGATCTGGTTCGGGAAGTCCGAGCGCCCGGTGGCCACAACTGCCGCGGTCTGGCGGGCGATTGCGGGGTCCACCTCGGGGTCGGGGTTCGCGAGCGCGAACACGATCGCGCCTTCGGCCATCGCGGCCACGTCGTCGCCGTTCAGGACGTTGGGGGCGGAGACGCCGATGAAGACGTCGGCGCCGACCACGGCCTCCTTGAGCGTGCCGGTCAGGCCCTCGGGGTTGGTGTTGTCGGCGATCCAGCGCAGCGCGGACTCGGGGCTCGCGTCGACCAGGTCCTCGCGGCCCGAGTGGACCACGCCGTGGATGTCGGCGACGACCGCGTTCTTGACGCCGGCCGCGAGCAGCAGCTTGAGGATGGCGGTACCGGCCGCGCCGGCGCCGGACATGACGACGCGTACGTCGCCAATTCCCTTGCCCACCACGCGCAGTGCGTTGGTCAGCGAGGCCAGCACCACGATCGCGGTGCCGTGCTGGTCGTCGTGGAAGACGGGGATGTCGAGGGCCTCGCGCAGGCGGGCCTCGATCTCGAAGCAGCGCGGCGCGGAGATGTCCTCCAGGTTGATGCCCGCGAAGCCCGGGGCGATCGCCTTGACGATCTCGACGATCGCGTCGGAGTCCTGGGTGTCCAGGCAGATCGGCCAGGCGTCGATGCCCGCGAAGCGCTTGAAGAGCGCCGCCTTGCCCTCCATGACGGGCAGCGCGGCCATCGGGCCGATGTTGCCGAGGCCGAGCACCGCGGAGCCGTCCGTCACAACTGCGACGGAGTTGCGCTTGATGGTGAGGCGCCGGGCGTCCTCGGGGTTCTCGGCGATCGCCATGCACACCCGGGCCACGCCCGGGGTGTAGACCATGGAGAGGTCGTCACGGTTGCGGATGGGGTGCTTGGACGCCATCTCGATCTTGCCGCCGAGGTGCATCAGGAACGTACGGTCGGAGACCTTGCCGAGGGTGACGCCCTCGATGCCGCGCAGCTTCTCGACGATCTCGTCGGCGTGCGAAGTGGACGTGGCCGCGATGGTGACGTCGATCCGCAGCTTCTCGTGGCCGGAGGCGGTCACGTCGAGGCCGGTCACCGACCCGCCGGAGGACTCCACGGCCGTGGTGAGCTGCGAGACCGCCGTGCCGCTGGCGGGCACCTCAAGGCGGACCGTCATCGAGTACGAGACGCTGGGCGCCGTTGCCATGACCGTGTTCCTCTGCTTTCCCTAGCTTCGTTGCTAGCACCGCCCCGGCTGTGGCGCGGCGGTGCCATCCGATGGTCGCACCTACTGGCTGGTAGCCGATAATGGGCAACCCTTTTCGGAAAGTGGTTTCCACCATACGAGAAGTTGCCGGTCCGGCGGAAGCCCCGAAAGCTACAACCCGCCGCTGGAGCCGCGGCGGAGCACCAACGACAACAGGCCCACGCCATCCGAAGATGACGTGGGCCTGTCGCTCACGTTAATGACACCGACCCGCCATGCTCGCCTCGCGGCAAGTGGTCGCTCTGAGCGACTAAGGTTGGGCCCGGGGGCTTGGATCGAGCCGGTGCCACAACCAGGCTAACAAACCACTCCGCCAAGTGATCCCCGCATCGCGAGTTGACCCCGAATTTAATCGCGGAGCAGGTCCGCCACCCCGTCCGCGTCGGGCTCGTCCCGCTCCCCCGAAACGACCGTGAGCTGCTGCGTCGCACGGGTCAACGCCACGTACAGCACCCGCAGTCCGGCCGGGGACTCGTCGGCGATCTCGGCCGGGGACACCACCACGGTGGCGTCGTACTCCAGGCCCTTGGCCTCCAGGCTGCCCAGCGCCACCACCCGGTCGCCGAGCCCCGCGAGCCAGCGCGCGGCCTGTTCGCGGCGCCGCATCGCGACGACCACGCCGACCGTTCCGTCGACCTGGTCGAGCAGCCGCGCCGCCTCCTCCCGTACGCACCGGGCGAGGTCGCCGTCGCGTACCACCGCGAACCGCGGCCGCACCCCCGTCGAGCGGACCGCGGCCGGCGACTTCATGCCCGGCATCGCCAACGCCAGCACCTTGGCGGCCAGTTCGGCGATCTCGGCCGGGTTGCGGTAGTTGACGGTCAGTTCGAAACGGCGGCGCGGGCGGCTGCCCAGCGCCTCGTCGCGGGCCTCGGCGGCCTCGTCCGGGTCGGACCAGGAGGACTGGGCGGGGTCGCCCACGACCGTCCAGGTGGCGGTGCGCCCGCGCCGGCCGACCATCCGCCACTGCATGGGCGTGAGGTCCTGCGCCTCGTCGACGATGACGTGCGCGTACTCGGTGCGCTCCTGGGCGAGCCGCTCCGCGCGCTCGCGCTGGGTCTCCTCCCGGTGCGGCATCAGCTCCTCCAGGCCGGTCAGCGCGTCCAGCGGGTCGTACTCGCGCTTCTTCTTCGGCCGGGCCGGGGCGCCGAGCAGCGTCTCCAGCTCGTCGAGCAGGGCCACGTCGTGCACCGAGAAGGCGCCGTCGGCGGCGCGCGACAGCGAGCGGGCCAGGCGGCGCACCTCGCCCTGGTTCAGGACCCGCCGGGCCCAGCGCGACAGGCGCTTCTCGTCGGCCATCGCAGCGAGCACACCACGCGGGGTGAGCTCCGGCCACCAGGCGTCGAGGAAGTCGACGAAGGCGTCCTCGGAGGCAATGTCGTCGTCGAAGGAGGAGCGCAGTTCGGCGGCGAGCTCGGGGTCGGTGTGACGGCCGTTCGCGCCCGACTTCACCCACAGCGCGTCCAGGAGCAGCCTGCGGGCGCGCGGGCGCAGCAGGTTGACCGGGGCGGTGCCGCCGAGCACGGTCTGGCGGATGCGCCTCAGCTCCTCGCCCTCCAGCTCGATCCGCGCGCCGAAGGCGACGACGCGGAGCCGCTGGGCGGGCTGCTGGGCGGGCGCCTCCTCGCCGAGGGCGAGCTGCTCCCCGCCGCGCCGCCGGGAGCGTCTGGGCTGCTCCCCCGGCCCTTCGAGGGCACCCCTGGCGGCCCGGCGCAGCACGTGCAGCATCCGCGAGGAGCCCTTGACGCGGGCGACCGCCGGGTCGTCGTACTCGGTGGCCTCGGCGCCGTCCACGAGGTTGCCGACCGCGCGGATGGCGACCTGGCCCTCCTCGCCGAGCGATGGCAGCACGCCCTCGGTGTACGCGACGAGCAGCGGGGTCGGCGAGACGATCAGGATGCCGCCCGCGTAACGGCGGCGGTCCTGGTAGAGGAGGTAGGCCGCGCGGTGCAGCGCGACCGCCGTCTTGCCGGTGCCGGGGCCGCCCTCGACGTACGTCACCGAGGCGGCGGGGGCCCTGATGACCAGGTCCTGCTCGGCCTGGATGGACGCCACGATGTCCCGCATGGTGTGGCTGCGGGCCTGGCCGAGCGCGGCCATCAGGGCGCCGTCGCCGATGACGGGCAGCTCGGCGCCGTCCAGGGTCGCCTTGAGCTCCGGACGCATCAGGTCGTCCTCGACGCCGAGCACCTTGCGCCCCTTGGAGCGGATCACCCGGCGGCGTACGACCCGGCCCGGGTCGACCGGCGTCGAGCGGTAGAAGGGCGCCGCGGCGGGCGCCCGCCAGTCGATGACCAGCGGCGAGTAGTCGGCATCCAGGACGCCGATGCGGCCGATGTGCAGGGTCTCGGCGATGTCGGCCGTCTGGTCGGGGCGCACGGCGTCCTCGGCCGGTTCGACCGAGGTGTACGCCCCGTCCGGGCCCTTCTTGCCGTCCTTGCCGAGCAGCAGGTCGATCCGGCCGAAGAGGAAGTCCTCGAACTCGTTGTTGAGCCGGTTCAGGTGGACCCCCGCCCGGAAGACCTGGGCGTCGCGTTCGGCGAGGGCGCCGGGCGTGCCGACCTGACCGCGCTTGGCGGCGTCGTTCATCAGGAACTCCGCCTCGTGGATCTTCTCCTCCAGGCGGCGGTACACCTGGTCGAGATGTACCTGTTCCCCAGCGATTTCGCGTTCCCGGACCGAATCCACAGCGGATTCGGAGGTACCGGCAGCGGAATCGACAGCGGCATCCTGCGCGGCCACCGAGGCCCCCTTCTGACGTGCATTGGGCAGCCGTCAACCGTACGCGAAGGGGGACCCGATGTCAGGCCACAATTCGGTGCCGAACCGCATGTCGGGACGGTCGTCGCGTCCCACGGCTCACGCCGGGACGTCCACGAGCGCCTTCCCGTCGGAGGTCCGCACCTCGAAGTGGTCGATCTGGGCGCGGTCGAGGCCCGTGCCGCCGTGCACGTACAGCGGGTAGCGGGCGGTCTCGTGCGGGCTGTCGGGCAGGCCGTAGCCCCAGTTCGGCACCGCCCAGCTGGTCACCGTCTCCCGCTCGCCGTCCTTGCCGACCGCGATCAGGCTGCACTTCAGCGGGCCCTTGACGTTCTTCAGCTCCAGGACGGTGTGGGTGCCCCAGGCCTTGGCCTCGGTGCCGACGGTCGCGGTGACCTGGGTCTTGGGGTCGGTGGCCGACACCTTCTGGGTCATGTGGTTGAAGAAGGCGTCCTCGGCCGGGCTGGTCGGGTGCGCCTCGGCGCTCTGGTGGGTGCCGGTGTCGGCGGAGGTCGCCACCACCGCGATCGCCGGACCGCCGATGATCAGCGCGGCCGCGGCCGCCACCAGGTACGTGGTGCGCCGTCGGCGCCGGGCGCGCTGGGCCGCGACCTCGTTGATCAGGGTCGTGGTCATGCCGGGCGGGGCCGGCCGCAGCGGCTGGGCGGCGGGGCCGGGGAACTCCTTGAGGGTGGCCAGCATCGGCGCCATGCCCGCCAGGTCGTCGAGTTCGGCGGCGCACAGTTCGCAGCCCGCGAGGTGCTCTTCGAAGGCGGTGGCCTCGGCGTCGTCCAGGACGCCGAGCGCGTACGCGCCGACAGCCTCGTGCGGCGAGCCTTCCGCGTGGTCGCCGGTCGTCATGTCGTCACCCCCCGTTCCTCCAGTGCGAGTTTCATGGACCGCAGGGCGTAGAACACCCGGGACCGTACGGTCCCGCTGGGTACACCGAGCGCCTGGGCCGCCTCGTTGACCGTACGTCCCTTGAAGTACGTCTCGATGAGCGCCTCCCGGTGGGCCGGGGTGAGGTCGTCGAGCGCATCGGAGAGGGTCATCAGCCACAACGCCTTGTCGATCTCGTCCTCCGCGGGCATGACCTCCAGCGGCGACGGATCGACCTCCTGCGGCCGGGCCTGCCGGCTGCGGTGGCCGTCGATGACGATGCGACGCGCGACCGTCACCAGCCAGGGGCGGACCGAACCGGTGGCCCTGTTGAGCTGACCGGCGTTCTTCCAGGCACGGATGAGCGTCTCCTGCACCACGTCCTCGGCCCGCTGGCGGTCGCCGGCGACGAGGCGCATGACGTACCCGAGCAGCGGCCCCGCGTGCTCGCGGTACAGCGCCCGCATCAGCTCCTCGTCGGGCACGGAGCGGTGTCGGGCCCCGCGCGGACGGTCATCGGCCACGGCGGCATCCTTGCGCAACCGGCACCTCCAGGTCGAGACCATCCCGGCGCGCGGCTGCGAGCCGGTTCATCTCTCCATACGGGCGGTTGTCGGGATCCATTCAAACGCGCGGCGACTTTCTTCGCGCGGCGGTCGCCCCAGGGGCCCCGGGGGTCACAGGGCGGCGACGCGGCGCCGGTGCCGGGCTACCCGCTCGCGGTTGCCGCACACCTCGCTGGAGCACCAGCGGCGCCGTCGCCCGCGCGAGGTGTCGAGATAGAGCAGCCGGCAATTGTCCCCCTCGCACCGGCGCAGGCGGGCCCGGGCCTCGGGGTCGGTGAGCAGGTCGACGGCGTCCCGGGCGACGGCGGCGAGCAGCGCGCCGCATTCGGGGGCGCGGCTCAGGGTGCGCACGAGTCCGCCGTCGGCGCCCCGGATCGCCCGTACCGCCGGGGGCGGGGCGGCCGCGAGCGCGTTGACCCGGTCGAGGGCGGCGGGCGCCCCGCCGGGCGCTCCACCGAGCTCGGCTTCGATCAACTGGCCTATGCAGCAGCGCAGTTCGACGAAACGAGGGGGCCAGTCTCCGTCGAGTCCGGCGAGCGGGGTGCCGCGCGGGACCAGGCCCGTGCCAAGCAGCCACTGGCCCAACTGTGCGGCTGTGTCGAGCTGTTCGCTCTCGTACGCCCCGGTCGCCACCAGATCCAGACAGATCCGCCCGGAGTCGAACCGCACCATGCGCCTGTCACCGCCTAGGGGTTACCGGTGAGTGCCTCCCCCCAGAGTGCCCGCCCGCGGCCGCCCCCGGAACCCCTCCTACCGGCCGTCCGCGTACTTCGCGTCGGCCGCCGGATCGAGCGCGAGGCGGTAGCCGCGCTTGACCACCGTCTGGATGATCCGGGGTGCGCCGAGTGCCGTGCGCAGGCGGGTCATCGCCGTCTCCACGGCGTGTTCGTCGGTGCCCGAGCCGGGCAGCGCCCGCAGCAGTTCCGCGCGCGGCACCACCCAGCCGGGGCGCCGTGCGAGGGTGCGCAGCAGGGCCATGCCCGCGGGCGGCACGGGGCGCAGTTCGCCGTCCACGAGCACGGCGTGGCCGCGGATCTCCACGCGCCGGCCGGCCAGCGGCAACGACCGCGCCCGGGACGGGAGTTCGGTGCACAGGAGCTGGACGAGCGGGCCGAGGCGGAAGCGCTCGGGGGCGAGGGTGGTCACCCCGCGGGCCTGGAGCGGCAGCGCGGTGACCGGTCCGACGCAGACGGGCAGCACGTCGTGGTGGAGGGCGAGCAGCAGCTCGGCGAGCATGCCGCGCTCCTCGGCCCGGCCGAGCAGGGAGGCGGCGGCCGGGGCGCTGGTGAAGGTGAGCGCGTCCAGGCCGTGCGAGACGGTGGCGTCCAGGAGCCGGTCGAGCGGGGCCGGATCCTGCGGCGGCAGCCAGCGGTAGACGGGCACGCCGACGACCTCCGCGCCGCCCGCGCGCAGCGCCTCGACGAAGCCGGGCAGCGGTTCGCCGTGCAGCTGGATCGCGATGCGGCGGCCCGCCACGCCCTCGGCGAGGAGCCGCTCCAGGACCTCGGCCATCGACTCGGACGAGGGCGACCACCGCTCGGTGAGCCCGGCGGCCCGGACCGCGCCCTTGACCTTGGGGCCGCGGGCGAGGAGCTCGACGCCCTTGAGGGTGGCGAGAAGGGCGTCCCCTATCCCCCAGCCGTCGGCGGCCTCGACCCAGCCGCGGAACCCGATGGCGGTGGTGGCCACCACCGTGTCGGGGGTCTTGGAGATCAACTCCTGCGTGGCGGCGAGGAGTTCGCTGTCGTCGGCGAGCGGGACGATCCGCAGCGCGGGCGCGTGCAGCACCGCGGCACCGCGGCGGGTGAGCAGCGCCGCGAGCTCGTCGGCCCGGCGGGCTGCGGTGACCCCGACGGTGAACCCGCTGAGGGGTCCGTGCGGGGCGGCCGCCTCTGGTTCTGCGGACATGACTCTCCAGGTGGTGCGGTGACGTCCGAGCCTGCCAACGGGGCGTGACGCGCGGGGTTCACCGTGGTTTCCCGGGTGTTACGTCCCGCCCGCCGGTCAGGATCACACCTTCGCCCAGGCGGGCTCGGGCGCGGTGGCGGCGGCCGCCTTCGCGGGTCGGCGCACGTATACCGCCCAGGTCACCGCGGAGCACACCGCGTAACAGGCCAGGAAGGCGACGAAGGCGGCGGTGCCGCTGCCCGCGGTGCGGAAGGACTGCCGGAAGGCGAGGTTGATGGCGAGCCCGCCGAGCGCGCCGACCGCCCCGACCAGGCCCATGGCGGCCCCGGAGAGGCGCCGCCCGCAGGCCGCCGCGTCCTCGCCCCGCAGCCCGCGGGCGAGCGCCCTGGCCTGGAAGATCGCGGGGATCATCTTGTACGTGGAGCCGTTGCCGAGCCCGCTGAGCACGAACAGGGCGATGAACCCGGTGAGGAAGACGGGCAGCGACTCGTGCACCGAGGCGTACAGGACGACACCGGTCGCCGCCGCCATCGCGGCGAAGGTGCCCAGCGTGATGCGGGCGCCGCCGAAGCGGTCGGCGAGGCGGCCGCCGACCGGCCGGACCAGGGAGCCGAGCAGCGGGCCGATGAAGGTGAGCGAGGCGGCCTGGAGCGGGGTCCGCCCGAACTGGGTCTGCAGGACGAGCCCGAAGGCGAAGCTGTAGCCGATGAAGGAGCCGAAGGTGCCGACGTACAGGAGGGCCATGATCCAGGTGTGCCCCTCGCGCAGCGCCTCGCGGACCGCGCCCGTGTCGTTGCGTACGGGCGCCAGGTTGTCCATGCCCAGGGCCGCGCACAGCCCGGCGAGGGCGACGAGCGGCAGGTAGACGGCGAGCAGGACGCGCGGATGGCCCGCGCCCGCGGTCGCGATCACGAGCAGCCCGACGAGCTGCACCACCGGCACCCCGATGTTGCCGCCGCCCGCGTTGAGCCCGAGCGCCCAGCCCTTCTCGCGGAGCGGGAAGAAGGCGTTGATGTTGGTCATCGAGGAGGCGAAGTTGCCCCCGCCGACCCCGGCGACGGCCGCGACCAGGAGGAACGTGGTGTACGAGGTGCCCGGCTCCATGGCGAACCAGGCGGCCGCCGCCGGGACCAGCAGGAGCAGCGAGCTGACGACGCTCCAGTTGCGGCCGCCGAAGCGGGCGACGGCGAAGGTGTACGGGACGCGGACCAGGGCGCCGACGAGGGTGGCCACCGAGATCAGGAAGAACTTGCCCGCCGGGTCCACTCCGTAGGCCGGGCCCATGAAGAGCACCATCACCGACCACAGGCTCCAGACGGAGAAGCCGACGTGTTCGCAGAACACGGACAGGAAGAGGTTGCGGCGGGCGACGCGCCTGCCCGTCTCGCGCCAGAAGGTGTCGTCCTCCGGCTCCCACCGCTCGATCCAACGGCCAGCCATGTCGCCTCCACGGTCGCGTCGCTTGTCGTGCCAGCGACCGTAGGGAGGGCGGGTTTCGGCCGCGTGCCGCCGGATGACCGGGGTGCAACCTTGTCTTCACGGGACCCGGGCGGCGGCGGTGAGTCCGCCGCCCGGACGCCTCAGGCGGGCCAGATCCGGGGCCGGCGTTTGGCCGCCACGTCCTCGACCCAGCCGAAGCACACCACGCACAGGCCGATCAGCACCCAGGTCACGGCGAGGACCGGCCAGGAGCTGTTGAGGAACTTGCCCGCGCCGGCCAGCGCGTCGATGCTCCACAGGTCGTCCCAGACCGTGGCGGCGGCCAGGATGCACAGGTTGTGCCACAGGTAGACCGTCACGGCCCGCGAGTTGAGCAGGGTGATCAGCCGGTCCCAGCGGCGCAGCGGGGCCGGCCAGACCTGCCACGAGGGACTGATGTGCAGCAGCAGGAGGACGGCGCCGAGCGACCACAGGGTCTGCGCGAGCGGGATCGAGTCGAGCTCGGTGCTGCCCGTGATCGAGTAGCCGCCGCGCACCGCCCACCAGTAGCCGAGGGCCATCACGATGGGGGCGAGCGAGGGCACCAGGTAGTTGGGCAACTTCCGCAGCACGCCCGCCTGGTGGGCCATGCCGAGGATCCAGCAGGCGCCGAAGGTGGCGAAGTCGGTGAGCGCGGAGTCGACGCGGGTGGGCAGCCCGAGGTCCATGGCGTCCATCAGCGCGGCGATCGCGACCGGGGCGAGGATCGTCAGCCACGGCAGGCGCCGCAGGAGCACCCGGAACAGCGGCGAGAGCAGCACGAACCACAGGTAGGCGCGCAGGTACCAGAGCGGCTCGGCCAGGTTGGCGCCCCAGTTCTCGCCCAGGAGGTGGTGGATGCCGGGCAGGCCGGCCCCGTACGGCGGGTCGCTGAGCGGGACCACCCAGAACAGCAGGTGCCCCCACCACCAGGCGGGGTGCCCGTCGGAGTCGGGGCCCCAGCCCTGGGCGAGCATGCCGGTGATGCCGACCGCGCCGAGCAGCCACATCGGCGGGAGCAGGCGGCGCAGGCGGCCGCGCACCACCTGGACGGCGGGCCGCTTCAGGGAGCGGGACATCAGGTTCCCGGCGAGCGCGAACATCACGCCCATGGAGGGGAAGGCGAGCGGCAGCCAGGCCCAGCCCATCAGGTGGTAGAGCACCACCCGGAACAGGGCGAGGGCCCGCAGGAAGTCGAAGTACCGGTCGCGGGCGGGCGGCCGGGGTGCCGGGGCGGCGGGCTCGGCCACCGCCCCGGGAGCCTGCGCGTACGAGGTCATCCGACGGCCTTTCGCGCGGCCGGGTTGCCCGGCGCCTCGACCACGCCGGTGCGGCGCAGCTTCTGCCAGCGCAGCCGGCCTCCGGTCACCGCGGTGATCCAGGACTGGAGCAGCACGACGTACATCAGCTGCCGGTACAGGACCTGCTGGAGCGGCAGCGAGAGCAGATGGGTGAGCTTCTCCTTGTCGAGCCGGAAGGCGTAGGCCGCGCAGACCGCCTGGATCATCAGCACGACGAGCCAGGCCACGATGGTCTGCTCGGTCTTGCCGAAGACGATCCCGTACAGCAGGAAGATGTCGATGAGCGGGGCGAGCAGCGGGGCCACCACCATGAACAGGGCGACCAGCGGCAGGCCGAAGCGGCCGAAGCGGCCCGAGGGACCGCGGTCCTTGATGGCGCCGCGGTGCTTCCAGATCGCCTGCATCGTGCCGTACGACCAGCGGTAGCGCTGCGACCAGAGCTGCTGGACGGATTCGGGGGCCTCGGTCCAGGCGCGGGCGTTCTCGCTGTAGACCACCTTCCAGCCGTCGCGGTGGATGGCCATGGTGATGTCGGTGTCCTCGGCGAGGGTGTCCTCGCTCATGCCGCCGACCCGCTCCAGGGCCTGGCGGCGGAAGGCGCCGACCGCGCCGGGGATGGTGGGCATGATGCCGAGCAGGTCGTACATGCGGCGGTCGAGGTTGAAGCCCATCACGTACTCGATGTGCTGCCAGGCGCCGATGAGCGAGTCCCGGTTGCCGACCTTGGCGTTGCCCGCGACGGCGCCGACGCGCAGGTTGCCGAAGGGCTGGACCAGTTCGCGGACGGTGGACGGCTCGAAGACGGTGTCTCCGTCCATCATCACGACGAGCTCGTAACGGGCGTGCGCGATGCCGTTGTTGAGGGCGGCGGGCTTGCCCGCGTTCTCCTGGCGCACCACGCGCACGTTGGGGTGGCCGAGCGCCTCGACGATGTCGGCGGTGCCGTCGCTCGAACCGTCGTCGATCACGATCACTTCGATCGGATGGTCGCTCGCCATGAGCGAGCGGACGGTGTTGGCGATGCATTCGCGCTCGTTGTACGCGGGCACGAGCACCGAGACCGGTTCGGTGACCGGCGGCCCCCACTGGAAGTCCTTCCTGCGGACCTTGCGGGCGTGCGCGAAGGAGAGCAGCAGCATCAGGCCGAACCGGGTGAACACCAGCACGCCGACGATCGCGAGGCCCACGACGAGGAAGTCGGTGGTGTGCTCGGCGACCTGGACGGCGCCCACGAACGCCTCGCCCTTCCACAGGTCCATGCCGCTGACCGGGGTCAGCGCGCTGGGCGCGCCGAGCGCGGTGGTGAGGTTGACGAAGGTGTAGCCCGACTCCTGCATGTCCGGCAGGAACTTGTCGAGCGCGGCCACGGTCTGCGAGCGGTCGCCGCCGAAGTCGTGCATCAGGACGATGGCGCCCTTGTTGTCCTCGGGGGTGGCGTTGTGGATGATCTTCTTGACCCCGGGCCGCTGCCAGTCCTCGCTGTCGGTGGAGTCGAGCGCCACGACATAGCCCTTGCTGCCGACGTACTGGACGACCGGCCAGGTGTCGTTGTCCATGGCGTCGGCGAACGAGGAGTACGGCGGCCGGAACAGCGAGCTGTGCACGCCCGCGGCGCCCGCGAGCGCGAGCTGGTTCTCGGAGAGCTCCCGGTCGATCCGCGACTTCGACTGGTAGGAGAGGTCGGGGTGGTTGAAGGTGTGCAGCCCCACCTCGTGGCCCTCGGCGACCATGCGCTTGATGAGGTCCGGGTAGCGCGAGGCGTTGGTTCCGGTCACGAAGAAGACGGCGTGCGCGTGGTACTTCTTCAGCTCGTCCAGGACCTTCGGCGTCCAGGTGGGGTCCGGGCCGTCGTCGAAGGTGATGACGATCTTGTGGTCCGGTATCTGGAGGCTGACCGGCTTGCCGGGCGTGCGCGCGTCGATGACCGGGCCGCCGTCGATGATCTTCTCGGGCACCTTGTCGGTGGGCGCGGGATCGCGGACGCGGTGGTCCGCGGAGATCTCGCTGTGCACGTAGCCGCGCAGCATCAGCATCGCGACGAGCGCGACGAGCAGCAGAAGCGGCAGCAGGTAGCGCATGGGCAGCCGCTTGCGCCGCGCCGGCCGCGGCTTGGCCTTGGTGGTTCTCATGGCAGGTGTCGTTACGCCTTCGGGCCGGTACGCCGGGGTCGCCGTACGGGGTTGGTGCTCAGGAGGTGGTGAGGGGTGCTGAGGCGGTGCTCAGGGCCGCTGTCCGGGCCACTGCGGGCGGACCCGGGACGGCGGTGCTCAGGCGCCGGTCGCGCCGACGGCGGAGGAGGCCGCCCGCGCGGACGGCTTGTGCGAGGTGCTGGGGTGCGGGGAGGACCGCACCGGGCTGTGGCCCGTGGCGGGGGTGGCGCTGTGCGGGGACTTGGAGGTCTTGGAGGTGGGCGCCTTGGAGACGGTGTGCGCGGGAGCCACGTCCTTCTTCGTCGACGACGCCTTCGGCGACGGCGGCTGCGAGGCGGCGGCCCGCGGCGGCGCGGTCACGGAGTCGGCCTTGCTGCCCTCGGGCAGGTTGAGGCCGGGGGCGCGGGCGCTGCCGCCGAGCAGCGAGCCGACGAGCGCCACGGCGAAGCCGGTGGCCGCGAGCCCGAAGATCCAGCCGAGCCAGCGGATCTTCTTGCCGCGCCGTCCGCTGGCGTCCACGAACACGGCCCGCTCGGCCGAGGCCGCGCGCAACGGCTTGAAGACCGGGATCTTCTGCGTGGCGGACCGCTGGACCGGCTCGGGCTCGGCCGACCTCGGCCGGGGCACGCTCAGGCGCGGGTCGGGCTTGCTGAACCGGGGCGCGGGCGGACTCAACTGCTCTGCGAACACGCCGAGTTGCATCGTGGCGTCACGTGGCGGCTGGTCGCCCTCCGAGCGGTCGGGACGGGGCTGTCCCCCCGGCCCGCCGACTATTCCACTGTCCATTTTCGTACGCACTCCCTGAAATGTGTTTCGCGGGTTGCGCGCACGACTCCCGGGCGCCTCAGCCGGAACAGGGAGAACCCACCCGTTCCGAGCGCCCCCACTATCCCGCCGCACCCGGGCGATGAATGTAGCGCACGAGCCTATGGACATGTGTTCACGTATCGCGTGATGTTCGACTTCGACGGGACGCATGCGGGGCATCAGCCGCCATCAGGGACAAGTCGGGCTCGGGCAGCCAGCTTCCGGGGGGCCTTTCCAGCCAGCCGTGCTCCGCCGAGGCCTCGGCCGCGACCCGCCGCAGCACCTCGATGCCGGGATGCGAGAACCCCTTGCGCCACACCAGCGAGACCGGCGCGAGCGGTACGGGCCCGGTCAGCGGGCGGACCACCATGCCGGGCACGTCCATGAACTCGGTGCTGGCGAGGACCGACCAGCCCTGCTTGCGCACCACCCGCACGAACTCCTCCTCCCCCGCGATCTCCGGGAACGGCGCGGCCGTCCGGATGCCGCGCCCCGCGAAGAGCCGCTCGGCGAGGTCGGTCCACTCCAGGGTGGCCGGATTGCCCGCCGCCGCGTACAGCGTCTCGCCCGCGAGCGCCGCCAACGGCACCTGGGCGAGGCCCGCGAGGCGGTGGTCCTCGGCGACCAGCACCGCCATCCGCTCGAAGCGCACCGGCTGGTGGGCGAGGCCCGCGAGGACGGCCGGGTCGAGCCCGGCGACCCGGCCGAAGGAGACGTCGAGCCGCCCGGCGAGGATCTCGGCGGCGGCCCCGGTGAGCCCGCTGATGAACCGGGCCACGAACTCGACGCCGGGCGCCTGTGCGCGGGCCCGTGCGAGCACCCGCGCACCGGTGCCGACCGGCGCCGAGACGTCGACGAGCAGCGGCCGCTGCCCCTCCCCCGCCCACGCGCCGCGCAGTTCGTCATGGGCGGCGAGCACCTTGCGGGCGTACGGCAGCAGCCGGGCCCCGTCCGCCGTGAGCGCCACCGCGCGGGTGGTCCGCGCGAAGAGCTCGGCGCCCAACTCCCGTTCCAGGCGCCGGATGTCGCGGCTCAGTGCCTGCTGGGCGACGAAGAGGCGGGCGGCGGCGCGGGTGAAGTGCAGCTCGTCGGCGACGGCCGCGAACGAGCGCAGCAGCCGCGGGTCCAGGTCGTGGGGCACGCGCGGAAGTCAACCGCATCACGGGCGTTGACAACAAGAGTGGGTGAATGGGCGCTGATCAGGTGTTGGACCCCGTGAGCCGGCCCCGAACAGGATCGGGGCATGCCGCAGCCGACCCCGCCCACCCGCCGCCCGAACCCGTACGTACGCCTCTTCCGCACCCCCGGAGCCCGCGCCTTCACGCTCGGCAACCTCATCGCCCGGCTGCCCATGGGCATGTTCGGCGTCAGCGCCGTGATCATGATCGCGGGCGCGCGCGGCTCGTACGCGCTGGCCGGTGCCGTCACCGCCACCGGCCTCGCCGCGACCGCGCTGGTCGCCCCCTGGACGGCCCGGCTCGTGGACCGGCACGGCCAGGCCCGAATCGCCGTACCGGCGACGGCGGTTGCCGTCCTCGGCTCGCTCGCCCTGCTCCTGTGCGTGCACTTCGGCGCCCCGGACTGGACCCTGTTCGCCGCGCACGCCGCGACCGCCACCACCCCCAACACCGGCGGCATGTCCCGCGCCCGCTGGGCCCATCTGCACGGCGGCCCCTCCCTAAAGGACGCGGCCGCCCTGCACACCGCCAACTCCTTCGAACAGGCCGCCGACGAGCTCTGCTTCATGCTCGGTCCGGTCGCCGCCGCCTTCCTCTGCTCGGCCCTCTTCCCCGAGGCCGGCACGCTCGTGGGCGCGGTGCTGCTGATGACGGGCATGCTGCTCTTCACGGCCCAGCGCGCGACCGAGCCGCCCGTCTCACCCCGTACGGCCACCGCCAAGTCCCCTTTCCGCACCCGGGGGTTCGCCCCGCTGCTCGCGGTCTTCCTCGCCACCGGCGCGGTCTTCGGCTCCCTTGAGGTGGTGACCATCGCGTACACGGCCGGGCTCGGCCTCGGCCCGGCGGCGGGCCCGGTGCTCGCGCTCCAGGCGGCGGGCTCGTGCGTCGCGGGGCTCCTGTACGGGTCGGCGCGCCCCGCCCGCAGCGTGTCCCGGCGGCTCGTCGGCTGCGTGGCGGCCATGACCGCCCTGATGTGCCTGCCGCTGCTCGCGGCGCGGTCCGCTGGTTCGCTCCTCGCGCTCGCGGCGGCCCTGCTGTGCGCGGGGGCGGCCACCGCCCCGACCATGGTCACCGGCATGACCCTGGTCCAGCGGCTCACTCCCGAGGGCCGGTTGAACGAGGGCATGACCCTCGCCGTCACCGCGATCCTCGGCGGCATCGCGGCCGGTTCCGCCACCGGCGGCCAGGTCGTCGAGCAAGCGGGCGCCGCGATGGGCTACTTGGTCCCGGTCTGCGCGGCGGCCGTCGCCCTGGTGGTGTGCGCCACGGGACGGGGACGGTACGCTGCACCGCCCCGCGGCTGAGCGGGGCGTCCCCTTCCGCCCGAGCGTGACCACGTTCCGCTCCGGCGTGCCCCCGCGTCAGGAAAGGCCCCTCCCCATGGCCGTGAAGAAGTCGACCATCCAGCAGCAGGTCGCCGAGGCGATCGCGCAGGCCAACCCGCAGGACCGCCCGATCGTCATGATCCAGGCGATAGCGGGCCCCAGCGTCTGGTTGATGAGCATGTTCGGCGGCATAGGCCAGGCCTTCCTGACGTACTACTTCATCACCGTGACCCAGCAGGCCGTGCTGCTGCACCGGGCCAGCCGGTGGAACAACCGCCCGCAGGAGATCGTCGTGGCGATCCCGCCCGCCGAGGCCATGCGGATGATCAGCGACGTCCGGCGGAACACCCTGTGGAGCTCGTTCCGCTGCCAGCTGCCGGGGCAGCCGAAGCCGACCCGCATGAACGTGCACCGGCTGTGGCGCAACGAGATGGACCAGCTCCTGGGCATGCTGACCGGCCAGCCGGTCGCCTGACCTCCGGCCCGGGCAAAGCCCTGGGCACGACAAAGGCCCGGCCGCTCGAAAGCGACCGGGCCTTTGCCTACATGGGGCGAGGTGATCCGGACGTCCGGTTCTCCTCGATCGTGGAGATGGCGGGAATCGAACCCGCGTCCAACGGTGCAAAAACAGGGCTTCTCCGTGTGCAGTTCGCTGTGATTTTCTCGGCCCCGGCAATCACGCGAACAAGTCGCCGACGGGCCCAGTCACTGTTTGATTTCCTTCCGGACCCCGTGACCGGGTCCGGAAGTTTAGTTCCCTAGCTGATGCCAGGATCCGGGTCGGGAACAGCCCCGGGCTGACACTTCGCAAGTCGCTACTTAGGCAGCGAGGGCGAAGGTATCGCGCTTGGTGTTGGCGATTATTGTTTGCGACATATGGTTTACGAGATCATTGCCGCTTCCTCGACACGCTTCCCCTGCTTCGACATCCGCTGTCGAAACCGATCATCCCCATGTTGTTTTTTCAAGGTGTTGCCGCACCTTCGTCGAGGTGCAGTGCCATCGTACGTGACCAACGCCCGAGGGTGCCAGCCTATTCCGCGCGGGCCTGCCGCAGGCTCGCCCGCTCCTTGCGCTTGACCGCGGAGATGGCCCGGTCCGTCTCGCGCCGGTCCTGCTTCTCGCGCAGCGTCTGCCGCTTGTCGTACTCCTTCTTGCCCTTGGCGAGCGCGATCTCGATCTTGGCCCGGCCGTCCTTGAAGTACAGCGCGAGGGGCACGATCGTGTGACCCGACTCCCCGGACTTCGACTCCAGCTTGTCGATCTCCACCCGGTGCAGCAGCAGCTTCCGCTTGCGCCGCGCGCTGTGGTTGGTCCAGGTGCCCTGCGCGTACTCCGGCACGTGCACGTTGTGCAGCCAGGCCTCGCCGCCGTCGATCTGCACGAAGCCGTCCACCAGCGAGGCGCGGCCCTGGCGCAGCGACTTCACCTCGGTGCCGGTGAGCACCAGACCGCACTCGTAGGTGTCGATGATGAGGTAGTCGTGCCGTGCCTTCTTGTTCTGCGCGACCAGCTTGCGCTTGCTGTCCTTCTCTTTGTCCTTGCCCGTGTTCTTAGCCATAGTGCGGCCATTTTCGCACCCCGGCGCAACAGGTTTAAGACGTGCCGCCGAGACCGCTCAGGACCGTCTCGGCGTGTTCGAGCGGACGGTCGGTGACCGGGAGGTCGGGGGTGATGCCCCTGCCGTCGAGACCGCGGCCGGAGGGGGTGCGGTAATGGCCGACGGTCAGCTCGGCGACCGAGCCGCCCGGAAGGCCGGTGGGCATCTGCACCGACCCCTTGCCGAAGGTGCGCGAGCCCACGGTGACCGCGCGGCCGCGGTCCTGGAGCGCGCCGGTGAGCAGTTCGGCCGCGCTCATGGTGCCGCCGTCGATCAACACCACCAGGGGCCTGGCGTCGTCCCCGTCGTCGGCCGCGTACAGCGCCCGCTGCTTTCCGTGCACGTCGTACGTGGCGACCAGACCGCCGTCGAGGAAGGCGGAGGCGGCGGTGACCGCCTCGCCGACCAGGCCGCCGCTGTTGCCCCGCAGGTCGAGCAGGATGCCGGCGCCCTTCGGAGCCCGGTGCACGGCGGCCCGTACGCGCTCGCCCGAGCCCCTGGTGAAGGCCGCCACCTTGATCATGACGACCTTGGCGGAGAGGTTCTCGACGGCCACGGCCTCGGTGTCCAGGACCGCCCGGTCCAGCGTCCG
Source organism: Streptomyces sp. NPDC045846 (assembly GCF_056431605.1). Classification (NCBI taxonomy): domain Bacteria; kingdom Bacillati; phylum Actinomycetota; class Actinomycetes; order Kitasatosporales; family Streptomycetaceae; genus Streptomyces; species Streptomyces sp. NPDC045846. The sequence goes on along the minus strand of NZ_JBWKKJ010000002.1, from coordinate 49,693 downwards.
GGTCCAGGTGCGCGAGCCGCGTTCCAGACCGACGACGACCTTGCTCCCGGCCGCGTCGCCGCGCAGCCGGGCGACGGTCTCGGTGACGGGCTGCCCGTCGGCCGACCAGTGGTCGACGCTGCGCAGGAGGTCGCCCGGCTCGATGCCCGCGCGGTCGGCGGGGCCGCCGGCCTGGACCCGGGTCACCTCGGTGCGGCCGTCGGCGGTGCGGGCCACCCACAGGCCCACTCCGGTGTAGCGCCCGTCGAGGGCGTCCGCGTACTGCTCGAACTGCGCCTTGTCGTACACCGCGCCCCAGCGGTCCCCGCTGCGGCCCACGGCCTCCTCGGCGGCCCGGGTCGCGGACTTCCCGTCGGCCTGCGCCTCGGCGGCCGCGCGGGCCACGTCCTCGGCGGTGCGGTCGCCGCCGCGGGTGGTGTGCCCCTCGCGCGGGTCGAGCGCCGCGGCGGCCGGTCCCGCGGCGAGCGGCGCGGGCCGTTCCTCGGCGCGCGGCAGGCAGTTGGTGGCGGCCGCCGTCACCAGGACGCTCGCGAAGACCAATGCCAGAGCAGCCCCGCGGCGCACACCGCGGGGCCTGGGACAGAGGTCCGGGCCGGGCATGGCGCCGAGTCTAGGACACGGCTCGGGCGCCGTAGGGGCTGTTGCTCCTACGGCGCCCGGGGCGTATGTCACACGCGGGGTCAGACCTTGAGGTACTTGCGCAGCGCGAAGAAGGCCGCGAGCGCGGGCATCAGGACGCTCGCCGCGAGGACCAGCGGGAGCTTCGCCAACACCGCGTCCCAGCCGATGAAGTTGATGAGGTTCAGCTTGTGCGCCAGGTCGAGCCCGTGGTCGATCATGAAGTAGCGGCCGACGACCAGGAAGCCCGCGGCGGCCACGCCGCCCATCAGCCCGGCGAAGGCGGCCTCCATGATGAACGGCGCCTGGATGTAGAAGCTGGAGGCGCCCACCAGGCGCATGATCCCCGTCTCGCGCCGCCTGCTGAAGGCGGAGACGCGCACGGTGTTGACGATCAGCATCAGCGCGACGATCAGCATGACGAACATGACCAGCATGGCCGCCACGTTCATGCCGTTGAGCAGCCCGAAGAGGTTCTCCAGGATGCCCTTCTGGTCCTGTACGGACTGGACGCCGTCGCGGCCCGCGAACGCGGTGGCGACCACGTTGAACTTCTCCGGGTCCTTGAGCTTGACGCGGAAGGACTCCTGCATCTGGTCGGGCGTGATCGAACCGGCCATCGGGGAGCTGCCGAACTGCTCCTTGTAGTGCTTGAACGCCTCGTCGGCCGACTCGTACGACACCGTCTGGACGACGTCCAGCTTCTTGAGGTCGGCCTCGATGTCCTTCTTCTGCTGGGCGGTCACCGCGCCCTTGGCGCACTTGGCGACGCTCTCGGCGTCCGCCTTGTTGCAGAGGAAGATGGAGACGTTGACCTTGTCGTACCAGTAGCCCTTCATGTTGTTGACCTGGTCCCGCATCAGCAGCGAACCGCCGAACAGGGCCAGTGAGAGGGCGACGGAGACGACGACGGCGATCGTCATGGTCAGGTTGCGACGGAGACCGACCCCGATCTCCGAGAGAACGAACTGGGCGCGCATGGCGACGATTTCAGCCTTTCAGTGCTCGACGAGTGCTCTACGGCGCTCAGTGCTGGTAGCCGTAGACGCCGCGCGCCTGGTCACGTACGAGACGGCCGGACTCCAGCTCGATGACGCGCTTGCGCATCTGGTCGACGATGTTCTGGTCGTGGGTCGCCATGACGACGGTGGTGCCGGTCCGGTTGATCCGGTCGAGCAGCTTCATGATGCCGACGGAGGTCTGCGGGTCGAGGTTGCCGGTCGGCTCGTCCGCGATGAGCAGCATGGGCCGGTTGACGAAGGCGCGGGCGATGGCCACGCGCTGCTGCTCACCACCGGAGAGCTCGCCGGGCCTGCGGTCCTCCTTGCCGCCGAGCCCGACGAGGTCGAGCACCTGCGGCACGGCCTTGCGGATCTCGCCGCGCGGCTTCCCGATGACCTCCTGGGCGAACGCGACGTTCTCCGCGACGGTCTTGTTGGGGAGCAGTCGGAAGTCCTGGAAGACGGTGCCCAGTTGGCGCCGCATGTGCGGCACCTTCCAGTTGGAGAGCCGGGCCAGGTCCTTGCCGAGCACGTGCACCTGCCCATGGCTGGCGCGCTCTTCACGCAGGATCAGTCTCAGAAAGGTCGACTTCCCGGAACCGGACGAGCCGACAAGGAAGACGAACTCCCCCTTCTCGATGTCGAGGGAGACTTCCCGCAGGGCTGGTCGGTTCTGCTTGGGATAGGTCTTGGAGACATTGTCGAATCGGATCACGGGTGCACCACGGGTCGGCCGGGAGTATAGGTGTGCGTGACCTTACGCGAACGGGACGAGCCCGCGCAGGCCCCGTCCGGGGATGCACCTTATGTCCCGCTGGTCGGGGGCCGGGACCGGGATGAATCAGGCGGGGCGCGCCGAAACGCGCGGGAGCTGGCACAGTGGTAGGGGGAACGGTTGCGTTTCCCTGAGCGTTGAGCGGAGAGATAGCGGGTTGAACGCTGTATGCGCCGGCTCCGCCGCGCGGGAGGAGGAGAGCGCATGACCTATGACCGATTGGTGTGCGCCAACTGCGCGGCGCCCGTGAGCGAGGGCCGCTGCCGCGTCTGCCGGGCGAACCGGGAGCGCCTGCAGCAGGAGGGCCAGTGGGGCTCACTGACCCCTGCGGCGCTGGTGACGCTGCTCATCGTGCTGATAGGGGCCTGCGCCCTGCTGGCCCACCAGACCGTCTGAGAGACCGGTCCTCACGCGAAGAGGGCCCCGGGTGCGGATCGCACCCGGGGCCCTCCTCTGCGTTCTATACCGCTTACGCGGCGTTACGGCCGCCCGCGAGGCGCGGCATGAGGCGGAAGCCGATGCCACCCGCGATCATGGTCGCGGCGCCGACCAGCAGGAAGGTGGTCCCGCCCGCACCGGTGGCGGCGAGCTCCTCCTTCTGCTGCCCCTGCTCGACCGGCTGCGAGCCGACGGTGTCGGGGTTGGTGCCGGTGTTGCCGGTGGTGCCCGTGGTCCCGGTCGAACCGGTGGTGCCGGTCGAGCCCGTGGAGCCGGTGGAGCCGGTGGAGCCGGTGGAGCCGGTCGAACCCGTCGAACCGGTGGAGCCCGTGCTGCCGGTCGAACCCGTCGAACCCGTGGTCCCGGTGGAACCCGAGGTGCTCGTCGAACCGGTCGTGCCGGTGGAGCCGGTGCTGCCCGTCGAGCCCGTGCTGCCCGTGGAGCCGGTGCTGCCCGTGGAGCCGGTCGAACCCGTCGAACCGGTGGAGCCCGTGGAGCCGGTCGAACCCGTGCTGCCGGTCGAGCCCGTGGAGCCGGTGCTGCCCGTCGAGCCCGTGCTGCCCGTGGAGCCGGTCGAACCCGTCGAACCGGTGGAGCCCGTGGAGCCGGTGGAACCCGTCGAACCCGAGGTGCTCGTCGAACCGGTCGAACCGTCCGTCGTGGAACCGGTCGAACCGGCGGTGGTGGAGCCGGTCGAGCCGGAGGTGGTGGAACCGGTCGACTGGCCGCCCGTGGTGTCGCACAGCGGCGCACCCGGGACGCAGGGCTCGTCGTAGGTGCTCTTGGCCTTGCCGTCGTTGGAGTTGAGACCGACGGCCTGGGCCGCCCCCGCCGCGGTCAGGGACGCACCGGCGGCAATCACCGCACCGGCTGCTATCCGCGCGACGCGGACCCGCGTGTTCTTGGTCATCTGCCTGCTACCCCCAGTAGCTGTCTCGTCATGGAGCAGCGCCCGGGGCGGCAACGCCGGGGAAGCGATGGAGCCCCTCCCCCCGTCACACACGCCCCAGAGATACGCATGCCGCGCGTTAGCTTTGCCAGTTTTAAAGATGCCGTCAAGGTCGTTGCGCACGCAATGCCCGAAATCGCCCCACTTGCCTGGCGTACGGGAATACGACTGTGACAGAAGACCGGAACTGACGCCTCTCCCATGCCAGTTCGCAAGTCGACAAAGCGCCGAGTCGCCCAATTCCCGCTTGCGCCAGCGAATTCGACCTCAGGCCATGCCCGCGCTTCGCGCCGCTACGCAATCGCCACCGCGGGCACACGCGACCCCCACACAAGAAAAGGCCGGGTCCCCTTCTTCCGGGACCCGGCGTCTTCATGCCCAACCGCGCGTGCGCTCGGGCGGGTTACTTCTCCTGCTGCTTGCGCCAGCGGATGCCCGCTTCGAGGAAGCCGTCGATCTCGCCGTCGAGGACCGCCTGCGGGTTGCCGACCTCGAACTCGGTGCGCAGATCCTTCACCATCTGGTACGGGTGCAGGACGTACGAACGCATCTGGTTGCCCCAGGAGTTGCCGCCGTCGCCCTTGAGCGAGTCCATCAGCGCCTGCTCCTCCTGGCGGCGGCGCTCGAGGAGCTTGGCCTGGAGGACGTTCATGGCGCTCGCCTTGTTCTGGATCTGCGAGCGCTCGTTCTGGCAGGAGACCACGATGCCGGTCGGGATGTGCGTGATGCGGACCGCGGAGTCCGTGGTGTTGACGCCCTGGCCGCCCGGGCCCGACGCGCGGTACACGTCGATGCGCAGCTCGGACTCGTCGATCTCGACGTGGTCGGACTGCTCGACGACCGGCAGCACTTCGACGCCCGCGAACGAGGTCTGGCGGCGGCCCTGGTTGTCGAAGGGCGAGATGCGGACCAGGCGGTGCGTGCCCTGCTCCACGGAGAGCGTGCCGTAGGCGTAGGGCGCACTGACCACGAAGGTGGTCGACTTGATGCCGGCCTCTTCCGCGTACGAGGTCTCGTACACCTCGGTCTTGTAGCCGTGCCGCTCGGCCCAGCGCAGGTACATGCGCTGGAGGCGCTCGGCGAAGTCGGAGGCGTCGACGCCGCCGGCCTCGGCGCGGATGTTGACCAGCGCCTCACGGGCGTCGTACTCGCCGGACAGGAGGGTGCGGACCTCCATCTCGTCCAGCGCCTTCTTCACGGACTCCAGCTCGGCCTCGGCCTCGGTGCGGGTGTCCGGGTCGTCCATCTCCTCGGCGAGCTCGAAGAGCACCCCGAGGTCGTCGATCCGGCCGCGCAGGGCCTCGGTCTTGCGCAGCTCCGCCTGGAGGTGCGAAAGCTTGCTGGTGATCTTCTGCGCCGCCTCCGGGTCGTCCCACAGGGACGGGGCGGCCGCCTGCTCTTCGAGCGCAGCAATATCTGCCCTCATCGTGTCGAGGTCCAGGACGGCCTCGATCGACCCCATGGTCGAGGAGAGGGACTTCAGCTCTTCGGATACATCGACGACTGCCACGGGTCCAGCGTAACGGCTGCGCGCTCCGGCGTTCCCCGGGCCGCCCGATCCCCGCCCCGCTAGGGGGCGGGGGGCGCGGAGTTCTTGGTGTCCTGCGGCGGCGGCTGCTTGCCGGAGTCGTCGCTCAGGGCCAGCCAGCCGCCCACCCCGACCGCCGCGGCGAGCGCCACCGCCGAGGCCGTCAGGACGAGTCTGCGCTTGCGGACCTGGTCGGCGCGGTGGCGGGCCGAGCCGGGGCGCGGGGCACCCGCGGAGCGGGGCGCTCGGGCGGTGCCCAGCGGGCCGCCGGCCAGCTCGTCGGGGCCGGGGACGCGCATGCTGGTGTGGGTGTCCCGGTTCGCGGAGTCGTGCTGCGCCCCCGGCACCAGCGGGACCGCGCCGCGGCGGGGGCTGGTGGGGGCGGTCGGGTACGGGTCCTCGTACGCCTCCTCGTCCTCGTCGCCCTCGGCGTCCGGCTCGTCCACGTCGAGCGGGGGCATGCCCGCGATCAGGGGGAGCAGCTCGCGCAGCCGGACGGAGAGTTCGAAGGCGCGCAGCCGGGAGGCCGGGGCCTTGGCCAGGCACTGGACGATCAGCTGCCACAGCTCGTCCGGGATGCCGGGGAGCGGGACGACAGTCTCGGTGACGTGGCGGCGCAGTACGGCGCCGGGGTGGCCGCCGCCGAACGGGGTGAAGCCCGCGAGCAGCTCGTACAGGACCGTCGCGAGCGCGTAGATGTCGACGGCGGCGCGCGGCGGGAGGCCCTCGACGATCTCGGGCGCGAGGTAGTCCGGGGTGCCGATGATCCGCGTCGCCTTGGTGCGGCGGGGGGTGTCGATGAGCTTGGCGACGCCGAAGTCGGTGAGCAGGGCGGGGTGGGCGCCGCCGGGGCCGAGCGGGCCCTGCATGTCCAGGAGGATGTTCTCGGGCTTCACGTCCCGGTGCACGATGCCGGCCGCGTGGGCCGCGGCGAGCCCGTCGGCGACGTCGGCCGCGATGGCCACGGCAGCCTCGGGGGCGAGCCGGCGCTCGCGGTCCAGGCGGGTACGCACGTCGGTGCCGCGGATCAGGTCCATGACCAGGGCGAGGTCGTTGCCGTCGACCACCAGGTCGCGCACGCCCACCACGTGGGGGTGGTCGAGGCCGAGCAGGGCGGTGCGCTCCTGGACGAAGCGGCCGACCAGCTCCTGATCGGCGGCCAGGTCCTCGCGCAGCAGCTTGATGGCGACGGGGCCCTCGGGCCCTTCGCCGAGCCACACCGTGCCGGCGCTGCCGCGGCCCAGGATCTGGTGGGCGGTGTACCGGCTGCCGATATTCCGTGCCAAGACTGCTCCCTCAGCGGCTGGCTGTGCACGCTGAGGCTACGCGGCCGGGACGCCAACCTTCACTTCTGGCGCCGAAATCACCCTCTGGAAGTCGACAAATCCACGAAGTCGCGTCCCGGACCGGCGGGGCCGGGCCCCGTGATCACTGCTTTCCGGAGTTGCCGATGCTCTTGATCCAGCCGGATACCGTCGAAATCCCGTCACCAATGGCCTGCCAGTAGCTCTTGCCCTGGGCGACCCAGTCCTGGAGCGGGGTCAGCTCCCAGATCAGCCAGCCCGCGACGAAGAGCAGCAGGAAGGTGAAGAGACAGCCCTTCAGGCAGCCGAGGCCCGGGATCCGCATCCGGTTCGGGCTGCGCCTGCGCGGCTCGCGGGGCTCCCGCGGCTCGCGCGCCGGGGCCTGCGGCTGCTGGGGCGGCGGCTGCGGCGGGGCGTACCGCTGACGCTGCGGCGCGTACTGCTGCGGTTGCTGCTGCTGGTAGGGCTGCGGCGGCGGGGCGTACTGCTGGCGCTGGGGCGGGCGGCCCTGCGGCGGGCCCTGCTGCGGGTACCCCTGCTGCGGCTGGCCGTAGCCCTGCGGGGGCTGCTGCTGGCGGTGCGGGCGGCGGCGCAGCGGGTCCTGCTCGGGCGGCAGGTAGCCGAGCTGGGTCTGCTCGTTGCGGTCGCGTGCCGCCTGGAGCTGGGACTGCCAGGGGTGCGGCCCCTGCGGCTGCGGCTGCCCCTGCGGGACCGGCGGCATGACGGCCGTCGGGTCGGCGTTCGGCGCCTGGCCGGTGTGCGGCAGGACCGAGGTGGCCGCCGCCGGGTCGTACGAGCCCGCGTTGCTCGGCAGCACCTGCGTCGGGTCGGCGGCGCCCGGCGCCTCCGGGACCGGGGCCGGCGCCGGGTCGGGGGCGAGCAGCGCGCCCACCCCGTCGGCCGCCTCGACCTGGGCCGGGGTGGAGTGGACGCCGATGCCGGCCGCGACGACGCGCAGCCCGCGCGCCAGGTTCTCGGCGCTGGGGCGCCGCTCCGGGTCCTTGCTGAGGCAGCGCTCGATGACCGTCCACAGCGGGGCCGGCACGGTGGTGGGGCGGCGCGGCTCCTCGCTCAGATGGCGGTGCAGGACTTCGAGCGCGGTGCCGCCCGCGAATGGCGGGCGCCCCGTGACCAGCTCGTACAGCAGGATTCCGGCGCCGTAGATGTCGACTGCGGAGGTCTGCGGGCGGCCCTCGGCGGACTCGGGCGCGACATAGGCGGGCGTGCCCACGAACTCGTGCGTACGGGTCAGGCCCGGGGAGTCGGCCAGGCGCGCGATGCCGAAGTCGGTGAGCATCGGGTGCATCGCGCCGTCGCGCTCGTCCAGGAGGACGTTCGCGGGCTTCAGGTCGCGGTGGACGACGCCGTCGGCGTGGCTCGCGGCGAGCGCGTCGGCGATCTGCGCGGTGAGCAGGGACGCGGCGACCGGCGTGAGCGGGCCGTTCTCGCGGATGTAGCGGTGCAGGTCCGGGCCGTCGACCAGGTCCATGACCAGGGCGAGCAGATCACCCTCGACCACCAGGTCCCGGGTGCGCACGATGTTGTCGTGGCGCAGCCGCAGGAGCACGGAGCGTTCGCGCAGGAAGCGCATCACCACGTCCGCGTCGTTGGCCAGCTCCTCCTTGAGGACCTTGATCGCCACGGTCTCGCCCGGCTGGCCCGCCACGGACGCCTCGGAGCCCGCGGTCTCTCGCTGGCGGGCTCGCCAGACAGTGCCCGTGGCGCCGCGTCCGAGCGGCTCCTCGAGCAGGTACTTGCTGCCTACCGGCCGCACGTCATGCGCTCCCTGCTGCTCGCGTCCATCGCTGTGTGGGTTTCCGGCCCACTCTAGTGCCGCCCCCGCGGGCGCCGACGGGTCGTGGGGTCGGCGCCACCAGCTTGTTCACCGTCTTCTCATGGTTCTCAGGGAAGACGCGGTCTTCGCACGGAAGGTTGCCGAACGTCCGTGCCCGGCATCCCTTCGAAATGCCCCACTCGGTCGCAACCAGCCACTTTTCCGTCCACATTTGCGTCCGGAGCCGACCAATCAAGATCAATTCGAGGTGGGCGACGGGCGTGTTGTCAGTGGCAGGTGCGAGGATGCCCTCAGCACGACATGTGTGCCGGGTGGGGGGAATCACAGGGCTGCTCCCCCTTCTTGGCACCCCCGCGCAGAAGGGACCGCCGAGGCGATGCAGATCCGGCTGACCGTCCTCGCGCCGCGCAGCGGCCACGCTGTGGCGCGCGCCTGCGACGTGCTCGTCACCGCCCCGGCGGGGACGGCACTCGCGGCCGTCGCGTCCGGCCTTGCCTCGGCCGCCTCCGGCGCGGAGGTCTCGGGCGCTTCCGTGGTGCTGTTCGCGGGCCGCGAGCGGCTCGACGCGCAGCGCCGCGTCCTGGGCGAGCCGCCCCTGGTGGACGGCGCGGTGCTCTCGCTCGGCGCCCCCGCCGAGGACGAGCCGGCCCACGACGGCCCGGCCCCGGCCCGGCTGCACGTGGTGGCGGGGCCCGACGCGGGCGGCGTCCACCTGCTGCACGGCGGCCGCATCGGGATCGGCCGCTCCACCGAGTCCGACGTGCCGCTGGACGATCCGGACGTCTCCCGCAGGCACTGCGAGGTGACGGTCGGCGAGGACGGCCGGGTGAGCGTGGCCGACCTCAACTCGACGAACGGCACCCAGGTCGACGGCCGCGAGATCGGCCCCCGGCCGGTCCGGTTCGCGCCCGGCGCGCTGCTGCGGATCGGCGAGTCCGCCCTGCGGCTCTCGGCCGGCGGCCCCGAGCCGGAGCCGTCCCTGGCCACGGTGCCGGACGGCGAGGGCCACCTCCGGGTGACCCCGCCCTCCTCCCCCGCTTTCGCCGCCGGGGGTGAACTGCCGGGCCCCACGCCGCGGTTGAGCCCCCCGGCCGGTGAGACGGCCTACTCCTTCGGCACCTCCCCCTCCCCCCTCGCGCCCCTGGAGCCGGGCGCGCACGAGGAGGCGTACGGCGCCGGGATCGACGCGCTCGGAGCGCCCTCGGGATACGGGCACGACGGCCGGGACGACCACCGCGAGCCCGCGCCCCCCAGCAGACGGCAGGGCACTCCCACGCGCGGCACCAGGCTGCCCGAAGGCCCCCTCACCGGCCCCGAGGAGGTCGAGCACGCCCGGGCCGACGCGCCGGACGGCGGCCGTCGGCGCGGGATAGGGGCCTGGGCGCGGCGGCTGACCGGCGGGCGCGGCGAGGCGGTGCCCGAGCGGGCGCCCGCCGAACCGCAGCGGGCCCCGGCCGAGCCCGCGCCGGAGAGCTGGCCCGATCCGGCCGCGCTGCTCCTGACCGCGCTCGGCCCCGGGCCCCGGCTGTGGGAGCGCGAGCCGGGCCATCCGGAGGCGCTCGCCGTCCGGGTCGGCACCGCGGACCGGGGCGAGCTGGCCGCCGTGCCGGTCACGGTGGGGCTGCGCGAGGTGGGCGCGCTCGGGCTCGCGGGGCCGCGCGACCGGCTGGCCGGGCTCGCCCGCTCGGTCATCGCCCAGCTGGCCGCGCTGCACGCGCCGACCACCCTGGAGATCGTCCTCATCAGTACGGACCGGGCGCGCGGCCTCCAGGCGCGCACCGCCGAGTGGGACTGGCTGGGCTGGCTCCCGCAGGTCCGCCCGGCCCACGGCCAGGACTGCCGGCTGCTCCTGGCGTACGACCGCGACCAGGCCACCGCACGCACCGCCGAGCTGGTCAGACGGCTCGACGCGGGCCCGCTCGGCCCCGGCTGGGCCTCGGCGGACCGGGCCGCGGTGGCCGAGGCCGCCGCCCAGTACGAGGGCCCGTTCACGGTGGTCGTCGTGGACGGCGACCCGGGCTCCGCCCCGCTGCGCGAGACCACCGCGCGGCTGGCCGCGGCGGGCGCCGCGGCGGGCATCCATCTGCTCTGCCTCGCCGAGGCGCCGCCCGCCTCGGCCGCCTCCCCGGTGGCCGCCACGTACGAGACGGCGTGCGCGGCCTCGCTCGCGTTCCGCGAGTGCGGCGCGGTCGCCCTGCTCAGCGGTGACGTGGCCACCGCCCTGCGGCTGCTGCGCACCGCGGGCGGCCGACCCGCCGGGCACGGCACGGTGGCCGCGGTCGACGCGGTCTCGCGCGCCTGGGCCGAGCGCTTCGCCCGCGCGCTCGCCCCGCTGCGCACCGGCGACGGCACGGCCGCCTCGACCGGGCGCCTCGCCTCCTCGTTGCCCCGGTCCTCCCGCCTCCTGGACGAGTTGGGGCTGGCCCGGGCCACCCCGGCCTCCCTGATGGCCCGTTGGGAGTCGGCGCCGGACGGAACGGCCGTGCTCGGCACCGGCCCGCACGGCCCGGTCGGGGTGGACCTCGCCTCCGAGGGCCCCCATCTGCTCGTCGAGGGCCCGCCCGGCAGCGGGCGCACCGAGCTGCTGCGCGCCGTCGCGGCCTCGCTCGCGGCGGGCGCCCGGCCCGACCGGCTCGGCCTGATCCTGGTCGACGGCGCGGGCGGCGAACGCGGTGAGGGCCTGCGGCCCTGTACCGAACTTCCGCACGTGTCCACCCACTTGATCGCCTCCGACCCGGTCCGGATGCGGGAGTTCGCCCAGGCACTCGGGGCCGAGCTGAAGCGCCGGGCCGAGGTGCTCGGGGGGCTCGGCTTCGCGGAGTGGCAGACCCGGCGCGAGGTCGCCGGGCGTCTCGTCGGGCAGCGCCAGGCACCCGCCGCGGAGAGCCGGGGCGACCTCGACCCGCCGGGCAGCAGCACCCTGCGGCTGCGCCCGGTGGCGCGCAGCCGCACCGAGGAAGGACCCTCGCTGCCCCGCCTGGTGGTCCTGGTCGACGATCTGGACGCGCTGGTCGCGCCCGCGCTCGGCAGCCCCGGCCGGCCGGCCGCGGGTTCGGTCGTCCGGGCCCTGGAGGCGGTGGCCCGCGAGGGCGAGCGGCTCGGGGTGCACCTCGTGGCGTCCTCGGCCCGGCCCGACCGCACGGCCGACACGGAGCTCGCGCGCGGCGCCCGGCACCGGGTCGTGCTCGACGCGCCGCCCGCCTCGCCCTCGCCGGAGGACCCGTCCCCGGGCCGGGGCCGGCTGCACCAGCCGGACGGGGCGTCGGTGCCGTTCCAGGGCGGCCGGGTCACCGGGCGCATACCGCGCACCGCCACCCAGCGGCCGACGGTCGTGGTCCTGGAGTGGGAGCGGATGGGCGACCCGCCGGCCCGCCGGCCGGTGCGCGAGCTCGGCAACGGGCCGACGGACCTGGCCCTGCTCGCCAGCGCCCTCGACCGCGCGGCGTCCTTGGTCAACGCGCCACCGGTGCCGCCGCTGCCCTGACGCCGGGTCCGGTGCGGGGGCCCCGAGTGGATCAACCCGGCCGCAATGGGAGGCAGTTGGGACATCCCGCATGACCCAACGTCACAAGCCCATCACGATCGCCAATGCGAGAGCGAAGGCGGTATTGCGACGCCCCCGCACCGGGCGTAGGACTGTCGAACGGGACGAGAGCGGCGGCGCCTGCGTCACCGGGCGCGGCGGTTCGTACGCGCACGGGAGAGACGGGGCACGCATGCGCAGCACTCGTACAGGCCGCACCATCACACGCACCACGACAGGTCGCACCCTCATATCCGCCCTGGCCATCGGCGGGCTCGCGCTCGGCGCGGCCGCGTGCGGGGACGACGGCGGGAAGAAGAGCACGCCGTCCGCCAGCGCCTCCGGCTCGGCGTCCGCGGGCGGGGTCCAACTCCCCAAGCTGAACGGGGAGAAGATCGAGGTCGCCGCCGTGTGGACGGGGCCCGAACAGGCCAACTTCGTGAACGTGCTGAAGGAGTTCGAGGCGCGGACCGGGGCCACCGTCACCTTCGTGCCCGCCCAGGACCCCATCGTCAACTTCCTCGGCACCAAGATCGCCGGAGGAAGCCCGCCCGATGTCGCGATGCTCCCCCAGGTCGGCGCGATCCAGCAGGCCGTGGCGAAGAAGTGGGCCAAGCCGGTCGGCCCCGAGGCCAAGGCGCAGCTCGACGCGAACTACTCGAAGGTGTGGAAGGACCTCGGTTCGGTCGACGGCACCCAGTACGGGGTCTACTTCAAGGCCGCCAACAAGTCCCTGGTCTGGTACAACACCAAGGTCTTCCAGAACGCGGGCGTGAGCGCGCCCGCCACCTGGAAGGACTTCCTCAGCACCGCCGACACCATCTCGGCGTCCGGGGTGACCCCGGTGTCGGTGGGCGGCGCGGACGGCTGGACCCTGACCGACTGGTTCGAGAACGTCTACCTCTCGCAGGCCGGGCCCGAGAAGTACGACCAGCTGGCCAAGCACGCGATCAAGTGGACCGACCCGTCCGTCAAGGACGCGCTCACCACGCTCGCCCAGCTCTTCGGCAAGCCGAACCTGATCGCGGGCGGCACCAACGGCGCGCTCCAGACCGAGTTCCCCGCCTCCGTCACGCAGACCTTCACCGGCGGCGACCAGCCCAAGGCGGGCATGGTCTTCGAGGGCGACTTCGCCGCCGTCAACATCGCGCAGACGTCCGCCAAGGTCGGCACCGACGCCAAGGCGTTCCCGTTCCCCGCCGTGGGCGACAAGGCCCCCGTCGTGACGGGTGGCGACGCGGCGGTGGCGCTGAAGGACTCCAAGGGCGCGCAGGCGCTGCTCACCTGGCTGGCGTCCACCGACGCCGCGCGGATCTGGGCGAAGGCCGGCGGCTACGTCTCGCCGAACAAGGCGCTCGACCTCGCCGTGTACCCCAATGACGTGCAGCGCGGCATCGCCAAGGCGCTGATCGCGGCGGGGGACAACGTGCGCTTCGACATGTCGGACCAGGCTCCGCAGTCCTTCGGCGGCACCCCCGGCAAGGGCGAGTGGAAGGACCTCCAGGACTTCCTGAAGAACCCGTCCGACATCGCGGGCACCCAGTCCAGGCTGGAGGCCGACGCGGCCGCGGCGTTCAAGAACTGATCCGGCGATGACGACCGCCACGGCGGGAGGCGCTCCGCCTCCCGCCACGCCCCCCGCGCCCAGGACCCTCAAGAGCGTCACCGGAACCCGCACGTGGATCGCGGCCGTTTTCCTGCTGCCCGCGCTCGTGCTGCTCGGTGCGCTCGTGGTCTATCCGATCGGGTTCTCGATCTACCGCTCCTTCTTCGACCAGTCCGGCCACGCCTTCGCCGGGATCGACAACTACAAGACGCTGTTCACGGACCACACCATCCGCACGGCGGTGAAGAACAACGCGATCTGGGTCGTCTGCGCCCCGACGATCGCCACCGCCCTCGGCCTGATCTTCGCCGTACTGACCGAACGGGTGCGCTGGGGAACGGCGTTCAAGCTCATCGTGTTCATGCCGATGGCCATCTCCATGCTCGCCGCGGGCATCATCTTCCGCCTGGTGTACGAGCAGGACCCGGCGCGCGGGGTCGCCAACGCCGTGGTGGTGGGCGTGCACGACACGTTCACCGAGTCGGCCGGTTACCCCAAGGCGCATCCGCTGCCCAGCGCGCCGCTCAAGGACGGGGGCGCCGGGACGTTCGTCACCCGGTCCGCGGTGCACACCGGGCAGCCCGTGCTGCTTCCCCTGGTGGGGGTCGCCGCCGACAAGATGCCCACGTCGGCCGGGCCCGCCAAGGCCGCGACGGCCGACCCGGGCAAGGTCACCGGCACGGTCTGGCTCGACTTCACCAAGGGCGGCGGCGGCAGGCCGAACACCATCGACGCCAAGGAGCCCGGCCTCAAGGGCATGAAGGTCGAGGCCGTCAAGGACGGCAAGGTCGTCGCCTCGGCCACCGCCGCGGCCGACGGCACGTTCTCCCTGCCCGCCGCGGCCGACGGGGCCCAACTCCGGCTGCCCGAGAGCAACTTCCACGAGCCGTACAACGGCGTCGAATGGCTGGGCCCGGCCCTGGTCACCCCGGCCATCATCGGCTCGTACATCTGGATGTGGGCCGGGTTCGCGATGGTGCTCATCGCGGCCGGTCTCGCGGGGCTGCCGCGCGAGCTGCTCGAAGCGGCGCGGGTGGACGGCGCGAACGAGTGGCAGGTGTTCCGCCGGGTCACCGTGCCGCTGCTCGCTCCGGTCCTCGCGGTCGTGCTGGTCACCCTGATGATCAACGTCCTGAAGATCTTCGACCTGGTCTTCATCATCGCTCCGGGCTCCAGCCAGGCCGACGCCAACGTCCTGGCCCTCCAGCTCTACCGCTCCTCCTTCGGCACCGAGGCGGACCTCGGCATCGGCAGCGCGATCGCCGTCCTGCTGCTGCTCCTGGTGATCCCGGTGATGCTCTTCAACATCCGCCGCATGCGACGGGAGGCCAAGCGATGACGGCCCGGCGCACGGCGTCCGGGGGCCGCTCCCCGGAACAGCACGGCAACATCCGGTGCGGGCGCGGGGAGGCCAGGCGATGACCGCTGCCGAAGGGATCGTCAGGGCCAGGCAGTCGCTGCCCGCGCGCATCGCGTCGCGGGCGGGCGGCGGTGTGCTGCGCGTGTTCCTCATCCTGGTCGGCCTCTTCTGGCTGATGCCGACCGTCGGGCTGCTGCTCTCCTCCGTGCGCAGCCCCTCCGACATCGCCTCGACGGGCTGGTGGAAGACGTTCACCGATCCGTCCCGGCTCACCTTCCACAACTACGCGAACCTGCTGGACAACAGCACGATCACCAACTCCCTGCTCTCCACGGTCGCGATCACCGTCCCGGCCACGGTCCTGGTCGTCGTCATCGGCTCGCTCGCCGGGTACGCCTTCGCCTGGATGGACTTCCCGGGCCGCGACTGGTGGTTCATGGTCGTGGTGAGCCTGCTGGTCGTGCCCGTCCAGGTCGCCCTGGTGCCGGTCGCCAAGCTCTTCGGGCAGATCGGGATCTTCGAGACGACGATCGGCGTGATCGTCTTCCACGTCGCCTTCGGCCTGCCCTTCGCGATCTTCCTGCTGCGCAACTTCTTCGCGGAGATCCCGAGGGAACTCCTGGAGGCGGCCCGGCTCGACGGGGCGGGCGAGATCCGCCTGTTCACCCGCGTCGTGATGCCGCTCGGCGGTCCGGCGATCGCCTCGCTCGGCATCTTCCAGTTCCTGTGGGTCTGGAACGACATGCTGGTCGCGCTGATCTTCGCCGACTCCAAGCACCCGCCGATCACGGTGGCCCTCCAGCAGCAGGTCCGCCAGTTCGGCAACAACATCGACGTACTGGCCCCGGGCGCCTTCGTCTCGATGGTCATCCCGCTCGCCGTCTTCTTCGCCTTCCAGCGGCAGTTCGTCTCGGGGGTGATGGCCGGAGCGGTGAAGTGAGCACACGCACAACGGACTTGATCACCCGATCGAACGATCATGCCCGCGCGCCGCAATGACGCGACGTCAAGGGCATGATCACGGGACTACGCCGGACGGCACCCTCGGCGTAACCCGATCACTCCTTCGGACGTTCACGGGCCATCCGCCCGTGCCCTCTCACGCCCCCAGGATGTCCGTTGCCCCGGTTCAGCGTCATCGTGCCCGCGTACAAGCTCCAGGCCCATCTCCACGCTTGTCTGGAATCGGTACTGAGTCAGACGTACGAGAGTGACGAGAGCCCGGCGTTCGACCTGGAAGTGATCGCGGTCGACGCCGGCTCCCCCGACTCCTGCGGCGAGATCATCGACGAGGTCGCCGCCCGTGACCCCCGCGTCGTCCCCGTCCACCTGCCGCCGGACCCGGCCGACCCGGGGCAGGGTCCGGGCGCCGCCCGCAATGCCGGGCTCGCCCGCGCCACCGGCGAGTACGTCCTGTTCCTCGACGGCGACGACACCCTCGCGCCGCACGCCCTGCGCGACATCGCGGACCGGCTCAAGGCCTCCGGCGACCCCGACGTCCTGGTCTTCGGCCACGCCCACACCCACTGGTCGGGCGAGACGGAGCGGCCGCAGCTGCCGCCGCACCTCACCGAGTCCGGTCCCGCCTCCTTCCAACTGGCCGAGCGCCCCGCCCTGTTGAGGCAGCCCACGCCCTGCTGGAACAAGGCGTACAAGCGGGAGTTCGTCGAGCGCGAGGGGCTCGCCTTCCCGCCCGGCCGCCACACGGACACCTTCTGGACGTACGCCGCCCTCCTGTCGGCCGGTTCGCTCAGCACCCTGGAGCGGGTCTGCGTGCACCACCGCAGGCGGCGCGGCCCGGCCGCCGCGGCCGGCCGCCACTTCGACCTCTTCCCCCAGTACGACCGCGCCTTCGACTTCGTCGACTCCCGCCCGGGGCTGAGCGGTTGGCGGCCGGTGCTCGCGCGCCGGATGGCCGACCACCTGGCCGCCGCCTCCGCCGACGTCCTGACCGCTCCCGGCCTCTCCGCGCGCACCCGCGCCGAGTTCTTCCGCCTGGCCCGCGCCCACTACGGCCGCCACCGGGTGCCGGGCGCGGCCGGGCTGCGCTACGCCGGGGTCCGGTTCGGCACGTACCGCACCTACCGCGTGCTGCGGGGCATCCGCTCGCTGCGCGGCCGGGCCCGGGCGCTGGCCTCGGCGGTGCTGCGCCCGGCCCGTTCGGCCGCGCTGCGCCTGCACTACCGCGTCCAGCTGCGGCTGCCGCTGCGCGACGACCTGGCGGTGTTCGCGGCGTACTGGAACCGCGGCTACGCGTGCGGCCCGGCCGCCATCGAGGCGATGGTCCGCGAACTGCTCCCCGCGATGCGGACCGCCTGGGTCACCACGCCCGACCAGGACGCGACCGTCCCCGCGGCCACCCGCCGGGTGCGGCCCGGCGGGTTCGGCTACTTCTCGGCGCTGGCGCGCGCCAAGTACCTGGTGAACAACGTGGAGTTCGACCACCGCCTGGTCAAGCGGCCCGGCCAGATCCTGCTCCAGACCCATCACGGCACCCCGCTCAAGCGGGTGGGCCTGGACCTGACCGACCGCCCGGCGGCCTCCCGCGGCACGGACTTCGCGCGGCTACTCGCGGACGCCGACAAGTGGGACTTCGTCCTGTCCGCGAACCGGCACGCCACGCTCACCGGCGAGCGCGCCTTCCCCGCCGCCTACACCACGCTCGAATACGGCAGCCCGCGCAACGACGTGCTGCGCCGGGCCACCCCCGCCGACACGGCGCGGCTGCGCGAACGGCTCGGCATCCCGGGCCAGTCGACGGTGATCCTGTACGCCCCGACGTACCGCGACTACAGCCGCGTCCAGCACCGTCCGCTCGACCTCGAACGGCTGGGCCGCGCGCTCGGCCCGGAGTTCTTCCTGCTGACCCGCGCCCACTTCGCCTATCACGCACCGCTCAGCCCCACCCCGCTGCCGCGCGTCCTGGACGTCACCGGCCATCCGTCGGTCGAGGAGCTCTGCCTGGTCTCGGACGCGCTGGTCACGGACTACTCGTCGCTGATGTTCGACTACGCCAATCTGGACCGGCCGATCGTGATCCTGGACGACGACCGCGAGGCGTACGAGGCGGCCCGGGGCACCTACTTCGATCTGCGCGGCCGTCCGCCGGGCGCGGTCGCGCGGACCGAGGACGAGCTGATCGACATCTTCACCACCGGCCACTGGCGCGGCTCCCGCTCGGCCCAGCTGCGGGCGGCGTTCCGCGCGCGCTTCTGCCCGTACGACGACGGGCACGCGGCCGAGCGGGTGGTGCGGCGCGTCTTCCTCGGCGAGACGGGGGCCGCTCCGGCCGCCCGGAACCTGCCCGAACAGCGCGTGGGCGGCGCGGAGTTCGCCCCGGCGACGGTGGACTCGGGCGCGGGGCGCTGAGCGCGCCCGCCGCGGATCAGGCGGTTCCCCGCGCCCCGCACGGGCGCGGGGCGCACTCGACCGGACGCGCCGCGGGGGCGCTCCGGAGGCTAGGCGACCGCCTTGAGCGCGGCCACGGCCGACTTGGCCAGGTCGTCGAGGTAGCCCTTCGGCAGGGGGCCCTTGACGACGACCAGCCGCCAGTACAGCGGGCCGACGATCAGGTCGAGCGCCCGGTCGGGGTCGGCGCCCGGGGGCAGCTCGCCCCGCTCGACGGCCTCGCGCACGACGACCGCGGCCACCCCCTGCTGCCCGTCGAGCAGCGCGGCCTTGATCGCGTCGGCGATCTCCGGATGGCGTACGGACTCGACCAGGAGGTCGGGGATGACCTGCGAGGCGATCGGATGGCGCAGGGCGAGCGAGGCGACCGCGAGCAGGGCGCGGATGTCTCCGTAGAGAGAGCCGGTGTGCGGCACCGGGAGGCCCTGTTCCGCGAAGGCCGACACCAGGTCGAGGACCAGGCTGAGCTTGGACTTCCAGCGCCGGTAGACCGCGGTCTTGCCGACCCCCGCGCGGCGCGCGATGCCCTCGATGGACATCCGGGCGAAGCCGACCGCGGCGAGCTCCTCGAAGACGGCCGCCCGGATGGCGTCCGTCACGTCCTCGCGCAGCACGGCGGCGCCGGCGGGCGCACGGCGTGGCTGCGGGCGGTTCGTGGTGGTCTCCGGGTCCGTCTTGGTCATGCCTTGAGCATAGCGTTGCGACGAGACGGTTGCGTTGCGACGTCGAGGCGTCCTACTCTCGCCGTAGCGACGATACGGGTCCGTTCCGTCGCCCTTGATGCCCCGCCCCGGGAAAGCCTCCCGGGATCCCCCGGCGAAAGCGACCGTAGTGAGCCAGACCGCAGCTGCGCGCCAGACGGCAGCACCATCGGCCGCATCGGCCTCCATCCCGATGCAGTCCTCCCGGTACACGGGTGAGCAGGCCCTCAGCCCGGCCGAGCTGGCCGAGAAGTACGGCCTGAAGGTCAGCGGCGCCCGCCCCTCGCTGCCCGAGTACGTGCGGCAGCTGTGGGCCCGGCGCCACTTCATCACGGCGTTCGCCACCGCCAAGCTGACCGCGCAGTACAGCGAGGCCAAGCTGGGCCAGATCTGGCAGCTGATGACGCCGCTGCTGAACGCCGCGGTGTACTACTTCATCTTCGGCATCCTGATGGGCAACAAGTCCAGCACGCCGGACTACATCCCGTGGCTGGTCACGGGCGTGTTCATCTGGACCTTCACGGCCAACTCGATCATGGCGGGCACCCGCGCGATCACCGGCAACATCGGCCTGGTGCGGGCGCTGCACTTCCCGCGCGCCTCGCTGCCCGTCTCGCTCGCCCTCCAGCAGCTCCAGCAGCTCCTGTTCTCGCTGGCCGCGCTCGCGATCATCATCATGTGCTTCGGCCAGCTGCCCGGCGTCTCGTGGCTGCTGCTCGTTCCGGCGCTGGTCCTTCAGTCGATGTTCAACACGGGCCTCTCGCTCGTGATGGCCCGGATCACCGCCAAGACCCCGGACGTCGCCCAGGTGATGCCGTTCATCCTGCGCACCTGGATGTACATGTCCGGCGTGATGTGGAACCTGGGCCCGCAGCTCAAGAAGATGAACCACCTGGTGGCGCAGCTGCTCGGGCTCAACCCGGCCGCGGTCTACATCGACCTGGTCCGGTTCGCGATGATCCGCAGCTTCCACGCCAACAAGCTGCCCCCGCACGTGTGGGCGGTGGCCGCCGGCTGGGCGTTCGTCGCGCTGGCCGCCGGGTTCATCTACTTCTGGAAGGCAGAGGAGCAGTACGGCCGTGGCTGACACCCAGACGCTGGACCAGACGCACGACGCGGTGGCGAACGCCCCGGTGGCCGGGCTCGGCGAACCGACCGTGATCGTCGACGACGTGCACATCATCTACAAGGTCAACGGGACCGGCGCCAAGGGCAAGGGCGGGGCCACCGCCGCGCTCAACCGGATCGTCTCGCGCAAGGAGACCCCCGGCATGCGCGAGGTGCACGCCGTCAAGGGCGTCACCTTCGTGGCCCGCAGGGGCGAGGCGATCGGCCTCATCGGCTCCAACGGCTCGGGCAAGTCGACCCTGCTCAAGGCGGTCGCGGGCCTGCTGCCGACCGCCCGGGGCAAGATCTACACCCAGGGGCAGCCCTCGCTGCTCGGCGTGAACGCGGCCCTGATGAACGACCTGACGGGCGAGCGCAACGTGACCCTCGGCGGGCTCGCCATGGGCATGTCCCGCGAAGAGGTGCGCGAGCGCTACGACGACATCGTCGACTTCTCCGGGATCAACGAGAAGGACGACTTCATCTCGCTCCCGATGCGCACGTACTCCTCCGGCATGGCGGCGCGGCTGCGGTTCTCCATCGCCGCGGCCAAGAACCACGACGTCCTGCTCATCGACGAGGCCCTGGCCACCGGTGACGCCCGGTTCCAGCGCCGCAGCCAGGAGCGCATCAACGAGCTGCGCGCGGAGGCGGGCACGGTCTTCCTGGTCAGCCACAGCAACGCCTCGATCAGGGAGACCTGCGAGCGGACCCTCTGGCTGGAGTCCGGCACGCTGCGGATGGACGGCCCGACGGCCGAGGTGATCGCGGCGTACGAACAGTTCACGAAGAAGAAGTAGCCGGGCCGCACACGGCGGGGCGCTCCCGGGGCGCCCCGCACCACGCTGTCGCGGCGCCTCGCACAATCCGGACAAAGCGCGCATAAACTTCGCGCGATGACGCCCTCTCAGATGCCCCCGCCGCCCGCCCGGGTCCGCATCCCCGCCCCGGCGCCCGCACCCGACCCGGGCGCTTTCGGCCGCCGCACCCGGTACGCGGCGCTCACCGCCGGCTGGCTCGCCACCCGCGCGCTCATGCTGCACTTCCTGGTCACCGACCGGCTCGGCGTCGGCGGGGTCACCGGCGAGGTGTACGTCCTCTACCGGCACTGGTACGAGCAGCTCAGCACGGGCACCTTCCCTTTCGGTGACCCCACCTGGCAGTACCCGCCGGGCGCGGGAGCCGTGCTGCTCACGCCCGCCCTGTTCCCCTTCCTCACCTTCTTCCAGGCCTTCACCGCCGTCGCCGTCGGCTGCGACGCGCTGATCGCCCGCGCCCTGGTCCGGGCGGGCGCGCGCCCCGGCGGCAGCGCGGCCGGGGCCTGGCTCTGGGTGGGCGGCCTCCCGCTGCTCCTGCACCTCCCGTACGCCCGCTACGACGTGCAGGTCACCGCCCTCGCGGTGGCCGCCCTGCTCACGCTGCGCCGCAGGCCCGGCCTGGGCGGCGCACTCGCGGGCGTCGGCGCCCTGGTCAAGGTGTGGCCCCTGCTCACCCTCATCGGCGCCCCGCCCGGCCGCGGCGCCCGGCGCGCACTGCTCGGCGCGCTCGGCTCGGCCACCGCCCTGCTCGCCGTGCTCGCGCTCGCCTTCGACCACGCCCTGGACTTCGCCCGCCAGCAGAGCAGCCGCGGCATCCAGATCGAATCGCTCGGCGGCACCGCGCTCCAGCTCGCCCATCTCGTCTCCGGCCGCCCCGGCCGGGTCGTCTACCGGTACGGGGCCATGGAGTTCACCGGGTCGTACGTCTCCGCCCTGGCCACGCTCAGCCTCGCGCTGACCGGACTCGCCTTCTGCTGGCTGCTGTTCTGGCGGGTGCGCGCCCGGCGCTGGACGGTGGCGGTGCCCCCCGACGCGGCACTGTGCGCGGTGCTCCTGTTCACGGTGACCAGCCGGGTGATCAGCCCCCAGTACCTGATCTGGCTGCTCGGTCTGGCCGCGGTGTGCCTCGCCTCGCGCCAGACCACCCAGCGCCCGGTCGCCCAACTCCTGCTCCCTGCGGCCGCGTTGAGCACCCTGGCCTTCCCCTGCCTGTACGGCGAGGTCATGGCCGGAACCGCGCTGGGCACCGGCATCATGACCGCGCGCAACGCCCTGCTGCTCGCGGCGGCGCTGGTCTCCTGCCGCAGGCTGTGGTCGGCCACGGTGACGGCCTCCACGACCACGCTGAAGGGGCGCCCACCCGAGGGTGGACGCCCCTTCCAACACGATGCCCAGGCCCCCTGAGGAGCGCGGGCACGGCACGACCGGCCGCACCCGGCCCGTCCTGCGACGGGCCGGGTGCGGGGGCCTCAGCTGTGCGTGCGCAGCAGTGTCCGCATCGTCCGCATCGCGACCGACAGGTTCGCCAGGTCGAACGCGTCGGAGGACTGGATCTCCTCCAGGGTGGTGCGGGCGCGGCCCAGGATCGCCGCGTTCTTCTCCTCCCACGCCTTGAAACGCTGCTCCGGCGAGGTGGTGCCGTTGCCGACCGACAGGACGTCCTGGGTCAGCCCGGCGTGCGCCGCGAACAGGTCCTCGCGGATGGCGGCACGCGCCATCGACTGCCAGCGGTCGGCCCGCGGCAGCTCGATGATCCGGTCCAGGAGCTGGGTGATCCGCAGCCGGTCGGCCAGGTCGTAGTAGACCTCGGCGACCTGGAGCGGCTCCTTGCCGGTGCGGGCCGCGATGGCCACGATGTCGAGCGCCGGGAAGGCCGAGGAGAACCCGGCGACCCGCCGCGCGAGCTCCTCGGGCACCCCCACCTCGGTCAGCTCGTCCAGGATGCCCTGGTACCACTCCAGGTCGGCGCCGCGCAGCAGGTCCGCGAGCGCGTCCCAGACCTGGGCGACCCCGGCCGAGAAGTCCTCGATGGTCTCGGCGATCTGGAGCGGCTGCGGCCGGTTGTTGAGCAGCCAGCGGGTGCCGCGCTCCACCAGGCGGCGCGAGTGCAGCCGGATGCGGGTCTGGACGTCGGCGGCGACCTTGTTGTCGAGCGCCTCCACCGCGTCCCACACCGCGCTCACGCCGAAGATCTCGCGGGCCGCGGCGTGCGCCCGCACGATCTCCTCGAGCGACGCCCCGGTCTCCTCGCGCAGCCGGTGCAGGAAGGTCGAACCACCGATGTTGACGGTGTCGTTGACCAGGACCGTCGTGATGATCTCGCGGCGCAGCGCGTGCGCGTCGACGGCCTCGGTGAACTTCTCGCGCAGCTGCTGCGGGAAGTAGGCGTGCAGCAGCCTGGCCAGGTGCGGGTCGTCCGGCAGACCGGTGTGGATCAGCTCGTCGGCCACCGTGATCTTGGTGTACGCGAGGAGCACGGCGAGCTCGGGCTGGCTGAGCCCCTTGCCGCTGTTGAGCAGCTCGCGGATCTGGCGGTCGTTGGGCAGGAACTCCAGCGCCCGGTCGAGGTGGCCGTCGCGGCCCAGGCGCCGCATGAACCGCTGGTGGGCGTGGAGCAGCGAGGGCGACTGCGCCACCGCGTTGGCCAGCGCCACGTTCTGCGCGTAGTTGTTGCGCAGCACCAGGTGGCCGACCTCGTCGGTCATCGCGGCGAGGATCTTGTTGCGCTGCTTGACGGTCATGTCGCCCTCGGCGACCAGGCCGTTGAGCAGGATCTTGATGTTCACCTCGTGGTCGGAGGTGTCCACGCCCGCGCTGTTGTCGATGGCGTCGGTGTTGACCTTGCCGCCCTCGCCCTCGGGTCCGCCCTTGCGGTCGAACTCGATCCGGCCGAGCTGGGTCAGGCCCAGGTTGCCGCCCTCGCCGACGACCTTGACCCGCAGGTCCTCGCCGTTGACGCGGATCGCGTCGTTGGCCTTGTCGCCGACGTCCGCGTTGGACTCCGCGGACGACTTCACGTACGTACCGATGCCGCCGTTCCACAGCAGGTCGACCGGGGCCTTCAGGATGGCCTGCATCAGGTCGGCCGGGGTCAGCTTGGTGACGCCCGCCGGGATGCCGAGGGCCTCGCGGACCTGGGCGTTCAGCGGGATCGACTTGGCGGTGCGGGGGTGGATGCCGCCGCCCGCCGAGAGCAGTTCCTTGTTGTAGTCGGCCCAGCTGGAGCGCGGCAGGTCGAACAGGCGGCGGCGCTCGGCGTAGGAGACGGCCGCGTCCGGCTTCGGGTCGAGGAAGATGTGCCGGTGGTCGAAGGCCGCGACCAGGCGGATGTGCTCGGAGAGCAGCATGCCGTTGCCGAACACGTCGCCCGACATGTCGCCGACGCCGACGACCGTGAAGTCCTCGCTCTGGGTGTCGTGGCCGAGCTCGCGGAAGTGCCGCTTGACGGACTCCCAGGCGCCGCGGGCGGTGATGCCCATGCCCTTGTGGTCGTATCCGGCGGAGCCGCCGGAGGCGAAGGCGTCGCCGAGCCAGAAGTCGTAGCTGATCGCCACGTCGTTGGCGATGTCCGAGAACGTCGCGGTGCCCTTGTCGGCGGCGACCACGAGGTAGGTGTCGTCCTCGTCGTGGCGCACCACGTCGGCCGGCGGCACGACCTCGCCCGCGACCAGGTTGTCGGTGATGTCGAGCAGCGCCGAGATGAACGTCTTGTAGCTGGCGATGCCCTCCGCGAGCCAGGCGTCGCGGTCCACCGACGGGTCGGGCAGTTGCTTGGCGACGAAGCCGCCCTTGGCGCCGACCGGCACGATGACGGTGTTCTTCACCATCTGCGCCTTGACCAGGCCGAGGATCTCGGTGCGGAAGTCCTCACGCCGGTCGGACCAGCGCAGACCGCCGCGGGCGACCTTGCCGAAGCGCAGGTGGACGCCCTCGACGCGCGGCGAGTACACCCAGATCTCGAACGCCGGGCGGGGCGCCGGGAGGTCGGGGATGGCCTGCGGGTCGAACTTCATCGAGACGTACGCGTGGGGGGTGCCCTCGGCCGTCTTCTGCCAGTAGTTGGTCCGCAGCGTCGCCTTGATGACGGTCAGGAAGGAGCGCAGGATGCGGTCCTCGTCCAGGCTCGCCACCTGGTCGAGGGCGCCGTCGAGCTCTTCGAGGAGCCCGTCGATGAGCTCGGTCCCGGCCTTCTGGCGGCCCGGCGAGAGCCTCGCCTCGAAGAGCGAGACGAGCAGCCGGGTGGTGTGGACGTTGTCGCGGAGGGTGTCCTCCATGTAGTCCTGGCTGAACGTGGAGCCCGCCTGGCGCAGGTATTTGGCGTAGGCGCGCAGCACCATCGCCTGGCGCCAGTTGAGCCCGGCCCGCAGCACCAGGGAGTTGAAGCCGTCGTTCTCGGCGGCGCCGGTCCAGGTGGCGGCGAAGGCCTCCTGGAAGCGCTCGCGGGCGTCGTCGGCCAGGTAGTCGCCGGTGCCGTTGACCTTCTTCGGCATGCGCAGGCCGAAGTCGTAGATCCAGGCGTGCGTGCGGTCCGCGCAGCGAAGCTCGTAGGGCCGCTCGTCGGTGACCTCGACGCCCAGGCGCTGGAGCACCGGGAGGACCGCGGACAGCGAGACCTGCTCGCCGATCCGGTAGATCTTGAAGCGGCGCTCGCCGGGGGCCGCGCCCACGGGCTCGTACAGGGAGAGCGCGAAGTCCCGCCGCCCGTGGGTGAGTTGCTCCAGGTGTACGAGGTCGGCGACGGCCGCGCGCGGCGAGTGGTCGGCCTTGTAGCCCTCGGGGAAGGCGTGGCCGTAGCGGCGCAGCAGCTCGGCGGCGCGCTCCTCGCCGCACTCGGCGTTCAGCGCGTCGGAGAAGCCGTCGGCCCAGGAGCGGGCGGCGTCGACCAGGCGGGCCTCGATGCGCTCGGAGTCGGCGTCGGTGAGCTCGGTGAGCTCGGTGCCGGCCGGGACGCGCACCACGAAGTGCAGCCGGGACAGGATGGACTCGGTGTTCCAGGCGGTGAAGTCGACGCTGGTGCCGCCGAGCTCCTCCTTGAGGATCTCGATGAGCCGCAGCCGGACGCCCGTGGTGTAGCGGTCGCGCGGCAGGTAGATCAGCGCCGAGTAGTAGCGGCCGTACTCGTCCTGGCGCAGGTACAGGCGCAGCCGGCGCCGCTCCTGGAGGTACAGGACGGAGGTCACGATGGAGCGCAGCTGGTCGGCGGGGGTCTGGAACAGCTCGTCGCGCGGGTAGGTCTCCATGATCTGGAGCAGGTCGCGGCCGTCGTGGCTGTTGGGCGAGAACCCGGCGCCCTTGAGGACCTCTTCGACCTTGCGGCGCACGACCGGCACCCGGCGCACGGACTCGGTGTACGCGGCCGAGGAGAACAGGCCGAGGAAGCGGCGCTCGCCGACGACGTTGCCCTGCTCGTCGAACTTCTTCACGCCGACGTAGTCGAGGTAGGAGGGGCGGTGCACGGTGGCGCGGCTGTTGGCCTTGGTCAGCACGAGGAGCTTGTGCTCGCGGGCCTTGGCGCGGGCGTCGGCGGGCAGCCGGCTGAAGGACGGGGAGACGGGGTGGACCTCTCCCTTGCCGTCCACGTCGTGCTGCGGGTCGGAGCGCAGGATGCCGAGGCCGGTGCCGGGGACGGCCGCGAGGGAGTCGTCGTCGGTGAGCTGGTACTCGCGGTAGCCGAGGAAGGTGAAGTGGTCGTCGGAGAGCCAGCGCAGGAGCTCGCGGGCCTCGTCGACCTCCTGGTCGCGCAGGTCTCCGGCCCTCGGCTCCTTGGGGAGCTCGTCGGCGATGCGCAGCGCGGCGTCGCGCATCTTCTCCCAGTCCTCGACGGCTTCCCGTACGTCGGACAGGACACGCAGCAGGTCGGCGGTGATCTGCTTCAGGTCGGCGCGGTCGGTCTCGCGGTCGATCTCGACGTGGATCCAGGACTCGGTGAGCGCGTCGTGCGGCAGCTCGGCGGTCTGGGCGCCGGTGTCGAGGACCTCGATGAGCTTGCCGGTGAGGTCGCGGCGCACCACGACCTGCGGGTGGATCACGACGTGGATGCCGCGGCCCTGCCGGGACAGCTCGTTGGTGACCGAGTCGACCAGGAAGGGCATGTCGTCGGTGACGACCTCGACCACGGAGTGGCTGCAGGTCCAGCCGTTCTCCTCGACGGTCGGGGTGTGCACCCGGACGTTGGCGGTGCCCTGCGGCCGGTTCTCCGCGAGGCGGTAGTGGGAGAGCGCTGCGCCGAAGACGTCGACCGGGTCGCGGTCGGCCAGGTCCTCGGGAGCGGTGTGCAGGTAGTAGCGCTGGAGGTACCCGAGAAGGACGCCCTGGTCGGGACCTTCCTCGCTCGCGGCCCCGGTCGTGGCTGCCCGGTCGCTCCGGGGGGTGTCCCCCAGGCCTCCGGGCCCCCCGGCCGGGCTGTTCTCAGCTACCCGGGCCGCCCGTGCGAGCAGCTCGGCCTTGGCTTCGTCCAGCTTGGTCTGCATGTCCTCTGGCTCCTGTCGCGCGCCGTTGCGTGACGTAGGGGAAAGAAGCGACGCAACGCCACGACGCGGGGTGTCCGGTCGGTGTCGACGCTATGCCGCGATGAGAGATACCCGGGCGCTTACCGGCCAATTTTGTGGCTTCGGGCCTTGATTCCGGGTGGAGGGAATCAGCGACTGCCCGGGCACGGTGGTGCTCCGGGCGCAGGGCAGAGGCGTCAGTGCCTCCGCGGCATATCGCGCTGATCACGGGTCAAGGCTATCGCCCCTTCCCCCCGACCCGTCATGAGCCTTATGTGTACAAAAGCTGGGCCCGAAGTTTGACACTCTGGACAGCGACGCGGCGGCGGGAACGAGCCTCTTGGCAAACGGGCGCCGCGCGGGCAGGTTGACGGTACGGAACCCGCAGGTGCGATCGACCTCCAGCCACGTGAGGTCCAGCCTTCAGAGGGAGTGCACTCATGGCAGCCAAGATCCTCATCGTGACCGGTGACGCCGCCGAATCCCTGGAAGTCCTCTACCCCTACCAGCGGCTGCGCGAGGAGGGCTACGACGTCCACATCGCGGCCCCGGCCCGCAAGAAGCTGCGGTTCGTGATCCACGACTTCGAGCCGGGCTTCGACACGTACACGGAGAAGCCCGGTTACACCTGGCCCGCCGACCTGGCCTTCTCCGAAGTCGACCCCGGGCAGTACGCCGCCCTGGTGATCCCGGGCGGTCGGGCCCCCGAGTACCTCCGCAACGACCCGGAGCTGAGGAAGATCCTGAAGGCCTTCTTCGACACCGACAAGCCCGTCGCCCAGATCTGTCACGGCCCGCTCCTGACGGCCGCGATCGGCGGCCTGAGCGGGCGCCGGGTCACCGCCTATCCCGCCCTGGAGCTGGACATGCAGACGGCGGGCGCGACCTTCACGGACGCGGAGACGGTCGTGGACGGCACCCTGGTCTCCGCGCGGGCCTGGCCGGACCACTCCCGCTGGATGCGGGAGTTCCTCACCGTGCTGCGCGCGAAGGCGCCGGTCACCTAGGCGGGCCCGCGGCTCAGGCCACGAGGTCCTCGGCCACGGCCACCGCCTCGGCGAGGGTGTCGACCACCGGCACCCCCGCCGCGGCGAGGCTGGCCCGGCTGTGCGAGCCGCCGGTGAACAGCACCGCCCGCGCGCCCACCGCGGCCGCCGCCACGGCGTCGTCCACCGCGTCGCCGATCACTACGACCCGCTCTCCGGATATCGCCGCGTCCGCGGCCCGCAGCGCGGTGAGGTGGCGCACCATGTGCTCCGCCTTGCTGCCGTGCGAGGGCCCGGTGCGCCCGTCGACCCGGAGGAAGTGCTCGGTGATGCCGTGCCGCCGCACGATCGGGACCAGGTGCTCGTGCGGCGCCATGGACAGGAGCGACTGGCTGAGCCCGGCCGCCCAACGCGCCGCGAGGAGCTCGGCCGCGCCCTCGGTGAGCCCGCAGGCGTCGGCCCGCGCCCAGTACTGCTCGTGGAAGGCCGCGTCCATGACGAGCCACTCGGCGTCCGTGGGCAGCCGGCCCATCAGGCGCTGGTAGAAGCGGGGTATCGGCACGCAGTACAGATCGCGGTACCGCTCCAGCGTGATCGGCGCCAGGCCGAGCTCCGCGAAGGCGGCGTTGGTCGCCTCGATGATCACCGCGTTGTCGTCGAGCAGTGTGCCGTTCCAGTCCCAGACCAGATGGGCCTGGCGCTTCCCCGTGTCCTGCCTGCCGTTCCCCATGCCAAAACGGTACCCACCCCCACTGACAATCGACCGCGAGCGGGCGTTCGCGCAGGTCAGGCGATCAGATTGGGGATCTCCTGCACGCCGAACCAGAGCAGTTCGTGGTCCTCGGCGCCGTCCACGGTGAACTGGGCGTCGTCGTCGCCGTGGTCGGCGGCGCCGAGCGCGTCGGCCGCGGCGGTCACGTCGGCCACCGCGTCCTCGGCGTCCACGTGCACGGCGGCCGCCTTGGCCAGCGCGACCGCGGAGGCGACCGTGACCTCGCCGAGCGAGCTTGCGTCCAGCGCGCTGTCGGGGTCGGCGGTCACCGTGCCGTCCGGCACGTCCACGGCGATCACGACGCGGCGCCTGGCGGTGTCCGGCGCTCCGGCGAGCAGCCGCAGCGAGGCGGCCGCGGCGCGGCTGAGCGCGGCGTACTCCAGCTCCTCGATGTCGTCGGAGACGTACCACTCGCGCAGGCCCGGCGTGACGGCGTAGGCGGTGAGCGGCCCGGGGCCCAGCTCGCCCGCCCGGTGTGCCGCCGCGAGACCGGAGATGGTCAGGGGTACGTAGACGCGCATGACAGACCGCTCTCTTCTCGTCGTCCCATCCGGTCGTGAGACGCGTTCAGGATACGCGCGGGAGTCCCCCTTCGAGCTGCCGGTACCGTCACGGCGGCCCTCCCCTGCGGAACCTGCCGGGACGGCCCCCACCTGGGGAGACGCACCACCCGCTCACCCGGATAGGTGAATCGGTGAGCCCTTCCGGCACCCGGGTGGCGGTCCTTGCGGCCGCTCCCGCCGCCCCCGTACAAGATCCCCAACAGAAGTTACCCACTGGTATCAAAGGGGGCGGCAGCCATGAGCAGGACCACGACCGGGCCGGCGGGGCGCGGCGACCAGCGCAGGCCCGGCGGCACCGGGACCCGGCGGCCGCAGCGGCTCACCCCGCACGAGCTGTTCGCGCAGAAGCTGCTCGCGGTGCTCAGCGGCGAGCGGCCGGTGCACTGGATGCTGGGCCTGACCGTCGGCGACGCCTACGAGCAGCTGGTGCGGCTGGCCCCGCGCACCCCGTTCCGCACCCGCGGCACCCGGCCCGTCGTACGGTCCTGCCGCGCGGCCCCGCTGGACCGCGGGATCGTGGAGGCGGCCGCCTGCATCGCGGCGGGCGAGCAGGTGCGCGCCATGGCCTTCCGCCTGGAGCGGGGCGCCGACCTGCGCTGGCGGTGCGCCGCGGTCGAGCTCGGCGGCGAACGCGTCCCGGCATAGCCGAGGGGCCCGGCACCTTCCGGTGCCGGGCCCCTCGACGACGTGAAGCGCGACCTACTTCTTGCGGCGACGGCCGCCCGTGGTCTTCTGCGCCTTGCGGCGCTCGGCGCGCGTCATGCCGTCCGACTCCGAGCGGGCCGGCTCGTCGTCGCCGTTGTCGAAGTCACCCTCGACGACACCGCCCTCGCCGTCCACCGTCGGCGCCGAGAAGTGCAGCCGGTCCGGGCGCTGCGGGGCGTCCAGGCCCTTGGCACGGATCTCCGGACGCGCGGCCGGGATGGTGTCCTCCTTGCCGAGCGAGGGAGCGGGCGCCGCGTCCTCCAGCGGCACCTCCTCGACCTGCTGCTCGACCTGGACCTCCAGGTTGAACAGGTAGCCGACCGACTCCTCCTTGATGCCCTCCATCATGGCGTTGAACATGTCGAAGCCCTCGCGCTGGTACTCGACCAGCGGGTCCTTCTGCGCCATGGCCCGCAGGCCGATGCCCTCCTGGAGGTAGTCCATCTCGTAGAGGTGCTCGCGCCACTTGCGGTCCAGGACCGACAGGACCACGCGGCGCTCCAGCTCACGCATGATGTCGGAGCCGAGCTGCTCCTCACGGGCGGCGTACTGCTCGTAGATGTCGTCCTTGACGGACTCGGCGATGAACTCGGCGGTGATGCCGGCCCGGTCGCCCGCTGCCTCCTCCAGCTCCTCCACGGTGACCTTCACCGGGTAGAGCTGCCTGAAGGCGCCCCACAGCCGGTCCAGGTCCCACTCCTCGGCGAAGCCCTCGACAGTCTCGGCCTGGATGTAGGCGTCGATCGTGTCGTCCATGAAGTGCCTGACCTGCTCGTGCAGGTCCTCGCCCTCCAGGACGCGGCGGCGCTCGCCGTAGATGACCTCGCGCTGGCGGTTGAGCACCTCGTCGTACTTCAGGACGTTCTTGCGGGTCTCGAAGTTCTGCTGCTCGACCTGCGACTGGGCGGACGCGATCGCGCGCGTCACCATCTTGTTCTCGATCGGGACGTCGTCCGGCACGTTCGCCATCGACATCACGCGCTCGACCATCTGGGCCTTGAACAGGCGCATCAGGTCGTCGCCGAGCGACAGGTAGAAGCGGGACTCGCCCGGGTCGCCCTGACGGCCGGAGCGGCCGCGCAGCTGGTTGTCGATGCGCCGCGACTCGTGCCGCTCGGTGCCAAGGACGTACAGGCCGCCGAGCTCCTTGACCTCTTCGAACTCGGCCTTGACGGCCTGCTCGGCCTTCTCCAGGGCGGCGGGCAGCGCGGCGGCCCACTCCTCGGCGTGCTCGACCGGGTCGAGGCCCGCCTGGCGCAGCTCGGCCTCGGCGAGGTCGTCCGGGTTGCCGCCGAGCTTGATGTCGGTGCCTCGTCCGGCCATGTTGGTGGCGACGGTGACGGCGCCCTTGCGGCCGGCCTGGGCGACGATCGTCGCCTCACGGTCGTGCTGCTTGGCGTTGAGCACCTCGTGCTGGATGCCGCGCTTGGAGAGCTGCTGCGAGAGGTACTCGGACTTCTCGACCGAGGTGGTGCCGACCAGGATCGGCTGGCCCTTCTCGTGCTTCTCGGCGATGTCGTCGACGACCGCCTCGAACTTGGCGACCTCGGTGCGGTAGATCAGGTCGGACTGGTCCTTGCGGACCATCGGCCGGTTGGTCGGGATCGGGACGACGCCGAGCTTGTAGATCTGGTGGAACTCGGCGGCCTCGGTCATCGCCGTACCGGTCATGCCGGAGAGGCCCGGCATTTCCTTGCCCTCTTGGTCGTGGCGCTTGTAGAGGCGGAAGAAGTTCTGCAGGGTGATCGTGGCGAGCGTCTGGTTCTCGTCCTTGATGTCCACCCCTTCCTTCGCCTCGATCGCCTGGTGCATGCCCTCGTTGTAGCGGCGGCCGGCGAGGATACGGCCGGTGTGCTCGTCAACGATCATGACTTCGCCGTCCATGACGACGTAGTCCTTGTCCTTCTTGAACAGTTCCTTCGCCTTGATGGCGTTGTTCAGGTAACCCACGAGCGGGGTGTTCACCGACTCGTAGAGGTTGTCGATGCCCAGCCAGTCCTCGACCTTGGCCACGCCCGGCTCGTGGATGGCGACGGTGCGCTTCTTCTCGTCGACCTCGTAGTCGCCGGTCTCCTCGATGCCCTTCAGCGGGTTGCCCGCCTCGCCCTTGGACAGGCGCGTGACCAACTTGGCGAAGTCGCCGTACCACTTGGTGGCCTGGTCGGCCGGGCCGGAGATGATCAGCGGCGTACGGGCCTCGTCGACCAGGATCGAGTCGACCTCGTCGACGATCGCGAAGTTGTGGCCGCGCTGGACGAGCTCGTCCTGGGACCACGCCATGTTGTCGCGCAGGTAGTCGAAGCCGAACTCGTTGTTCGTGCCGTACGTGATGTCGCAGGCGTACTGGGCGCGACGCTCGGCGGGCGACATGTTGGCGAGGATGCAGCCGACCTCGAGACCGAGGAACTTGTGCACCCGGCCCATCATCTCGGAGTCGCGCTCGGCCAGGTAGTCGTTGACCGTGATCAGGTGCACGCCGTTGCCGGACAGCGCGTTCAGGTACGCCGGCAGCGTGCCGACGAGGGTCTTGCCCTCACCGGTCTTCATCTCGGCGACGTAGCCGAGGTGCAGGGCGGCGCCACCCATCATCTGGACGTCGTAGTGACGCTGGCCCAGGACGCGCTTGGCGGCCTCGCGCACGGTCGCGAAGGCCTCGGGGAGCAGGTCGTTCAGGCTCTCGCCGCCCGCGTACCGCTCCTTGTACTCGTCGGTGAGGGCACGCAGCTCGGCGTCGGAGAGGTTGACGAAGTCCTCTTCGATGGAGTTGACCTGGTCCGCGATGCGGTGCAGCTTGCGCAGGATCTTGCCTTCGCCTGCACGCATGATCTTTGAGAGGACGGACACGGGGGTTGGTCTCCTTGCCGGTCGGGCCTGGCGCGGTCGAGTGGCTATGGGTGTGGGTACAGCAACGGTCATCGTATGCGAGGACCCGGCCGCGCCGGGAGGTCTGCCGTTACGACAACGGACGGGACTCCCCGAAGGTGCCGGGCCGGGCGGCAAATGAGGTTGGCTCCGGCCGCACGGACCACGGACAATCTGCCGATGGACCCCGTGACCCTCACCACCGACCGCCTGCTGCTGCGCCCCGTCGGCCCCCAGGACGCCGAGGCCCTCTGGGCGGCTTGTCAGGATCCCGACATCCAGCGCTGGACCACCGTCCCCTCGCCGTACCTGCGCGAGCACGCGGACGACTTCACCTCGACCCACTGCCCGGACGGCTGGCGCAACGACACCGACTACGCCTTCGCCGTCCTGACCGCGGACGGTGCGGCCCTGGTCGCCGTGCTCGGGGTGACGCGGCGCGGGCCGGGCCTGGCCGAGCTGGGCTTCTGGGCGGTCAAGGAGCACCGGGGCCGCGGTTACATGACCGAGGCCGCGACGGCCGCGGCCCGCTGGGCCTTCGAGTCGGCCGCCGTCGACCGCCTGGAGTGGCGGGCGGAGGTCGGCAACGAGGCCTCCCGCGCGGTCGCCCTGAAGCTCGGATTCACCATGGAGGGCATTCTGCGCTCGTCGACCGTGCACCAGGGCTCCCGCAGGGACAGCTGGGTCGGCGCCCTGCTCCCCTCCGACCTGGGCCTGCCCGGCCTGCTCCCCTACCTGCCCGCACGGAGCTGATCCGGCCCCGCGTTGTCAGTGGCGGCCACTATCGTGCGGAGCATGACGAGCCTGCCGCCTCCCGCCGCCGAACTGTCCGCCGACGAGGCCCGCCGGATAGCCCTGCGCGCCCAGGGCCTCCTCGGCGCGGCCGACCGGCGCGGCGGGGTGCGCGGGGTGCTGCGCCACCTCGGCGCGGTCCAGCTCGACACCATCTCGGTGCTCGCCCGCTCGCACGAGCTCATTCCGTACGCCCGCCTCGGCGCGGTCGGCCGCAAGGCCGTCGAGGAGGCGTACTGGAGCGGTGGCCACTCCTTCGAGTACTGGTCGCACGCGGCGTGCGTCCTGCCCGTCGAGGAGTGGCCCCACTTCGCCTTCCGCCGCCGCGCCTACCGCTCGCGGCCGCACTGGAACCACGAGCTGCCGGACGGCACGTACGAGCAGGTGATCAAGCAGCTGCGCGCCGAAGGCCCGCTCACGGCAACGGACTTGGGCGGCGCCAAGAACAAGGGCGAGTGGTGGGACTGGTCGGCGTCCAAGGTCGCCGTCGAGCGGGCGCTGATGTACGGCGAGGTGGTCTGCACGGAGCGGCGCGGCTGGAAGCGGGTGTACGACCTGGCCGAGCGGGCCATTCCGGGCGTCCTGCTCCATGACGATCTGGACGACACCGAGTGCCTGCGCCGCCTGGTGCGGCTGGCCGGGCAGTCGCTGGGGGTCGGCACCCGCGCGGACATCGCGGACTACCACCGCATCAAGGGCGAGCAGTTCGACGCGGTGGTCGACGCATCCGGTCTGGTGCCCGTCACCGTGCAGGGCTGGTCCAAGCCGGCCTGGGCGGACCCCGAGGCGCTGGCCACCGAGCCGCGCGGCCGCCACCGCACCACGCTGCTTTCGCCGTTCGACTCCCTGGTCTGGGAGCGCGCCCGCACCGAGCGGCTCTTCGGCTTCACCCACCGCCTGGAGGCCTACGTCCCCAAGCCGAAGCGGATCCACGGGTACTTCGCGATGCCGCTGCTCTCCGGCGGCAGGCTGATCGGCCGGGTCGACCCGGCGCGCGAGGGCCGCACCCTGGTCGCCAAGCAGGTCTCGCTCGACTCGCCGAAGGCCGTACGGCCCATGGCGCAGGCCCTGTTGGAGGCCGCCCGGTGGGTGGGCTGCGAGTCGGTACGGGTCGAGCGGGCCGGGACACCGCAGGAGGTCGCGGCGCTCACCTCGGCACTGGCTACCTGATCTCCAGGATCTTCTCGCGCATCGCGTAGACCACCGCTTCCATCCTGGAGTGCAGCTGCAGCTTCTCCAGGATGTTGCGCACGTGGTTCTTCACGGTGTTCTCGGAGATGAACAACTCCTTGGCGATGTCACGGTTGTTCATTCCGGTGGCCACCAGCTTGAGGACCTCCAGCTCACGGTCGGTGAGCCGGGGGGCGGGCACCAGGCGGCGCTCGTCGGTGCGCTGGATCATCGACTTGAACTCGGTGAGCAGCTTGGAGGCCATCGAGGGGCTGATCTGGGACTGCCCGTCGGCGACCGCCCGGATCGCAGTGGCCACCTCGTCGGTGGAGATCTCCTTGAGGAGGTAGCCGGTCGCGCCCGCCTTGATCGCGTCGTAGAGGTCGGCCTCCTCGTCGCTGATCGTCAGCATGATGATCTTCGCGCTGGGGGCCACCTCCTTGATGGAGGTGCAGGCCTCGATGCCGCCGCGCCGGGGCATCCGCACGTCCATCAGCACGATGTCCGGCAGCAGATCGGCCGCCTTGTCCACCGCCTCCGCGCCGTCCCCCGCCTCGCCGACGACCTGGATGTCCTCCTCGGCGGCCAGCACGATCTCCAGGCCCCGGCGGAACAGGGCGTGGTCGTCCACCACCAGGACCCGGATCGGCTCCTTGCGGGACCCGCCCGCGTGCATGCCGGCCTCGTGGTCCCCACCGCTCGGGCTGTCGGCATGGGAACCGTCGTGCACCGGCCCGAAGCTGTCCGCCATCGTTCCTCCCCCTGAAGGCCGTGGCCCGCGTTGGTGTGCTGCCCAACCATGCTCCAGGGAGCTGCGGTTGGCGTGCGAGGCCATGATTTCATGCCCGGCCGACAGAAGGGTGATCCCGTGGTCGCACGGTGGTGCCCCCGGGGGCGCACAAGCGCTCCAGGGGCACCATCACCCGGTGGTACGGCGTGCCGTCCGCGGACGTTCAGCGCGCCGGGCCAGCGGGTCCTCCGTGGTCCTTCCGGCCGGGGTCAGCCGCCCAGCGCACCGCCCGCGCCGCTCGCGTCCTCACCGGCGAGCGGGTCGGTCTCAAGGTGGATGACGCCGTAGTCGTAGGCGTGCCGCCGGTAGACGACACTGGGGTGCTTCGTCTCCGAGTCGACGAACAGGTAGAAGTCGTGCCCGACCAGCTCCATCTCGTAGAGCGCCTGGTCGAGCGTCATCGGGGCTGCGACATGCGTCTTCTCGCGGACCACCAGCGGTCCTTCGCCCTGCACCTCGAGCGAGCCGATCCTGGTGGTGGGAATGCGCTCTTCCTTCGAACCGTCCACAGGCTCGCCGTTTCCGTTCAACTCCGCGACACCCGGCACGACATCGACGACCTCGGCGGCCGAGAGCCGCCCGTTGCCCCGGCGCGTGTAGCGCTTGTCGTGCTGCTTGCGCAGCCGCGCCTCCAGCTTGCCGGTCGCCAGGTCGAGCGCCGCGTACGGGTCTGCTGCCGCCGCCTCCGCACGGATCACCGGGCCGCGCGAGTGGAGGGTGATCTCCACCCGGTCCGAACGGTCCGCCTGCCGCGGGTTGTGTTCCTTGGACACCTCGACGTCGAGGCTGATTACCTTGCCGTCGAGCTTCTGGATCTTCTCCAGCTTCAGCTTCTCGGCCACGTGCTTGCGGAACCGCTCGGGCACCTCGGTCTTGCGGCCCTTGACGACGATGTCCACGCAGAACTCCGTTCCCGGATCACTCCGCCTCAGAGCGGAGCTGCTCCCTTTTGCACCAGACCCCGGTGAGTGCCGGGGCGTCGGACTCGGTGACGTATCACCTCCTCCTCCCCCGTCGAGAAGATCCCCACCCCACCAAGTCGGGGGTAAGTGAAAACGCGCCGAAGCTCAGCCGTGCATTAAGTGAACGGTCTTTCGCCATTCCTCACAACCGAACATAGCTCGCCCGGCCGGATGTCGGCACCCGCTACCCGCACGTACCTCCACTCGGGTGTTTCCGTCCTCTCACTACCTGCAACGATGCGGCTTCTCGGTCAGTTCCGTTTTGTCGCGAACGATTCCGGAGTGGCCGCGATGACGGCGGCGACGGGGCGCGGAACACCGGCGTCCCACGCCTTCAATCCGGCTCCCCAGCGGCGATGCGCTGTCCCCGCCCGGGGAGGGCCCAAAATTCCCTGCCTTGGGCATCCATCTCCGTCCACGACGTCCCTACGAGGACCGACTACCCCCGTCCCACGGATCGCACGCGCCGCTTCCACCAGCGATGCGCCCGTGGTCATCAGATCGTCCACCAGGACCACTCGGCCACCCGCCAGCAGCCCCTCACCACCGCCCGCCACCACCAGGGCCCCGGACAGATTCGCGAGCCGCTGCGGGGCGCTCAGGCCCGCCTGGTCGGCCACCGCACGCCGCTGGCGCAGCACCGCGGCCACCCTCGCGTCCGTCCCGGCCCGGCGCAGCTCACGCGCGGCGGCCAGCGCCACGCGCCGGGTCGCGTCGTGTCCGCGCGCCCGCACCGCACGCCGCGACGACGGCACCGGGACCAGCAGCAACGGCCCCCGCCCAGCCGGCCCGGCGGCAGCCCGCGCCGCGCCCGCCAGCGCCTGTCCCAGCACTCCGGCAAGGCCGAGGGCGCCCCGCTCCTTGTGCCCGAGCAGCACCGCGCGCACCGCGTCCTCGTAGGGCGCGGCCGCGTACACCGCGGGCAGCCCGGCCGGCTCCGGCTCGGGACGCACCCGGCACGCGGGCGCCCCGAGCAGCGCCGCCCTGCACCGCTCGCACAACGCCGTACGCGGCCTCCCGCAGCCGCCGCAGGCGGTCGGCAGCACAAGGCCGGAGAACTCCCGCCACCACCCCCGCATGGCTTCCACTGTGCCAAGGGGAGCGGGACCCGGCCACCCCTGTGGAAAACCCGCGCCGGGCCCGGAGGGCTGTGGAAAACCTTCCGCACGGGCCCCGGGCGGCCGGCTATCCCGGATACGCGGGCGCCGAGCCCTTCTTGACGGCCGTCCGCCAGTTCGCCCCCGGCGGCAGCCGCACGATGCCGTCCTCCTGCGAATGCGCCACCAGGGGCATCCGGTCGTCGTCGGTGGCCGCGATGTCCGTGACCTTGTTGACGCTCGGCAGGGTGCCGGACGCCGAGGTCGACCCGTCCGTCTGCACATAGCGCAGCTGCTGGGAGACCCCGCCGGTCTCCTTGCCGACCACGACCAGGCGGCTGCGCCCGGCCCAGGACACGGCGGTGACGTCCTCCATCTGCGGCGCCCCGGGGCGCAGTTCGACTACGGACACCATGCTCTTGTCGCCTCCGCCGCTGCGCTCCACCCGGCCGATCCGCAGCGTCGTATGGCCGCCCTGGGACACGAGCAGCGCGACGCGCACACCGTCCGCCGCCATGCGGACCTGCTGGATCTGCGCGCCGTTGAGGCCGGCGACATCGACGGCCTCCGGCTCCCCCGCGCCCTGCGCGAGGCGCAGCAGCCGCGGCTTGGCCTGATTGCGGTCGGCCACCCACAGGTCTCCCCGCCCGTCCCAACTGGGCGCCGACAGGCCGCCGTTCTTCGCGTCCTTGTCGTCGCTGGTCACCGTCGTCCGCACCAGCTCGCCACCCGCCGAGAGCGGCGCCACCAGCAGGGACCTGCCGTCCGCCGACACCCCGGCCGCGCGCTTCTCGTCCCGTGAGACCGCGACCGTGCGCACCTGCTGCTCGCCCTTGCCGAACGGGCCCTGCACCGGCTCGGTCACCACCGAGTCGTCCGAGCTGTCCGAACTGTCGGAGCCGCCGGCGTCGGCCCGCATCCGCTCCACATGGCCACCAGCGTCCACGAAGTACTGACCGGGGCTGGTCGACATGCGGTCCGGCGCGTACGTCTCGGCCTGGCCACCGCTGAGCACGCACAGCGGGGAGCCGTCGGCCCCGTCGAACTCCACCTGGGATATCGGCGTATTCGTCAGATCCCGCAGGGTGAAAAGGAGTTGGGCCGCCATCCGCTTGCACTGCGCCCCACCGGCGTTGGAGGCCCGCTCGTTCAGTGGCACCTTCAGGGCGTTGCGATCGTCCAGGGACAGCGACTTGGTGCCGCCCTTCAGCGCCGTCCCCGTCGGAAACGTCGAAGTGACCACCGGCTTCAGCCAGTTGGTCGGACCGTCCAGCACCGACTGCACCGTCTGCGTGACCAGGTTCATCTGCGTCTCGGGGTCGGTGCGCTGGCGCACGTACACCGGGTCGGCGACGAGGCGGTTCTGCCCGGCGGCGAAGTAGTACGTGTTGACGGAGCGGTAGATGCGCTGGAAGTCGGACTGCCCGAGCAGCAGCCCTTCCGGCAGCGCGTCGATGCGCCACTCCTTGCCCGTGCCGTCGGGCCCGCTCTGGCGCACCAGGTGGATGGTCTGGCTGTACGTGTCCTGCGGCTTGGCCGGCTGGTAGGCGCGCTGCTTGTCGACCACGGCGACGGGCTTGCCGGACACCGTGAACGTGAAGCCGTTCGAGTCCGCGCCGCGGTCGCTGGACCGGTTGGGCTGCGGGTCGGGGCCGTCGGCCAGCACGGTGACCTGGTTGGCCTGCCAGTCCTTGGCCGCCTTCACGGTCAGGTACTGGCGGGCCATCGCGAACTTCGGGTCGTCGCTGGTCATCGCCTCGAGGAAGCCCGCGACGATCTCGTTGGGCTCGGCGCCGGGCCGCGGTGGCACCGCGTACACCTGCACCTGCGAATCGGCCCGCTGGGACGCCGAAACCGAGTGCACGTCGCCGCTGCTCGGCATGGACGCGCAGCCCGACACCAGCAGCGAGCCGCCACCCAGCACGACCACCGACCGCAGCAGTGCGCGGCCCCTCCCCCGGTCAGCGCCCACGGGCCGATCCCTCCTGGTCGGTCACTTCGGTGAGCCGCTCCTGGCCCACCGCGTCCTCCCCGCGCTCCGCGCCGGGGCGTGCGCCCTCCGCTTCGGTGCGCCGGGCCACCACCCGGCCCCCGCCACCACCCGGCAGCCCAGCGGGGCTGGCCGCGGGCCCCGAGGTGCGCGGGCGCACCGGGGCCGTGGGCGGCACGGGCAGCGCGGAACGGTCGAGCCGCGGCGTCGGCACGGTGGAGAGCCGGTTGCCCTGCGTCTGCGCGGACGCCGCCTCGGTCCGCGCCCGCTCACGGGCGGCCCGTGAGTCCTCCGGCTCCAGCGGTATCGGCGATCCGCGCAGCGGCTCGTCGGCGGTGCGCGGCAGGGTCAGCCGGAACTGGGAACCCCCGCCCGGCTCGCCCCAGGCCTGCAGCCAGCCGCCGTGCAGCCGGGCGTCCTCGACGGCGATCGACAGGCCGAGGCCGGTACCACCGGTGGTACGGGCGCGCGCCGGATCGGCCCGCCAGAACCGGTTGAACACCCGCGTCGCCTCGCCGGGCTTCAGCCCGACGCCGTAGTCCCGCACCGCGACCGCGACGGCTCCGCCCGCCGCCGCGAGGCGCACCACGACGTCCCGGCCCTCGCCGTGCTCGACGGCATTGACGACCAGGTTGCGCAGTACCCGCTCGACCCGGCGGGCGTCGGCCTCGGCGACCACGGGCTGCTCGTCACCGGCCACCCGTATCCGCGTGCCCTTGCGCTCGGCCAGCGGCTCGGCACCCTCGATGACCCGCCGTACGACCTCGCGAAGGTCTATCGGCTCGGCCTCCAGGGCCGCCGCTCCCGCGTCGAAGCGGCTGATCTCCAGGAGGTCGGCGAGCAGCGACTCGAACCGGTCCAGCTGCCCGGCGAGCAGCTCTGCCGAGCGTGCGGTCACCGGATCGAAGTCGACCCGCGCCTCGTGAATGACATCGGCTGCCATCCGTACCGTCGTCAGGGGGGTGCGCAGCTCGTGCGAGACGTCGGAGACGAACCGCCGCTGCATCCGCGACAGCTCCTCCAGCTGGTTGATCTTGCTCTGGAGGTTCTGCGCCATCTTGTTGAAGGCCTCGCCGAGGCGCGCGATGTCGTCCTCGCCGGTGACCTTCATACGCTCTCTGAGGACGCCCGTGGAGAGCCGTTCGGCGACTCCCGCGGCCATCCGGACCGGCGTCACCACCTGCCGCACCACGAGCCAGGCGATGGCCCCGAGCAGCACCACGACGAAGAGCCCGGCGGTCGCCAGGGTCGTCTTGACCAGGGTGAGCGACTTCTCCTCCTGCACCAGCGGGAAGAGGTAGTAGAGCTGGTAGGACTGCCCGTCGACGTCCTTGAGCCGGGTGCCCACGACCAGGCCCGGCTCGGCCTCCTGGCCGTCGGTGAACTTGATCGAGGTGTACGTCTTGAACGCGCCGGCCCCCTCGTCGACGCTGTCCCGCAGACTCTGCGGAACGCTCGCGCGAGGGTCGACGTATCCGGAGGCACGCGGCCCCCTGTTGCTGGAAGCCGAGTCCGAGTCCGATGAGGCCGACCCCAGGGCGACGACGTAGAACGCGCCCTGGCCGCTGCTCGCCAGCTGGGTCACCAGGTCGTTGCGCCAGCTCACCGACGAGCCGGAGCCCCGGCCCGCGGTGGTGTCGTCGCCACCGGTCGAGACGGGCGCGCCCGCCTTGTCCTTCGCGACCGCGAAACCGCCCGCGGACTGGCTCTCGGCCGCCTTCTCCTTGGTTTCGAGAAGGCCGTTGCGCACCGCGCCGATGACCACGAAGCCGAGCAGCAGGACGACGCCCAGCGACATCAGCAGGGTGGCCGCGACCACCCTGAGCTGGATGTTGCGCCGCCACAGCCGTGCGGCGGGCAGCAGCGGGCGCCGCAGCCAGCGCACGACGAGGCGCAGCACCGGACCGCCGGGCGCTCCTTCCTGGAGCAACCGGCCGCCCCAGGACGTCTTGCGCCCAGCTTCTTGGGTCATCTCAGCTCGGTCCTGCCTTGTAACCGACCCCACGGACGGTCACCACGATCTCCGGCCGCTCGGGGTCCTTCTCGACCTTCGAGCGCAGCCGCTGGACATGCACGTTGACCAGGCGGGTGTCCGCCGCGTGGCGGTAGCCCCAGACCTGTTCGAGCAGTACCTCCCGAGTGAACACCTGCCACGGCTTG
Organism: Streptomyces sp. NPDC045846; assembly: GCF_056431605.1. Lineage (NCBI taxonomy): Bacteria > Bacillati > Actinomycetota > Actinomycetes > Kitasatosporales > Streptomycetaceae > Streptomyces > Streptomyces sp. NPDC045846. The sequence goes on along the minus strand of NZ_JBWKKJ010000002.1, from coordinate 7,425 downwards.
CGGGCGAGCGCGACCAGCAGGTCGAACTCCAGCGGGGTCAGCGCGATCGACTGCCCGTCCCGCTTCACCGAGTGCCCCGCCACGTCGATGACCAGGTCGCCGATGGCGAGCTGTTCCGGCGCGGGCTCCTCCGACCTGCGCAGTCGGGCCCGGATCCGGGCGACCAGCTCCTTCGGCTTGAACGGCTTCACGATGTAGTCGTCGGCCCCGGACTCCAGGCCGACCACCACGTCCACGGTGTCGCTCTTCGCGGTGAGCATGACGATCGGCACACCCGACTCGGCCCTGATCAGCCTGCAGACCTCGATGCCGTCCCGTCCGGGCAGCATGAGATCGAGCAGCACCAGGTCGGGCTTGGCGTCACGGAATGCCGCCAGTGCCTTGTCGCCATCCGCTACGAACGACGGCTCAAAACCTTCTCCACGCAACACAATGCCGAGCATCTCGGCCAGTGCGGTGTCGTCGTCGACGACAAGGACGCGTCCCTTCATAAACGTCATCATCCCATTAGCTAATCGTTACCTGGCGTGACCTGGCACACAGCTCCCTCAGCCCGCCGCCTGTCACCGGGGACAGAACGCCCTCCTCCGTGACGATCGCCGTGACCAGTTCCGGCGGTGTCACATCGAAGGCGGGGTTGTACGCCTGCGTTCCCAGCGGTGCCACCGGCAGCCCGGATGCGGACCCCCAGCCGCCCCCCGGGACCTGCGGCGCAGTGAACTCCGTCACCTCCTGGCCGGGCCGCTGCTCGACCTCGATCGAAGCGCCGTCGGGAGTGTCCAGGTCCACCGTGGTGACCGGCGCGACCACGACGAACGGCACATGGTGGTACTTGGCGAGCACCGCGAGGGGATAGCTGCCCACCTTGTTGGCCACCGAGCCGTCGGCCGCGATGCGGTCGGCGCCGACGAGGACAGCATCCACCTCGCCGCTCGCGAACAGCGAGCCGGCCGCGTTGTCGCTCAGCAGGCTGTACGCCATCCCGCTGCCCGCCGCCTCGTACGCCGTCAGCCGCGCGCCCTGCAGCAGCGGCCGCGTCTCGTCGACCCACAGCCGCCGCAGTCGGCCCGCGCGATGCGCGGCCAGCGCGACCGCGAAGGCGGTGCCCTCGCCGCCGGAGACCAGTCGGCCGGTGTTGCAGTGGGTGAGGATGCGGTGACTGCCGCCCGGCATCAGCTCGTCGAGCAGTGCCAGCCCGTGCCGGGCCATCCGCGCGCTCGCCTCGGCGTCGGCCCGGTGCAGCTCCTTGGCCGCGGCCAGCGCCGCCGCCCCGGCCTCAACCGGCCCCACGCCCTTCTCCAGAGCCGCCCGGTACGCCCCGGCCGCCAGCCGCACGCCGTACCCCAGGTTCACCGCGGTGGGCCGCGCCCCCGCGAGGTGCGCCGCCGCCTCCTCCACGTCGTAGCCGCGGGCGGCGGCCAGCGCCACCCCGTAGGCCCCGGCGATGCCGAGCAGCGGGGCCCCGCGTACCGCCAGCGTCTGGATGGCCAGCACCAGCCCCGGCACATCCGTGCAGACGAGCTCCACCTCCTCGGCGGGCAGTCGGGTCTGGTCCAGGAGGACCAGCACGGGGCCCTCCGGCGGCTCGTCCCAGCGCAGCGAGGGGATTCCGGAAGGGCCGGGTCCCGTGGTGGTTCGCACGTCCTGATCAGCCATCTGCCCAGTCTGCCCCGTGAGCGGCCGACAATTGAAGGTGCGAACGAGATACGAGGGCAGGTCCGCGGCCGGGATCCACATGGCACCATGGCAGCCAACCCGAAGGAGCCGGCAGGCGCAGTCGCCGGTCCCGTGACCAATCCACGAGGTGGACGACCGTGAACGACTCTCCGGGCTGGGCTTCGCCCGGATCGGCCCCCTCCGACGGCGAAGACTCCGGCACGCCCCCGGCGCCCGAGCCCTCCGACCGGGCCCGCGCCTCCTCGAAGTGGTCGCAGGACCAGCCCCCGGCCACCCAGTGGTCCCCTCCGGGAGCCGGTCAGACGCCTCTGCCGCCCGCACCGGGCTGGGGCGGCCAGCAGGGCCGCGGCGGATGGGGCCAGGTGCCGGGGCAGCCCCCGGGCCCCAACTGGAACCAGAACTACGGCCGTCCGCCCGCCGCCAAGCCCGGTGTCATCCCGCTGCGCCCGCTGGGTGTCGGCGAGATCCTCGACGGGGCCGTCTCCACCGCCCGCGCCCACTGGCGCACCGTCCTCGGGCTGACGCTGACCGTTGCGGTGATCTCCCAGATCGCCCAGATCCTCACCGTCCGCTTCATCCTGCCGACCCCGGCCGCGGTCGACCCGAACGCCACCGGCACCGAGGCCATCAACCAGGCCTTCGACTCCTTGCAGTCCAGCCTGCTCGACCTCACGCCGCCCCTGATCATCGGCCAGCTCGCCACCCTCTTCACGACGGCCGTCCTCACCATCGTGGTCAGCCGGTCTGTGCTCGGCCGCCCGGTGAGCCTGGGCGCCGCGTGGGCCGAGGCCCGCCCGCGGCTGCTGAGCCTGCTCGGGCTGCTCGCCCTCCTGTTCGTCATGTTCGGCGCGATCTTCGCCGTCGGCATCCTCCCCGGCGCGCTCCTCGGGGGCGGCGGTGGCGCCGCACTCGCCGTACTCGGCGGCCTCGCCGCATCCGTGGTCGCCCTGTGGCTGTACGTCCGCTTCAGCCTGGCCTCCCCGGCTCTGATGCTGGAGCGGCAGAGCATCGTCCAGTCCCTGCGCCGCTCCACCAAGTTGGTCAACGGCTCCTGGTGGCGGATCCTCGGCATCACCCTGCTGACGTCGATCCTGATGGGCATCGTCTCGATGATCATCATGTTCCCGTTCACCGGGATCGCGATGGCGGTGAACAGCGACAACTTCCACGACCTGCTGAGCGGAACCACCCCCGAGTTCGGCTGGACGTACCTGGTCATCTCCGGGATCGGAGCCGTGATCGCGTCGGCCATCACCTACCCCATCGCCGCGGGTGTCAGCGTGCTGCTCTACATCGACCAGCGCATCCGCCGCGAGGCACTCGACCTCGAACTGGCCCGCGCCGCGGGCGTGCCCGGCTACGAGACACCCGGGAGCTGATGGAGTGTCAGGAGCGGGGGGCTTCATCACGGCACGACTGCTGAACGGCGCATCCGGACAGCCTCCGGTGGACATCGGACGCAACCCCGCCCGCGAGGCGGCCCATCGCGAACTGTCCGACCCGGCATACCACCAGAACGACCCGAGCCTCCTCCAGCGAGCCCTCAACGCCTTCTGGGACTGGGTCGGATCGCTCTTCGACTCCGCGTCCGGTGCCGCCCCCGGCGGCCCGCTCGGCCTGATCGTGATCGCCGTCGTCGTCCTCGCGCTGATCGCCGCACTGTGGTGGCGGCTCGGCAGCCCGCAGCGCACGGCCACTTCCGGGGGCACCGTGTTCGACGACCGCCCGCGCAGCGCCGCCGAACACCGCACCACCGCGGAGGCGCACGCCGCGGCCCGGCGCTGGAACGAAGCCGTCCAGGAACGGATGCGGGCCATCGTCCGCTCCCTGGAGGAGCGGGCCCTGCTCGACCCGCGCCCCGGCCGCACCGCCGACGAAGCGGCCGCCGAGGCGGGCCGTACGCTGCCCGGCCACACGGACCGGCTCCGCGCCGCCGCCCGGACGTTCGACGACGTCACATACGGCGGCCGCGCCACCGACGAGGCGGCATACGCACGGCTCCGCGACCTCGACCAGGACCTCGCCCGCACCAAACCCGTCCTGAGCGGCGCGACCCCGGGGGCCGTCGCATGACCGCACCCACCTCCACCTCGGTCACGGCACACCAGCTGTGGACCCGCACGCGCGGCCTGCTGCTCGCCCTCGCCGTCCTGCTCACGGCCGGCATCGCGCTCGCCGCCCTGCACTCCGACTCCCGGCACGGCAGCCTCGACCCCCGCTCCGCCGACCAGTACGGCAGCCGCGCCGTCGCCCAACTCCTCCAGGGCCAGGGTGTCTCCACCCGTGTGGTCACCACGCTGGACGAGGCGACAGCCTCCGTCGGCCCCGGCACCACCCTGCTGGTCGCCGTCCCCGACCTCCTGACCGAGGCACAGCAGCGCCAACTCCGCACCGCCACCGCCGACTCCGGCAGCCGTACGATCCTCGTCGCCCCCACCGAGGCGTCCCTGACGGTCCTCGCCCCCGGCGTACACACCGAGAGCCCCGTCCCGGTCAAGCCCCGTGACCCCGCCTGCACGCAGCCCGCCGCCCTGCGCGCGGGCCGTGCGGACACCGGCGGCGTCCGCTACGTGGCCCCTGACGAGGACGCCGAGGGCTGCTACGCGGCCGGCGGCCTTCCCACCCTGCTCCACACCGCGGGCCGAGGCCAGGGCGACACCGTCCTGCTCGGCGCCCCCGACATCCTGTTCAACCACCGGCTCGACAAAGAGGGCAACGCCTCTCTCGCTCTCCAACTGCTCGGCGCTCGACCCCATCTGGTCTGGTACCTCCCCTCGCTGGGTGACGCGTCTGCCACCGACGCCGGCAAACGCTCCTTCTTCGACCTGATCCCGTCCGGATGGCGCTGGGCCACCCTCCAACTCGCCCTCGCCGCCGTGCTCGCCGCCATCTGGCGCGCCCGCCGGCTCGGCCCGCTCGTCATCGAGCGACTCCCGGTCGCCATCCGCGCGTCCGAGGCCACGGAGGGCCGCGCCCGCCTCTACCGCAAGGCGAACGCCCGCGACCGTGCGGCCGACACCCTCCGTTCGGCCACCCGCACCCGCCTGGCCCCCCTCCTGGGCGTGGCCGCCTCCGCGGCACACTCACCCGAGGCGCTCGTCCCCGCCGTCGCCGCCCGGCTCCCCGCCGCCGACCGCGACCCCCTTTCCCTGCTCTTCGGCCCGACACCCGCCGACGACGCCGCACTGGTCCGCCTCGCGGACGACCTCGACGCCCTCGAAAGAGAGGTACGCACTTCATGAGCGACCGCACCCCCGAGTCCGCAGCGAACCCGGACAGCGCCCGCGCTTCCCTGGAAGCCCTGCGCGCCGAGATCGCCAAGGCCGTGGTCGGCCAGGACTCGGCCGTGACCGGCCTGGTCGTGGCCCTCCTCTGCCGCGGCCACGTGCTGCTCGAAGGTGTACCGGGTGTCGCCAAGACCCTTCTGGTGCGGGCGCTGGCGGCCTCCCTCGAACTCGACACCAAGCGCGTCCAGTTCACCCCCGATCTCATGCCGAGCGACGTCACCGGCTCGCTCATCTACGACGCCCGCAGTGCCGAGTTCTCCTTCCAGCCGGGGCCGGTCTTCACCAACCTGCTGCTCGCCGACGAGATCAACCGCACCCCGCCCAAGACCCAGTCGTCCCTCCTCGAAGCAATGGAGGAGCGCCAGGTCACGGTCGACGGCACCCCGCGTCCGCTGCCCGACCCGTTCCTGGTGGCCGCCACACAGAACCCGGTCGAGTACGAAGGCACCTACCCGCTGCCCGAGGCCCAACTGGACAGGTTCCTGCTGAAGTTGACGGTTCCGCTGCCGTCACGCCAGGACGAGATAGACGTGCTGGCCCGGCATGCGAACGGCTTCAACCCCCGCGACCTGAAGGCTGCGGGCGTGCGCCCGGTCGCCGGTCCCGCCGACCTCGAAGCCGCCCGCGCCGCCGTCGCCAAGACCTCCGTCTCGTCCGAGATCGCCGGCTATGTCGTCGATATCTGTCGTGCCACGCGTGAATCCCCCTCGCTCAACCTCGGGGTCTCCCCCCGAGGCGCCACCGCACTGCTCTCCACGGCCCGGGCCTGGGCCTGGCTCACCGGCCGGGACTACGTCACCCCGGACGATGTGAAAGCCCTGGCACTCCCCACACTTCGCCACCGCATCCAACTGCGCCCCGAAGCCGAGATGGAGGGTGTGACCGCCGACTCCGTCATCGCCTCGGTCCTCGCCCACGTCCCCGTGCCCCGCTGAGGCGCCCCCATGGCTCTCACCGGACGCTCCGCACTCCTGGCCGCTCTCGGCTCCATTCCCGTGGGCGTCTTCGCCCCGAGCTGGACCGGGATGCTGGCAGTCGACGGCCCCCTTGCACTCGCAATTCTGTGCGACTACGCCTGCGCCGCGCCAGTACGGAAGCTCCAGTTCACCCGAACTGGTGATACATCCGTTCGACTTGGTGACGCGGTCGAGGTCGGCCTCACCGTCACCAATCCGTCCAGCCGCCGCCTCCGCGCCCAGCTCAGGGACGCCTGGCCACCCAGCAGTTGGCCGACCGGAACCGAACAGGCCGCGTCCCGGCACCCGTTGACGATCCCGTCCGGCGAACGAAGCCGCCTGTCCACCACGCTGCGGCCGACCCGGCGGGGCGAACGGCACGCAGACCGCGTCACCGTCCGCTCGTACGGCCCGCTCGGCCTGGCCGCCCGCCAGGGCAGCCACCGCGTCCCCTGGGCCATCCGAGTGCTGCCGCCCTTCACCAGCCGCAAGCACCTTCCGTCCCGCCTGGCCCGGCTCCGTGAACTCGACGGCCGCACCAGCGTGTTGACCCGCGGCGAGGGAACCGAATTCGACAGCCTCCGCGAGTACGTTCCTGGCGATGACACCCGCTCCATCGACTGGCGTGCCACCGCCCGCCGGGGCAATGTCGCCATTCGAACCTGGCGTCCGGAGCGCGACCGCCACGTCCTGGTCGTCCTCGACACGGGTCGCACCTCGGCCGGCCGAGTCGGCGACGTGCCTCGGCTCGACGCAGCGATGGACGCCGCGCTGCTGCTCGCGGCCCTGGCCTCACGAGCCGGCGATCGCGTAGATCTCCTGGCGTACGACCGCCAGGTACGCGCGCAGGTGCAGGGCCGGGCCGCAGGCGAACTCCTGCCCGCACTGGTCAACGCGATGGCCCCGCTGGAGCCCTCCCTGGTGGAGACCGACGCCCGCGGCCTCAGCGCAGCAGCCCTGACCCATGCGCCTCGCCGCTCTCTGATCGTCCTGCTGACCAGCCTGGATACAGCGGCAGCCGAAGAGGGCCTGCTCCCCGTACTGCCGCAACTGACCAAGCGCCATACGGTGCTCGTGGCGTCTGTGGCCGACCCTCACATTCAGCGGATGGCAACGGCACGGGGTGACATCGAGGCGGTCTACGAAGCCGCAGCGGCCAGCCAGGCTCAGCAGCAGCGGCGCCGCATCGCCGAGAAACTGATGCGCCACGGCGCCACGGTCGTCGACGCCCCTCCGGACGGACTGGCGCCTGCTTTGGCCGACGCGTATCTCGAGCTGAAGGCGGCGGGCCGCCTGTAAACCAGGGGGGAAGGGGCCTGGAGGGCTTCCTCCAGGCCCCTTCCAGACTTTCGATTCCTCCCGTGAACGCGAAAAAGCCCCGCACCATGAACCCGTATTCCTACGGGTCTCGGTGCGGGGCTTTCCCCACAATTTGTTCGGCGGCGTCCTACTCTCCCACAGGGTCCCCCCTGCAGTACCATCGGCGCTGAAAGGCTTAGCTTCCG